>JBMDXR010000001.1:0-1989 GCA_048594925.1 Gaiellaceae bacterium
TCGAGCCCAGGGTCGTCGATTCCAGGCGGTTCGCGAGGTCGTACGCGAACGTCCGCGAACCGGCGGAGAGCTCGTTCCCGTTCTCGTCGTAGCCGTACGAGGTCTGGGCTGCGGAGAGCAGCCGGTCGCGCGCGTCGTACGCGGCCTCGATCGTCGACTGGACAGCTCCTGCGTACCGCTGTCAGGCGGGACGCTGTGGCGGACCACCGCGGGTTCCCGAGCCCGTGCCGTGCGGCGTGCGGCCAGGGCATCCATTGGCACGAAAGGGTGTGTTCCTCGGCGGGCCCTATGCGGGAACCCACACACGGGGAAACTGGCAATCCGATCGCGCCGTCGACATCGGCGTCCCGGTGGGAACGAAGGTCTGCGCGCTCTTCGAAGGGAAGATCGGTCCTCGGATTGGCCCCCTCGACTCGGCCGACCCGAGGCTCGCAGGTCAGCGGCTGACCGTGGTCGGAACGTCGGACGAGGCCTACTACGCGCATCTGTCGAAGATCGTCGTTCGCAAGGACCAGCCCGTGCGGAGGGATCAAGTGCTCGGATATTCGGGAACGGCGGGGGTGCCCCACCTGCACATCGCCCTCAAGCGGGGCGATCCACGACGTCTGTGTATGGGCAAGAGCATTGGCGCACGCTGCTGAGCGGCCGCAAACGAGGGCCCGACATCGCGTCCGCGCGGTGGGAGCGGCGTTCGTCCTCCTGGCTGCCGCGGTTGTCTCCTCCGCCAGTTCCTGCCACGGGGCGCCGGGTGTCGGCCAGTCTGCTGCGAACGACTACACGCTCATTCTTGGTGAGCGCGCCGGGCCGTATCGCTATGGGCAGGTACTCAGCGGTGGCAACGCGTATCGTCACGCTGTGGCTGCGTTCGGGCGCCCGACGTCACGAGGACGAGATACGCCGGAGTCCAACGTCTGCACGGTTCGCTGGGAGGACATCGGAATCGACATCGGGTTTGCATGGTCTCGAGGTCCCTGCCGGGCGAGAAACCTCGACCGCGCCGCCTGGGCCGGGATGCGTCTTTTCGGGAACCGCTGGAGGACGGCGAAGGGGTTGCGCATCGGCGATCCGGTCCGACGTATCACTCGTCTCTACCCGAGGGCGAAATACGTCAGTCGACCTCCGCGGCCCGGTGAGTGGTGGCTTCTCGTCGAACGGCACTCGGAGCTGGGTGCCCACCCACTGCTCGTGGCCGAAGTCGGCGCTGGACGCGTGATCGCCCTGCGAGTTCCGCCGGGGCGCATCTGAAAACGCACCCGACGGTCGAGAGGCACGCTCGTCGTTTCGGACGGGAGGAATGCCATCGGTGCAGACCCATCCTCGTTTCTTTGACGACGGCCGGAGGTGCGACTACCGTGTGACTCGCCGACGAGGAAGGGGGGCAGTCTGGCCGCAGGCGAACCGGAGGGCGCGACGACGCGAGTGCCGATCGAGGACGTGCTCGCGACGGACGAGGCGCAGCGGCTGCTGGAGAGCGGCCTGCAGACCGGGCGCCTGGACGCCGACGAGGTGGCGCTCGCGCTCGACGAGCTCGAGCTCGAGCCGGCACAGCTCGACGAGTTCTATGCCGCCCTGGACGAGGCGCAGATCTCGGTCGTCCATCCGGACGAGGAGGACGAGGCCGAGGTCGAGCTCGAGGCCGCGGCCGAGATCACGACCGACTCGCTCCAGCTGTTCCTCAAGGACATCGGGCGCGTTCCGCTGCTCACCGCAGCGCAGGAGGTGGAGCTCGCGAAGCGCATCGAGCGCGGGGATCACAGCGCGAAGCAGGCGATGGTGGAGGCGAACCTCCGACTCGTGGTCTCCATCGCCAAGCGCTACCGGAACCAGGGCCTGCCCTTCCTCGACCTGATCCAGGAGGGCACGATCGGGCTCGTTCGCGCGGCCGAGAAGTTCGACCACCGCAAGGGCTTCAAGTTCTCGACGTACGCGACCTGGTGGATCCGCCAGGCCGTCGCGCGCGCGATCGCGGACAAGGGACGGACGATCCGG
>JBMDXR010000010.1:0-57144 GCA_048594925.1 Gaiellaceae bacterium
GGGGGGGGGGCTGCGGCGGGGGGGTGGGGGGGGCCGCCGGGGGGCCCCCCCCGGCCCCCCCCCGGTGGCTCGACAGGCAGCGGCGCACGGCGAAGGGGAGAGCAAGCCGGTCGCGCTGGGTCATCCCTGCCACCCTAGCGCCATTCCTTCAAGAAGTAAAGTAATGATTCTTTCCGAAGTGAAGTGGCAAGTCACGTGCCGACCGCGAGCCGCTCGAGGAGAGCATCCGCGTCGGCCTCGATCTCGACGGGGCGCAGTCGGTCGGCGATCGGCCGGGGCGTCTTGAGACCGTCACCGGTCACGAGCAGCACGACCGTGTCGCCCTCGCCGACCGCGCCGTCCGCGACCGCTGCACGAAGCGCGCCCAGAGTGACCCCTGCCGCAGTCTCGCCGAACACGCCGCTCGTCTCGGCCAGGAGCGCCATGTTCTCGCCCACCTCGTCTTCGGACACGGCATGGATCGCACCGCCGGAGGCCCGCGCGGACGCGACTGCGAGATCGCCGTCCGCCGGATTGCCGATCGCGAGGGACTGGGCCACCGTCTGTGGCTTGAGCGGAACGACCCTCCGTTCCTCGGCGAACGCCGACGCGACGGGAGCGCACCCTTCCGCCTGGCCGCCGTAGAGCCGTGGCCCGGTGCCCTCGACGAGCTCGAGCTCGAGGAGCTCGCCGAACCCCTGGTGCACCTTCGAGAAGAGCGCACCCGATGCGATCGGGCCGATGACTGCGTCGGGCAGCGTCCAGTCGAGCTGCTCGGCGATCTCGTACGCCAGCGTCTTCGAGCCCTCGGCGTAGTACGACCGAAGCCCCACGTTGACGAAGGCCCAGTCGAGCACGAACGACAGCTCGACGGTCACGCGGCTGCAGTCGTCGTACGTGCCGTCGACCGCGTAGATCGTCGCCCCGTACACGGCGGTCGCAGTGAGCTTCTCGGGCTCGAGGTCGGCGGGGCAGAAGACGGCCGCCTCGATTCCTTCCGCGGCGGCACGCGCCGCCACGGCGTTGGCCAGGTTCCCGGTCGAGGAGCACGCGAGCGTGCCGCGCCCGAGCTCGAGCGCCTTCGCGGCCGCGACAGCGACGACCCGGTCCTTGAAGGAGTGGGTGGGATTCGCCGTGTCGAGCTTCAGGTAGAGCTTTCCGACCCCGATGGCGGAGGCGAGACGGGGCGCCTCGACGAGCGGAGTGAATCCTGGGGCAAGTCGCGGCTCGTCGGGTGGGGAGACGGGCAGGAGCGGCGAGTAGCGCCAGAGAGACCGCGGACCCGACGCGATCCGGTCGCGGCTCAGCGAGCGTCGAAGTGCCTCCGTGTCGTAGATCGGGTCGAGAGGCCCCCAGCACTCGGCGCAGATGCCGACCGGCTCGAGGGGATGCTCGCGACCGCAGGACCGGCAGCGAAGACTCACGCAGTACGAGGGCAGAGCTGACACGACGACCTCCTCTTCTCGCTCGACACATCCGTCCGGGCTTGGCACCTTGGTCGGACGAGAGACTCGTCCGAGTCGGTTGCCGAGGCGTCACAGGGCCGGTCCCTCAGCCTCTCTCGATGCGGAGCGAGGCGTGCCTCGCTTCCGGCGGCCAGTATACAAAGTGAAGCGATGGAGCTCCGACAGTCGATCGAGCGCGAGGCGGAGGCGGCCAACCAGGCCACCGCAGCGCTCCGGGACGATCTCGTCGCCGACGCCCTGCGTCGGGCGGCCGCCCTCGTACGAGGGCGACGGACAGCGTTGCTCGAGGCGAATGTCGCAGACGTCGCGGCCGCAACAGGTCGGCTCGACGAGGGAATGCTCGACCGCCTGCGGCTCGACGAGGACCGCGTCGAGAGCCTCGCGGCACAGGCCGAGGCCATGGCCGAGGTCGAGCCGCTCGAGCGCGAGGCAGGCTCGTGGACGCTTCCGAACGGCCTGCGCGTGAGCGAGCGGCGCATCCCCATCGGAACGGTCGGCGCGAACTTCGAGGCGCGGCCCAACGTCGCGCTCGACGTCGCGGGCCAGCTCCTCAAAAGCCTGAACACCGTCGTGCTGCGAACGGGCGGAGCGGCTCTGCGGACGGTGACCGCTCTCGTCGACGACGTGCTCCGACCCGCGCTCGAGGCCGCCGGATTGCCGTCCGGCGCGGTCGGGCTCGTCCGCTCGCCCGACCGCGAGGGCGCTCGCCTCCTCGTCTCGCTCCCTCGCCGCATTCCGCTGGTCATCCTGCGAGGCAGCGGGGAGACGACCGCGGCGCTGGCGCGCCTCGCAGCCGAGCAGGGCGTCCGCACCCTGGCGCACGCGGAGGGCGGCGGCGTGCTCTACGTCCACGGGTCCGCGTCGCGTGTGAAGACGCTCGCCCTCGCGGAGGCGAGCCTCGACCGGCTCGGGGTCTGCAATCGTCTCAACCTCGCGCTCGTCGATCGCGAAGCGGCCGAGCTCCTCCCGGCGCTGCTCGAGCTCTTCGCCGAGTATGGGCTCGACGTGCGCGGCACGGTCGACGGCGCGCGACCTCTCGATCGTCGGCTGGGTTACGAGTGGGCGAACGATCCGGAGCGCGTGGCGTCGGTGACGGTTGCGGTCGTCGACGGTCTCGAAGATGCCGTCCGCATCGCGAACGAGGAGACATCGGGGC
This sequence comes from Gaiellaceae bacterium, assembly GCA_048594925.1. Lineage (GTDB taxonomy): Bacteria > Actinomycetota > Thermoleophilia > Gaiellales > Gaiellaceae > GMQP-bins7. The sequence goes on from JBMDXR010000010.1 coordinate 2,602, forward strand.
TCGCCGCCGGCATCGTCGCCGAGGACGCGGACGCGGCCGAGCGCTTCCTCGACGCCTACCGCGGCACGGCCGCGTTCTGGCACGCAACCACCCGATTCACCGATGGCTTCGAGCTGACCGGCGCGCCGGAGACGGGGATCAACGTCGACTGGACGCCGGGCCCGCGCGGGCCCGTGACGTATCGCGACCTCTGGCTGCGCCAGTACCGGGTGGTCGGCGACGGTACGCAGAGCCGATGACGATCGTCGTGAAGCTCGGGACCGGCCTCGTCGCGGGACCCGGCGGCTCGGTTCGTCGCGGCGTGCTGAAACGACGGGCGCACGAGATCGCCGCCGTCGTCGAGAGCGGGGAGCCCGTCGCTGTCGTCTCGTCGGGCGCGATCGCGCTGGGCCTGCCGCACCTTGGCCTCGACCGCCGCCCACGCGCGGTTCCGAAGCTCCAGGCCGCGTCCGCGCTCGGGCAGGGTCGACTCCAGCGTGCGTGGGAGGCGGCGCTGGGACCTCACGGGCTTCATGCTGCGCAGGTGCTGCTGACCGCCGCCGACATCGCGGACCGTGCCGCCTACGTGAACGCGCGCAATGCGTTGCAGGCGCTGTTCGGACTGCGCTCGGTGCCGATCGTCAACGAGAACGATGCGACGGCGACCGACGAGATCACGTTCGGGGACAACGACGCGCTCGCGGCCCAGGTTGCGATCCTCGTGCGGGGACGGCTGCTCGTGCTCCTCACGGAGGTCGAGGGGGTGTACACACGCGCTCCCGGGACGCCGGAGGCGGAGCTGGTGGGAGAGGGGTCGGCGATCGACGAGGCCGCGCTCGGCGCCGCGTCGCAGCTCGGCCGCGGCGGGATGCGGAGCAAGGTGCTGGCCGCGAGGATGGCCGCGGAGGCCGGCATACCGACTGTCATCGCCGGCGGAGTCGGCGCCGAGGTGCTCGGGCCGATCCTCGCCGGCGAGCCCCGCGGCACCCGCTTCCACGGCGCCGATCGGGAGCTGTCGGCGTACAAGCTGTGGCTGCGGTTCGGGAAGCCGGTGAGCGGACGCCTGCATGTCGACGACGGCGCTCGCCGGGCCGTCACCACCCAGAGCCGCAGCCTCCTCGCCGTGGGTGTCGTCGCCAGCGAGGGGCGCTTCGACGCCGGGGACGCCGTCGAGCTCGTCGGCTCCGACGGCACGGCGTTTGCCCGTGGCATGGCGTCCGCCGGGGCGGCGGAGATCGCCGCGCGGCCGCGTGGCCTGGAAGCGGTGCACCGCGATCGGCTGGTGATCTACTGAGCGACCCGGGACTCGCGCGGAGCATCGACCGTCTCGGTACGGAGACCGCGTTCAGCGTGCTCGCGCGCGCGCGGGAGCTCGAACGCCAGGGTCGTGACGTGATCCACCTCGAGATCGGAGAGCCCGACTTCGACACGCCGCCGCACGTGTGCGAGGCGGCGTGGGAAGCGATGCGGGCCGGCCACACGCACTACTGCCCCTCGGCCGGCCTGCACGAGCTACGGGAAGTCGCCGCCGCGTACCTCTCCGAGACGAGGGACATGGCCGTCGACCCGGCGAAGGTGCTGGTGGGAAACGGGGCGAAGCCGTTCCTCTTCTTCACGATCCTCGCCACGTGCGATCCCGGCGACGAGGTCGTATACCCGGATCCCGGGTTCCCGATCTACGAGTCCGCGATCCGCTGGGCGGGAGCGACGCCGGTCCCGCTGCCGCTGCTCGAGGAGCGCGACTTCGCATTCGACCTCGACGACCTCGCCTCGCGGCTCGGCGACCGGACGAAGCTCGTCATCCTCAACTCGCCGCAGAACCCGACGGGAGGCGCGCTGTCGGAGGAGGAGATCACGAGCGCGTCGGCACTGCTCGGCGAAAGCGGGGCGTGGATCCTCTCGGACGAGATCTACTCGCGGATGCTGTACGAGGGCGAGTTCGCCAGCGTCGCGTCGCGCAACGGCCTCCTCGAGCGGACGATCGTTCTCGACGGCCTTTCGAAGACCTACGCGATGACCGGCTGGCGCTGCGGGTTCGCGGCCGTTCCCGGGCCGCTCGTCGACCCCCTCGTGCGGTTCTTCGTCAATTCGACCTCGTGCGTGCCGCCGTTCGTCCAGCTCGCCGCGGTGGCCGCGCTCACGGGCCCTCAGGACCAGCCGCGCGCGATGATGGAGGAGTTCCGCGCTCGGCGAGAGCTCGTCGTCGCGGGCCTGAACGACCTTCCCGGCGTCTCCTGCCGTACGCCGCGGGGCGCGTTCTACGCGTTCCCGAACGTCTCGCAGCTGCCCATCTCGGCCGACGACGTCGCCGACCGTCTCCTCGAGGAGGCCGGCGTCGCGGTGCTGGCAGGGAGCGCCTTCGGACGCTTCGGCGCGGACAACCTGCGGATCTCGTATGCGAGCTCGCGCGAGAACCTCTCCCTCGCCCTCGAGCGGATGCGCGACTTCCTCGCGAGCCTCTGACTACCCCGTCACGGCGCCCTCGGACGCGGACGAGACGAGCGCGGCGTACTTGGCGAAGACGCCGCTCGAGTAGCGCGGAGTAGGAGCGACCCAGTCGGCGAGGCGCGTTTCGAGCTCGTCGTCGGACAGCTCGACGCGGAGCTCGCGTCCGGCGACGTCGACGACGACCTGGTCGCCGTCCCGCAGTGCGGCCAGCGGGCCTCCGCGCGCTGCCTCCGGACAGACGTGGCCGACCATCAGGCCGTGTGTCGCTCCCGAGAAGCGCCCGTCCGTGACGAGCGCGACCTCGTCCCCGAGCCCCTCGCCGACGATCGCGGCCGTGACGTGCAGCATCTCGCGCATCCCCGGGCCTCCCGCGGGGCCTTCGTACCGGATGACGACGACGTCGCCTTGGGCGATGCCCCTCTCCTTCACCGCCGCGAAGCACGCCTCCTCGGAGTCGAAGACTCGCGCCGGCCCGCGATGCAGCTGGCGTTCGTGGCCGGCGAGCTTCACCACGCAGCCCTCGGGGGCGAGGTTGCCGCGTAGGACCGCCAGCCCTCCGATCGGCTTCAGCGGCGTGTCGATCGAGACGACCACTTCCTGGCCGGGCGATTCGACGACGGCCATGGCGATCTCGCCGAGCGTTCGCCCGTCGACGTTCGGCGCCTCCTCGTGCACGAGGCCGGCGCTGCGAAGCTCCCGCGCGACGAGCGCGACGCCTCCCGCCGCGTGCATGTCGGTCGCGACGAAGCGACCCGCCGGCTTCAGGTCGGCCACGACCGGGGTCCTTGCTGCGACGCGCTCGAAGTCCTCGAGCTCGAAGGGAATCCCGAGCTCGCGCGCGATCGCGAGCAGGTGGAGGACGCCGTTCGTCGAGCCGCCGGTGGCGGCGACGGATGCGGCCGCGTTCTCGAGTGCCTCTCTCGTGACGATCTGTGACGGGCGCAGGTCTCTGCGGACGACGTCCATGACCAGCCTTCCGGCCTGTTCGGCCGCCTCGTTCTTCGCAGGGTCGAGTGCGGGAATGCCGTTCAGGCCCCCAGGGCTGATGCCGAGGAACTCGAGCGCGGTCGACATCGTGTTCGCCGTGAACTGACCTCCACAGGCACCTGCGCCCGGACAGGCCGCGCCTTCGAGCTCGTGCAGCTCGTCCGCGCTCATCGCCCCGGCCGCGTGCGCGCCGACTCCCTCGAACACGTCCTGGATCGTCACGTCATGACCGCGGAAGCGGCCCGGGGCGATCGAGCCGTTGAAGAGGACGAGCCCGGGGAGGTCGAGCCGGCAGAGGGCCATGACGGCCGAGGGGATGGTCTTGTCGCAGCCGACGAGACACACGAGGCCGTCGAACAGGTGGCCGCGGGCGACGAGCTCGATCGAGTCGGCGATCACCTCGCGCGAGACGAGCGAGGCGCGCATGCCCTCCGTTCCCATCGACACCCCGTCCGAGACCGAGACCGTGTTGAACTCGAGCGGCGTGCCTCCCGCGGCGCGGATGCCGCGCTTGACGTGCCCGGCCAGTGTGCGCTGGTTGAGGTTGCACGGCATCGTCTCGATCCAGGTCGTGGCGACGCCGACGAGCGGGCGCGCGAGGTCGTCGTCCGTGAGGCCGATTCCCTTGAGCATGGCTCGGGCCGGCGCGCGGTCGGGGCCGTCGGTGAGAGCGGCGCTGCGGCGCTTGGCCGGGTCGGAGGTGTGCTGGTACGGGTTGGTGGTCACAGTGCGTGCGCTCCTTCGGGAGTGACGGACAGAGATAGGACGCGGACGTCGGGGAAGCGCGCGGTGAGCTCGCGGGCGCACTCGGATGCCGACTCCGGTCGTGCCCAGACGATCACTGACGGACCGGACCCCGAGATCGTCGCGCCGATCGCGCCGGTCGGCAGCTGCTCGCGCACCGCCGCGAGCAGAGGGGCTCCGGCAGCGCGGTACCGCTCGTGGAGGCGGTCCTCGAGCGCCGCGGCGAACAACTCGAGCGACCCGGAGGCGAGGGCTGCTCCGAGCAGCGCCGCTCGGCCCGCGGTGAAGGTCGCATCGGCATGTGCGATCTCCGGAGGCAGGGCGTCGCGCGCCGCGGCGGTGGAGACGGTCGTGTCCGGGACGAGCGCGACGGGAGCCGCGGGCGCATCGTCGCCGAGCCGGGCGATCGTCGTTCCCACGGTGAGGCATACGCCGCCCGCGAGTGCCGCCGCCAGGTTGTCGCCGTGGCCTTCGAGGGCGAGCCCCTCGGCCAGGAGCTCCTCGGGGCTCGGGTCGAGCCCCTGTACCGCCGCGGCGGCGACGAGTCCAAGTGCGATCACGGCGGCGCTCGAGCCGAGCCCGCGCTCCCGCGGGATCCGGTCGGTGAACGTGAAGCTGCGACCGCCGACGGGCGCAAGTCGGCTGAACGCCCTGACGCCGAGGTGCCCGAGATCGGCTTCGTCCTCTCCCTCGCCGACCTCGAGCTCGTTCCAGAGGTCGAGCGCGACGGCCGCGCAGTCGAAGCCGGGGCCGACGTTGGCCGTGGTCGCCGGCGCGCGAACCCGCACGCCGCTCATCGGGTGGCCTCGAGGATGGCGTCCGGATCGGGTTCGACGGCGATGGGCGGGGGGTTGAAGCGCGTAGCCGTCTCGGGATCCTTCAACCCGTGTCCGGTCACGACACAGACGACGCGCGTCCCCGGCTCGAGTCCCGTGTGTGCGAGAGCGGCGATGCCCGCCGCGGAGGCCGGCTCGCAGAAGACCCCTTCGCTGCGCGCCAGCTCGTACCACGCACGGATGATCTCCTCGTCGTCGAGTGAGACCAGAGTGCCGTCCGAGGCGCGAATCGCTCGAGCTGCGCCGTCCGCATGCGCGGGGCTGGTGATCCGGATGGCCGAGGCGACGGTGGTCGCGCGTTCCGATGCCTCTGCGGCGAGGATCCTCGGCTTGCCCGCCGCGGCCTCCGAGAAGCCGCGCCAGTACGCGCACAGGTTCCCGCCTCCGCCGTATGGCAGTGCCAGGACATCGGGGGCCGACCCGAGCTCCTCGACGATCTCGAACGCGGCCGTCTTCTGGCCCTCGAGGCGATCCGGGTTGAGCGAGTTGACGAGCACGTGCGTCCCGCGGTCGGCGAGCGCCCTTGCTGCGGATAGGCCGTCGTCGAAGCTTCCGCGCACCTCGAGGACGCGTGCGCCGAGCGCGCTTGCCTGGGCCAGTTTGCCGAAGGCAACGGCGCCGGCAGGCTGGAGGACGAGCGCCTGCAGTCCCGCGCGCGCCGCATAGGCAGCCGCCGACGCCGCCGTGTTCCCCGTCGAGGCGCAGACCACGGCCTGCGCTCCCTGCTCGAGGGCTCTCGAGATCGCGACGGTCATGCCTCGGTCCTTGAAGCTCCCGGTCGGGTTCGCACCCTCCCACTTCAGGTAGACCTGAACACCCAGTCGCTCCGATATCCGCGGCGCGGGCAAGAGCGGAGTCGATCCCTCGCCCAGCGACACGACCGGGGTCGAGCTGTCGACCGGGAGCCGTTCTCGATACCGCTCAAGCAACGGGCGCATGCCGTGTGTTCTAACGAGTTCTGGATGACTGATGCCACGAGGTCCCCATCTCCGGGGCGAGAGCTGGCCGCTGCGAAGCTCACGCCCGATGCGCCAGGACGCGCTGCCGGACGGGCGAGATCGTGGCAGCAGTCATCTATGCCCAACCGAGCTCGGCAACGCCGCGGTCGGAGACGACGGGCAGGACCGACGGCGCCGCGTGGATCTCGGACAGCTGAGCGATGTCGCGCAGCGCTGCGTCGACCTCGCGCTCGGGGGCTTCGTGGAGAATGACGTGGAGCGCGGCTCCGTCGCCCGCGGGGACCTGAGTGAGCCGTGCCACCGAGACGTGGTGATCCGCGAATCGTCGTGCGACGTCGGCGAGCACGCCCGGCCGGTCGTCGACCTCGAGGTGGACGTAGAAAGGTGAACGGAGCTCACCGGGCGGCAGACGCTCGAGCGTCTGCCAGCACGGGTCGTTGTGCATGAAGCCGGTGCCCGTGGTGCCGATGACGCTGACCATGTCGGCGACGACCGCTGACGCGGTCTCGGTTCCTCCGGCTCCAGGACCCTCGAGCGTGATCTCGCGGATCGCGTCGCCCTGGAGCATGACCGCGTTGAACGCGCCCTCGACCGCCGCGAGCGGATGGTGACGATCGACGAGCGCCGGGCGGACGCGCACGTCGAACCTGCCGTCGACGACCGTCGCTGCTCCGACGAGCCGCACGACCATCTCCAGCTCACGAGCCGTCGCCGGCAGCCCGGGCGGAAGCTCCTCGAGGCCACGGTACGCGACGTCGTCGAGCGTCACGCGCGAACCGAACGCAACCGTGGCGAGGATCGCCATCTTCGCCGCCGCGTCCGCGCCCGAGACGTCGTCCGTGGGGTCGGCCTCCGCGAAGCCACGCTGCTGCGCGTCGGCGAGTGCCTCGTCGAAGGTCGCGCCGCGCTCCATCTCGGTGAGGATGAAGTTGGTCGTCCCGTTGACGATCCCGAGGACCCGGTGGACGTTCGTGACCACGAGCGCCTCTCGGAGGACTTTGATGACCGGGATGGCGGCACAGACGCTCGCCTCGAAGCGGAGCTGGACGCCTGCTTCCGCGGCTGCCGCGAACAGCTCCGACCCACGCTGCGCGACGAGCTGCTTGTTGGCGGTCACGACCGGCTTTCCCGCTGCGAGGAGCTCGAGCACGTGCGTTCCCGCGGGCTCGAGGCCGCCCATGACCTCGGCAACGACGCCGACCGCGGGGTCGTCGCGGATCTCCGCCGCGTCCGTCGTCAGGACGCCCGGACTCGGCGTGAAGTGGCGCTCCTTAGCGGGATCGCGCACGAGCGCGCGCACGACGCGAAGGCGATGGCCTGTCGCGCGTTCGATCTCGCCGGCGCTTCCGACGAGCAGTCGGTCGACCGCGGCGCCGACGGTCCCGTAGCCGAGGAGGCCGACGCCGACTTCGTCCCCGAAGCTAGCCAGCCTCGACCCCCGAGCGCTCGCGCCGCATCAGCGCTCGGAGCTCCGGGCCGACCTGCTCGAGCACCTGGCTCCGCGCCTGCTCGCGCAGCTCCGCGAGGTGTGGCTCGCCTGCGTCCATCTCCGCGATCCATTCTCGCGCGAACGCGCCCGACCGGACGTCTTCGAGCAGGCCACGCATCGTCTCCCGGACATGCTCGTCGATCACGCGCGGTCCCCGCGTGAGGTCGCCGTACTCGGCGGTGTCCGAGACGGAGTAGCGCATGCCCGAAAGGCCACCCTCCCAGATGAGGTCGACGATGAGCTTCAGCTCGTGGAGGCACTCGTAGTACGCGATCTCGGGCTGGTATCCGGCCTCGACCAGCGTCTCGAACCCTGCGCGGATCAGCTCGGTCACGCCGCCGCAGAGGACCGCCTGCTCGCCGAAGAGGTCCGTCTCGGTCTCCTCCGCGAACGACGTCTCGATCATCCCGGCACGCGCGGCTCCGATCCCGGCGCCGTACGCCAACGCAAGATCGAAGGCGCCGCCGCTCGCATCCTGGGCGACGGCGACGATCGCGGGAGTGCCGAATCCCTCCTCGAAGAGGCGGCGGACGATGTGCCCGGGACCCTTCGGGGCAACCATGATCACGTCGTGCCCGGCGGGAGGTGCGATCCGCCCGTAGTGGACGTTGAAGCCGTGGGCGAAGAGGAGCGTCGCTCCCGGCGCGAGGTTCGGCGCCACTGCCTCCCCGTACACACGCGGCTGTACCTGGTCCGGGAGGAGGAGGGAGACGACCTGCGCATCGCGCACGGCGTCCGCGACTCCCGCCACGGCGAGGCCGGCCTCCTCGGCTGCCGCGCGCGAGCGGCTCCCATCCCTGAGCCCGACCTCGACCTCGACTCCCGAGTCGTGGAGGTTGAGGGCATGGGCGTGTCCCTGGCTGCCGTAGCCGACGACGGCGACCTTGCCGGAGAGGAGGTCGACGTTGCCTTCGCGGTGGATCGTGGCCATTGAAGCTCTCCTTCGTGACGGTTAGCGGAGGACGTGCTGCGGGCGGTGGTTCTGCCTGGGCGCCGACGCCCGCCCGAGCCCGATCCGGCCGGTCCGGACGAGCTCCTTCAGCCCGTGTGAGCGCACGAGCTCCTCGAACGAGTCGATCTCTTCCGGATGGCCGACCACCTCGAAGACGATCGAGTCGGAGCCGAGATCTGCAACCCGGGCGTTGAACGCCTGGGCGAGCGCTACCAACTCGCCGCGTTTGGACGGCCCTGCCGCGACCTTGAGCAGTGCGAGCTCGCGCTCGATCGCCTCGCCCGGCTCGAGCTCGCTCACGCGGAGGACGTTGACGAGTTTGTGCATCTGCTTCTCGATCTGCTCGAGTGGGTGCTGCTCGCAGTCGACGCGGAGGGTGATGCGCGACACGTCGTGGCGCTCCGTCGGTCCGACCGTCAGGCTCTCGATATTGAAGCCGCGCCTCGCGAACATGCTCGAGATCCGCATGAGCGCGCCGGGTTTGTTCTCCACGAGGACCGAAAGCGTGTGTCTCATGCCGCCGCGACCGCTTCCTCGTCGACGTCCTCATACTCGACGAGGTCGAGCGCCGCGGCCCCGGCCGGGATCATCGGGAAGCAGTGCTCGCGAGCGTCGACTCGCGCGTCGACGACGGCTGTGCGGCCGCACGACAGCGCCTCCTCGAGCACGCTCTCGAGGTCGTCCTCACTGTCGACGGTGAACCCGGTTGCCCCGTATGCCTCGGCGAGACGCGCGTAGTCCGGGACGTGATTCGTGAGGTGGACCTGGGAGAAGCGCTCGTCGAAGAACATGTCCTGCCACTGGCGGACCATGCCCAGATGACCGTTGTTGACGATCACGACGACGATCGGGAGATCCTCGAGGACTGCCGTCGCGAGCTCCTGCCCGGTCATCTGGAAGCAGCCGTCACCGTCGACACAGACGACAGTCGCGTCCGGGCGCGCCGCCTTTGCCCCGATCGCAGCCGGCACGCCGTACCCCATGGTCCCGAGCCCCCCTGAGGTGATGAACGAGCGAGGGCGGTCGCAGAGCAGGTACTGCATCGCCCACATCTGGTGCTGCCCGACGCCTGTCGTCCACACGACGTCGCGGTCGGTAGTGAGCTCCTGCAGCGTCTCGACCACGAGTTGCGGCTTGAGAGCGTCGCCGCCTGCTCCGTAGCGGAGCGGGAACTCTTCTCGCCAGGCGGAGAGCTGGCGCAGCCACGGCTCGGTGCGCGGAGGGTCGCCCGTTTCGTGGAGTGCGCTCAGCTCGTTCGCGAGGTCGGCGAGCACCTGCTTCAGGGGGCCGACCACGGGGAGATCCGCCTGGCGAAGCTTTCCGATCTCCGCAGAATCGATGTCGAGGTGGATCACCGTCGCGCCGGGGGCGAAGGCGGAGAGCTTGCCGGTGACGCGATCGTCGAAGCGGGCACCGACGGCGACGAGGAGGTCGCACTTGTTGATGCCCCAGTTCGACCACTTCGGCCCGTGCATGCCCGGCCAGCCGAAGTGAAGCTCGTGGGACTCCGGGAAAGCGCCCTTGCCCATGAGCGTGGTGACGACAGGTAGCCGCCCGACCTCGACGAGGTCCCGCAGCTCCCGGCACGCGTCGGCGTTCAGCGTGCCGCCACCGACGTAGAGCATCGGCTTCTCGGCCGCTGCGATCCTTTCCGCGGCGCTCTTGATCTGACCCGGGTGACCGCGTCGCGGTGGGCTCCAGCCGGGCAGGTCGAGCTCGTCCGGATACTCGAAGTCGAGCGTCGCCTCCTGCACGTCGCGCGGCACGTCGACGAGCACCGGCCCGCAGCGCCCGGTCCGGGCCACGTGGAACGCGGCCTTGAGCACGTGCGGCAGCTCTTTCACGTCCTGGACGAGCCACGAGTGCTTGACGACCGGGATCGTGATTCCCGTGATGTCGCACTCCTGGAACGCATCCGTTCCGATGAGGTGCGTTCGCACCTGACCCGTGATGCAGACGAGCGGCGTCGAGTCCATCCACGCGTCGGCGATGGGTGTGACGAGGTTCGTCGCGCCCGGACCGGAGGTGGCCATGGCGACGCCGACGCGGCCCGTCGCGCGGGCAAACCCCTCGGCCATGTGACCCGCGCCCTGCTCGTGCCGGGCGAGGACGTGCCGGACGCTCGTACCCCGGGCGAACGCGTCGTAGGTGGGAAGGATCGCGCCGCCCGGGATGCCGAAGACGACGTCGACGCCCTCGGCCTCGAGGCAGCGGAGGATCGCGTCGGCGCCGTTCATCTTCATGCAACTGCCTCCCGATAGAACTCGGCGTTCGTCAGCGAGTTGGGGAGCTCGGCGAGAACGACGTTCGCGAACTCGCGGGTCGTCACCCCGATGCCGTTCCTGACCATGTCCGGCGTGCGGGCTCCGTTGGAACACGCGGCAAGAACCGCGCCCGTCAGCGTCTCGTCCGCGCCGCGCTCTCCGAGCCCCTCTCCGAGCATGAGCGCGGTGGCGAGGAGCATCGAAGCAGGGTTGGCGACCCCTTGACCCGCGATCTCCTCGGCCGCGCCGTGTGCGGGTGCGAACACGCTCGGCCCTGTCTTCGCGAGACGGCCGGAGGCGACGACTCGAGGCCCCCGACCCTGCACCGCGACGTTTGCGAGCGCTTCGGCGAACGACGCCGGTGTGACGACGACGTCGAAGCGGTCCGGCTCGAAGGCGAGACCCTGGACGGCGTTGCCGACCGACAGCTCCTCGACGAGCACGCCGTCGTGACGGGCGGCTTCCGCGCCGAGGATCCAGCTCCAGTGGGGGTCGCCACCGACCGACGTGACACGCGCTCGGCTCGAGCGGGCAACGTCGAATGCGCGCGCGACGGTCCACTCGGTCGCCGTCTCGGCGAGCGGGCTCAGGATCGTGAGAGCGCCTCGGAGCCCGAATCCGACTCGGTCGACCCGGGCGTGGAGATCGAGTTCCGCCTCGACGCCTGTGAGCGCGGGATCGTTGGCCGAGGCGACGAGGATCGCCTGCGCCGCGAGCGTCGCCTGCCTCGTCGTCGGCGGCAGGGCGTGGCCGGAACGCGTGACTGCCTCGCCCCCGAACGGCGGGTGTGTCTCCTCGATTCCGAACCCGTGCAGCCTCGAGACGAACGCCGCGGCACGGCTCGCCTCGGCCATGACCTCCGGCCCCACCCCATGCCCGGAGAGACACGCGACGGCGTATTTCCTCCGGCCGGTCATGCTGCCACCTCCTCGAATACGTCGTAGAGCGAGACCGCCTTGCGGCTGTCCGCGAGAACCTTGAAGCGCTGAAACGCGGCTCCCAGCTCGGCATCGCTCATTCGCATCCCCGCCTCCTCGCACGCCCGACGGAACGCGTGGCGGCCCGAGTGCTTTCCGAGCGGGAGCGTCATGGTGAGGCCGAGCTCTCCCGGATCCATGATCTGGTACGTGCCGCTGTCCTTGAGCATCCCGTCCTGATGGATGCCTGCTTCGTGCGCGAATGCGTTCGCGCCGACGACGGCCTTGTTCCGCTGGACGTCCAGGCCGGTCAGCCCGGCGACGAGTTGCGAGACGCGGGGGATCTCGCGGACGTCGACGCCGGTGTCGCATCCGAACGCGTCCAACCGCACCCGCAGCGCCATGACGACCTCCTCGAGCGCGGCGTTCCCCGCCCGCTCGCCGATCCCGTTCACGGTGCACTCGACCTGCGTTGCGCCGGCGCTCACGCCGGCGAGCGTGTTGGCGACCGCGAGCCCGAGGTCGTCGTGGCAGTGCACGGAGAGCGTCACCTGCGCGAGCTCGGGACAGAGCGACAGCACGTCGTGCAGGAACCTGCCGTGGTCGTGCGGCACGGCATAGCCGACAGTGTCCGGAAGGTTGATCACGGTGGCCCCCGCCGCGATCGCCGCCCGACAGACCTCGGCCACGAAGGCTGGATCGGAACGCGTCGCGTCCTCGCAGCAGAACTCGACCTCGTCCACGCGGCCGTGCACGTAGGAGACCGCGAGCGTCGCTTGCTCGACGACCTCGGAAGGCCCCAGTCCGAGCTTGCGCTCCATGTGGATCGGGCTCGTCCCGAGGACGACGTGCATGCGGGTGCGAGTCCGGGCCTCGGCGAGTGCCTCGACCGCTGCGTCGAGGTCCTCGTTGCGGCAACGCGCGAACGCTGCGACGGTCGTCACGCGCAGCGCGGCTCCCACCGCTCGCACACCCTCGAAGTCCCCCGGCGACGACACGGGGAAGCCAGCCTCGATCACGTCGACACCGAGTCGCTCCAGCGCCAGCGCGATCTCGACCTTCTCCTCAGGCGACAGGGCGACGCCCGGCGCCTGCTCGCCGTCCCTGAGTGTCGTGTCGAAGATCGTGATCCTGCGGCGTTTGGCCACTTCTCTGCTCCTCCTGTGCGGTCGCCCCGAGGGCGTACCTGTCGTGTGCTTCGGTGGACGTGTGCGCCGGACCCGGCGCGTGAAGCGCGCTCTCCCCTAGAAGGGGAGAATCAGGAGAAGCACGATGCCGAAGCAGCCCGCTACGCCCACGGCTGTGGCGTCCACGGGTACCAGAGAGGTAGCCATACTCGGCATCGGAGGACTCAGTGTACGGATGCCGGGTGGATTCCTCCAATCTACCGCTCTGATCGTGCCCATAGAAATCGCTGATACCACCCGTCGCCGACTACGGAACTCACGGCTCCTCGGCGGCGAAGACGTACTTGTCCTCGTGGCGCAGAGCCGTTAGGGTTCGCGGTTCTCATGCCGACCGCAGGCACACGCAGCAAGCCGATTCTCGTAGCGAGCCTCGCGCTCGCCATTTTCGCGGTCAGCACAGGCAGCTAGCCGGCGCCACATCCTCCCGCCTCCGCCGGACTAGCTCACAAGCTAGAGGCGGGAGAGTCCTCGTTCCTTCCATCCGAAAGGCCACAGAAGTGGGCGGCGAGCAGCATCTTCTCTACGACCCCGGACGCGAGCGCGATGCCTGCGGGATCGGGCTCGTCGCGCACGAGCGCGGGGAGGCCTCTCGCGAGCTCCTCGACCGCGCGCTCGCCGGTCTCGCCGCGGTCGGCCATCGAGGGGCGTGGGCGGCGGACGGCGTCACGAGCGACGGCTCCGGCGTTCTCGTGCCGCTGACGGACACGCTGACGGGGACACGAGGTTCGGGACTCGCGATGTGCTTCCTCCGGGAGGGCTGGCTGCGAGCTCCCGTCGAGGACGCGTGTCGCGCCGAGGGCCTCGAGCCAGCCGGCTGGCGAAGCGTTCCCATCCGGACGACCGCGCTGGGGGTGACGGCGCTCGCTTCGCTTCCGAGGGTCGAGCAGCTTCTGCTCGCTCCTTGCGAGCACCCCGACGCCGAAACGCGCGCGTACCGGGCGCGCCGCCGCGCCGAGCGTGTGCCCGGCATCTACATCGCCTCGCTCTCGTTTCGCACCGTCACCTACAAGGCGCTCTGCGCCGCCGGCCTGCTGGCGCGCTTCTATCCCGACCTCGAGGATCCGCGCCTCGCCGTCCCGTTCGCGATCTTCCACCAGCGCTTCTCGACGAACACCGAGCCGAGCTGGGAGCGCGCACAGCCGTTCCGTCTCGTCTGCCACAACGGCGAGATCAACACCATCGACGGGAACGTCGCGTGGACGGAGGCGCGCGAACGCGCGCTCGGAGTGGAGCAGGGGCTCGCTCCGACCTTCGACCGGACGGGCTCCGACTCCGCGCTCCTCGACAACGCGCTCGACGATCTCGTCCGCGGGCGTGGGAAGGACCTCGCCGAGGCCGTCTCGCTGCTCGTGCCGCCCGCGTGGCAGAACGATCCTCGCCTCGATCCCGAGGTGCGCGATTTCCACCGCTACGGCGCGCTGCTGAGCGAACCGTGGGACGGGCCGGCCGCGCTCTGCTTCTCCGACGGCCGCGTGTGCGGCGCCGCGCTCGACCGGAACGGGCTCCGCCCGCTACGGGTCGCGGTCACGAGCGACGGCGTGGTGGCGGTCGCATCGGAGGCGGGAGCCGTCCCGCTTCCGGAGGGCGCGACCGTGCGCCGCGGCCGCCTCGGCCCGGGAGGAATCCTCACCGTCGATCCGGAGCGTGGACTGCTTGTGGGGGCCGAGCTCCGGCGGGAGCTCGCGGCGCGACGTCCGTACGGAGCGTGGGTCGCCGCCGGCACCGTCGCCCGGGACGTCGGAGCGCCCGTCGCACCCCCGGAGGAGAGCCTCGACGAGCGCCACGTCGTGCACGGGTATACGCGCGAGGACCTGAACGCGATGCTGCGTCCGCTCGCCCAGTCCGGCCACGACCCCGTGTACTCGATGGGTGACGACTCGGCGATCGCGCCTCTCGCAGGTCGGGCACGCCCGCTCGCCACGTATCTTCGGCAGCGCTTCGCCCAGGTGACGAATCCCGCGATCGACCACCTGCGCGAGCGGCTGGTCATGTCGGTGGCGACGGTTCTCGGCCCGCGCGCTCCGGCGCTCGACACCAACGGGCCGCTACCTGGAGCCCAGATACTCCCGAGCTTCCTGTTGTACCCGGCGGGTGTCGAGGCTCTCGACCCGCTCCGTCTCGACGCGACGTTCACGGCCGAGGAAGGACTCGCCAGGGCGCTGGATCGTCTCGTCGTCCTCGCCGAGTCGGCGGTCGCCGCCGGGTCGGAGCTCCTGTGCCTGACCGACGGCGCCGCGGGCGGTGTGCGCGCACCAGTGCCCGCATTGCTCGCGCTCTCGGCGGTGCACACCCAGCTTGCGGACTCGGGCCTGCGAACGCGCTGCTCGCTCCTCGTGGAGTCGGACGACGTGCGTGACACGCACGGAATCGCATGCTTGCTCGGGTACGGGGCCGACGCGATCTCGCCGCGACTCGCGCTGGAGACGGTTGCGCGCCAGGCGGGGAAGGACCGGATCGGCGGCGATCGCCCCTCGCCGGAGGAGGCGCAGCGGCGGCTGCTTGCAGGTCTCGAGGAGGGCGTGCTCAAGGTGATGTCCAAGATGGGCATCTCGGACGTCGCTAGCTACCGCGGGGCGCGACTCTTCGAGGCGGTCGGGCTCGACCGGAACCTCTGTCGGGACTACCTCGGTAACACCCCTTCCGCGATCGGAGGTGCTCGCCTCGAGCGCTTCGAGCAGGAGGCGCTGGAGCGGCTGGCGGCCTCGCGCTCGGAGCGCCCGCAGCTCGAGAACCCCGGTTACTTCAAGTTCCGCAAGGGCGGAGAGCCGCACGGCACGGATCCGGACGTGGTCGCCGCTCTGCAGGACGCGGTGACGGGGTCACACGTCCTCCGAACGGCTGTGCGCGAGGGGCGCACGGACCTGTACGAGCGCTACCGGGAGCTCGTGAACGGACGACCGCCTCTCGAGCCGCGCGACCTGCTCGAGCTCGTACCCGCGGGCGCGCCAGTACCGCTCGACGAGGTGGAGCCGGCGTCGGCCATCGTGCGGCGCTTCTCGGGTGGGGCGATGTCGCACGGGGCGCTCTCGGCGGAGGCCCACGAGACGCTCGCGATCGCACTCAACCGGCTCGGAGCACGTGCCAACTCCGGGGAGGGCGGCGAGGATCCCGCTCGCTATCGCGACGAGCGCAACTGCAAGATCAAGCAGGTCGCCTCCGGCCGGTTCGGCGTGACGCCCGAGTATGCCGTGTTCGCCGAGGAGCTCCAGATCAAGATCTCGCAGGGCTCGAAACCGGGCGAGGGCGGCCAGATTCCGGCACACAAGGTCACCGAGGAGATCGCCGGCCTGCGTCGGACGCAGCCGGGCGTCTCCCTGATCTCGCCGCCGCCGCACCACGACATCTACTCGATCGAGGACCTCGCGCAGCTCATCTTCGACCTGCGCGAGGTGAACCCGGAGGCGGCGATCTCGGTGAAGCTGGCCGCCGAGACCGGCGTGGGACTCGTCGCCGCCGGGGTCGCGAAGGCCCACGCGGACGGGGTTCACATCGCAGGTGCCGACGGAGGGACCGGCGCCAGCCCGCTGCCGTCGATCAAGCACGCCGGCGCGCCGTGGGAGCTCGGCCTGGCCGAGACGCAGCAGGCCCTCGTGGCGAACCACCTGCGCAGCCGCGTGCGCCTGCGGGTCGACGGTGGATTCAAGACGGGTCGCGACGTCGTGGTCGCCGCCCTGCTCGGTGCCGACGAGTTCTCGTTCGGAACCGCGCTCCTTCTCGCCGAGGGTTGTCTCATGGTGCGGTCGTGCCACCTCGACACATGCCCGGTGGGGATCGCGACCCAACAACCCGAGCTACGCGCGAAGTTCGCCGGCACGCCGGAGACCGTTCAGGCGTACCTGCTGTTCGTCGCCGAGGAGGTGCGCGCGCTGCTCGCGTCGCTCGGTCTTCGCTCGCTCGATGAGGCCGTCGGTCGCGTCGAATGTCTGCGCCAACGCCGGACCGGTGAGACGGCCTGCGACTCGCTCGACCTCTCACCCCTGCTCGCTCGAAGCAGCGGAGCTGCGACCCGCCACACGGGCGACGGCCCGGCCCGCTCGGGCGATCGGCTTGGAATCCTCGTCCACGCACAGGGAAAGCCGGCGCTCGACGAGCCCGCGTTGATCGAGCCGCGTCATCTGATCACGAACGGAGATCGAGCGGTCGGGGCCCGGCTCGCAGGAGCGATTGCGCGTCGCTTCGGCTCGGGCCCGCCCGTCGGTCGCGTGCGCGTCCGCTTCGAGGGCTCCGCAGGTCAGAGCTTCGGTGCGTTTCTCGCGCCCGGCGTGAGATTCGACCTCGTGGGAGAGGCGAACGACTACTGCGGCAAGTCGATGAGCGGCGGCAGGATCACGATCTCCACGCCGCCCGACGACGCGGGCGAACCGTGCCTCTTGGGCAACACCGCCCTCTACGGCGCGACGGGTGGCGTGCTCTTCTGCGCGGGCTCTGCAGGGGAGCGCTTCGCCGTCCGCAACTCCGGCGCGGTGGCCGTCGTCGAGGGAGTGGGCGACCACGCGTGTGAGTACATGACCGCGGGCATCGTCATCGTTCTCGGGGACGTCGGGCTCAACTTCGGCGCCGGGATGACGGGTGGCCACGCGTACGTGTACGGCGACCCGGATCTTCTCGCCGTCGCGCTCAATCGCGATCTCGTGATCGAGCACGCGCCCGATGCGGAACAGCTCGGGGAGGCACGCGAGCTCGTGGAGCGCCACCTTCGGTACACCGGCTCGGCAAAGGCGGCGATGCTGCTGGAGAGCTGGGACGACGCAGTCCACCAGTTCTCGAGGGTTGCGCCGATGGACTCGGTCGCAGCTGCTCACGGGCTACAACAGGTGGCGCCCGATGGGGTCTAGGCAGAACTTCTCGGGCCAGCCCGACCTCGGGGTCTGTCCGGGGTGCGGCGTCGAGCAGCCCGTCCAGCTTCTGCGCACGCACGTCTGCGACCCGTGGCGCTGGATCGACCATCAGGTGGACCTGCGCCGCGAGGAGCTCGAGCGATTCGAGCGCGAGCTCGGGGCGTACCTCGGCTCGGCGCGAGGACGGTTCGAGCTCTGGTACGCCGAGCGCGAGCGGGCACAGGGCATGTGACGACGGGATCGACGCTGTGCTTGCGGTCAGGGCTCGCGAGCGCACGCGACGAGCCCAACCGTGAGTGCGTGCGCCGTCCGTTACTCCGTTGGATCGCCGGCAGCTCCGCCGCGCTCCGCAGTACCGGCTGAGTGCGCGCCCCGCCGCACGAGCTCCTCCTCGACGGCCGTCGGGTCGAGGCCGCGAGCCGCGAGCAGCACGTAGGAGTGGAACCAGAGATCCGCGACCTCGGAAACGAGGCGCGCGTCGCTCTCGGATGCTCCCGCGAGCGCCACCTCGACTCCTTCCTCGCCGACCTTGCGGGCGGCTGCCGCCGGGCCGGCGGTCACGAGGCTTCCGACGTACGAGCCTTCGGGTCGGGTCGCAGCACGCTCGGCGACTCGGCGCCACAGCCAGGGAGCGAAGCACGAGAGAGAGCCCGTGTGACACGCCGGCCCTCGAGGGCGAACGCGAAGGAGGATCGCGTCTCCGTCGCAGTCGTCGCGGATCTCCTCGACCGCGAGCGTGTTGCCAGAGGTCTCACCCTTGCGCCAGAGGCGATCCCGTGACCGGCTGAAGAAGTGCGCCTCGCCCGTCTCGTGCGTGAGTCGGAGCGCCTCCTCGTCCATCCACGCGAGCATGAGCACGCGCCCGCTGTCCGCGTCCTGGACGATCGCCGGCGTGAGCTCAGGCGGCATCGCGGAGCGGCACTCCGAGGCCGCGAAGCTCGGCCCGGAGCGTCGCGAGACGCTCAGGGCTCTCGTGCAGGATCGAGGCGAGGAGAGCGGCCTGCGCGACCTCGAGCGCCTCGGCCACGTGCCGGGCGTCGCCTGCTCCACCCGATGCGATCACCGGAATCGACACCGCCGCGGTCACCGCTGCAGTCAGCTCGAGGTCGTAGCCGTCGCGCGTCCCGTCGGCGTCGATCGAGGTCAGGAGGATCTCGCCGGCGCCGCGTTCCTCCGCCTCTTTCGCCCATGCGACTGCGTTGCGCCCCGTCGCGGCAGTACCCGCACGGGTATACGCCTCCCCGCCGGCCGCATCGATGGCCACGACGACCGCCTGAGACCCGAGCAGCTCTGCGAGCTCGCCGATGAGCTCCGGGCGCACGTACGCTGCGCTGTTGACGGCGACCTTGTCCGCCCCCGCTCGCAGGAACGTCTCACCGTCGGCCGCACGCCGCACGCCGCCTCCGACCGTGAACGGAATCGCAACCTCGTCCGCGACGTGCGAGACGAGCTCGAGCAGCGGCCGGCGCTCGTCGAGAGTGGCCCTGACGTCGAGGAAGACGAGCTCGTCCGCGCCGGCCTCCGAGTAGGCGGCGCCCAGCTCGACGGGGTCGCCGACGTCACGCAGCTCACGGAAGCGCACACCCTTCACGACGCGCCCGTCCGCGACGTCGAGGCAGGGGATCAGGCGCGGGAGAGGCATCGGGCGAGGAAGCGCGCGCCTGCGGCGCCGCTCTTCTCCGGATGGAACTGGACTCCGAGGAAGCTCCCGGCCTCGGCGGCGGCGACGATCCCCTCGGAGCGCGCCGTCGCAGCCGGGGTGTTCGCGCCGTACGAGTGCGCGAAGTAGAAGGCTTCGCCCGCCGGCTCCACCGAGGCCCAGCCGATGCGGGGAACGCGGCCCTCGCGCAGGCGGACGGCGCGTCCGGGGAGAAGCGCGAGTCCGGGCACGCCTCCGTCCTCCTCGCTCTCCTCGAGGGCGAGCTGGAGGCCGAGGCAGATGCCGAGCGTCGGCCGATGCGCGTCGACACGCGCACGGAGCGCGGCGTCGAGGCCATTCTCCTGGAGCCCCCGCATCGCGCTCGCCGCCGAGCCGACCCCGGGGAGCACCGCCAGGTCCGCGGTCAGGACGTCGTCGGGGTCGCGCGTCGCGAATCCTTCGGCGCCGAGACGGCCGAAGGCCGCGATAACCGAGCGCACGTTGCCCGCGCCGTAGTGGCAGACGGCGATCCTCACAGGACACCTTTCGTGGAAGGAAGGCCCTGGCCCTCGAGCCGGACCGCGGATCGGAGTGCCCGACCCACGGCCTTGAACGCGGCCTCGGCCACGTGGTGCGGGTTGCGACCCGTCGCCTCGAGGTGCAGGGACATGCGCGCGGCCTGCGCGAGGCTTCCGAGGACGTGCTCCGCCAAGCCCGGATCGGCGTCGAGCCGGATCTCCGTCCACGGCCTGCCGCCGAGGTCGACGGCGACGCGGGCCAGGGCGTCGTCCATGGGCACGACCGCGTCCCCGTAGCGGGCGATGCCGCGTCTGTCGCCGAGCGCACGATCGAGCGCCTGCCCGAAGGCAAGCGCCGAGTCCTCGGCGGTGTGGTGCTCCCCCGTCTCCAGGTCGCCCGTGCCCTCGAGCACGAGGTCGAGCCCGCCGTGGAATGCGAGCTGCTCGAGCAGGTGGTCGTACAGGCCCGCTCCCGTCGCGACCCGCACACGGCCGGCGCCGTCGAGCGCGAGGCGGACGCGGACGCGCGTCTCGGCGGTCGCTCGCTGGTACCTGACCCGCCGCCCGCCGGCGGCGGCAACCGACACCGGCCGCTCGAGCGTCCGCGCGAGCGCCTCGAGCAGGAGATCGTCGTCCTCGCGATCGCGCACCGTGATGCGGATCCCGTCCGGGAAGGCACGAACCACGACGCCGGAGCGGAGCAGCGTGTCGGCGAGCGCCTCGGGCTCCGGGAGCGGCACGAAGAGGAAGTTGGCGAAGGAGGGGAGCGGGTCGAGCTCGAGCGCGCGCAGCCCTCTGGCGAGCCGCTCGCGCTCCTCGATCTCGGCGGAGAGGTCAGGTGGCTCCGCGAGGGCGGCGAGCGCGAGCGCGGCGGAGAGCGTCGAGACGGGAAGGGGGGCCTGCCGGCGATAGAGCTCGGCTGCGACGTCGCGGCTTGCGACGGCATAGCCCACCCGTGCCCCGGCAAGCCCGAACGCCTTCGAAAACGTGCGCACGACGACGAGCTCGTCGTCGACGAGTGGCACTGCCGTCTCGCCGGCGTACTCGAAGTACGCCTCGTCCACGACGAGCGGCCGCGCGGTAGGGAGCTCGCCGAGCTCGCCCGTCGGATTGTTCGGGCGGCAGCAGAAGGTGACCGTCGGGTCCGGTTCGCCAACGTCGGCGCCAACCAGCCCTGCAGCGACGCGATACAGCGGATAGGTCGGCTCCGACGCGATCGCGACGGTGTCGCCGGGGCCCGCGAACGTTCGCGCGCAGAGCAGGATCAGGTCGTCGGCACCCGCGCCCAGGACGATGTTCTCCGGCTCGACCCCGGCGTAGTCGGCCATCGCCGCGGTGAGCGGCACATGACCGCCGTGGGCGTAGCCGTTGACCTCGGCCAGCGCGGCGGCGATCGTCCCCGGGCGGGCGCTGGGATGGGGCAGCGCGCGGGTGTTCCCGTCGAAGCGGACGATCTCGAACGGGTCGAGCCCTGTACGCGCGGCAAGGGCCTCCGTCGAGAGCGCCCACGCGTACGGCCGGAACGTGTCGGGGAGCGTCCTCATCGCTGCACCGCGGCGGCATGCGCCGGCATGCCCTCGACCGCCGCGAGCGCCTCGACGGTCGGGCGAAGGAGCGCGAGACCTTCCGGTGTGAGGCGCTGCGTCGTGACCGGCTTCAGAAACGTCTCGAGGCCGAGGCCCCCGACGGCGCGCGCACGACCCCCCGTGGGCAGGACGTGGTTAGCTCCCGTCGCGTAGTCGCCGGCTGCGACTGGGGACGAGGCGCCGACGAAGACCGCGCCCGCGTTGCGCACGCGATCGGCGAGCGCCTCCGCCTCGTCGCCGAGCAGCACGAGGTGCTCGGGCGCCAGTGCCTCGACTTCCGCAAGCGCGCGCTCGGCGTCGCCGTCGACGCTCAGGAGCCGGCACATAGTCTCGGCTCCGTGCTCGGCCTGAGCGGCGAGCTCGAGCTCCGCGATCTGCTCGTCGGCCCCGGCGCCGACGAGCACGACGACCTCGGACGGGCCTGCCGGCAGGTCGATCGCCACGTCTCGCGAGACGAGGAGTTTCGCCTCGTTCACGTGCGCATTGCCCGGCCCCACGATCTTGTCGACCTTCACGATCGACTCCGTCCCGTAGGCGAACGCGGCGATTGCAGGAGGGCCGCCGAGCGCCCAGACCTCTTCGATGCCGAGGAGTCGAGCAGCCGCTGCAACGAGCCCGGCGCAGGCTGGAGGCGTCGCGACGGCGATCCGTTCGACGCGGGCGACCTGCGCCGGGACGGCGCACATGAGCAGCGTCGAGACCAGCCCTCTCGGGACGTAGATCCCGACGGACGCGAGCGGCAGCCAGCGGCGGGTGAGCTCGACTCCCGGTGCCACCTCGAGCTGGATGTCGACCGGGCGCTGGAGGGCGTGCCAGCGGCGGACGGACGCGGCGAGCGCGAGGAGCGCGGCCTTCGGGAGCTCACCTTCGGGCTGCGCAGGGGCAGGCTCCGCCCCGTCGAGGCGCAGAGACCACTCGCGAAGCGCCTCGTCGCCTCGCGCGCGGACGTCCTCGAGGATGGCCTCGACGTCGCTCACGGCCCCATCCCCGGGCGGTGAGCGTGGAGGGGGAACCGGGAGGTGCTCCACGTTCTCAGGAAGAAGGCGGCACACGGGCCTTCCGCAAGACCGGAGTTCGCGAGTGCGAACTCCGGTCGCGGACAAGCGTGGGGAAACATGGTTTCCTCCGTGAACGCGAGCCGAGGGCGAGCGTTGCTCACGCGAGCATCCGTTCGACGGGGAGCAGGAGGATCGACGAGCCGCCGACGGCCTCGAGCTCGGGCAGGAGGCGCCAGACGTCCTGCGCCGGCACGAGCGCGTGCACCGCGACCATCCCGGGCTCCGCGAGCGGGAGGACGCTCGGCGCCCGCGACCCTGGTACCAGTCGGCAGATCTCGGCGAGCGCGCTCTCGGGCGCGTTCAGCATCAGGTACCTGGTGCCGCGCGCGTCGACGACGCTGCGCAGGATTCGCGCCAGCTCGGGAGCGCGCGCATCGCCGTTCCGGGGAGCGACGAGTACGGCCTCGGACGAGAAGAGCGCGGCGACCGAGCGGAGGCCGTTCGTCCGCAGCGTGCTGCCGCTCGAGACGAGGTCGACGATCGCGTCGGCAAGGCCGAGGCGAGGAGCGACCTCGACGGCACCGGTGACTTCGATCAGCTCGACCGAGATGCCGCGCTCTTCCAGCAGGCGCCGTGCGAGACGCGGATAGACAGTCGCCGCGCGAAGTCCGTCGAGCTCCTCGAGAGCGCGCACGGGGGACTCGTGCGGCACCGCCGCCTCCAGCGTGCAGCTGCCGAAGCCGAGCGGGAGCAGCTCCTCGACGTCCGCGTCGCGCTCCTGCACGAGGTCGAGCCCGGTGATCCCGCAGTCGACCACACCGTCCTGCACGTACTCCGGGACGTCCGCGGCTCGCACGAGCAGGACGTCGACGGGGGCGTTCCGGCACGGAAACGCGAGGGCGCGGTCGCCGGGCCGCTCGGGGCCGAGGCCCGCATCCTCGAGGAGTGCGACTGCGGGCTCGCGCAACCTCCCGGAGGCGGGGATCGCGACTCTCAGCCGGTCTTCGCGAGCTTCCGGTTGCGCCGATCCAGCGCCAGCCGGTAGCCACCCTCCCCATGACGCAGCCAGTGCGCCACGCGCGTCACCGTCGTCGTCGACGCCCCCGTTCTCCTCGCCACGTCGTGATACGGGAGGCCCTGGTCGACGAGCTCGGCTACTCGCCAGCGATGCGCCATCGCCTCGAGCTCCGAGAGCGTGCAGAGATCGCGGAAGAAGCGTTTCGCCTCCTCCGCCGTCCGAAGGGAGAGAATCGCTTCGAAGAGCTCGTCGGTCTCGCTCGTCTGCCATTCGTGTGGAGGTTCCGTCGCCATCGTGGTCGCTCTCACTGTACCGTATTAGCATGCTAACACAGCAGAACGAGAGCGAGGACGGGATCGCAACGCGCGGAGTTCCGTTCGAGGTCGTTCCCGCGGTCGACCTCCTCGGAGACGCCGCCGTTCGGCTCGAGCGCGGCGAGTTCGGAAGGGTCGTCGCGCGCGAGCCCGACCCGGAGGCGCTGGTGGAGCGGTTCGTGCAGGCGGGCGCGCGACTCGTACACGTCGTCGACCTCGACGGCGCCCGCTTCGGTCGCACGCGACCCGACGTCGTGCGGCGGCTCGCGCGGGTTGCGGCTCCCGCTCGGATTCAGGCCTCCGGCGGGATCCGGTCGGTCGCCGATGCCGAGAGGCTCCTGGAGGCGGGTGCCGCCCGAGTCGTTATCGGGACCGCTGCCTTCTCGGCACCGCGGGCGCTCGACGAGTACCGAGCTGCGCTCGACGCACGGCTCGTGGTCGCGATCGACGTGCGGGCCGGGTCGGTGGTCACGACTGGATGGACCGAGGCCACGGAGCTTACTGCGGTGGAGGCGGCCGAGCGTTGCTCCGCAGCCGGCGTCTCGCGCGTCCTCTGCAGCGCGGTCGATCGCGACGGAACACTCGACGGGCCCGACCTCGATCTCCTCGCCAAGGTGGTCCAGGCGGGGCTGTCAGTTCTCGCAGCCGGCGGCATTGGCTCGACCGAAGACGTCGCCGCTGTGGAGCAGCTCGGCTGTGACGGTGCGATCGTCGGCCGCGCCTTTCTCGACGGCCGACTTCCTCTCTCTATCCTTCAGCGCCCATGAGTCGCGCACCCGCACATGGCTCCAGGCCGCTGCATCCGACGAGTGAACGGGATCCGGGACTCGCCGCTCTACCCGACGCCGCCGCCGAATCCGGGTGGACGCCTTCGTCGTGGCGGAACCTGCCGGCCGGCCAGCAGCCCGACTGGCCCGACGCCGCCGCGCTGGCCGTAGTTCGGGAACGGCTGAGCGCGCTGCCGCCGCTCGTCTTCGCGGGCGAGGCGCGGGCCCTGCTCGCGGCGCTGGGTGAGGTCTGCGAGGGCCGGGCGTTCCTCCTGCAGGCGGGCGACTGCGCGGAATCGTTCACGGACGTGTCTGCGCCGGCGATCCGGGAGAAGCTCAAGGTGATGCTGCAGATGTCCGCCGTCCTGACCTACGGGGCGACTCTGCCGGTCGTCAAGGTGGGTCGGATCGCGGGCCAGTTTGCGAAGCCACGGAGTGAGCCGACCGAGACCGTAGGCGGCGTCGAGCTGCCGTCGTTCCGCGGCCACATCGTGCACTCGGACGAGCCGACCCTCGAGGCGCGCGTTCCAACCCCGGAGCGCATCATCCAGGGCTACTACCAGGCTGCGTCCACGCTCAATCTCGTGCGCGCCTTCACGAAGGGCGGCTTCGCCGATCTGACACACGTCCACACCTGGAACCGCGAGTTCGTGGCGAGCTCTCCCGCCGGGCAGCGCTACGAGGCGCTGGCCGACGAGATCGAGCGCGCGCTCCGTTTCATGCAGGCGATCGGCTTCGACCTCGCGAACGAGCGAACGATCCATGAGGTGGACATCTGGACGAGCCACGAAGGGTTGCTGCTCGAGTACGAGGAGGCGCTCACGCGCCGGGACTCGCTGACCGGCCAGCCGTACGACTGCTCGGCGCACATGCTCTGGATCGGCAACCGCACGCGGGACCCGGACGGGGCGCACGTGGAGTTCTTCTCGGGCGTGCACAACCCGATCGCCGTGAAGCTCGGACCGACCGCGACGCCCGAGGAGGCGGTGGTTCTCGCGGAGAAGCTCAACCCGGCGCGCGTCCCCGGGCGGCTCACCTTCATCACCCGCCTGGGAGCGGACCAGGTCCGCGACGCGCTTCCCCCGCTCGTCGAGGCGGTTCGCGGAGCCGAGATTCCCGTCGTCTGGGTCTGCGATCCGATGCACGCGAACCACGTCCGCACGGCGAACGGGACGAAAACGCGGCACTTCGACTCGATCATGCTCGAGCTGCAGGGGTTCTTCGCGGTCCACCGGGCGCTCGGCTCGTGGCCGGGTGGAGTGCACCTCGAGTTCACGGGCGAAGACGTGACCGAGTGCCTCGGGGGATCGGAGGCCGTGCTCGAGGAGCAGCTCGACCATCGCTACGAGACGCTCTGCGATCCCAGGTTGAACGGCCGCCAGTCGCTCGATCTCGCTTTTCGCGTGGCCGAGCTGATGCGGACAGCCTGAGCGGGTGCGAATCGCGGTCGTCGGGACCGGGCTCATCGGTGCGTCGGCAGGGCTCGCCGCCCAGCGGGCCCGGCTCGGAGAGGTGGTCGGCTGGGACGAGGACCCCGAGGCGCTCGACGTCGCGGCCGGGCGAGACGCGGTCGAGCCCGCAGGCTCGCTGCAAGATGCGTTGCGCGATGCCGACCTCGCGCTCGTCGCCGTCCCGGTTGCGGGGCTCCCCGCGGTCGTGCGCCACGTCCTCGATGCTGCGCCCCACGAGTGCACCGTGACCGACGTCGGCTCGACGAAAGGCTCGGTGTGCGCGGCCGCCGGAGAAGACCCTCGGTACGTCGGAGGCCATCCGATCTGCGGCGCGGAGACGCGCGGGGCGGCGCGCGCGAGCGCCGATCTCTTCGAGGGCGCGACCTGGTTCCTGACTCCCCTCGCGGCGACACAACCCGACAGGTACCGGTCCGCCCACACGCTCGTCGCCGCGCTCGGCGCTCGTCCGGTCGCGATCGATCCCGACGCGCACGATCGGCTCGTCGCCGTGACGAGCCACCTGCCGCACGTGCTCGCGAACGTCCTTCTGAATCAGGCGGGCGCCGCACGGGTCGAGGGTCACGACCCGCTTGCGACGGCCGGGGGCTCCCTGCGCGACATGACGCGCATTGCGGGTGCGAACCCGCGCATCTGGGTCGACATCCTCCTCGAGAATCGCGAGGCGCTCGCGACAGCCCTCACCGAGCATCGGCGTAGGGTCGAGCAGCTCGAGGCCGCCCTCGCCGAGGGCGACGCAGGGTTCCTCGCGCGCTGGATCGGCGAGGCAGCCGGCAACCGTCGCCGCATGCTCGACACCGCGTACGAGGACGCCGGGGCGCTCCAGCGCGTGCGTGTCCACGTGCCCGACCGTCCCGGCGTGCTGGCGGGGATCTTCCAGGCCATGGGTGCGGAGAGGATCAACGTTGCCGACTTCGATCTCGAGCACTTCTCGCCCGAGCGCGGCGGAACGCTCACGATCCTCGTCACCGGAGAGGACAGCGCGGCGCTCGCCGCGGACCTGCTCGAGGCTCAGGGCTACGGCGTCGTCGTCGCTCCCGTGCTCGAGGAGTGAGGTCGAGTCGCTCGCCGAGGTCGAGCCATTCGTCCGATCTCGGTTTCCATCGTCGCCATAGATAGGGTTGATGCCATGCTGCTCTCCCAGCTCGAGGCGTTCGCCGAAGCCGCGCGGCTCGGCAACGTCAGCCGGGCGGCCGAGGCCCTCTTCCTCACCCAGCCGGCACTGAGCGCCCGGCTCAAGGGACTGGAGTCCGCGCTCGGAGTGGAGCTGCTCGTGAGGACCCGGCGCGGGGTCCGGCTCTCCGAGGCGGGCAAGGCATTCCTTCCCTTCGCCCAACGTGCATTGGAAGCCGTCACCGACGGTCAGCAGCTCGTCTCGGAGCTCTCGCGTGGGAGTGCGGGACGCCTTGCCATCGGCGCCGCGCCCGCTGTGTCCACGTCCGTGCTGCCCGGCATGCTCGCGCGGTTCCGTGCCGGGATGCCGAACGCCCAGCTCATCGTGCGTACCGGGCACTCGGAAGAGGTGCTCGAGATGGTGCTGCGCGAGCAGGTCGAGCTAGGGCTCGTCCGCGAGCTCCGCCATCCCGAGATCGTGGAGACGCCGCTCTACGAGGACGAGCTGGTCCTCGTGTTCGAGCCCAGCCATCCGTTCGCAACGCGGCGCCAGATCAAGGTCGCCGAGGTTGCGTCCGAGCATCTCATCCTCTTCGACCGCACGTCGAGCTATCACGAGCTGACGAGCAGCCTGTTCCGCCGGGAAGGCGTCGTGCCGCGCGGCGTGATGGAGCTGGACACGATCGACGCGGCAAAGAAGATGGTCGAGCAGGGTCTCGGTGTCGCGCTCCTTCCGCATACGGCCGTCGCCGCCGAGCTGACCTCCGGACGCTTGTCATCCGTGAAGCTCGCCGACGCCAAGGCGATTCGGCGGCGAATCGTCGCTGTCCGACGGCGCGACGCGGGGCCGCCCGCGGGTCTCGTCGCGTCGTTTCTCGAGATCCCCGTCCAGCCGATCCCACCTCCCTGACTGCGGCGGACGTGCGCCGGCCGCCAGCCGGGGGAAGAGACGGGGCGCTTCCTGTTCGAATCCCGGCCGGGCGCGAGCTAGCGGGTGACCACGAACGTTCGCGTCCCGAGCAGCTTCCCGTATCGGTTCGCCGAGCGTTGGCCGAACCCCGGCCACACGTACCAGCGATACGTGCCCGGTGTCAGTCGGAAGGTGCGGCCGGCGAACCGCCACGTCGCCTGCAGTCGAAGGGACGTGCCCTGCGGCCAGACGGTCAGGATCTTCTGTCCGTTCCGGTACAGCTGGACGTTGTAGTACGTGGCCCTCGCGACAGGCTTCCAGGCGAGCACGGGAGGCGCAGCGAGACGTGCTCCGGCCACGGGTCGGGTCAGTGCAGAGGTCGCAGCCGACTTCGTCGGAGCGGACTTCTTCGCTGTCGAGAGATTCGGCTTGACGGCCACGCCCTTGACGGAGGAGTTGCCCGCCTCGTCGTAGGCAGTGATGGTGTACCGGTACTTGACGCCGCTCTTGAGCTCACGGTCGGTCAAGGAACCGGCCTTCCCGTCGTAGATCGTGGAAAGCTTCCGCCCGCGCAGTCCCGGCCGGCGCGCCACCGTGACCGATTGAGTGTCCTTCGACGCCATCCACTTCAGCACGACACCGCGGCTCGTGACCTCTGTTCGTATCCGTCCGAGAACCGGCGGCTTCGTGTCGTAGCGAAGCTCGTATCCTGCCGGAGGGCTGGTGTTCGCGGCCTTGTCCTGACAGGTGCCCGACACCGACGTCTTCTCCGAGTCCGGGCCGCTGTACTGGACCGGCGCCGCGCACGATGCGACGCCCGACGTGGCGTCGGTGCCCTGGAAGCTGACGGTGAGCGCGTGGTTGTACCAGCCGTTCTTGTCCGGCCCACGGTCAGCCTTCGCTTCGACGGCAGGCGGCGTCGCGTCGTACTTGAGCTCGAAGCCCGCGCCGCCGGTGTTTCCGGCGTGGTCGGTGCAGCTGCCGTTCACGGTCGCGCCGCCCGTGTCGGGGCCGCTGTAGCTCGCAGACGAGCAAGACGCAACGCCGGATGTTCCGTCGTCTCCCGAGAACGTGATCGAGACCGCGCGGTTGTACCAGCCGTCGCTGTCGGGACCCCGATCCGCTGACGCGCTCACTGCCGGCGGCGACCCGTCCTTTCTCACGTTGGCGGTCGTCGACCTCGATCCGTCGGCGTTCGACCAGGTGCAGGTGACCGGCGCGCCGCTCGTATCGCTCGTGATCGTCACCTCGCCGCAACCGGTCGCGGTCACGCCTGGTGGAGCAGCGCTCCACGTGACGCTGACGCTCTGGGTGTGCCACGCGCCACAGTCGCCCGGCCCCGGTGAGCAGGTCGGGTCGGGCGGCGCAGGAGGCGGCGCGCTCGTGGCCGAGCTCGTGAGCACGAGAACGGCAATGGCCGACAGGAGGAGCACGAGCGGCGTGCGCCGGGCCATCAGCTCGTGGTTCTCCAAGGATTCGCCTGGCTCAAGAACACGAGCATTCCGCCGCTGGCCAGGGCGAGGGCGAACAGCGCCAGCCCTCCCAGCGCGAGCTCCTGGTGGCCTTGCGTCGATGTCGCGGCCAGAGTGATCGCAGGAGCCGACTTCGACACCCTCTGCTCGGGAGTTCGCGGCGGAAACTGTGGGCCCCGCGGTGCGACGGCCTGCGCGGGCTTGCTCTTTTCCTTCTGCTTCTGCGGTGTCTTTGCAACGGGCTGCCGCTCGACGGTCGTGGTGGGCGAGCGCCGGGTCGCGGAAACGACAGGTGCCGGCGCGGGCGCCGGCTCCGGTGATGGGCTCGGCGCGGGCGTCGAGCCGGCCGACCGGTACGGATCGGGCACGGGCGATACCGAGGCGCCGGCGCCCCCGGCATTCGGCCGGTACGGGTCCGGCTCGGGTGCCGCGTATGCCGCGGAGACGGAAGTCGCCGCTGTCAGGAGGACCGTCGCGACAAGCACACGGACGACTGACCCCGAGGCGGGCGCATGAGTCGATGCCCGCCCTCGCGGGCCGCGGCGCCGCAGCGATGCGCCTGCGCTGAATCTCACGAGCCCCCCAAAGCTCGCTGCTCCCTTCACGAGAACCTACTCCCCGTTGTCGAGTTCGTCAATACGGTCATCCCGGCGAGAAGTGACCGCCGGCCGCTCCCCACGACCGGCGGTCATCTGCGGCGACTACTGGATCGGTGGCCTCACCTACCTCTCGATCTGCTTCTTCGATTGATCCGTGACCATCGTGCTCCCGGACGCGTCGCCTGCGGACTTCGAACCCAGCTGAGTCCGGGGACCGCTCTTTCCGGGGCTCTCCTTCCGCTCCGGCGCCCACCCGTTCGACGGGGCCAGCTGAAGCGTGGCAGCGAGGCCGAGAGCGAACTGGCTGCTGTCGGCCTTCTGGCCAATTGCCTGGATCCGCGTGGGATCCCAGCACAGGCACGAGCTGGGCTGGATCTGCAAGCCCGCCTGCTTGGTCACGTTCAGGTTGGCCGCCTTCGCATGCGAGGAGGCTACGTTCGCCTGCCGAACGGCTCCGTCGTCACCGTGGCTCAGGACCCGCGTCGGCTCGTTGCGATTGCCGAACCCTGAGTCCTTCTTGCACTTGCACGGTGGCTCGAGACCGAGCTGCAGCGTGGCCGCGAGCGCGACCGCGCCCTGATGGTTCTTCGACGACTGGCCGATCGCCTGGATGCCCGTCCCGCAGCAGTGCCCGTCCAGGCTGTCCCTGCTGCCCTGGATCTGGCCTGCGTGCTGGTCGGTCCAGTTGACGTTCGCAGCGGTCGCGTCCGACGACGCGACGTTCGACTGCGACACCGAGTCACCGTCTCCGTGGCTCAGCACGCGGACAGGTGCGTTCTCGTTCGACGCTCCGTGCTGGATCGTCAGGCCGAGGGCGAACGCGCCCTGCTCGTTGGTCGCCGACTGGCCGATCGCCTGGATGCCGGAGCCTCCGGCCTGGAGTTGACCGGCAGCCTGCTTCGCCACGTTCAGGTTCCCTGCGTGTGCGTTCGACGAGGCCTCGTTCGACTGCGAGACCCTCCCGTCGTCGCCCTTGCTGAGAACCCGAACGGGCGCGTTCGTGTTCGACGGCTTCTCCTGGATGGTCGCGGAGATCGCCGCCGCGTCCTGCTCCGAGTCGGCCGCCTGGCCAATGACCTGCAGGCCGCTCCCGCACTTGCAGGAGTCGCCCGCTTGCCTCTGGTCGGCCGACTGCTCGGTCAGGTTCAGGTTGCCGGCATTCGCGTTCGACGACGCGACGTTCGACTGCGAGACGGAGCCCGAGTCACCAGGGCTCAGCACCCGCACCGGCGTGTTCTCGTTCGATGCTCCTTTCTGCACGGTCAGGCCAAGCGCGAGTGCGTCCTGGTCGTTCTTGGCCGACTGGCCGATCGCCTGCAGGCCTGAGCCACCGGGCTGCTGTTGATCTGCCTCTTGCTTCGTCGCGTTCAGGTTCCCGGCGGTCGCGTTCGACGAGGCCTCGTTCGTCTGAGTCACGTCACCGTCGTCGCCGGGGCTGAGGACCCGGACGGAGATGTTGCTGTTCGACGGCTTCTCCTGCTTCGTTGCCGCAAGAGCAGCCGCGTCCTGGTCGTTCTTGGCCGACTGGCCGATGACCTGCTCGCCGCCGCTCCCGCACTTGCAGGAGTCGCCGCTTTGGGTCTGGTCGGCCGTCTGCTTCGTGACGTTCAGGTTGCCCGCCTCGGCGTCCGAGGAGGCCTCGTTCGACTGTGAGACGTCACCGTCGTCGCCGGGGCTAAGGACCCGGACCGAGATGTTCTCGTTCGACGGCTTCTCCTGGACGGTCGCAGCGGCGGCCGCTGCGTCCTGCTCGGAGTCGGCCGACTGACCGATCACCGGCTCGCCGGTACCTCCGCAACAACGACCGTCGGTCTGGCTCTGCTCGGCCGTCTGATGCGTGGCGTTCGCGTTGGCGGCCGACGCATCCGAAGATGCCTCGTTCGACTGCGACACCGACCCGGCGTCACCGGGGCTGAGAACGCGAACCGGCTCGTTCTCGTTCGACGCACCATCCTGCAGCGTGAACCCGAGAGCGAACGCGTCCTGGTCGTTCTCTGCGGACTGGCCGATCGCCTGAAGGCCCGAGCCCCCAGCCTGCGTCTGATCGGCAGTCTGCTCCGTCCCGTTCAGGTTGGCAGCCGTGGCATCCGACGAGGCCTCGTTCGACTGCGAGACCGATCCGTCGTCGCCCGGGCTGAGCACCCGAACGGGACTGTTCTCGTTCGTTGCTTCCTGCTGCGCTGTTCCTGCAGCGGCCCCTGCGTCCTGTCCGCTTCCGGCCGACTGGCCCAAGCCCTGGCTCGCAGGGGGGTTCGCTGCGGCAGTCCCGACTCCCGCGTACAGCAGGAGGAGGGAAGCCACGGCAAGCGCGAGGAAAACACGTTTCATCTTGTCTCCCTTCGAGCTGTCTGAACTGGCGCCGTGCGGTGTTGCGCGGCGCCGGAGATCAAGCGGTCAGCTCAGCCGGGGTGATCGATCGAGGAGGAAGATGCGCTACGCGGGCTCAGCTCCCGCGCGACGCGAATCCGCCGCCCCACGCGAGGGGCGGCAAGCATGAAGAAGGCGAGAAGCGCCGCTACGGCCACGACCGGCGTGCTCGGAATGCGGGTGCCGAACGTGCCTGGGGCGCCGGAGGTCTGGAACGAGCCACGCTGCCCGAGCAGTGGCCTTGGGTCGCGCCGATCTGGCGGGGCGGGGCGGGCGCTCACACGGTTCGCCGGTTTCTCGATGCTCGCTCCGCTTGATGACCTCGCGTGTGACCTTGGGTGGTGCGACAAGGCCGGGCGCGTGATCGAGCCCGCGATGCCTCCGCGTGATGGCTGCGTCTGCCGTCCTGGAGGCTGGACCGGGAGCGGCTCGACGGCCGCCGAGGTCACGGTGGGGACCGCATGCACCGAAAGGCCGACGGCACCGGCATTGACGGATTGCAGCGCCTGGTCCGTGGACGCGATCGGAATCGGGAGCCCGATGTCAATCGCGACGTCCACAGCGACGTCGATCTGCGGCACCACGACGTCGATCGACGGCACGACGTCCATCGCGTGCGCGGTCGACGCGGTTGGTTCCGACCACTGGGCGAGGGTCTGTTCGACGTCCAGTGTGGCCGGCGCCGCTGGTATCACGACCGACTGCGTTGGTAGCGGCGCCATGCTTGTCCCGGCGGTTGGGCCGTCGAGGTCGGGGGGTGCGCCGACTCCGGCATCGCACGTCCAGTTCCATGCCCAGTCCCAGGCCCACGTGAGTGGGCTCTGACTGTCGGCGTCCATCGTGAAGGACGTGGTCTGACCGCAGAACGTGAACGTCCAACTCCAGCTCCACGGTGCGCCTGTCGGCGCAGACTCGGCAGGCGCCTCGGCATTGTCGCTCGAGGACGTGGTCGTCTGCGTCACAGGCCCGTTGTCGCCCGGGCTCAGCACGCGAACCGACACGTTCGTGTTCGTCGTCCCGGAATTCGATGCCTGACCGCCTGAGGGCTGGTCGTCTCCCGCAGTGGCAGTCTCGGGTATTGGAGGAGCTCTTGCGGGATCGGAGCAGCCCCAGTTCCAGCTCCAGTCCCACTCCCAGATCAGCGACGATTTGCCGCCTGTTTCAGTCGATGCCGATGTTGGGTTTCCGGCACAGTCGATCGACAACTGCCAGACCCAATGCCAAGACTCTACGTCGACATCCGAGCTGGATTGATATTGCGAATCCTCCTCGTGATATCGCGATGAATTATCGTCCGAGAGAGATTGCGCGGCGATGTTATCGCCCTCGACGGACACGGGTGCTGGCCCGGCCTGCTCGCCGTCCCGCAAGGTGGGCACGAGCTGCTCGTTCTGCGCGTCTCCTCCGTCGGCTACTTGACTGACGGGGCCGTCGTCGCCGGGGCTGAGGACGCGTACGGACACGTTCGTGTTCACAGCGTTCGCGTCCGTGGTGTCACCGGACGACGCTATCGACGTCGTCGACTCCGCATCCGGGCTGATATCAGCAGGCTCGGGATCTGATACTGCGGGATAAGCGCTCGCTTCCTGACTTACGGCTTCGTCCTCTCCTGGACTGAACACGCGTACCGACACGTCGAGGTTCCCTGAGTCGGCTTGCACCGTCGTCACGATCTGCTCGGTGGCTGCGTCGATCGTTTCCTCGATTGCGGCCAGTTGCTCGGCCGGCACGGTGGGCAGCTGGAGAGACGGAGCCTCCGTCTCCGTCGGCTCGACTTCCGGTTGTGGCACACCCGGTACTCCGACCTCCGACAGCTCCGACGCTGGCGGAAGCGGCTCTTCCCCGTCGGAGGCGAGGGCCGGATTCGGAACGAGGAGCCCGAGAGCCGCCGTTGCTCCCAAGAGGACGACGAATCTACGTCTACGGTGCGGCCGACGCTCTTCTGCAAGCGAGTGCAGCGGCGCATTTCGAAGACTGTCGTCCACGCATGAAGTGGAATACCCACCGGATCTTCGTCTTAGCCGTCAATCTTCGGAAAAAGGTGTGAATCGCCGAATGTGTGCGTTATGATCGATCCTGCGATCGGCATGACCGAAGCTCGAGCCACACGGAATAGCAAGCAATATCCACCCCGACGCGATTTGCGCCTTGGCTCGCGCGACGAGCCCGTAGCGCTGATACGGGCCTACCGGCGTACCGGGGATTCGGCGGCGCGCGAGCGCGTCGTCGAGCTGTATCTGCCCCTCGTCCGAGCTCTCGCACGCCGGTACGGACATTGCGGCGAGCGCTTCGACGATCTCGTGCAGGTGGGCTCCATCGGCCTGATCGAGGCGATCGACCGTTTCGACACCGAGCGAGGGAACGATCTGCGGAGCTTCGCCATCCCCACGATCACCGGGGCGATCAGGCATCACCTCCGCGATCGCTCCGGCGTCGTGCGTATGCCGCGCCGTCACACGGAGCTGCTTCGAAGCTTGCGGGACCCGCGTTCGCGACTCACCGCGCGTCTCGCGCGGTCGCCGTCGGTCTCGGAGCTCGCTCGGGAGGCATGCGTGGACGAACGCGACGTCGCGCTGGCGATCGAGACGGAGCGGGCGAGGCATCCGCTCTCCCTCTCTGCTTCCGATCAGCACGAGCCTGAGGCGAACGCTCCGGACGACACGTTCGACGTGAGCGACAACCGCCTTCTGCTCGCCGGGGCACTCCGGACGCTCTCGGCGAGAGAGCGGAGAATCGTGCATCTCCGCTTCTTCGCCGGCCTGAGCCAGGCGGAGATCGCCCGGGAGGTCGGGCTCTCGCAGGTTCAGGTGTCGAGGCTGCTCCGCGCATCGCTCGAACGTATGCGCCGCGCGATCGACCACGGCTCGCCCCGGGGGTGCACTGGCGACGGGCTCACGCCCTAGTGCGACGCGATTTCGGCTTGTAGACTCGGGCCATGGCGAGTGCGCCGTCGCTCTCCGACGTGGTTTCGACGTCCTTCCGGGTTTCGCTCGTACGAACCGGAGAGGGCTCCGATGGAGGCTGGCAGGCCGAGGTCGACGGGCTGCCGAACTGCACGGGGCAGGGCGCGACGCCGGAAGAAGCCGTACGGCGCGCCTGGGCGGCCGCAAACAGCCTGCCGGGCGAGGAGGAGGGGCCTCGGCATAGCGGGAAGCTGCTCGTACGCATGCCTGCCACGCTGCACGACGAGCTCGCGCGAGTGGCCGAGAGCGAGGGTGTCAGCCTCAACCAGCTGATCACGGGGGTCTTGGCAGGCTCGGTGGAGTGGCGCTCGGCCGATCCCGAACGCGACTCCGGGACGGCCCGTCGCCTCTCCGCCGGATTGAGCTCGGGCCTGCTGGTGGCGAATGCCGTGATCGTGTCGCTCGCAGCCCTCATCGCCATCGCTGTGCTTGTCGCCGCATGGCGTGGCGGTCTCTAGAAGCGCGAGCATCGCGACACCGCGGTGGTCTTGACTGAGCGGCGGGTTCGTTTCTAGAGTTACAAACGCGATCTGCGGCAGACGTGGATGACGTACGCAATGCCGACAGAGCCCGCAGTCACAGATCCTCGGTTCTCGCAGGGGTCTGGCATCCCTGCGGTCTCGCTGCGGCCATCCCAGCCGGTCTGCGTCCCTGCGGAGCGGCGAGGTTCATGAGCTCCGTCGTCGCCGAGACGCACAGCGGGCCTGGCGGTGCGCCCTCGGAAGAGAAGGACATCCGCTACGTCCTCCTGACCGAGTGCCTCCAGAACGACTTCTTCCTCAACCGCGAGTGCCGCCTCTATCTCGGCGATCAGGCAGCGCTCTCGATGCTCGTAGGCCGGGACGCCGCTGTGCCGGCGCGAGGTGGGGGAAGGCTGTCCGTTTCGAGTCAGGACATGCGGAGGGGACCGCTCGGCGTCTTCCTCAAGACGATCTTCGATCAGCGTCGCTCTGCGAATGGTCGCGGCACGTTGCACGTCATCAACATCCGCGACTGGCATGCGCCCGGCACGCCCTACGATCTCGAGCGTCGCGTCTACGGGGCCCACTGCGAACGAGGCACCTGGGGTGCGGAGTACATCGACGGTCTCCGGAAGTACCTCGACCCCGCCGGCGGGACTGAGAACCGTGAGTCGCTCTCCTTCGTCGACGGGACCATTCGCGTCTGCCACGTCCACGCCGACTCGGTGTTCGACTTCCGACCGCATACCGACCGGTCCGGGACTGACGGGACGCCGCTCGGGAAGCTCCCGGTCACGGAGCTCGAGGACATCCTCGACGTCCTTGTCCAGGGCCGTCCGGAGGACGTATCTGCAACGGACGCGATCTTGGCCAAGGGCGTCGCGCTCGACGAGATCCGCGAGCTCGCGGACAACGTCGAGAAGCAGACGAGGCAGCCCGCGAGCGTCTACATCGCGGTCATCGGCGTCTACTCGGACATCAAGGTCCTGACGCTGCTCGGCGGACTCCTCGCGCGGTACGACCTGCGGAACCTCGCCGTCTCGGACACCCTGACGATCAGCCCGACCTTGGAGCGTCACATCTCGGGGCTCGACTTCGCTGCAAAGGTGATGCAGGTCGAGGTCGTTCACGGCGTGAACGACCTCGTTCGGTACCTCGGAGGCGTGCCGCCTCTCGAGAGCGAGTCCGAGATCGTCTCGGAGGACGGATTCGCCCAGTACCAGACGTTCTTCAAGGACAAGCAGAGTGTGCTCGCCTACCAGAGCGAGAAGCTCCGGGATTACCTCGTCCTTACCGAGCGGCGCTCGCTCAACACGTACTCCTGGATCCAGCGCTCGAACCTTTTCCTCATCGTATGGGGGTCGCTGTTCCTCGTAGCCACGCTCGTCTTCGCGGTGTGGAGTGCCGTTGACCCCGACGACGTGAGCTGGGCGATTCCCGCGATCACGGGTGGCGTAGGCCTGATCCAGCTCGTGACGGTGTTCCACACGCAGCCGACGAAAGACCTGCAACGCAACCTGATGAATCTCACGACGTACCGCATGGTTCTGGAAAGCCACAGCCTCAAGATGGCGCTGGCACGCTTCCATCTGACGACGCCCCGCACGCTCCGGGAGGTGCGAACCGATCTCGAGGCGAACGAGGCGGCCCTGCAGATCGGGGTGCTCGAACGCGAGCTGGCGACGATCGAGAAGGCAGACAGGGTGGATTACGGTGCCCTCGAGCGTCTCCGTATCGGCCCGGACGAGCAGCCACCGGGGACGGTGACCGAGGATGGGAGCGCCGACGGAAGCGGCGACGGCCGGGCAGCCGATGGAGGGCCGCCGCCGGAGTACAGCGAAGCCGGTGCGACCGACGAGCAGCCGGCGGAGTCGTCGACGGCTGAGTCTGCCTAGAAGCGGCTTGGCATTCCGAGGGACGTGCGCGTACGACCTTGACTTTCCCCGACTCCCGAAGAATGCTGCGAGACCTCGTCGACTGCGGCCGGCAACGTCGTACGACAGGAGGTCTTGCGGTGCCGACAGCTGCGGGAGGGCGCACGGGTATGCCCGACTCCGTCGACGCACGTCCCTCGTGCAGCCCTCGCTTTGCTCGGGCGACCTGAAGGGAGAGTGATCATGGAGCGACCGTTCAAGGTTCTGTCGATCGACGGAGGAGGAATCCGCGGGATCATCCCGGCCCTCGTGCTCGCGGAGATCGAGCGGCGGACGGGCAGACCGGTGTCGCGCCTCTTCGACCTGATCGCGGGTACGTCGACAGGCGGGATCATCGCTCTTGGTGTCACGAAGCCGAACGAGCACGGCGATCCGGCGTACCGGGCAGACGAGATCGTCGACCTCTATGCAGGGAAGGGAAAGCGGATCTTCTCGAGCTCGATCCTGCACCAGCTGTCGTCCGCCTGGGGCCTGCTCGACGAGAAGTACCCGGCGAAGGAGGTCGAGAAGGTGTTCGACGAGTACTTCGGCGAGGCGCGGCTCAAGGACGCGCTCACGAACGTCCTCGTCACCGCCTTCGAGATCGAGCTTCGGGCGCCGTGGTTCTTCCGCAGCAGCAAGGCCAAGACCGAGGACGAGTACGACTTCCCGATGAAGAAGGTCGCGCGCGCGACGTCCGCGGCTCCGACCTACTTCGAGCCCCTGAGGCTCGATGGCGAGGGAAAGGACAAGGGCAAGCACTGGGCGCTCGTGGATGGCGGCGTCTACGCGAATAACCCGGCGATGTGCGCGCTCGTGGATGCTCGTACGCTCTACGGCGCGGACGACGTGCTCGTCCTCTCGCTGGGCACGGGCGAGCCGACCGAGGGTCTCCCGTGGAAGGACGCGAAGGACTGGGGTCTCGTGGGCTGGGCGCGACCGCTCCTCGACGTCGTGTTCGAAGGCGTCAGCGACACCGTCGGATACCAGACCAATCAGCTGTACCCGCCCGTCGCAGGTAAGCGCCGTTCCTTCCGCCTTCAGGTGCCGTTGCCGCACCTCAAGACTGCGATCGACGACATCGACGACGCGACGGAGGCGACCATCGAGGCGCTCCGGGACGTTGCCCAGCGTCTGATCCGGGAGAACGACCGCGACCTCGACGAGCTCTGCGGCCAGCTCACGTCGGGGGCAGCCACGGCGACCGCGTAGCGGTTGGACGACGCGGCCGAGGATCCGCGCTCTGGCCGGCGCTGGGTGTTCCGCGTGCGGCAGGATGACCTCCTCGAGGCCGACCTTTGCGTCAGCCGTGGCGGCTACGTTCGGAGCCACGTCCATCCCGAGCAAGAGGAGACGTTCACCGGCGTGTCGGGAACGTTCATCCTCGAGGTCGCCGGGGAGACCAAGCGCATCTGCCCGGGCGACACGGTCGTCGTCCCTCCCTGCACGCCCCACGGCTTCGCGGACGCCGGGGAGGACGCGCACGTCCTGGTTGCTATCCGGCCCGCACTCGAGCTCGAGGGCTACTTTCGCGTCTTCCTGGGCCTCTCGCGCGACGGCCTCGTCCGGATGCCGGTGAGCGGCCTCTCGGGGCCACTCCTCCTCGTCGCGACCGTGATGAACCGCTACCGCCGCGAGATCGCCGCGCCGGTCCTCCCCTCTCTGGCTCCAGCGCGCAGGATGGAGGATGCTCGCGCTCGTGGGTCGCGTCTTCGGACGCCGCGCCTCGTCCCGGAGTACGGTGCGCCGTGATCGGTCAGCCGGGACACGTCGTCCGGTAGGGCAGGCCGGGAGCCAGCGTCCGCCACTCGCCCTCTGTGAGGTTGCCGACAACGAGGCTGCACACGAGCGCGCGCAGCTCCTCGAAGTCACGCCAGAGGATTCCCTCCCACAGCCTGACCTTCTCATCGGCACCACCGGAGGCAAGCGTGCGTCCGTCCGGGCTGAACGCGACGCTGAACGCCCCGCCTTCGTGGGCCCGCAGCGGGGCACCCGCGGGTCGGTGCCCCCGCACGTCCCACAGGCGCACCGTGCCGTCGTCGCTCGCAGAGGCCAGCCAGCGGCCGTCGGGGCTGGACGCGACACTCCCGACTCGTTGGTCGTGCTCGCCCAGCGGCTCGCCGATCGGGTCGCGTGAACGCACGTCCCACAGCCGTACCTGACCGCCGGAGTCCCCGGTGGCCAGCGTCGTGCCCTCAGGGCTGAACACCAGACTCGAGATCGTCTCGCGTTCGCCGAGCGGGAGCTGCCCGGCGGGCTCGCCACTCGTGACGTCCCAGAACCTCACCGTGTTGTCGAGACCACCGGCGCTGGCAAGGGTGCCTCCGTCCGAGCTGAACGCGACGCTCGCGACCGACTCCTCGTGGCCGCGAAGCACCCGGGCTGGCTCCTGAGGACGCGCCGTGTCCCAGAGCCGGACCGTTCGGTCCGATCCGGCGGACGCGAGAGTGCGCCCATCCGAGCTGAAGGCAAGACCGTTGATCGCCCCATCGTGTCCTTGCAGCCGCCCAACCAGGTCGCCCGACTCGACGTCACGGAGCGAGATCACCCCGTCGCTGCCCGCGGAGGCCAGCGTGCTTCCGTCCGTGCCGAAGGCCACGCTCTCGAGCGAGTCGGTGTCGTCCTCCGGATCGAGGGCGACCTTTCTCGCACCGACGTCCCAGATCAAGAGCGCGCCTCCGAAGTCCGCGGAGGCGAGTGCGTTCGCATCCGTCGGGCTGAAGGCCACGCTTTTCACGTCGTCTTCGTGACCTTCGAGCGGCTGTCCGAGCAACTCGGGCATCGGCAGGTTCCAGCGCCGCACAGTGCCGTCGTAGCCCGAGGAGAAGAGCTCGCGTCCGTCGGGGTCGAAGACGACGCTGACGATGCGGTCGTCGGTATGGCCGAGGAAGGGCTCGCCGAGCTGTTCGTGCGAGCTCACGTCCCACAACCGCACCACGCCGTCGAACCCGGGCGTCGCGAGTGTGCCCCCGTCGGGGCTGAAAGCGACATCCCAGATCTCGCCCGCACGGGGAGCCAGGGTCGGGGCCAGCTGCTCGCGGGATCGCATGTCCCAGAGACGGGCGGCCTCGTCGGCGCCCGAGGAGGCGAGGATGGACCCGTCCGGGCTGAACTCGAGGCTCAGGACACCCCCTCGGTGCGCGCTGCGTATCTCCACGAGCGGCTGCTGGGCCTGCACGTCCCAGAGGCGGATCCCTTCGTCGTAGCCCGCTGACGCGAGCGTGCGGCCGTCCGGGGTGAAAGCGACGCTGACGACGCGCCCGGTGTGGCCCTCGAGCGCGCGACCGATCGGCTCGCGAGCGGCCACGTCCCACAACCGCACGCGACCCGAATCCTCTCCCGCGGCGAGCACGTTCGCATCGGTCGGGCTGAAGGCAACGGCCGTCACGCCGCCGGTGTCGCCCACGGGCAGCTCACCGAGCGCCGTCTGCGTCTCCGCATCCCAGAGTCGCAGCGTCCCGTCGAGACTGCCGGACGCGAGCGCTTGCCCGTCCCGGCTGAAAGCGATGCTCCAGACCTCGTCGCCGTGCCCACGCAGGAACCCGCCGAGCGGCGAGCCGGCCTCGAGGTCCCAGAATCGGATCGTGCCGTCGAAGCCGGCCGATGCCAGCGTACGCCCGTCGGGGCCGACGGCCATCGCTCGAACTCCGTTCGGGTGGTGCCAGATCGTCTCGGCGCCGGAACGCCGAGCCACGGCGAGCGCGTCGACCATCGCGCTCGTCGCGTCTGCGCTCGGACTCGAGCGGTATGCCTCGAGCGCCGCGAGCAGCGAGACCTCGGGCTGGGCGGCGAGCTCCCGGCTCGCAGCCGAGGCGAGGGCCAGCGAAGTCGCGGCCCTTGTCGCTCTCTCGGCCTCGCTCCGCTTCACGAGCGCCCAGGCGAAGAGCCCCGCGAAGATCGCGACGAGCACGAGTAGCGTGCCACCTACCCGGACGAGGCGCCTCAACGCAGCACGTCGGGCCCGTTCCTGCTCGAAGTCCCGGCGCCACTCACTGACAGGCTCAGCCAGGACGTCGTGGAACAGCTCGTAGCTCGTCGCATCGGTGAGGCCGGCGGCCGGGGGAATGCGGCGGAGGATGCGACCGCTCTCGCCAGCGCAAAGCTTGTCGAGCACGGACGTCACATCCGGCTCCGGGTGCCCCGTCCACTCCGCGAGATCCGACGCCGGCCGGGCGATCTTCGCTTTCGACGGCGTTACGAGGAATCGGAGGACATCGGCGGCGATCGCGCGCTCTCCCGGAGCAAGGGTGCCGAGCGACTCGAGCACGTGATCCTCGAAGATCCGCCGCGCGCCTCCGAGCTCCTCGAGCTGGGAGACCGTGAGCTCGTGGCTTCCCGCCTCGACCGTCGCAAACCAGATCCGCTCCATGACGAGCTGGAGGAACGGCGCTTCGACCTCCTCGCGGCTCGTCGGCTCTGGAGCGACTCGGACCTCGCGCTCCGCCGGCCCGAACTCGTATCCGGTCGCCGCGTCGATTACCGCCTCGACGAGTGCCGGCTCGAGCGCGTACCTCTCGCGATCGGGCGGCAGCCGGCGGTTCCACTCGCGAACCGGCCCCTCGATCGCCTCGCGCGCGGCCGACAGGCTCAGGTGCTCGACCCGCAGGTAGTTCGAGAACACCTTCGGAATGCGGCCCTTGAAGCGATCGAGCTTCGCCCAGGCGTCTTCCCGGAGTGACAGCAGGAAGTTCACCCGCAGGTTGGGCTCGTTCACGATCGCCGGGAACTCGCCCGCGAACGTCCCAGGGCCGTCCTCGTCGGGGTGGTACAGGAAGTAGTCCTCGAACTGGTCGAGGACGACGAGGAGCGTGCGCACGTGCTTCGTCCAGGCCTGCAGTGCCGCCGTCGGCGGCTCGTCCCGCCGCCAGGCACGCAGCGAGCTGATCCGCGCGGCCTCGATCGCGGAGGTCCGGATCGCGTCCAGCACGGCCGGCAGGGGATCGCCGCGCCAGTCACGAAACACGCAGATCGCGATCGGCGCGCGCTCGGACCGCTCCTTCGGCCTCTCGAGGACGCTCCGCCGCAGCGCACGAACGACACCCGCCTGCAGGAGCGACGTCTTGCCGACGCCACTAGGCCCGTACACGATCGTCAGCCGCGAGGCACGCAGGTTGCCGGTGACGATCCGTATCTCCGTGTCCCGGCCGAAGAAGAAGTCGGCGTCCTCCTCGCGGTACGGGACGAGGCCGACGTACGGCGTCGTGGGCAGAGATGCTCCCGACGGTGAGGGATCAGTCATGCGGCCGGCTCGGACCCGAAGAGCATCTCCTCCAGACGGCTCACGTACTCCTTGAGCGGGACGTACAGCAGGTCGACGTCGCCGCGGTCACGCCAGAGCGCCTCCTCGACCTCCCGCTCGCCCGCGTCGGTCGGCGCGAGCTGCACCGCCCACGACTTGAGGTCGAGCTGTCGCGCCCCCCAGATCCGCTTCAGGATGACGCGAAGGTTCCAGTCGCGCATCGAGTACCCGAGGAAGAGGAAGTGGGACTCCTCCATCCGCTCGACGAGCGAGAAGGGGATCTGCGCGCCGACATCGCCGCCCACGAGGTAGTCGATGTAGCTGTCCTCGGTGATCACGTAGCTGTCGCGCGTCGAGTCGATGCGGTCGATTGCCCCGTGCAGCTTCAGGATCGCCGTCCGCTGGTCGAGGTCGAGACCTGTGTACTCGTTCGGTACCTCGATGGGAACGATCTCGCCCCCCGGAGTGCGATGCAGGAAGTGGCCGTGGTGTGGGCCTCGCTTCGCCTCGTACCAGACGACGTCGTAGGGCTCCCCCGCCACTTCCAGCGCGCGCTCGATGAAGTCGTCGTAGTTCGCCGTCACGAAGAGTGGCTTGGCGTGACCCGACTCGTGCAGGAGACGCGGCAGACGGGCGAGCAGCCCGTGCAACGACGTCGGCGGATAGTCGGCATCGAACACGGTGTGGAGGTACCGGTAGAGCTTCCGCTCCCCGAGGACGGCGTCGACGTACTGTGCGACACGTAGCAGGTCGAGGTCGTCGTCCGGGAACTTGCCCTTCTGGGCGAGCTCCCCGGCGAGCTCGGAGCCGCTTGGGGCTACGCGCCCAGGCTCCCACGTGGCCTCGTCGGGTCGATCGCAGAGGTTCGCACCGGCGCCGAGGAAGGGGACGACCTCCCCGCTCGCCAGGAGCTCGGCGACGCGAGCGTAGTGAGGATCGTCAGCGGGCATGCGACGCCAGCCGCGACAGGGGACCGACGGTATCGCGGACGCTGCTCAGGAGCTCACATTCGCGCAGATGACGTAGGCGGACTGTCCGTCCCTCCGCTCCGACGTCCTGTTCTGGATGTGGAACCGCCAGGTGGTGTTGGAGATCGGACGCGACTCGAACAGCACCAGTTGCAGCGCATCGTTC
The DNA here is from genome assembly GCA_048594925.1 of Gaiellaceae bacterium. Classification (GTDB taxonomy): domain Bacteria; phylum Actinomycetota; class Thermoleophilia; order Gaiellales; family Gaiellaceae; genus GMQP-bins7. The sequence continues at coordinate 46,682 of JBMDXR010000010.1, forward strand.
CGCCTGAAGTAGTGGCCGCCGCCGAGCACGGACTTGCCGTCCGGGCAGTCGAGGTTCAGCTCCGCCGTGTTCCCCGAGACGGCGAACTGCCTCTCGACCATCTGATATCCGGAGACACCGGGAGGACCGGGCGGGCCTGCGCCGCCGATCGACGCGGCAAGCTTGCCGTTCGCGCCCACCACCGGGATCTGACCTGGTTTCGGGTCCGTGGACGATTTGTGGCCGTTCAGCTTGCCTGCATTCACGGCGAAGTTCGCGGTCTTGGCCCGCGGGACCACCTGGTCGACGGCACGGGCGGCCGCCTGCCCGAGCGGGGTGGAGCCGAGGAGCGAGACGAGCAACGCCGTCGCTGAGAGGATCAGAGGCAGGCGGGGCTTCAGCTTTGCCCGTCTCACCGCGGTAGGCCGGGAGGCAGGCGGCTCGCCCGAAGGGGTCTTGGCACGAGACGGGGAGAGCCTGGCGGACATGCGGACTCCTTTCGACGACACTGGACACGTCGCTGATCCGCCGCAGTGGGTCCCACTCAACCCTGATCGGCTCGTTTGAATCGATACAACCACGATTCCGGGGCCTGTCAAGGCCTCCCGCTACCGTCAACCGCGACGGAAGAGGCCCTTGAAGAAGGCCTTCGCGATCGCGAACGGTGGCGTCAGCACGGCCATGACGCGCCCCGTCTGCCGGCGCGGATCGTGAAAGATGCCGAGCTGTTCGAGCACGATGCCCTTGTCGTAATAGGTCCGCTCGAGCTCCAGCAGCCCCTGCTCGTCGAAGGTGTAGATCGCGCACACGCGCGACTCCATCCGGCGCTCGAGCGGCGGCAGTTCGCGCCACTGCCCGAGGTGCGTACCGGAGACGACGACCTCGAGGATCACGGCGTCATCGGTGACGTGACGCTCCTTCACGTCGATGGCGAGATCGGGGAACGACGTGAGCAGCTCCTCGTAGTGCTTGCGCACCTCGTCCCGACCGTACGACTGCTCGTCCCAGGCGACGTCGTCGAACCAGGGCGACTCGCCCCACGTCCGCATGATCCGCTCGACGTCGTGCTCGACCTCGGCCAGGACGTGCTCGTCGACGAGCGCGATCCGTGCCTCCAAGTTCGCGACCACGGCTACCCCGCATCCTCGATCAGCTGATCGGCTGCGCGGTGTGCCAGGGCGGCGATCGTGTTGGACGGGTTCGGTCCCACCGGGCCGGGCATCATCGAGCCGTCGACGACGAGCAGCCCCGGGTGGCCGAACACGCGCCCGTAGGAGTCGACCACCCCCTCCCGGTCGTCCCGCCCCATCGGGCAGCCCCCGAGCGGGTGGACGGTGACGACGCGGCTCAGGTGCCACGGCGGGTTGTCCTCGAACTTCGCGTTCAGTACGCCCGCGATGTCCTTGCCGGTCGCGCGTACCTGCTCGAAGAAGGCGTTCGACCGCCGCGTGCGCCAGTCGATGTCGAGGAAGCCGTCCCCGGTCAAGGTCATGTTCCCGTCGGGGATGTCGCGCCCCATCGCGAACAGGAGCAGCGACGAGGAGGAGAGGGTCGCCGGGCCGATTGCGGCGGAGATCTCGCGGCCGATGTCGGAGCGGCGATCGATCCGCAGCCACTTCCTGACGAGCCGCACGGCGAGCCGGACTGCCCGGCGGAGGACCGCGGGCAGGTGGCCCGTCTCGATGATCCAGCTGGCGAGCTGCGGCTGGCCGCCGTCCTGGATGTAGTACGCGCGGCCGGGGCCGCCGTCGAGCGCGTCGGGCACGCGGATGGTGCTCGTGATCACCGGCCCGTAGCCCGGATCGAGCAAGCGCGGCCGGCGGGCAGGGCCGTCCTCGATGCACTCGAGCGCGAACGTGAGCAGGTCGCCGTTGCCGCAGAACCTCGTCCCCAGGCGATCGCTCAGCCGTGGGAATGCAGCGCGGTTCTTGAGCAGGAGGTAGGTGCTGCCGAACGTCCCCGCCGAGAGCACGAGGCGGTCGCACGTGACTGCCCGGATCGGCAGCGCCTCGGTGCGCTTCTCTCCCTCGATGGCCTGCGAGTGGTCGACGTAGCCCACCGTGTATCCGCCTTCCGGACGCGGAGCGAACGTCTTCACCTCGCAGCGCGTGAAGATGGAGGCTCCGTGCCGCAGCGCTGCGTCGGACAGGTAGTTGAAGTCGAGCGTGTTCTTCGAGCCGTAGTTGCAGCCGATGTTGCATTCGCCGCAGAGACGGCAGGTGGTCCGCACGCGCCCGTGGATGTTCTCCGGCTCGCCGAGGATCGGTTCCGCAAGACCCGGCTCGCCGTTTGCCGAGAACGCCACCGCGAGCTTCGGCAAGCGCCACTCGAGCCCGAGGCGCTCCGCCGCCAGGTGGAGCGCGTTCGTCTTGTACGTGCGGTCGAAGGGCTCGCGCGCGGGATCGCGGTTCGCCGGGTCCGGCTCGAACGGGTACGGAGCCGCGGCCAGCATCGCCTCGTGCCGCGCGTAGTGGGGTTCGAGGTCCTCGTACGTCACCGGCCATGCCTCGAGCTCGTCTCGGACGAACGTGCTCTCGTCCTTTCGGATCAGGACGTTGGAGTAGACGAGCGAGCCTCCGCCGAGGCCGGTCGCGACGATTCCGCCGAGGCCACGGAATGACCAGACGTTGAAGAGCCCCTGGAGCCCCTCGCTCGGGTCCCAGAAGCTCCGCCCGATCTCCCACGGGCTCCGAGCGAACGAGCCGGGCGGGTAGGCCTTACCCCGCTCGAGGAGGCATACCGAGAATCCCGCCTCCGAGAGCCTCTTGGTCATCACCGACCCGCCGAAGCCGGAACCGACGATCACGACGTCGAAATGCATTTCCGGCGCTGGGGTGCTGTGTGCGGTCATCTCTTCATGCCGCAGGCGTCCCATTCTGCGTGCGTTGCGGGGCGATGTCCAGCAGCCCGTCTTGACCGCCGGCACGGGCGGCCATACAGTCGGAACGAGGGTACGCACACCTCGCCGTCGAGGAGGGAGCCGTCATGGACGGACGGAGCCGCACCGTTCGACCGTGAGCACGTCCGTGCTTTTCGAGCCCCTGCGCCTGGGGAGCCTGACCGTCAAGAACCGCGTCCTCCGCTCGAGCGTCGCCGGCCGCTTCGACAACTTCGACGGATCGGGCACGGAGGTCCGGATCAACTGGGACGTGTCGTTCGCGCGCGGCGGCGTCGGCGCGATCATCTCCTCGAACGCGCCGATCCACGAGCGGGGGCACATCGTTCCCGGCTACGCCTACCTGGACTCGGACGACCGGATCCCGTTCTGGCGCGAGCTGGGCAAGCGCGTCCACGAACATGACTGCAAATACATCGTGCAGCTCGTCTACGCGGGGAGAGAGCGCATCCTGCCGGGTCTTCGTTACGACGCCGCTCTGGGAGCGACCGGCGATCCCGAGCCGATCAACGGGTTCCGTTGCAGCGCCGCGACCGCGGAGGAGATCGCCGACATCGCAGGGTGGTTCGCGCAGGCCTCGCGCCGTGTTCGGGAGGCCGGGCTCGACGGCATCGAACTGGCAGGCGCGAACGGGATGCTCTTCACGCAGTTCCTGAGTCCGGCGATCAACAGACGCCGGGACGATTACGGCGGCTCGCTCGAGAAGCGAGCCCGCTTCGCGCTCGAGGTCGTCCGCGCGATCCGCGCCGAGGTCGGACGCGACTTCTGCCTCGGATTCAAGATCAGCGTCGAGGAGGCTCCGCGCGAGCTCCTGCCCTGGCTGCAAAAGGGCAACCGCACCGACGACGTCGTCCAGGTCTGCACGTGGCTCGAGGAAGCAGGCGTCGACTACGTCCACGTGAGTGCCGGTACCGGCTTTCCGCACCCGCGCAACCCGGCCGGTCGGTTCCCGGCGCGGGACGTCGTGAGGACGTACGATCAGCTCCTCTCCAGTGGGCCGCGGGCGATCCGCAACTACATCGTGTTCAAGATGTGGCCGTTGAGCGCAGGCTTCCGCTGGTGGTGGGAGCGCCCGAGCCGGCGGCTCGGGATCGAGGGCATCAACCTCCCGGGGTCGCGGGCGGTCAAGCAGAGAGTGTCGGTACCCGTGCTCTGCACGGGCGGGTTCCAGACGGCCTCCGTGATCGCGGGCGCGATCACGCGCGGCGACTGCGATGGCGTGACGATCGCGCGCCCTCTCGTCGCGAACCCCGACCTCGTGCGCCTCTTCGAGCAGGGGCACGACGCCTCGCCTCGGCCGTGCACGTACTGCAACAAGTGCCTCTTCAACTTCATCGAGAACCCGCTCGGCTGCTATGAGGAGTCGCGGTTCGAGTCGAGGGAAGAGATGGTCCGCCAGATCCTCTCGGTCTACGAGCCCGCTGCTGCAGTAGGAGCTGAGGCGGTGGAGGTCGCGTGACGCCGGACATCTCGACCATCTTCGAGCCGCTCGCGTTCAAAAAGCTCCAGGTCAAGAACCGGGTGTTCCGGTCGAGCCTTGCCGGCCGCTTCAACAACTACGACGGGACGGGCAATCAGGCACACGTCAACTGGGACCTGAAGTTCGCTCGCGGCGGCGTCGGAGCGATCATCTCCTCGAACGCCCCGGTCCATCCACGTGGCCTGATCGTTCCGAACTACGCGCACATCGACCGGGACGAGACGATCCCTTTCTGGCGCGAGGTCGTGCAGCGCGTGCACGAGCACGACTGCCGGTACATCGTCCAGCTCGCCTTCTCCGGCCGCCAGCGCGACCTGGGCGGCATCCAGTTCGAGAAGGGCTGGAGCTCGACCGACAGGCCGGAGCCGGTCCACGGGCTGCGGTGCGATCGCATGACCGTCGAGGACATCCGCGAGCTCGTCGACTGCTTCGCCGCAGGTGCTCGGCGCGCCCGCGAGGCGGGGGCGGACGGCGTCGAGGTGCACGGCTGCAACGGCTACCTCATCACGCAGTTCCTCTCGACGGCGGTCAACGACCGTAAGGACGACTACGGCGGCTCGCTCGAGAACCGCGCCCGCTTCGCGCTCGAGATCGTGCGGGCGATCCGCGCCGAGGTCGGGGACGACTACCACTTGCAGTTCAAGATCACCGCCGTCGACTACGGGAAGGATCTCGTGCCCTGGGCCCCGAGGGGGACGACACTCGAGGAGTCGGCGCAGGTGTGCAAGTGGCTCGAGGAGGCCGGCGTGGACGCGTTCCACGTCTCTTCCGGCAACTCGTTCCCGCATCCACGCAACCCGGCGGGCGAGTTCCCGATCAAGGACGTCGTGCGCGGATACGACACGATGATCTCGAGCGGCCGCCACACCTTCCGCAACTACCTCCTCTTCCGCTCCTGGCCCTTCAACCGCGTGTTCAAGTGGGCGTGGGAGCGATCCGCGAAGGGGCGGGTCGAGGGCATCAACCTCGCCGACTGCCGCGCCATCAAGAACGCCGTCTCGGTGCCGGTGCTCTGCACGGGAGGGTTCCAGACCGCCTCCGTCGTCGCGGCCTCAATCACGCGCGGCGACTGCGACGGCGTCACGATCGCGCGCCCGCTGATCGCGAACCCGGACCTGGTGGAGCTCTGGCGCGCCGGGCATGATCGGCCGCCGCGCCCATGCACGTACTCGAACAAGTGCTTGATCAACCAGCTCGAGAACCCGCTCGGGTGCTACGACGAGAGCCGGTTCGACTCCCGCGATCAGATGGTGGAGGAGATCCTCTCCGTCTACGAGCCCCCGCAGTTCGCGCGGTGAGCGACCTGATCTTCGAGCCGCTCCGGTTCCGGAACCTCGAGGTGTCGAACCGGGTCTTCCGCTCGAATATCGCGGGGCGCTTCGACGGCTGGGACGGGTCGGGGCAGCAGGCACGCATCAACTGGGAGGTGCGATTCGCCCGCGCGGGTGTCGGAGCGATCGTCTCTGCGTGGTGTGGGGTCGACCGCCGCGGTCTCATCGTTCCCGGGTACGCGTCGATCGACCACGACGACCGGGTTCCGTTCTGGCGCGAGCTCGGAAAGCGGGTGCACGAGCACGGCTCGAAGTTCATCCTGCAGCTCGCACACGCCGGGCGACAGCGGGACATTCCCGGCATCGAGTTCCGAACGGGGTTGAGCTCGACCGGCAAGCCGGATCCGCTCCACGGCTTCCAGGCGGAGCGGGCGACACCGGCGCAGCTCGAGGAGATCGTTCGCGCATTCGCGAACGCGGCTCGCCGGGCGAGGGAAGCGCAACTCGACGGCATCGAGATCCACGGCGCGAACGGCTACCTCTTCACACAGTTCCTCTCGTCGGCCATCAACGACCGGAAGGACGAGTACGGCGGAGCCCTGGAGAGCCGTGCCCGCCTGCTCCTCGAGACCGTGCGAGCGGTCCGAGCGAGCGTCGGCGACGACTTCCACGTGCAGGTCAAGATCAGCGCCACCGAGCGCGCCGACGCCTTCCTGTTCTGGCTGCGCCGCGGCAACACGATCGACGATTCGGTGCTGGTGTGCCGCTGGCTCGAAGAGGCCGGAGCGGACGCGATTCACGTCTCCGCCGGGGGCACGTTCCCGCATCCGCTGAACCCTGCAGGAGGGATGCCGTTGAAGGAAGTGCGCGACAACTACGACGGACTCGTCTCGAGCGGAATCCACGCGTTCCGCAACTACCTGCTCTACCGGACTCCGCTCGTGAACACGCTCATGCAGCGGCGCTGGCAGCAGCCGGCCGACGAGGTCGAGGGGGCGAACCTGCCCGACGCGCGTGCTATCAAGTCAGCCGTCGCCATCCCGGTCCTGTGTACGGGCGGCTTCCAGACCGCGTCGGTCGTGCGCGATGCGATCGAGTCCGGAGCGTGCGACGCGGTCACGATCGCGCGCCCGCTGGTCGCGAACCCTGACCTGCTCGACCTCTGGCGCGCTGGCCACGACCGACCGCCGCGTCCGTGCTCGTACTGCAACAAGTGCCTCTTCAACCTCCTCGAACACCCGCTCGCGTGCTACGACGAGCGCCGCTTCGCGAGCCGGGAGGAGATGATCGAGCAGGCGTACGCGGTCTTCGCGCCCGCCCCGTTTCGGGGCTAGCGCAGCCGCCGGAGCGGGTCGAGCCAGGCCATTCTGGCGCGGGGATCCCCGAGCACGGACTTCTGGCGCGTCAGGATGACGTAGTTGCCCGAGCCGTAGCTTCCGATGTACAGCGGCCCCTCCAGCTTCGCGAGCTCGTAGCCGCCGTCGTCGAGCGAAAGCTGCTGTCCGCCCCCGTCGTTCACGTCGTTCAGCAGCTTCCCGCCTCGCAGGCACGGGCTGATGCTGCCCAGCACTCGCTTGCAGAGGAGCTCGACGTCGTGGGGGCCCGACCTGAAGTAGTTCGCGTGCGACCCGAGCGCCGGATAGGCGACGGGGTGCCCATCCTCCGCGACCTTCGCGAACGCGCCGGTCTTCCCGCCCTCGTGGGCCGAGTAGAACACGGCCGTCGGCTCCCGGTTCTCGTCCAGGCGAACGGTGATCTGCTCCCAGTCCGACTCGTGCTCGTTCAGCCGGTAGTTGAAGAAGTAGAGGAACCAGTATTGGACCGCGTACTCGTCCGTGTCGTCGTAGTGCGTCGCGTGGTAGTAGACCGTCGGACGCGCACCCGATTCGAGGAGCTCGTTCTCGATAGCGTCGTAGAGCCTCTCGACGCGCTTCGGAGGGTCCGGCTCCGCACCGCGCACATCGAGGAAGAGCAGGCAGCCCTTGGGACAGTCGCCTAGGACTTCAGGAAGGCTGCCCTCGCTCACCGCCTTCGCGAGCACCTGGGGAACGACGCTCCCCGTCTGCCTCTTCAGCTCGGTGCGGCTGAGGTACGCGGCACGGGGGAGCGGGACGAACAGCTCCCTCGAGTCGTAGCGCAGCACCGGCGCGAAGCGCTCGGCGAGCTCACGCGCGTCCTCTTCCGCGACCTCCGTCTGTGGAGGGATGTCCGGTGCGAGGGGGCCGCGCTCCAGCGTGATGTCGACGAAGACGAGCGCAAGAGCCGTGACTCCCGCGACGAGCAGGAGGACGACTGCACCGAGCGCCGCCAGCACGTGCACCCACCACGGTGCGTCGGTGAAGCGCCGGAAGAGCCCACGGCGCCGCTTCAGCTCGCCCTTCGACTCGAGCGCCTGCTCGTGCTGACTCTCCCCCTCCGTCGGATCGCCGTCGGTCACCGGGAAGCGGGAACGCCGGCGGCGACGTGCTCGAGGACCTGGTCCAGGGGCTCCGCCACCAGCAACTTCCACATCGGCTCGTCGTCGTCGTCGGGCCACCGCACGAGCCGGATGTGCCCGTCTGCGATCTCGATGCCCGTGACGTCGCCGTCGCCGAACGAGCAGCACCCGGTGTTGAAGTAGCACGGGGGCTTGATCTCGATCGGCGGCGGTCCCTTCTCGCGAGCCTCTGCCTTCATGAACTCGATGCGTGCGTGAAGCTTGGCGAGCTCGTGCTCGTCCGCCCCGGCGACGCGACGCTCCTCGAGTTTCGCCTCGTGCTCCTGGACCGAGACTTCGGGAGCCGGCGGCCGGCTGTCCCAGAACACCGGCCGGTGCGTGTGCCCGGAGATGATGACCGGTTTGTCCGGATGGTTGCGCGCCCAGCCGAACATCGCCGCGTCATGGCGTGCCCGGAGCTTGAAGTCACGGGACGGGGTCGTCGAGGCCATCTTCAGGCGGCGCTGCGCCGGCCGCCACACGTGGCGCACGAAGCCCCGCGAGAACCAGGCGAAGCGATCGCTGTCGAGCGTTCCCTGGTGCCCATGGACGAAGAAGAGGAGCCCGACGCGCTTCCCTCCCTGAACGACGCGGAGCTTGAGGGCCTGGCGCACGCGGAGGCCCGGAAAGAGCTTCTCTCCAAGGTGCTTCGCAACCTCCTTCGAGTCGCGCCACTGGTCGTCGTGGTTGCCCCAGAAGCGCTCGTAGCGCCCGGCTCGATGGAACTGCGCCTCGAGCTCCAGGTTGTCGCGGTACTCCTTGATGACCTCCTCGGGCGAGCACTCCCAGAGCTCCTCGACGTCACCGAGGACGAAGAGTCGGAATCCCTCCTCCAGGTAGTAGCCCAGAGCGGCTGCATACGCTCGTTCGCAGCGGAGGAAGTCGTCGGCCCCGTCCCGCGCGCCCTTGTGGTGGTCGGAGAAGACGACGATCCGCGCCGTGTCGAGGTCGACCTCCTGCTCCTCGGTGGCGTCGGCGTCGTAGATCCGATCGAGTGCCTTCGCGACGTTCTTCTGGTACTTCGCTCGCTCCTTCTCGGCTGAGCTCACCGACGACCGCCCGCCCTTCGCGGTAGGGGAGCACGTCCGACGGTGGAAGCCGCCGACGCGAGCCGCAGCGGTGCTCGCTGGTCGGTCACTCGCTCACTCCTGAAGTGCGCGCAGTCTAGTCAGACGGATCGCACTTGTCACGAGCTCGGCTCTGCTTCGGAAGCACGATCATGACTCGCGCTGACCGCCGGATGTCGCTGGATCGGCTCTGCCGGAACCTTGGCCGAGCGCCGTGAGCGTGTCTTGAGCCCAGCGTTCGCTGAAACCGGCCAGGAAGGCGATGACGAGGAACGTGAAGAGCCGCTCGGTGCCCGTCTCGGGAATCTCGAAGATCGTCAGGAGACCGCTCGTCACGGCGAAGTAGAGGACGAGTCCGAAGGCCGCACCGAGCACCGGTCGGAGGCCACCGAGGAAAGCGACGTACGGGCGACCGACGTCGTAGGTGAGATTGAACTGGCCCGAGTTGATGCGTTGGACGACGCTGACGACCGCTCCGAAAGCGCCGGCGGCGATGCAACCGTAGAAGTCGCGGTCCGAGTCGATCCCGGGCAGAGGTATCCACCAGCTCCCGAAGAGAGCGAACAGCCCGAGCGCGGCAGCGACGGCCGCGATGGCGGCGAAGTACACGATCTGTGCCTGGCCGTTCGCTGCAGCGCAGTAATACGTCATCGTGGCGTCCAGTGCGTCCTTTTCCTGCTTCAGAACGCTCTTGGTTCGCTCCTGGGCAGCCCTCGCGTCGACGAAGCTCAGGAGGTGCGCCGCCGAGCTCATGACCAGCTGCAGACAGATACGACGACGAATCCCGCTGAGGACCTGCGTCGCACGGATTGCGAGCTCGTCGCAACGATGGATCTGCTCGGCGACGTCCGGATTGTCCTTCGTCGCCCAGTCGCTCGCGCGGTGGAATGCAACCTGCCGCCCCAGAAACCAGGAGACCAGCGGAGATCGTGGCTTCTCGGTGAGCACGGCTGCGCTCGGCACATTCCAGCACCAGTACTCGTCGACGATTCGGCCGTGCTCGGCCTCGAAGGCAGAGCGCGCATCGCGGTAGCGCTTCGTTTTCGACTCCAGATCGAGCGAAGTCGACTCGAGTGCTCTCCGCCACTGAAAGTGGAGATGCGCGAGCTCTGGAAACGCGATCGCCTGCGCGCCGCGAACGTGCCCCGCATCACCCCTGACGAGGAATCGACCGCCGAGAGGTGGTGCTGCGGACCGGGCCACTCTTCACCTCGCTTCTGCCGGGCCGCAGGGCGTACGTCGTTCTCACCCTAGACGGGCGGCAGCTCTTTTCAACCCGAGAAGGGGGCAGCTT
>JBMDXR010000011.1:0-101750 GCA_048594925.1 Gaiellaceae bacterium
GCCCGTCCTTGAGGGCTGCGAGCGTGCCGTCGAGGTCGTCGACGCCGATCGCGATGTGCCCGTAGCCGGTGCCGAGGTCGTAGGTGCGTCCGTCGTGGTTGTAGGTCAGCTCGAGGACATTCTCGTCGTCGCCGAGTGAGAAGAAGTAGTTCGTCGCCTCGAGCTCGCCGTTTCTGACGATGTCCATGTCGCGGGAGAAGCGGAAGCCGAGCGCCTCGTAGAAGCCGCGGCTCCGCTCCGGGTCGGTGATCCGAACCATGGTGTGCAGGAAGGTGGCCATGCCGCCATCCTAGGGATCCGACGACTGTGCAGGCATCCGCTTCGCGCCAGCGGACGGGTCATCGGGCCTCTCTTGTCAAGCTGAGTGAAATCAGCGCGGGTCACGTACGAGGGAACTCAGAGGGACTGCACCTTCCGCTTTGGCCTTGCGCTCAGCCGCCGCCGCATGCTTCTTCTCGAGCTTACGCGCGCGACGCTCTTTGACCACACGCTCGCGCGCCATCTTCGACATCGTCTGTTGTCGCTTACTCGTCATCCGTCTCCTCTCGCAGATGTCTCTGCTACATGAGTGGCCAACGTTTCAGGTGGCTCTTCCACAAACTGACTGAACGCGCCGCCATGTTGTGTCGCGATCGCGTGGAAACGACTCGCGTAGCGGTCGCGCTCGTCGCCCGGGAAGGGGAGTTGGCGTCTTCCAATGGTGAGCCATCCCACGGTGTCTTGCCGAACGTCGACAATGAATCCGACCGCGCGCGCATCGCGGGCTGCTGCTCTTGCGGCGTTCACGTCTTCGAACTGTGCTTCGAACCGTCCGCGCACGAGGCGAACTGCGTCGCCTACGGCGCGGTCACCCTGCGACTTCAACGAGCCTCCGCGCAGTCACCAGCGCTGTGAGTCCCGCCGCCGGACGCTCATAGGTCCAAGCTCCGAGGGCACAGCGTCCTACAGCAGACCCAGCGGCGAACACGATGATCCCGCTCACGCGGTCGTCTCGGGTGACATCGCCGGGGGATCAGCTCCGCGCTCACCAGGATCGTTCTCCCGAGCATCGCGTTCGTCAGTGTCCGCCCCGCGAGCGCTCGTCTCTCCTTGGGCTCGCGGAAGGTTCCATGCCTCCTGGTCGCGCTCCCAATCACTGGCTTCCACCGCCGCCCGCGCAGCTTCGGTGAGCGTTTCAGGTAGAGACCGTGCCACCAAAGCTCTCCTCCCTATCAGGCTCAGACCTGGCGCGACTCGCGGTGAGTGCAGTAGCGGAGGAGCGAGCTGTGGGCACGAACCAGGGTATCACCGATGTGTCTGACGACGCTGCGAGGGTCACCGACAGCCCAGAAGCAGCAGATCGGTCGGATGTGCGAGTGATCCGGAATCTCGCTCGGGCGGCCGGCCGAGCGGACGCTCGCTCAGGCTCGAATGAGAAGATGCGTTACGGTCTGCCACCGGAAGGCGCGGCCATCCTCCAGAGCTGATGAGCGTACTGACCGAGATCAGCGAACATGTCCACCGGATGCCGCCAGGCGCGCCCACAGCGCAGACTCCAGCGTGATGCACGCCGAGCCGGGCGGCGTGCTTTTCCTGGGCGGTTGTCTCTATGACTCGCCCAGGGCGCCCCTCGCCGCCGAGTCAGCGTTCCCGCTGCACGCCGCGATTCTCGGGTTCGGCGCCGAGCTGTACGTCAAGGGACGCTAGATCGTATCGCTGCACTTCTCGTTCGGGCTCGCGCTGGTGACGCCAAGCTCAGGTTGGCGATGAGCGGAGCTCAGCGCGTCTTTGCCGATTACTGAGGGCCGTAGCTCGGCGAGCGCGCTCTTCTGGAGTGGAGTTCGCCTCGAACTCACGGCGGCGCTTATCCCACCTTGCCCGCTCCGCTCGTGTCATCTGGCGAATCACCAACTCCCCCGATGCGACCTGCTCGCGCACATGCTCGAGCTTTGCTTCGCGGGTCTTGCGCTCTCGCTCCCAAGTCGGGTTCGCCACCCTCGAAGTGTATCCAGGGGCTGTCGGCAACGGCTGAGACTCGCTGCAAATCAGGCGTATTACAACTGCGTCCGAGTCCTATGCAACGCGGATCGAGTCCTGCGGGGTGGTAGGCCAGCTCGAGGACGTTCTCGTCGCACAGCAGATCGCGGCGGGCCGATGAGATCACTGCGTCGAGGCCGATCCGTTCCCCGCGGGCCCTGGCCTCGGCATTGAGGTCGACGAGGACGTGCTGCGCAACCTCCGATCGCCAATGCGAGCAGCGACTGTGCGGCCGTGACGACGAGGACGGCGAGCAGCTCGCTCCGCGGAAGTGAGACTGGGACCGGAAGGTGGTGACCGGCCCCAGCCTCGCGTGCTCTACTTGCTGACTCGGTCGAAGTAGATGTTTGCGTCGCGCGAGCGTGCGTTGATCAGCGCGGGTGGGTCGGTCGCGGTACTCGCGTCCTCCTGCGCGTTCAAGGTCGGGTCGACGTCGCGGTTGTCCGCCCAGACCACGTACGCCGTAGTCGCCATCGCGGCGACGGCGATGTAGTCGCCGATGAACGGCGTGATCGCCTTGATCGACCCGTAGGTGTTCGGGTTGAACGAGTCGTCCGTCACCGCGAGGTCGGATCCGAAGGCGAGTGGACCGGCGGCGGTAGTGCTCGCCTGGTCGTAGAAGACGTCCATGCCCGTGCAGTCGACCTGGGTGGTTGCGCCCGCCGGGCACTGCCCGGTAACCGGACCGGCCGCGGTGAAAGCCGGCTCGGAGCGGCTGTCGTACCACACCACCGAGAGCATTCCGTCGGCCGCAGCCAGCGCCGGCATGAGCTGATGGCTGGCCCCGGCGACGTTCGGGATCACCGGGGTCTCCCAGGAGCTGCCGTTCGTCTTCGAGCGGCTGACGAACGCGTCGCTCCCGTTGGCGCCGTTCCGCCCCTGCCAGGCGACGTAAACACCGTTCGCGTCCGCCGCCATCGAGACGTCCGAGAACGTGCGGAAGACCGGCGGCGTCCGCGAGGCGTTCTGCCGGTAGTCCACGAACCGCGCGACTCGCACCGGCGTCGCGAAGGTGACCCCGCCATCCGTCGAGCGGGAGACGAAGATCGCGCTGTCGTTCGGGTTGGAGTTGGTCGGGTTGTTGTCGAACGTGCGGTAGCCGACGTAGACGTCGCCATCGGGTTCGACCGCGAGGTTGCAGCCCTGCATGTTGTTGACGTCAGCCTGCGGTCCGGTGAAGCGCGACGTCGACCAGCTCTCGCCGTGATCGTGCGAGAAGGCAACCGCCAAGTGGTTCTGCGCACCCGTGAAGCGCGCCCAGCAGACGTAGACGGCACCATCGAAGGGCGAGTTAGCGCTGTTGTCCAGCGCCAGCGCTTCCTTGTCCTCCTGCTGGCCCAGCCCGACGGTGCCTCGCTCGACGACGACGGTCTTCGCGTACGCGACCGCGCCCGTGGACGAGTCGACCGTGTACCTCGCGACGGCGAGTGCGTTCGCCGTCCTGTTCGCCGGCTGACCCGGCGGCGTGCGCTGGAAGGCGATGAACGCGTAGAAAAGGTTGTCGAAGTTGTCGAACCCGAGCCATGGATCCGAGGCGGCCGCGTTGCCGCGCACGGGCGAAGCGAGCCCGGCGGCGGAGGTGTCGCCCGGGTAGCCGGGGATCAACGACTCCGTGTACGTCGCCCCGCCATCGTTCGAGACCGCGAGACCCTGCCAAGCGTCGTCGGAGATGCCGAGCGTCCGGACATCGTTCATCCCGATCGCGAGCAGGTTCGCAGTCGTCGGATGGATCGCGATGTGCGGCTCGTTCTGCTGGAGGACATCCGCCGGCCCGCCGACGGTCGACACGAACGCATCGGTCGTAATCAGATCGTGGGTCGAGACGCGATCGTCGGTGCCAGCGGTAGCCGCGGCCACGCTCGAAACAAGGACGAGCGCCAGCGCTGCAGCACCTGCCACGTAGAGCACGCTTCTTGTCATTTCCCCCTCCCGAGAATCCGTAGATCTCGAAACCTCCCGGGCTGTCGGCACAAGCCTTTCCCAGGAACGTCTTGCCCATAAGGTTACGCTCATCCCGAGGATGTGCCTACCACACTCGGAGATACGTCCGCGCATGTCTCCCCGGATTGCGCGAAATCAATGTTTGCATCTGACATCCGCATTGGGCGTCGACGATCACGAGTCGGGGGCCGCTGCTGAAAGCCGATACTCCAGCGCACGACGCGCGCGCCCGATCGGCGTCGAGTCCTGGCTGACGACGAACTGTGCGTTCGCGAGCAGCAGGTACGCGTCGATCTCGAAGGCGAGCTGAGCGGCATCCTCGGACGGATCTATGGCGCCCTCGGCCTGAGCGTCCCGAGCGGCGGTGCCGAGCTGCCGAATCCAGTCGTCTGTGAGCTGAACGGCGAGGTCGCGCACAGGACCAGGGTGTGTGTCCATCTCGGCGGCGACCGAGGCGAAGAAGCAGCCGCCCGGGAAGACTCTGTCCTCAACGTGGCGCAGAAAGTTCTCCGCGAGTTGCTGCAGCCGCTCGAGCCCGGTGGGGGCGAGCGATGCCGGCTTGACCACCTGCTCGTTGAAGACGACGCTCGCTGTCTCGATCGTCGCGAGCTGAAGCTCCTCCTTAGAGCCGAAGTGGGCGAAGAGGCCGCTCTTGCTCATTCCCACGGCCTGTGCCAACCGGCTGATCGAGAGCCCCTCGATGCCCTCGACGGTGGCGAGCTGTGCCGCTTCACGCAGGATCGCGCTGCGGCTCCGCTCGCCGTCGCTCCGCCGCCTGCGCGCGCGGCGATCCACTTCATGACGGACCGGTGCCTCGCTCATCGCTTGACAAAATAGCACGATCGGTCGTACACTATCTACTTCGCACGAACGATCGTACTAACTACTGAAGGAGCATACCGTGATCACTGCACCTTCCCTCGATTTGGCAGCTGTCAAGGTCCGCCAGCAGGCGACCTGGGCTAGCGGCGACTACGCCGAGATCGCGACCCTCATCGTTCCCGTGGCAGAGCGTCTCAGCGACACCGCGGATTTGCGGGCGGGCTCGAACGTGCTAGACGTGGCGAGCGGGAGCGGTAACGCGGCGCTCGCCGCCGCCCGCCTTGGCGGCGTTGTGACCGGAATCGACTACGTGCCCGCGCTCCTCGATCGTGGCCGTGAGCGCGCCGCGGCGGAAAGGCTCCGCGTGGACTTCCGTCCCGGCGACGCCGAGGAGCTCCCGTTCCGCGACGAATCCTTCGACGCCGTCATCTCGGTCTTCGGGTCGATGTTCGCTCCCGACCATCGCCGCACGGCAGCAGAGCTCGTCCGAGTGACGCGACCCGGGGGGACGATCGCGCTCGCGAGCTGGACGCCCGCGGGCTTCATCGGATCGATGTTCAAGACGGTCGCGTCCCACGTTCCGCCGCCGCCCGGGCTCGCCTCGCCGCTGCTCTGGGGCACCGAGGAACATCTCGCTGATCTCTTCGGCGCCGAGGTGGCGTGGGTTCATCACCCACGCACCTTCACGTTCCGCTTCACCTCGGCCGAAGCATTCGTCGAGACGTTCGCCACGTACTACGGGCCGACCTTGAAAGCACTCGACGCAGCCGGTTCCGAGCGTGACGCACTCGAGCGCGACCTGCGTGATCTCGCACGCTCATGGAACCGCCTGGAACAACCTGGCCCGATCGCCGTGCCAAGCGCATATCTCGAGTCGGTCGGAGTGCGTCGCTGAGTACGCACTCCACCGGCGCTCAAATGCCTGCCAAGAGGCAGTGACGGTCTAGCCGCAGAACGATTACTCCACGACTGAGCCGCCGCGGGGGCCGTGTGCCAACTCGTCGCACGGCTGCCTGCGGCAGCTCGAGCGATCGCTCCGACAGGCTGCGAGCACCGAGGTGAAATCAATGCTTGGAACTATCTATCAGGATCGCGAACGAAGCAGATCCGCGCGCCGCCCTCGTGCACCTCGTACGGGGGTCGCTCGGGCTCGATGCCGTGGCCGTCCTTGAGGGCTGCGCTCGTCGCCTGAACCGCAGGGCCCTTGACACATCGCGTGCATTCGTTTGACTTTGTCCGAACGGTAACGGCGCGCGTCTCCCGCAACTGGGCACGCCGGGAGCGTCGCCTCGCTCCGTTACTCGTCCGATTGGGCACGAAGGGGGAGGAGTGGACGAGACCATCACCCGACAGGGCTTGCTGAAGCTCGCCGGCGTCGGTGCCATCGGGGGCGTGACGACCGGCTCTGTTGCGATCGACGGGGACGCGGCTTATCTCTATGTCTCCCCGGCTGGTAACGATGGCAGCGACGGAAGGACGTGGGCGGAGGCAAAGAGACAGATTTCCTCGGCAGTCGCTTCGCTGGGGCGTTCCGACGGAGTGATCTGGGTTGCGCCAGGCTCGTATTCACCCTTCTCGCTCATCGGACCGTATAACCGAGTCTCCGTGATAGGGCTCGGTGACGTAAGGGTCACGCCAGCCGGCGGCGAGGTCGGCATCCTGATCGACAACTCCGCCGGCACTCCTATCGTCGGGCCAGTTGTCGAAAACATTCTGGTCGCTGGCGATGGCGCTCGAAGGTCTGCTGTCGGAGTGCGTCTGAAGAACGCGCTGCGGAGCACCATTAGTCGATGTCGTATTGCCAATTGTGCCGTGGGGATAGACCTCTACAACGATGCATCTGGGTTCACGGAGCGAAACGCCGTCGAGAGCACTCTGATCAACAATTGCGGCACCGGAATCCGGTACTACCGCACGGCATCTGGTGAACCCAGCTTTTCCTACAACCACTTCTCGAACGTGGGCGTGGATTTCTGCTCGACCGGCATTGACATCGGGAGTGCCTCTCCGGCGATTCCCGCCCCTTTTGCGAACTCGTACGTCAATGTCGTCGTGTGGGGGCATTCGGACGGCGATGTGCTGGTGAAAATAGCCGGCGACATCCTCGGCTGCTTCTTTCACCTCAACCTGGAGCGACTCTCAGGAGCCAATGTCATCGGCTACGACGTACAGGCGAATGCCGCGCGCACCATGGAAGCCACGATCCTCACGAAGTTCATCGGGCCTTTCGGAGACAAGGTGCGTCTTGCATCGGGAAAGGAGCTGCGATGGATAGAAGGACGCAACACGTATGTTGCCTCGGACTCCGCGGCCAGCTACGCGCAGTATCTGAAAGAGGGTGACACGACTCCGAGAACGGCAATCTCGGACGGGAAGATCGAATTCGGCGCCGGTGGTGCAAGTGCGGTTGACGTCAACCTCTATCGCGGTGCCATCGACAGGCTTCAGTCCGATGATGAGATCCGATCGGCGCGGGGTGCGAGCGCTCGTGCGTTTACTGCTCAGACCAAGGGAGAGGTCGATGCACGACTCCGAATAACGACCGATGGTGGTATCGCGTGGGGTGATGGTTCGGGGTCGTTCGATGTTCGCTTGTCTCGCAATGCAGCGAATGTAATGGCGCTGGATGCTGGGGATGGACTCCAGTTCGCCGAAGCCAGCGCTGATCTCGCCGCTCCAGCCGCCAACGGAGCTCGCCTCTACACCCGGGACAACGGCTCGGGGAAAACGCAGCTCGTGGTCCGGTTCAACACGGGGCCGGTGGTAGTGATCGCCACGGAGCCGTAAGCGGGGTTCGCGCGTTTCTTCCGGGGAGGCTGACGGTCGCTCCAGTCGGTCCGTTGTTGGAGGTGGTCGAGCTCTCGAGGCGGCCGTCAGAGGCGCCGTCGTAGGGAGAGCGCGGCGGCTGCGACGGTGACAGCTGCGAGGATCAGGAGCAGGGCAATCATGCGCGTGTCGCCGGCGGGTGCTACTGCGGTTGCAATGGCCTCGAGCGACTGGTTGCGGGACGGCGGTTGGGCGGTCGTGCGCGCATCGCGAACGATCCGTCCCGACCCACCACGGCCAAGCCTCGACGGCGCTCCGTACGTCGAAGACGTGGCGACTGTCAGCAGGGATGTGGCGGTTCGCTTCGGGGCCCCGTCGAGGGCACGCTTGGCCTCGGGGGAGAGGGGTAGTCGTCGTTCCTTGTCGACCCCCGGTGCCTTCGGGCCCGTCGCGGTCGGTACGAGCTCGACGTACTGCGCAACCGATGATGCTCCCGGACGAGGAGCGGCGGCAGCCGCGGGAGCCGCCGCTTCCGCGAAGGCTGTCGTCAGGAGGGCCACGAGGGCGGTAGTCACAGTGGTGCGAGTCGCTCGAGGGCGCATCGATCCCGCCCGTGACGAAGCCGGCAGCATCACCGAGTAGCGTACCGCCGTGCGGCGGCGACTCGCATCGTCCACGCTCGGTCCGGCGCTGACCGTGGGAATCGTCGCTGCCTCGCTGTTCTGGATCGCGTACGACAACGGAAGCTACGGCGTCGAGGGCCGGGATTCGCTCGCGATCGCGATCTGGTGGGCGGTTATCGTCGTCATCGTCTTCGGCCTCCTGCCGAAGGAGCGCGTTCCCCGGGCGGCGCTCGTGCTCGGGGTCTTGCTGGCGGC
The DNA here is from genome assembly GCA_048594925.1 of Gaiellaceae bacterium. Taxonomy (GTDB): domain Bacteria; phylum Actinomycetota; class Thermoleophilia; order Gaiellales; family Gaiellaceae; genus GMQP-bins7. The sequence continues at coordinate 8,424 of JBMDXR010000011.1, forward strand.
ACTCGCTCTCTGGACATCGGCATCGCTGCTTCAGTCCGTGAGCTCCGAGAACGTCTTCGACGAGGCGAATCGCGTCAGCCTCTATCTGGGAGTCTTCCTCGTTGTCACCCTCGCCTCTTCCCGCCGATCTCTCGCTTGGTGGATAGGTGGGCTCGCGACCGCGATCAGCGCCGTCGCAGCCGTGGCGGTCGTGTCCAGACTCTTGCCCGGCTCCTTTTCCGGTCGTGACCTCGACGCGTTCCTCCCTGCTGCAGCCACCAGACTGAGCTTTCCGCTCGGGTACTGGAACGGGCTCGCGATCTTCGTCGCACTTGGGGTTCCCCTCCTCCTGAGCTTCGCCGTCGTCTCGCGCGTCGCTGCCGTTCGCTGTCTGGCGTTGGCGACCACACCCGTCATCGCATCGGTGATCTACCTCGCTTCTTCTCGGGGCGGGGTCGCCGTCGCGACGGTCGGCGTGGCGGTCTTCCTCCTGCTGACGAATCGTCGTTGGACGGCCGTCGCCGCTCTCGCGACCTCGGCGCTGGGCAGCGCCGCGGCGATAGCGGTGCTCCTTCGACGCGACGAGCTCGTAAACGGCCCGCTGGGAACGGATCTCGTCGAGCGTCAGGGAAGAAGCGCCGCCCTGCTGATCGGGCTCGCTTGCGCGGCGACCGGCCTGATCTACGCCTACGGGGCTCGAGCTCTCCGGAAGAGGAGGATCGAGCCACCAGTCGTCGTGAGCTGGGCGGGTGCTCTCGTCGCTGTGATCGGCGTCGCGCTCGTGGTGAGCCTGGCGAACCCCGTGGAGCGCTTTCGGGCGTTCAAGACACCTCCCGGTGAGGCAGCGGCGATCGACCGAGGCGACTTCGTCAAGCAGCATCTCCTGAGCAGCAGCGGGAGCGGCCGCTGGCAGTTCTGGTCAGCTGCTGTCGACCAATGGCGACAGGCACCCCTGTGGGGAGACGGGGCCGGCTCGTTCGAGGCTTGGTGGGCCGAGCACGGGTCTATTGCGCTGTTCGTCAAGGACGCGCACTCTCTGTACCTCGAGACGCTCGGAGAGCTCGGTGTGATCGGGCTCGCTCTCGTTCTCGCCTTGGTCGGCAGCGGCATCGTGGTGGGTGCGATACGTGCAGTGAGAGCTTCAGGGGAAACGCGTGTGTACGGGGCGGCGACAACCGCAGTGTTCGTCGCCTATGCCGCAGCCGCAGGAATCGACTGGGTGTGGGAGCTGACGGCCGTGAGTGTCGTCGGGTTCGTCTCGCTCGCTCTCGCTGTCGGGCCCGCTACTGCTGCTCCGACGCCTCTCAGCGCGGTCGAGGAAGGCGGGCCGCCCCGCCCGTTGCGGAGGCCGTTCGGGCTCGGTGTAGCGGCGATCGTTCTCGCATGGCTCCTCGTGTTCGCACAGGCGATCCCGCTGTTCGCTCAGCGCGAGATCGGGCACAGTCAGGCCGCCGTCAGGCGCGGTGACCTCGGCGATGCGCTGGCTGCAGCGAAGAGCGCGCGCGACATCCAGCCGTGGGCGGCGACGCCGTACCTCCAACTTGCGCTCGTCAGCGAGCAGGCCGGCGCTCTGACATCCGCGCGAGCGTGGATCGACATGGCGATCGCGCGCGATCGAGCCGACTGGCGACTCTGGCTCGCCTCCGCGAGGATCGAGACGAGGCTCGGCCGCGTGAATGCAGCAGAGCGCAGCCTGCGGCGTGCCGTCGAGCTCAATCCGCGCTCGCCGCTCCTCATGGGGATCGTCGGCCCTGCAGCACGCTGACTGGAGCGGCGGCGGGACGACGCCCGGGAAATGTCCGGAAATGCCCAGAAGTGGGGATTCGTAACGCCGCTGCGTGGTCGATTCGACAACACATGGTCGCGCCGCCACCGTCGACCCTCAATGGAAGCCCACTCCCCGTGCCGCGCGCGCTCCATGCGCCGGCGGCCGTTCGCGCCGATCGGCTCTGGCGGCGCCGCCTGCCTTCGCAAGCATGGCGCTATCCGCTTCTCCGTCGGATGCTCGCCTGGGCAGACGTCGTTGCGGCGGCGTTGGCCTGTCTCTCGCTCGGCTTCGCAGGAGGAGGCGACGTCAGCCAGTCGATCTGGTCGTTCGCGTTCCTACCGGTCTGGGTCGGTCTAGCGAAGGTGCTTGGCCTGTACGACCGCGACGAGCGCCCGCTCGGGCATACGACGATCGACGAGGCGCCGCACGTCCTCCTGTGGGGGCTGATCGGGGCCTCGTTGCTGGCACTCCTCCTATCGTTGACGCCCGCTGGACGACCCGATGCGTCGAGCACGCTCGTGGCCGCAGCCGTGGCTGCGGCATCTCTGTTCCCTCTCCGCGCCTTGGCTCGCTTCCTCTGGCGGAGAGTGACCCCGCCGGAGCGCGTCGCGATCGTGGGGAGCTCCGCTGCGACGGGCGCCCTGAAACGCAAGCTCGAGTTGTTTCCCCATTTGCACGTGACGATCGTGGAGGAGCGTGAGGAGCTCGATTCGGAGGAGAACCGCGCTGCCGAACTGCTTCGGAGCGTCGATCGTCTCGTGTACGCGCCAACCTCTCTCGACAACGAGCAGGTTCGCAGGCTACTCGACCTCTCTCATGCAGCCCGGAGCCACGTCGCGGTCGTTCCTCCCTGTCGCGACGTCCTGAGCCCCGCCGTTCGGCTCAACCACCTGGCTGAACTTCCCGTTCTCGAGTACAGACCGCCGGACGTCTCACGTTCGACCGCTATCGTCAAGCGGGCGCTCGACGTACTGGTCAGCGTGACTGCCCTTGTTGTTCTCCTCCCGCCGTGCCTTCTCATCGGTCTCGCGATCAAGCTCGACTCCCGTGGACCGGTGCTTTTCGCGCAGGTCCGCGCGGGCACGGGCGGCCGCCCGTTCCGGATGCTGAAGTTCCGCTCCATGGTCGCCGACGCGGAGGAGCAACTGCACAACCTCGTCGTTCTCGACCGTCTCCCGGAGCCGGTGTTCAAACTGCACGGCGACCCGCGCGTGACTCGCATGGGTCGAACACTGCGCCGCTGGAGCCTCGACGAGCTCCCCCAGCTGTGGAACGTACTCGTCGGGGACATGAGCCTGGTTGGCCCACGACCCGAGCAGCTCGAGCTCGTCGAACAGTACGAACCCGAGCATCTCCGTCGCCTCGCGGTGAAACCCGGGATAACCGGGCCGATGCAGGTCTACGGGCGTGGTGAGCTCAACTTCGCCGAACGGCTCGCCGTCGAGCGCCACTACATCGAGAACATGTCCGTCTTCGGCGACCTGCGCATTCTGGCGCTGACGATTCCTGCCGCGCTGTCCGGCAGGGGCGCCTACTGACTCGCACGTCCCAAGGGGTGGTCGGCCGGCCGCGGTGCTTGAGACGTCTGCCCGCTCGTCCGATATCGACTCGGTGGACGTTCGCCGCGAGACCGACTCTGTTCTGGTTCAGGAGGTTTCCCCCGCTTCGTACTCGCCGGAGCTGAGGAAACTCGTCCAGTTCGACGAGACCCTCTCGTCGATTGCTGCAGACGTCGTCGACTTGCAGCAAGCGCTCACTCGTCTGCGCGAAGAGAGCGTGGAGGTCGAGAGGTTGCTTGACGAGCGCCAGGCCGAACTCGCGGAGAGCGAGCTCGTTCGCTCGCGGCTCGCAGACGAGTGTGCCAGTTCCCAGGAGGATCGCGCCGTGGCCCGGGCCTCGCTCGCCGAGGCAGCGAGCCAGCTGGAGAGCCTGCGCACCCAGGTCGCGTCACTCGAGCACACGCTCTCCCAACGCGAGGCCGAGCTCGCCGCGAGCGATCATGTACGTGCTGGACTTGCTGATGAGTGCGCTCGCGCGCGCGAAGGCTGGGCCGAGACGCAGGCATCTCTCTCCGACGCGGAGAAGCAGCTCGAAGCTCGCGAGGCCGTTGTCGCCGGGCTCGACAGCGAGCTCCGGTCGCTCAGGCTCCGCCTCCCGACGCCACAGTCGGGCGCAGCGACTCTGCAGGAGGCATCGGAGCCGGAGCCCGCTTTCCACCTCCGGCTCTTCCCGCAACCCGCGGGCTATGCGCTAACGGAAAGCCCCGGGCCTCCGCCCAGAGCAGGAGAGCGCGTCGAGGTGAACGACAAGCGGTTCTGTGTGGCACGGGTCGGACGGTCTCCTCTTCCCGACGATGCACGACCGTGCGCCTTCCTCCTGCTCGAGGCCGAGCAGGACTCCCCGCGCGCCGAGGGCGACTGAGTCCCTGCGGGGCTAGAGATGGCCGAGCAGAACGGCATGCGGAACGGCGGGTCTCAGACGAATCTCGCCGAGAGGCTCGGAACGGGCCCTGAGTCGGCGCCAGCCGAGCCCACAGCGCCAGAGCGCGAGTACTCGCTTTGGGTTCCGGACGAGCCCACGGAGCGAAGTCCTGAGCCCGAGCCTCGAATCGGACAGTCCGTGAGTTCGCTTCCACCTCCGGGACCAGCTGCCTCAGTGCGAGAGGGGCTGACGACGGCCGAGGAGAGGGCGCACCACATTGCAGAGGAGCTCGCGCGCATGCAGTCCGAGCTCCGACTGGCGCTGGATGCGGGCTTCGCCGAAGCTGCACAGGCGGCGCGTTCGCGTCCTCGTCTTGCAGTTCCGCGCATGTCGAGGTGGCTCGCCGCTGCCTTGCTGCTCGTCCTCGCAGGGGCACTGTCTTGGCAAGTTGGTCTGCTCTCGACGAGAAGCGGCGAGAACCTCGTACTCGACAGCGGCTTCGAGTCGACACCCTTGCGCTGGCGCCCTGCGGGGCTGCAGAGCGATGTCTCCGGTGCTCGGAGTCTCGGCGTAGGTGGCTCTGCCGCTTTGGAGGTCCGAACTCGTGGTGCGAGTGACGGTGAAGGGGCGGCGTACTTCCAGGCCGACGGCATCCGTTCTGGGAGGCTCGAGACCTTCTCGGCCTTCGTACGAGGTCTGGACCGGACCGCCGTCTATCCCGAGATTCGCTGGCGGGCGAGCGATGGCTCGCTGATCCAGGCCTCGCGGGGGCAGGTGACTGTCGTCGACGAGTCCTGGACGAGGGTCGTCGTGAGTGGAACGACCCCCGACGGAGCGACATCTGCGCTTCTCGTCGTCGGCGAGGCTGCCGGGACGCCGAAGCCCATCACATATCTCCTCGACGATGCGCAGCTCGAGCACGCGAAGACGCCCGGCTCGTACATCCAGACCGGGGACCGGACCGGGGAGCGCCCGTCTCATCTCACTGACATCGCGGCCGTGCTCATGCTGTTCGCCGCAGGGCTCCTTGCGTTCACCTTTCTGCGGGCCGCCGTGCTCGTCGCCCTGCCGGTGAGCCTCGCGCTTCCACCGAGCCTCGCGAGCTTCGACTCCCACCTGCCCGACATGACGCCGACGCGAGCGCTGGTCGTCTGCTGCATGGCTGCCGTGATCGCTCGCGGCAAGCTGCGCGTGCCGCCCCGCTTGCTGCTGGCGCTGGGCTCCGCCTACTCAGCCGTCGTGCTGATTGCTCTGGTCGGCGATCCGTCGATCGTCACGGTGCGGATCGCGCTGTCACTGACCGTCGGAGCGTTCGCTCCAGCGCTCCTCGTTCTGGCCGTGGCCCGCGGACGGAGGGATCTCTGGATTCTCGCGGGAAGCCTCGCCGCGACGGCTGTCGCTGTCGCAGCCGTCGCAGTGGCGGAATGGCACTTCGATCGGCACTGGATTCCGGTCTACCCGGGCGTCATCTTCGACGCGCTGGAGCGCGGCGACCACCTGAGGGCACGCGCGACGTTCCCCCACCCGATCGTCCTCGGGACCTTCATCGCTATGACCATGCCCCTCGCACTCAGCCTGCTGGTCGCGACCAGGGGTATCCGCAAGGTCGCAGTCGGCGCGGGGGGCATCGTCATGGTTGCCGGACTTGCCGTCGCCCTCAGCCGTGCACCTTGGCTCGGCGCCCTCCTCGGGCTCGCAGCCTTCGCCGGGCTGTCGGGCCTCTGGCGGCGCTGGAAGCCCATTGCGGCCGCCGCCGGGATCCTTGCCGTGCTGGTCGCCTCTCCGCTCGGGACTCCGGTGCGAGGAGCGGCGGTCGGGCTCGTGCGGCCGGAGACGTCGCAAGAGCGGTTCGTCGTTCAGGTTCGGGTCGACCTCGCGAAACGGATCGGGGGGGACGGCATTCGGAGACCGGTGAGCTCGAGCCTCGATCCGACCGACCGACCGGTCTTCCCGGCGGTCATCCAAGGACGGCAAGTCGACCTCGGCCAATCGATCGACAACACGTACGTCCGCGAGGTCGCGCAGACAGGCCTTCTCGGCCTGCTGGCCTTGGTAGCGCTCCTCGTCGCGGTGCTCGTCAGGACGATCAGGTGCGCGCTTCGGCAGGAAGGCAGCCTTCGGCACCTGGCGAGCGGGCTCGCCGCGGCCCAACTCGTCGTCCTGCTCGTCGCCCTCACGGTGGGGACTTTCTCGTTCAGCCAGCTCGGCACGGCGTTCTGGCTCGTCGCAGGCGCCGGGATCGCGATGCGCCATTTCGGTGAACACGACTCGGATCTTCAGTAGACCTCGACCTCTGACTCCGGCCGTGGGCGGTCGGGCCTCTTCGGATGCCCTGCCTACAGCCGGGGAGTGGTGGAGCCGCATCCGGAGCGCCGGCACGTTCTCGGGGACGGATGCGGCGGCGAAGGCAGCAGTCTTCCTGGCTCTCGTGGTCGCCGCGCGCGTGCTGGGTCCGAACGGGTTCGGCGAGTTCGTGCTCGTCTACACGGTGGCGCAGATCGCGGCGCTCATCGCAGACATGGGCCTCACGACTCTCGTCCTCAGACAAGGAGCACGAAGCGGCCGGATGCACCAGGCCTCCCTCTGGACTGCGGTCGCGCTCAACGTCGGAGCGTCGCTCGTCTCCGGACTCGGTCTCGTCGGCGCCTTCGCAGTGCTTCATCCTTCTGGCACCTCGCTGGCGGCGATCTACGTGCCGACGTTGCTCCTCCTGACGGTCACCACTTCGCTCGAAGGCGCGGCGATCGCCGCGCGACGACCGGTTCGGGTTGCGACCTCTCGCCTTGCCGGAAACGGCTGCGTGCTCGGGCTCACGATCGTTCTCCTCTCGGTACGTCCGGCTCCCGAGCTCGTCGCGGTGGCTTTCCTCGTCGGTGGCGTCGTCAAGCTCGCGTGCATCGCGGCGTCGACCCGTTCCGTGGTTCCCGGGATCGCCGTGCGCCCCCGCCTGGCTGCTCCGCTACTACGCCGGGGTGCGCCCTTCTACGGCTCCGCGATCGCTGCGTTCTTGTACCAGCGCGTCGATGTCCTCCTCCTGGGCGCCCTCGCCGGAGTCGCTGTAGCCGGCGAGTATGCAGCTGCGTACCGCATTCTGGACGGCACCTTCCTCCTGCCGACAGCCGTCGTTGCCGCGTTTCTTCCGTTGTGGACAGCACGACGGGGACGTCACGACACGACCCTGGGGGCGAGCCCGGTCGTGCTCATCCTCGTCTGTGTCGGCGTCCTGGTAGGCGTCGAGCTTGCACTTGCTCGCGAGCTCATCGTGGGTCTCCTGTTCGGAGACGAGTACTCCTCGGCAGCGCCCGTTCTTGCGATTCTTGCCTTCTCGGTACCGATCTTCTACGCGAACATCGCCCTCGTCTGGGTCGCGTACTCACGGGGGAGGGAGGGACGAGTGGCGACGCTGGGCGTCGTCGCACTGATCTCCAACGTGATGCTCAACATCGTCCTCATCGCAGTGCTCGACGGCGTTGGGGCGGCGATCGCGACGGTCGTAACCGAAGCCGTGGTCTGCGTGGGCTACGCCTTCACGCTCGGCCTCCATCGCCAGCAGAGGTGGGCGAGGACGGTTCGTGCTCTCGCTTCGGTGGGCCCTTACATCGGAATCATGCTCGCGTTCGCGATCGTCTCCGTCGCGCTTCAGGCGCCCCCAGTCGCTTCGTGTCTCGTCGCGGCAGGAATCGGGGCAGCCCTGCTCGCCCTCGTGTACCGGCGTCAGATTCGTCAGCCGGCGTAGCGCAGCCGTTCGAGCTCACCCTCGATCGCGTCGAACCTCGCCGCCCAGCTGTGCTTGCGGACGAACGTCCGCCGTGCCTGTCGCGCGGCGTCGGAGTCGGTGGTCAGGAGGCCTTCGAGCGTCTGGGTGAACTCATCAGCTGCAGCTGACCCGATCGCGACGCGTCCGTCGAACAGCTCGGGATCGAGAAACGGCGTGCAGAGGACCGGCAACCCGCCGGCGAGGTACTGGTAGAGCTTGCTCGGAGTGGCGTCTGCGGCAACCGGACCGATGCGGAACGGGACGAGGCCGACGTCGCAGTGCGAGACGAGCGTCGGCAGGTCCTCGTAGGGGACGCGGCCCAGGAAGTGGACGTTCTCGAGCGCAAGCAGCCGCTCGAGCGAGATCTTGGCGGTGCCCGCGAGAATCAAGGTCCAGGAAGGGCGACCCGACATCACGTCGTGCAGGAGGTCGAGATCCACCCATGCGTCGAACGTGCCCATCACGAGCAGTCGCGGGCGACCGATCCCCGGCAAGGGATCGGGGCCGATACGCGAGGGATCGAACAGGCGATGATCGACCGCGTTCGGTATCCAGAGCGCGTTGCGCGCGTTGCGAAGTGGTCCGTCCAGGTACGCACGCGCCGGCGCGATGCACAGATCCGCGTCCTGGACGGCCCGGACCTCCCAGCCCGCGAGAAGCTCGGCGTTCATGCCCGGCAGCGACACGTAGTCGTCGGTGCGGTGATAGATGGCCAGCTCGCAGGGGATCTCGGAACGCAGCGCGACAAGCTGCGGCGGGTACGCCCAGAGCAGAACCCGATCCGCCCGCAGCTGCGCGAGCGCACGGCGAATCTGAAAGGCGAGGAGTCGCTTGTTCACCGCGATGCCGAGGTTCGTGTCCTGAAGTGGAATCGCAGCCGGGGCCAGGCGCCAGATCCTGGGCTCGACCGAAGCCAGAGGCGCCCTCAACAGCCGGAGTCGCCGGCCGAGCTTCGCGACGTCCTTGCGCGACATCGTCGGTCTCCGAAGCCCGATGGGGTCGACGTAGAGAATCCGGTAGCCGCGGCTCGCCGCCTCGCGCATCAGGTGGTGCGAGTTCACCGGCAGTCCCGCCCACTCGTTGATCGGCAGACAGACGATCGTGTTCGGAAGCGAGCGGGAGGCGGCTCGTGTCGCCATCACAACGCGTTGGCGTAGATCTCTGCGATGCGGGGAGCGACGTGGCCCAGCCGGAGGAGTGCGGAGCGCCTCGACAGATCCGGGTCCGGTGCGAGCGCGAGCTCGTGCTCGATCGCGTCGGCGACCGCCTCGGGGCTCGAGTCCTCAGCGAGCGTCCCCCCCGAGGTCGCGGCAAGAAGCTCCGGGATACCGCCGACCGGGACCGCCGCCACCCGCGTACCCGAGACGAGCGCCTCGCACAGCGCGAATGGAAGCCCCTCGGACCGGCTCGTGTTGAGGGCGACGTCGGCAGCTGTCTGCCAGCGCGCGACCGAATCGGAGTCGAGGGTTCCGACGACGCTCACCACGTTCTCGATCCGAAGCTCGCGAATGCAGTCGCGGACCTTGGACTGGAGAGGGCCGTCACCCACGAGCGCCAGCCGAACGTCGCGATTGCGGCTGGCGACGACGGAGATCGACTTCAGCGCGAGCAGCGGCTGCTTGACCGGAACGAGGTTGCCGACCCAGAGGACGAGCCGGGAGGTGGGAGAAAGCGCAAGAGCGGCTCGCGCGTCTGCTCTGGACATCCGCGAGTAGTCGTCGGGGACGCCTCCCATCAAGACCGTGCTCCGCCGAGCATCGGCGCCGAGCTCGATCGCCCGATCGAGGATCGGGCGTGAGGGCGCGATGACGTGGTCGGCTCGCCTCAGCACGTGCGACAGCAGACGTCGAACGGCCCGTCGTCGCGGGAGGACGAGTACGTCGCTTCCCCAAAGGCTGACGACCAGCGGGACCCGAAGCCGCTCGACGAGTCGTGCGGCGGCCCACCCGTCGGGGACGCCGAAGTGCGCGTGCACGAGATCGATCTCGCGCGCGCGTCGAAGGTCTCGGGTCGGACGTCTCAGTGCGACGGGAAGCGCGAGCGCCTCGGCAGCCGTCATGCCGAACGGGAGATGCAGCGCCCTCGGGCGGTACACGGGCGTGCCGTCTACGATCTCTGACTTCGGCAGCTTCCGCTCGTTCCGCCAGGAGCGTGTCACGGGCGGAAGCCATCTCGTCGGTGCGACCACGCGAAAGTCGTGGGTCTCGCGGAGGGCCTGCACCTGTCGAGCGACGAACAGGCCGAGATAGGGATTCGGCGTGCTCGGATAGAGGTGGGAGAGGACGAGGACCGACGGCGCTCGTTGCATCACGCTGGGGGTTCGGGCTTGGCGGGCAGTCGAAGTCGGGAATCTCCCTCTCCGAAGACAGCAAGGCCCAGAAGCGCCTTCGCCCTCGCTCTCCTCTGAGCGGGAAGGGGATGGATCCGAAGTGCGTCGAGCACGAGGACGACGAGCGAGCGGAGAAGCAACACTGCGCGGAGTAGCGCGGCGGCGGGCCGCCCCTCGCGACTTCGGACCAACCGAAGCGCCCCGGACAGGCGCACAGCGTCGATCTGCAACGGGGCCTGGCGAACGCTCGCACCGCCCAGATGCGTCGCCTCTGCAGCCGGCTCGAACCACACGCTCGCCCCGCTGCAAGCGGCCCGCCAGAAGAGGTCGAGATCCTCTCCCGAGTGAAGGTACCCCTCGTCGAATCCGTCCAGCTCACGCCACAACTCGCGCGTGATCGCGAAGAAGGCGCCCGAGACCGCCTGAACCTCTCGGGCCGAGACAGGGATCGACCATGTCGCGCTCTTGCGGGTGAGAAGCCAGCGCCCAAGGCTCGACGCGGTGGGAAACGGTCGCGCGGACGCGGGCTCGGGTTCGCCGCTCGCCGCGGAGAGAAGGCCGCCGACGATCTTGCGTTCATTTCGTTCCGGGAAGTGCGACAGAAGCGACCCGATCGTGCCGGGGGATACGAAGACGTCGGGGTTCACGACGAGCAGGACTTCTCCATCCGCCATGGCCGCCAGCCGGTTCATGCCCGCGGCGAAGCCGATGTTCGAGCCGTGCTTCTGAACCCGTGCTCCGCCGTCCTGAGCGATACGCGCCGATTCGTCGAGCGAGTGATTGTCGAACGTGAGAATCTCGCTTTCCGCCGGAAGCTCGCGGCGAAGAGCGGCGATGCAATCGGCGATGGTGGTCTCGTTGTTCCAGGTCACGATGAGTGCCGAAACAGGCCGCCTCGCGCTGCGTTCTGACGTCGAACCGTGGCTGCTCACGGGTAGCCGTTGCCGGAGCGGCTAGCTTTCGCTCGGCCGCGCCCCCGTCCGGGTCTCGAGAGCTCCTCGTCTCTCGACCGCTGCAACTCGACGGAAAACGGCGCTTCGGACGAGCGATGCGCCGAGCTTCCCGGCGATCGCCGCGTAGACGGCGAGATTCAGGATGAGATTGGTCCCCTCGGCGTAGTGCTTCCGGTAGAACCGATACATCCCGTAATGGAACGCGTAGTTGAGGCGGGCCGAACGGTAGCGGCCGCTCGAGCCGCCCTTCACGTGGAGGGCGCTCACCGAGGGCTCGTACCACGTCGTCCACCCGGCTTGGGCGAATCGGTAGCAGAGGTCGAGATCCTCCATGTACATCCAGAACCCCTCGTCGAAGAGCCCGACTTCGTCGAGCGCTCGTCGGCGCATGAGCATGAAAGCCCCGTTCACCGCATCGACCGGCCCGCTCTCGACCGACGGAGCGCGGTACTGGGCCAGCCAGCGGGGTGCATTCGAGCGACGACCGAGCCCCGTGAAGTGACCCAGGGCTCCGATCGGTGTGGGGAACGATCGCCGGGAGGCGTGGTCGAGCGTGCCGTCCTCGAGCTCGAGCCGGCAGCCCGCGATGCCGATCGTCGAGTTCGTCTCCAGGAGGCGAATCAGACTGTCGAGAGCCCCCTCGGTCACGCGGGTATCCGGGTTGAGCGCCAGCACGTACGGCGCGCGACCTCGCCGAATCGCGAGGTTGTTCGCGGCCGAGAAGCCGAGATTCGTCTTCGAGACGATGAGCTCGACCTCGGGAAACTCCGATTGCACCATCTCTGCCGTTCCGTCGCGGGAGGCGTTTTCGACGACCCATACCCGAGCCCCGGAGGCGGGGGGGTATGCGCGAAGCGAGATCAGGCACGCACGCAGGAGCTCGCGAGAGCGGAAGGAGACGATGACGACGTCGAGCGCCGGAACGTTCATCACGCCGCGAGTGTAGTGACGGATCACGTCGGCAAGACCTCGCGGCCGGTCGAAAGGAATGACGCCGTTCTGCCGAAATACTCGGGAGTGGGTACGTCTCGCCGTGGGTTCGGAATTGCACCCCCAGTCGTTGTCTGCGTGGCCGTGGCGCTGTCGCTCGTGGCCTCCGGTGCGCGCGCCGGTTCCACGACGAACGAGGCGCAAGACGCCCGTCGTGTGAGCGCACCCGGCGCGGCGTCCCGACCCCTCTCCACCGCGATTCTCGATCCGTCCTCGTTCGGCGGGGACGAGAGCGCGGTCGCCTACGAGCACGCGCGGCGCACGGGCGCCGGGTACCTGCGGGTTCTCGTGAACTGGGCGGCCGTGGCGCCGAAGGGGACGAAGCCTCGGACGTTCTCAGCTCGGAACCCCGCCGATCCGCACTACCGGTGGGCATCGACGGACGCTCTGGTGCGGATGGCGCTCCAGAACGGCTTCATCCCGTTCGTGTACGTGCAGTCGGCGCCGGCGTGGGCGCAAGGCTGCTCCCAGGGACCGGGTCCTTGCCGCCCGAGTCCTCGCGATCTCGCCGATTTCGTGACCGCGGCCGCACGACGGTATCGAGGCGGCTACCTGGGTCTGCCACGAGTGCGCTTCTGGCAGATCTGGAACGAGCCCAACCTCAACTGGTACCTGATGCCGCAGGCGGATACGGACGGGCGACTGCTCTCGCCCGGGATCTATCGCGCCTTGGTGAACGCGGCGTACGTTGCGATCCACCGCGTTCACGAGGACAACATCGTGATCGCCGGCGGGACCGCCCCTTTCGGGAACGACGACGACAAGATCGACGAGGTGTCTCCGCTCCTGTTCATGCGTCGGCTTCTCTGCCTGTCCGCAGGAGCTCATCCACGCCCCGTTTGCAGAAAGCGCGTCCGCTTCGACGTCTGGGCGCATCATCCGTACACGTCGGGGAACCCGACGCATCACGCACGCCTTCCGGACGACGTGTCGGTTCCTGATCTCTGGAAGATGCGCGTCCTCCTCGAGGCGGCTGCGGCGACCGGCAACCTCAGGAGCCGGGGACGCGTCGGATTCTGGGTCACGGAGTTCGCGTGGGATACGAATCCTCCCGACCCGAACGCGGTTCCAGAGGCGCTCCATGCACGCTGGGTGGCCGAGGCGCTCTACAGGATGTGGGACCAGGGCGTCGGCCTCGTGACCTGGTTCCTGCTTCGGGACGACACCCGAGCCTTCCAGTCCGGTCTCTACTTCCGCAGTCCGGATGGAATTGCCTCCGACAAACCGAAGCTGGCGTTGACGGCGTTCCGGTTCCCCTTCGTCGCCTTTCGAGAGCCGAAAACGAAGTCCGTCTGGTTCTGGGGAAGAGCGCAACGTGCGCACGCCGCAGTGCTCGTCGACCTGCAGGTCGACGACAAACGGCGTGTCGTGGCGAGAGTGCGGGCGAACCGCCATGGGATCTTCTCGGGGCGGTTCCGAAGCACTGTGACCGAGGGTTTCGTCAGGGCCCGGCTTGCCGACGGGACCGACACCGCGCTGCGGTTCTCGCTCGTCGTCCCGCCCGACAGGCCCGGCTGCGCGTGGGGTACCTGCTAGAGGCGAACCCATCAGCTTGCGTCATGTCCGACAAAGGCGAGCGAAAGCCGCGCCTCGTAGGCCGCAGCTCCGCCCGAGATCGGTGACGCGAACCATCGTGTGCGGGAAGGGGCCCCCTGGCGCCTTCCAGGCGTACCGGGTCCGACCCCGCCGGGCCTATAGTCCTGCCGTGATCACGAAGAGCGAGCTGCACGAGGCCCAGCTGTACGCGGCGGCGAGGCTCGCCGAGGCCGGCGTCGTGCTCACGGACGACGAGCGCGCTTCGATCGAGGTCGCCGATTTCGGGCTTTCTCGGCTCGAGGAGACCGGGCTGCAGCTCCTCGTGTACGTCAACACGGATCGCTACTGCGCGAAGGAGCTGGTCCTCAGGCCTGGACAGACGTGCCCCGAGCACCGCCATCCGCCGTTCGAAGAAACTCCGGGCAAGGAGGAGACGTTTCGCTGCCGCAGCGGGCTGGTCTATCTCTACGTCGAGGGCGTCCCGACGCCCGCCCCTGCGTCCACACCTCCGCCCGGCGCGTACACGGTCCGGCACGAGATCGAGCTGCGGCCGGGGATGCAGCACACGATCCCGCCCGGAACGTTGCACTGGTTCCAGGCGGGGCCCGAGGGCGCTGTCGTCTCCGAGTTCTCTTCGACGAGTCGCGACGACCTCGACGAGTTCACCGACGAGCGCATCGGCCGCAATACGGTCGTCGGCTGAGGCCACGACCTAGGTCTCCGCGCCCGTGCCGAGCTCCGCCTCCGCCCAGTCGAGCCACGCGAGCCTGGACTCCAAGGATCGAATGCCGCCTTCCAGGGCGACGCCGAACGCCTGCTCCTTGCGTCCTGGCTCGCGCGGGGCCCCGCGGATCTCCAGAAGCTCCTCCAGTCGCGCCCGCGCGTGCACGCGCTCCCGCTCGAGGTGCTCGCGCGCCTCGTCCGGCTCGAGCAGCCAGAGAAAGAACGTTCGCAGCGCCGCGTCGCTGCGAACCCGTCGATCCGGCTCGGTATCTCGGAGCCAGCGCCGGACTTCAGCCAGCCCAGCGTCGGTCACGGCGTACGTCTTCGAGTTCCGCGCGCCCGCGCTGGTCTGCTCGATGAGGCCGTCCTCGAGCAGGCGCGCCAGCTCGGGATAGATCTGGCTGTGGCTCGCCGGCCACGCGTAGGCGAGCGACTGCTCGAAGTGCTTGAGGAGCCCGTAGCCGGTGCGTGGCCGGTCGGCGAGCGCTCCCAGGAGTGCGTGTCGCAGTGCCATCAATATATAAGACTTGACATGTCAAGCACGATACGACAGCATGACATGCGATGCGGATGCCGAGCGCCCTCCTCGCCCTCGTCGCACTCGTGGTGGTGGTCGCCGGGGGAGCAGATGCCCGACCATCTGCTCCCCGCGGCGTCGTCGACGACGTGCGGGCGCTCGGTCAGTCCATCGAGACGATCCATCCCGCCCCGTTCCGCAGCATTCCGCGCGAGCGCTTCCGAGCCGAGGTGGACACGCTCGCGCGGCGGGCGCCGAGCATCTCGCGCAACGAGCTCCTCGTCGGCGTGCTGCGGCTGATTGCCCTGCTCGGCCCACGCAACGGCCACACGGGTCTGTTCCCGGGTGATTCGGCCCACACGCAACCACTCCATCTCTATCCGCTTCGCCTCTACCACTTCGCCGATGGCGTCTTCGTCGTGGACGCCCGGGACACGTCACTCGTCCGGAACCGGCTCGTCGCGATCGAGGGCACTCCGGTGGAGCGTGTCCTCGAGCTCGTCGAGCCGCTCACCCCGCACGACAACCCGATGAACGTGCGCGGGATGGCTCCCCACTACCTGCTCACGGCCGAGGTTCTCGACGGTCTCGGAATCACGGACGGTGCCGGCCCTGCGGACTTCACGTTCGCGCGGCCGGAAGGGCAGTCCGTGGACGTGACCCTGACACCCATGACCGGCCCTCAGTACGCGGCCGCGTTCGCCGATTCGCATCACGGGCACTACCCATCGGCGCTTCCACGCGCGTCGCGGCCGATGTACCTCGCGGGCAGCGCCAAGGTGCTGTGGTCTCGGACGCTCGCGGGCGGACGCGCGGTGTACGTCGGCTACAACTCGGTCGTTCGTCCGCTCTCCGCGGTCCTTCAGCGCATCGCGCGTCTCGCCAAGGCGAAGCAGACTCGCCGGGTGATCGTCGACGTTCGCCTGAACGGCGGGGGCGACAACACGACGTATGGTGAGCTGACGTCGCTCTTCCGCTCACGCGCGGTGAACCGGCGCGGGAGGTTGTACCTGCTCACCGGCCGCGCGACGTTCTCCGCCGCCGCGAACTTCGCCGCCGAGATCGACCGCGACACGCGCGCGATCATCGTCGGGGAGCCGACCGGCGGCGGCGTCGAGACGTACGGCGACACCTCGCCGGTCAGGCTCGAGACGACTGGCTGGATGGTCTACGTCGCCGCTCGCTACCACGAGCGCAAGCGCGGGCCGAACGACCACCGCCTCGCCGTCGAGCCGGACATTCGCGTCGAGCCCACCTCGGCGCAGTACTTCGCCGGCCGCGACGCCGTGCTCGGGCGTGCGCTGAAGGATCTCTAGCGGGCGTCGATCAGCTCGAACGTGTCGCCGAAGATGAGCCCGCGCACGTGCTCCGACTCCAGGAAGTCGCGCGGGAAGCCCGTGCGGAACTCGCTGATCGCGTCGAGTCTTTCGCGCTGATCCGTCGCCAGCTCGAGGTCGAGGACGCCCAGGTTCTCGCGCAGCTGTGCCTCGGTGCGTGCACCGACGATCGGCACGACGTGCCACGGCTGCGCTCGGACCCAGGCGATCGCCACCTGTGCGGGCGTCGCACCGATCTCGTCGGCGACCGCCACGACCTCGCGTGCCATGGCGTTGGTCTTGTGCCCGATCGACTCGTACCGGCGAGGCTCGTGGGGTTCGTCGAGGTACTTTCCGGTGAGGGCTCCGCCTTCGAGCATGCCCCACGCCGTGAAGGTCAGTTGGAGGGCACGGGCCATCGGAAGCAGCTCGCGTTCGACGTCACGGTCGGCGAGCGAGTACGGGCCCTGGAGCGCGACGAACCTCGACCAGCCGCGCAGCTCGGCGAGGGTAACCGCCTGGGAGACGACCCAGGCGGGCGTATCCGAGATTCCGACGTACAGCACCTTGCCTGACGAGACGAGGTCGTCGAGCGCCCTGACGACTTCTTCGACCGGGGTCGTCCCGTCCCACATGTGCAGCCAGAGGAGGTCGACGTACTCGGTGCGCAGCCTGCGCAGGCTCGCCTCGAGCGTCTGAACGAGGTTCTTCCGATGGTTCCCGCCTGCGTTGGGATCGTCGCGGCGACCGGTGAGCGTGTACTTCGTCGCAACCACGAACCGCTCGCGATCGGGCTCGACGAGCTCGCCGACGATCTCCTCGCTCTGACCGTCCGTGTAGTTGCAGGCGGTATCGACGAAATTGCCGCCGGCGGCTGCGAACGTCTCGAACATACGACGGCTCTCCTCGCGAGCGGCGCCCC
The DNA here is from genome assembly GCA_048594925.1 of Gaiellaceae bacterium. Classification (GTDB taxonomy): domain Bacteria; phylum Actinomycetota; class Thermoleophilia; order Gaiellales; family Gaiellaceae; genus GMQP-bins7. The sequence goes on from JBMDXR010000011.1 coordinate 25,635, forward strand.
AGCCCCAGGCGTCGCCGAAGGTCATGGTGCCGAGCGCGACCTCCGAGACGCGGAGGCCGCTCCGGCCGAGCAGCGTGTAGCGCATCAGGTTTCCTCCTCGGTTCCGACGAGATCTGCGACGAGCTCGGCTGCCTCTGCAGCCGCGGCGGGCCGCGGGACGTAGGTGTAGGCGCGAGCGTTTCCCTCCAGGGCTACGAGACCGGCTTCTCTCAGCACCGCGAGGTGGTGGTGGACGGTGGAACGGGACAACCCCGTCGCCGAGACGAGCTCGTGCGCTCGTCCCACGCCACGTCCGACGAGGGCGAGGATCTCCACCCGCCTGGGATCTGCGAGAGCCCGGCCAAGCGCCTGTAGTCGCTCCTCGCGTCCCCGATCGCCGGCGACGCGGTACGCGATCAGCCTGGACGCGCGATGCTGGGCGAGGAGCAGCGGGAGAGCCCGCTCCAGGTGAGGGATGAGCACGACCGACACGGCCTCGGGCTCGGGGACGTACCGGTAGCCGGTCGTCAGCCGCTCGATCGCGACGAGCGGTGGCTGGTCGGCGATCGCGGACCTCGCGACTCGCTCCGCTGCCTCGAGGCGGTCGGGGGCATCCCTGTCGAGGAGGCCGCCGAGCGCGGCGTCGACCGTGCGAGCGAGGCGAGCGCGCGTCTCCTCGGGCTCGAGGCGGACGAGCACGCTCAATGAGGCAGCCGCGTGGCCGCCGTAGTAGCGCGAGTGCGCGAGGAGCCGCCCGGCGGCGCCCGCGTCGCCGGCGGCAGCCGCCTCGATGTCCTCGACTCCGGCGAGCGAGCACCACGACCATGCGTAACGGCCGAGGAGATGGCGCCGGACCTCGACGGCGTCGAGCGAGCGGAGGGCGTCCAGGAGACGCTCGGCCGTGAACGGCGCTCCTCCGTCGAGCGGGATCCCGAGCAGGTTGAGCCACGCTTCCCCCTCCGTGTCACCTACGTCGTCCAGCGCAATCGCGAGCTTCCGCGGAAGGTCAGAACGCTGGCCGGCCGCTGCGACGGCGAGCGCCACGAGGAGGGAGAAGGCGCTTCCCGCCGCGACCTCGACTTCGAGGTTATGTCCGATAGACATCGGATATAGCCTATCGATTTCGGACAACTAGACCAGTCACTCGCACGAGGGATTGCGCGTACCCCTTTCGGGGCTAGCGTCAGAGAGGGAACTGCCGACGCTCACCCTGGGGAGGGCCGACGTGACTGCAACGAACGGATCTGTCCAGATCGAGATCCTCGCGCGGGGGGATTGCCCGAACCGAGGCATGGCCATCACCGTCGTCGAGCGGGTCGTGGACGAGATGGGCATCCCGGCGGACATCAAGGTGATCGACGTCTCGTCGGTCGCGCAGGCCAAGAGACGGCGCCTGCTGGGATCGCCGACTGTGCGGGTCGACGGCCACGACGTCGACCCGGGGCCGAACCCGCACGACGAGTACACGACGGACGACCGCGTCTACCGAACCGAGCGCGGGCTCATCGGCTGGCCGGAGCCACACTGGATACGGGCAGCTGTCCTACGGGCCGTCGGCCGGACGACCTCCAACGGCGGCAACTAGTAGCCGTCCAGGTCCTCGACGACGAGCCCGAACAGGACGCCGTCGACCCACTCGTCGTTGCGCCAGTACGCCTTGCGGCGCACGCCCTCGCGCGTGAAGCCCGAGCGCTCCGCGTGGCCCATCGCACGCTCGTTGAACCCGTAGATCTCCATCTGCACTCGGTGGAAGTCGAGGTCGTCGAAGAGATGGCGTTGGAACAGCCGGGCCGCCGTGTCCGCGACCCTGGCTCCCCGGAAGTCGGGATGGATCGCGAGGCCGCCGAGGTCGGCGATCCTGCTACGTCGGTTCGTGCGCTCGAAATGCATCGTGCCGGCCCGCGTGCCGTCCACCTCGACGACGAACACGCCGAACCCGTTCGGCTCGCTCCTCGAGCGCTCGATCTCCGCCAGGATCTCGTCACGGCCTTTCGCTCGCACGGCCGCCAGGAACGGCTCGACGTCCTCGTGCGTGACGAGCTCGACGAGGAAGTCGACGTCGTCCGGCCGGGCGCGGCGAATCGTGACCGTCACGCGGGCTCCTCCTGGACCCGAACGCCGAACAGGCGCTGGCCGGAAGCGAGCGCGACGCCCCCGAGGATCAACGCGAAGCCCGCGAGCATCGCCGCTGTCACCGGCTCGTCGAGGAGCACCGCGCCGTAGACGACCGCGAAGGCCGGCATCAGGTAGGTCACGATCGAGAGCTTGCGACTGCCGAAGAGCCTCAGGATGCGGAACAGCATCAGCTGCCCCGCGAACGTCGGGGCGAGGATGAGTGCTGCGAGCCCGGCCAGGGCACTGGTTCCGGGGATCTGGGTCGGCGGATCGGCTACGGTGAGCGGGAGGAGCGCGATCGCCGCAGCGAGCATGGATCCGGACGCGAGCACCGGTCCGGCGATGTCGTGAACCTGGAGCTGGCCGTATACGCCGCCGCTCGCGTACGAGAGCGAGGAGAGCACGACGGCGAGTGTCCCGGCGACGGCCCACCAGCCACCCTGTGTGTCGAACCCCGCCAGGATCGCGACCCCTACGAAGCCGAGCGCCACGCCCGCGATTCGAAGCGCGCCGACCGGCTCGTGCGGCAGGAACCTCGCGGCGAGCAGGAACACGAAGATCGGCACCGTTGCCTGTGCGATTCCGGCGATGCTCGAATCGATGTGCGTTTCACCCCAGGCGACGAGTGCCATCGGCAGGGCTGCGTTGATCACGCCGAGCACGACACACGGACGCCAGGCGGCGCGCAGGTCCCCCACGGCTCGCCTCGCACCCGTGCGCAATACGAGGTAGAGGGCGAGCAGCACGCCGGCGATGAGCACGCGGAGCTCGGTCATCGCCGCCGGCGGGATGTCCTCGACAGCAACCTTGATGAAGAGGTACGACGCCCCCCACATGGCCGCCAGCAGGAGGATCATCGGCCAGTACGAGCGCACGGCCGGAGGCTACCGGCGACCTTCGGTCTGACCGCCTCGATAGGCTGAGTGCCTGAGCAGCGTGACGGAACCGGCGCTCCATCGCGCACTCGGCCTCACGGACGAGGAGTTCGAGCGAATCCGCTCGCTTCTCGCGCGCGATCCCAACGACTTCGAGCTCGCGGTGTTCTCGCTGCTCTGGTCGGAGCACTGCGGCTACAAGCATTCCGCGCTCCTCCTCAAGAGGCTCCCGTCGAGCGGCGCGCGCGTGCTGCAAGGGCCGGGCGAGAACGCCGGCGTCCTCGACCTCGGGGACGGGCTGGCGGTCGCGTTCAAGGTCGAGAGTCACAACCATCCCTCTGCCGTCGAGCCGTTCCAAGGCGCGGCGACCGGAGTCGGTGGGATCCTGCGTGACATCGTCGCCATGGGAGCGCGGCCGGTCGCGCTTCTGGACGGGCTGTGCTTCGCCGAGCCCGACTGGCACTTCTCTCGCGCGGTCGGCGGCATCGGCCACTACGGGAACTGCGTCGGCGTCCCCACGGTCGGGGGCGAGTCCGTGTTCGACGAGGCCTATCGCGACAACTGCCTCGTCAACGCGATGTGCGTGGGGCTTCTCCCGGTGGAGGGGCTCATGCGTGCCAAGGCGACTGCGGCCGGCCACCGCGTCCTCGTGTACGGTGCGACGACCGGTCGCGACGGGATCGGCGGCGCCTCGGTGCTGGCGAGCCAGGAGCTCGACGAAGGATCGGCCGCGAAGCGTCCGTCGGTGCAGATCGGCGACCCGTTCACCGGCAAGCGGCTGATCGAGGCGTCGGTGGAGCTCGTCTCGTCGGGGCTCGTGGAGTCGCTTCAGGACTGCGGTGCCGCCGGGATCGCCTCGTCCCTCGCCGAGATGGCCGCGAGCTTCGGGATCGACGTCCACCTCGACCGCGTCCCGTTGCGCGAACAGGGCATGGAGCCCTGGGAGGTCATGGTCTCCGAGAGTCAGGAGCGGATGGTCGCGATCGTTCGTCCGCAGATGCTCGAGGCCGTCGCGGCCGTGCTCGGTGAGTGGGAGTTGGAGCATGCGGTGATCGGCGAGGTCACGGACACCGGCGAGCTGCGGGCGTTCTGGGGGCGCGACGTCGTAGGTTCGATTCCGGCGCGACTCCTGACTGAGGAGTGCCCGCGCTACGAGGTGGCCCAAGCTCGGCGATCCGCGCCCCGGAAGCGCGAGATCGTGGCGGCTCCTCACGCGGGCGACGCCCTTCTCGAGCTCGTTGCGTCGCCTGCACTGCGAAGCCGCGCATTCGTGTTCCGACGGTACGACCAGCTCGTGGGGTCGCGGACGGTGCGCCGGCCCGGCCTGGACGCTGCCGTCCTGCGACTCAGACCCTCCATGCGCGGGCTGGCGGTCTCGCTCGACGGGCAGGGGCGCATCGCCTCGCTGGACCCGTTCACGGGAGGCGCGCTCGCGGCGCTCGAGGCGGCCCGAAACGTCGCGTGTGCGGGTGGCCAGCCGATCGGCTTCACGGACTGCCTCAACTTCGGCAATCCGGAGAAGCCGGAGATCGGCTGGGAGCTAGCGCAGGCCATCGACGGCATAGCTGCGGCCTGCCACGCACTGGATGTCCCCGTCGTATCCGGGAACGTCTCCCTGTACAACGAGACGAACGGTCGCGCGATCCATCCGACGCCGGTCGTGGGCGCCGTCGGCCTCGTCGAGGACGTGCGTCGCGTGCCGAAGGGGTGGCGCGAGGGCGACGTCATCCTCGCCGGGTTCGCCTCGCCGACGACGCTCGCCGGCTCGGAGTACCAGGCACGCTTCGGGGAGGTCGGCGGGACGCCGCCGGCGCTCGACCTCGGGGCCGAGGCGCGGCTCGTCTCGCTTCTCTGGCATGCGGCTCCGCACGCGACGCTCGTCCACGACGCGGCGCACGGCGGGCCGGCGGTCTGTCTCGCCGAGGCTGCGATCTTCTCCGGCTGCGGCGCTTCGCTCGATCTCAGAGACGACCCGGTGGAATTGTTCGGCGAGGTGGGAGGCCGAGCGATCATCGCGTGCGCGCCCGGCGCGGTGGAGCACATCGAGACGGTTGCGGACGAGTTGAGCGTTCCGCTCCGGCGGGTGGGCGAGGCGGGCGGGGGTACCCTGCTCGGTGTGGAGCTCCAGCGGTTGCGGCGCGCCTGGGAGAGCAACGACTGATGTGCGGTGTCTTCGGAATTCGTTCGGTGGAGCGGGACGTCTCGCGTCTCGCGTACTTCGGGCTGTTCGCGTTGCAGCACCGCGGGCAGGAGGCGGCGGGCATCGCCGTGTCCGACCAGGGGCATCTCACCGTCCTGCGGGAGATGGGCCTCGTCGCACACGCCTTCGACGAGCAGAAGCTGCAGGCGCTTCCGGGCGAAGTGGCCATCGGCCACACGCGCTACTCGACAACGGGCGCGAACAAGTGGGCGAACGCCCAGCCGCTGATCCATCACGGTCGAGCACGCACCGTTGCGCTGGGGCACAACGGCAACTTGGTCAACGTCGAGGAGCTGCGCGACGAGCTGCTCGAGGACGGCGTCAAGCTCGTCTCGGGCCTGGATTCCGAAGTGATCACGGCTCTGATCGCGCGCAACACCGCTCCGCTCGCGGAGGCCGTCGCGGGGACGATGGCCCGGCTGCAAGGCGCGTACTCCGTGACCGCGCTCGCGGACGGAACGCTCGTCGCATTCCGTGACCCGTTCGGATTCAGGCCGCTGACGCTCGGTCGGCTCGGCGAGGACTGGGTCGTCGCGTCCGAGAGCTGCGCCCTCGACCTCATCGGCGCCGAGGCCGTACGCGACGTGCGCCCCGGTGAAGTCGTCTGGGTGGACGAGGACGGGATGCACGCGTCACAGGCCGTGCCCGCTGGGCGCAGCGCACTCTGCGTCTTCGAGCACGTCTACTTCGCACGCCCGGACTCGCGCGTCGGCGGAGTCGAGGTGCACGGCGCGCGGGTGCGCATGGGCGAGCAGCTCGCTCGCGAGGCCCCGGCCGAGGCCGATCTCGTCATCGGCGTCGCGGACGGTGGCACTCCCGCCGCCATCGGCTTCTCGAAGGCGTCGGGGATCCCGTACAACGAGGCACTCATCAAGAACCGGTACGTGGCGCGCACCTTCATCCAGCCGGAGCAGGGCATGCGCGAGCAGGGGATTCGGATGAAGTTCAACCCGCTGAGCGAGGTCGAGGGGAAGCGCATCGTCGTCGTCGACGACTCGATCGTCCGCGGGAACACGACCCGCCAGCTCGTCGCAATGCTCTTCGATGCGGGCGCAGCCGAGGTACACGTGCGCGTCTCCTCTCCGCCGGTCGTCTCGCCGTGCTTCTACGGGATCGACATGGCCGACGAGGATCAGCTCGCCGCCGCCCATCGGTCGGTCGAGCAGATGCGGGAGCACATCGGCGCGACCTCGCTGTACTACCTGTCCGTCGAGGGAATGCAGGGGGCGACGCAGCTTCCGGAGGACTCGGTCTGCCGCGCGTGCTTCACACGCGACTATCCCACTACTGTGCCTGCGAGGACCGAGAAGCTCCGCTTCGAGCCGGCGCCGGCGGCGTAGTCACGCGAGCTCGTTCCAGCGGCGGTAGCGGACGGCGCGGCGCACGGCTCGCGGATCGTGGCCCTTCTCGAGCAGTTCCTGCCGCACCTCGCCCTCCTGGGCCATGCGCAGGAAGAGCCACGCGATCGCGACGACGGTGACGAGCGAGCCCTCGAGCATCATCAGCGAGCCCGCGAGGCTCTGGTCGGCTTCGGGCGAGAGGCCGAGGTAGTCGTCGCCCGTCTCGTACACGTCGTAGAACGCGGAGCCGCCCCAGACGAAGACGTTGCCGACGACGGTCGCCACCAGGCGTACGCCGACGATGTAGGCCAGCTTCGCGCCGGTGCCGAACCACTCGGGTGCGGGGAGCGTCTCGAGCACCGGGAGCCAGAGCACGATCCCGGCGCCGAAGAACGCGACGTGCTCGAGAGCATGGACCGCGCTCGACTCGACGGCAGCCTCGTAGAGAACCGGCGTGTGCCAGACCACGAGATTGGCCGCCCAGATCGGAAAGGAGACGAACGGGTTGGCGAGAACGCGCAGTCGCATCACGCCCGGCAAGGCGAGGATCGGCCGGAGAAGCGGCCCGGTGAGCCCCGCGAGCAGGCACAGCGGCGCGAGGTCACCCAGGAGGAGGTGCTGCGTCATGTGGAGCGAGAACAGCTCCTCCTCACCGATCTCCGCGATCGGCGATGCCACCGCGACGACGAGGAGTGTGATCCCCAGCGCGAAGAGGGCAACCCGCCAGCCGGGCACTCGCTGTCCGCGGCGAGCGAGGGTGTTCGCGCGAACTCCGTACGCGGCCGCAATCAGGACGATCGGCGCGAGCTGCAGCGGATCGAGCGTCCAGCTGGTCAGCAGCGACGGCTCGTCCACGCCGCGGACTGTACGCTCGGGCCGTGGGCGACGAGCGCCAGACGTACGCCGCGGCGGGCGTCTCGCTCGCGACCGCCGACGCGATCGTGGAGCGACTGCAGGCGGCCGTCGAATCGACCGGCGCGTCTGGATTCGGTGCGTTCGCTGGTCTCTACCCGCTCGATCAGAGGCGGCTCCTCGCCGCATCGACGGACTCGGTCGGGACGAAGCTGATCCTCGCGAGGCAGCGCGGGCGGCTTCGAGCGTGCGGCATGGATCTCGCAGCCCATTGCATCAACGATGTGCTGACCTCAGGTGCGGACCCGCTCTTCTTTCTCGACTACGTCGCGGCGAACCGCATCGACCTCGAGATCGTCGCGGAGCTGGTCGAGGGCGCGGCAGAGGTCTGCCGCCAAGCCGGGTGCGCGCTGATCGGAGGGGAGACTGCGGAGCTTCCCGGTATCTACCGCGAGGACGAGCTGGACTTCGCCGGAACGTGTGTCGGTCTCGTGAAGCGAGAGCGGCTGATCGACGGATCGCGCATCGAGGACGGCGACTCGGTCATCGGGTTCCCGTCGGTCGGCGTGCACGCGAACGGCTTCACGCTCGTGCGGCGCGTGCTGGAGACTGAGGACTACGAGGGCGATGACCTGCTCGCGCCCACGCGCCTCTACCTCGATGAGGTGCGACGGCTCCGCCAGCGCGCCGACGTTCGCGGGCTGGCGCATGTCACGGGCGGTGGCATCCTCGGGAATCTCGCGCGGGTGGTGCCCGAGGGGCTGCGCGCAGAGATCGACTGGGGAGCGTGGGAGCGGCCACCCGCCTTCGAATGGCTGGCGCGGCACGTCGCCGAGGATGAACTCCGCCGAGTGTTCAACCTCGGAATCGGATATGTAGCGGTCGTGCCGGACCCTGGCGACGCGCTCGTGATCGGCCGGATCGCGCGAGGGTGATCGGCGTCCTCGTGAGCGGCGAGGGGACGAACCTACAGGTACTCCTCGACGCCGAGCTTCCGGTGGTCGCGGTGGCCGCGAACGTGCCCGGAGCCCGGGCGCTCGCGCGGGCGGGTGCCGCGGGTGTTCCGAGCGCCACGTTTCCGCTCTCCGACTTCCAGGACCGGGATGCGCGAGACGCAGCAATGGCGGACTGGCTCGAAAGCCATGGCGTGGATCTCGTCGTGTGCGCCGGATACATGCACCTGCTCAGGCCGTCGTTCCTCGAGCGGTTTCCGCGGCGAGTGGTCAACGTGCACCCGGCGCCGCTTCCCGACTTCCCGGGTGCTCATCCGCTCGAGGACGTGCTGGCGGCTGGAGCCCCTGCAGCCGCCGCGACGGTGCACTTCGTCGACGAGGGCATCGACACCGGCGAGGTGATCGCCAGCGAGCCCGTGCCCGTCCTCGACGGCGACACCGTCGAGACGCTTCGCGAGCGCGTGCACGTGGCCGAGCATCGGCTGCTGGAGAAGGTGGTGCGTGAGCTGTGCGCGCGCTGATCTCCGTCTACGACAAGACCGGCCTCGTGTCCTTCGCGCGCGGGCTCGCGGAGCTCGGCTGCGAGCTCGTGGCGAGCGGAGGAACGGCTGAGGCCCTTGCCGAAGCGGGACTCGCCGTCACGCGTGTCGAGGACCTCACGGCATTCCCGGAGATGCTCGGCGGTCGCATCAAGACACTCCACCCGCGCATCCACGCGGGCATCCTCGCTCGGCGCGACCTCGCGGAGGATCGTGCGGCGCTCGCGGAGCACGGCATCGAGCCGTTCGATCTCGTATGCGTCAACCTGTATCCGTTCGAGCTCGCCTTCGACCGTCCCGGGGTGGACGAGGCCGAACTCGTCGAGATGATCGACGTCGGCGGGCCTGCGCTCCTGCGGGCGGCGGCGAAGAACTTCGCGTCCGTGACGCCTGTGTCGCGCGCTGCGGACTACGAGGTCGTCCTCGACGAGCTGCGCGCGAACGGCGGCGCCACCACGCTCGAGCTCCGGCGCCGCCTGGCCGAGATCGCGTTCTCGAGGACGGCTGCCTACGAGTCGGCGATCGCACGGTGGTTCCAGCGCGGCGAGCCCCTGCCGGAGACCTTCGTCCCGGCGTTCGACCGGAGGCTCGAGCTCGCATACGGCGAGAATCCGCATCAGGCCGCTGCCTACTACGCCGAGCGCGGCGCGCGCGTGCACCTGCTCTCCTTCGTGCAGCAGCATCAGGGCAAGCCGCTCTCCTTCAACAACCTCAACGACCTCTCGGCGGCCCGGCTCCTCTCCTCCGAGCTCGATCGTCCCTGCTGCGTCATCGTGAAGCATGCGAACCCCTGCGGCGTCGGCGTTGCCGATACGGTCGAGGAGGCATACGCGAACGCGCTCGCCGCGGATCCCCTCTCTGCGTACGGCGGTGTCGTGGTCGTCAACCGCACGCTCACCGCCGCGCTCGCGGATGCGCTCGGCGAGCAGTTCGTCGAGGTCCTGTTCGCGCCCGCGTACGAGCAGGCCGCCCTCGAGCTGCTCGCGCGGAAGGCGTCGCTCCGTGTTCTCGAACACACCGGGCAGCGCAGCCCGGCCGTCGACGAGCGTGACTACCGCCGGGTGCTTGGTGGGCTTCTCGTCCAGGACCGCGACGTCGACGAGCGTGGGCGTGAGGGCTGGGAGGTCGCCTGCGGCGAGGTGGCCGAGGCGGATTGGGACGATCTGCTGTTCGCCTGGCGCGTCGCGAAGCACGTGACCTCGAACGCGATCGTGGTCGCCCGCGGAGGTCAGACGCTCGGGATCGGGGGAGGTCAGACCAGCCGTGTGGACGCGGTCCGCATCGCGGTCGAGAAGGCCCGGGACCTCGGGCACTCACTCTCAGGGGCGGTCCTCGCGTCGGATGCGTTCTTCCCGTTCGCCGACGGGCCGCAGCTCGCGCTCGACGCGGGCGTGGCGGTGCTCGTGCAGCCTGGCGGGTCGAAACGAGATGCCGAGGTGATCGAGGCCGTCTCCGCGGCCGGCGCGGCGATGGTCTTCACACACCGCCGCCACTTCCGGCACTAACCGTCGGGCGTTCGCCCCAGCGTGCTGCGATCAGGCGGCAGGTTCCCCTTCAGCGGATACGGGTGGGTGCCCAGGCGTCGAACTTCAGCTGTGGGCGCTGTTCCGAGAGCAGCCGAGCGAAACGCGCGGGTGAACGGCTGTCCCGGGTGCGGCCGCGGCTCGGCACGTCTCCGCCATGGGACGACGTCTCGCCGATCGCGACCAACGCCTGCGGGTTGGCCTGCTTGATCCCGGCGTATGCGGCCCGGTAGAGCCGCGCGTAGAGCTCGGGGCGACGGAGGAGGTTCCAGCGGATGAGCACCCGTACGATGCGCACGCCCTTCCCCTGTACCTGGTCGAGCACGTCGATCGCGATGACGGGAAGAGAGATGCCCACGACCAGGGCGAGAGCGACCGCAGTGGCCCGGCGCACGCGGTGTCTAGCGGCTCTCGCTCTCGATCACGGTTGCGCGCACCCTGCTTCCGCCGTCGGCGGATGCACGGGGCTGCGAGAAGCTGCGGTCCTGCAAGGATTCTCGGCGTGGACGCGTTCGACCTCGACGTTCGTCGCCAGGTCTACTTCTCGGTTGTCGCCAACGGCAGGCCTCCGTCGGTAAGCGAGACGGCAACCGCGTTCGGGAGGGAGGACGAGGAGATCGCAGACTCGTACCTGCGGCTCCACGACGCCCGTGCGCTCGTGCTCTTTCCGGACTCGACCGAAGTGTGGATGGCGAATCCCTTCTGCTTCGCTCCGACGCCTCATCGCGTCCTCGCCGGCGGACGCAGCTGGACGGGGACGTGCGCGTGGGACGCGCTCGGGATCCCGGCTGCGCTGCAGGGTGACGGGGCGATCGAGTCGGAGTGCGCGTGCTGTGGCGAGCGGATCGAGCTCGAGGTCGTCGGCGGTGAGCTCACGACCGGACGCAATCTGCTCGTCCACCTCCTCGTACCCGCCGCCCGGTGGTGGAACGACATCGGCTTCACGTGAAGCACCATGGTCTACCTCCGGTCGGAGGACCACCTCTCGCGCTGGCTGGACGCACACGGCTGGGAGCCCGGCGCGACGCTTTCCGCACCGCAGACGAACGACCTCGCGCGCGCCTGGTGGTGGACACGTCTCAGCCCCTCGTGGCGTCCTCGGACCGCTGCCGAGTCGCAGGCGATCCTGGACGACCTCGGCCTCACCGGCGAGTTCTGGGCGCTGAGCTAGAGGCGCGAAGTAGGCTTCGCGGCCGTGGCACGCCGCGACTTTCCCAGCGTCCTCGAGCTCGTGGGTCATACGCCGATCGTGCGCCTCGAGCATCTCAGCCGGGACGTCCCGGGCGTGCTCCTCGCAAAGCTCGAGTACCTGAACCCCGGCGGCTCGGTGAAGGACCGTATCGGGCTCGCAATGATCGAGGCCGCCGAGCGCGACGGACGGCTCAGGCCGGGCGGGACGATCGTCGAGCCGACGTCGGGGAACACCGGCGTCGGGCTTGCGATCGCCGCGGCGCTGCGCGGCTACCGCTGCATCTTCGTGATGCCGGACAAGATGAGCCAGGAGAAGATCTCGATGCTCCGCGCGTACGGCGCCGAGGTCGTCATCACCCCGACCGCCGTCGATCCGAACTCGCCCGAGAGCTACTACTCGGTCTCCGACCGGCTGGCGGAGGAGATCCCCGGCGGCTTCAAGCCCGACCAGTACTCGAACCCGGCGAACCCGGAGGCGCACTACGAGACGACGGGCCCGGAGCTCTGGGAGCAGACGGGCGGAGGCGACGTCGACGCCGTCGTCATCTCCGTGGGCACCGGGGGCACGATCACGGGCGTCGGGCGCTACTTGAAGGAGTACGGCTCGAGGGCGCGGATCGTCGCGGTCGATCCCGAAGGCTCGGTCTTCACTGCCGACGAGCAGCATCCGGAGGGGCCGTACCTCGTCGAGGGCATCGGAAAGGAGTGCTGGCCGGACACGCTCGACGCGTCCGTCGTCGACGAGTGGGTGCGTGTGTCCGACCGCGACTCGTTCCTCACCGCGCGACGGCTGGCGCGCGAGGAAGGCCTGCTCGTGGGCGGCTCGACGGGGTCCACTGCTTGGGCGGGGATCCAGGTCGCAAAGTCGCTCGGCCCGGACGCCCGGGTGCTCATGATGTTCCCGGACTCGGGCCGCTCGTACCTCTCGAAGTTCTACGACGACAACTGGATGATCCAGTACGGCTTCCTCGAGCGCACGACGCCGCCACCGGCGGTCGAGGAAGTGCTGCGGTTCCGTCGCGTCGGGCACGAGGTCCCGGATCTGGTCACGATCGGCTCGCACGAGAAGGTCGGCGCGGCCATCGACGCCATGCAGCGCTACGGGATCTCCCAGCTACCGGTCGTGCGAGCGGAGCCCGTCGACTCGGTGGCGGACGTCGTCGGGTCGTTGCAGGAGCGCGAGCTCCTCGACCGTGTCTTCAAGAACGCGGATGCGCTGAACGAGGACGTCGCGGTCGCGATGCAGCCGCCGCTACCGGCCGTCGACGCCGATGCGTCCGTGGACGAGGTGTACGAGGGGCTCTCCGGCGGCAGCGGGGCGGTCGTCGTGGTGAACGAGGGCCGCCCGGCCGGGATCCTCACGCGGTCTGATCTGCTTGAGTTCCTCGCGGCGCGACGTTCGCAGGTCGAGCGGCGCCCCTTGGGAACTCGGCCCTGATCGCGACGTAGACCGCGCCGATCACGAGCGCCGCGCCCGCGAGCGTCCAGGGACTCGGGCGTTCGCCCAGGAAGGCCATTCCGAGCGCGATCGCCACGAGCGGATTGACGTACTGGTGCGTGACGACGAGCGAGATCGGGGCGACGCGGAGCAGCCACGCGTACGCGGTGAAGCCGACGAGCGAGCCCATCGCGACGAGGTAGACCCATGCGAGCACGGAGTCGAGCGCGAACGTGCCGCTTCCGAGCTCGCCGTACTCGCCGGCCGCGAGTGCCCCGAGCATGAGGAAAGCGCCCCCGAGCCCCATCTCCCACACGCTGGCCACGAACGGGTCCCTCGGAAGCCTGAGGCGTTTCGAGAGGAACGAGCCCATCGTCCAGCAGGCCGTGGCGCTGATCATCACCGCGAGACCGAGCGCGGTCGATCCGGCTCCCAGTCCGGGGGCGACCACGAGGACGAGTCCGACGAGGCCCGCCACGGTGCTCAGTCGCGTGGCGCGCGCCGGGTTCTCGCCCGCGAGGAGGCGCAGGGCGATGATCTGCAGCGGCACGGTCCCGGCGATCATCGCGGCGACGCTCGAGTCGATTCTGGTCTCGGCGACGTGCACGAGGCCGACGCCGAGCGCGAGGAGCAGCACTCCGACGACCGCGCTGGCGCCGAGCTCGCGGCGCGTGACGCGGAGCGACGTCCCACGCCAGGCGAGCACGGCGGCCAAGAGGAGCGCGGCCACGAGGAAGCGACTTCCTGCGGCGAGCAGCGGAGGGATGGTGTCGACGGCGATCTTGATCCCGAAGTACGTCGAGCCCCAGACGACATAGACAACGGCGAGTGCGATCCAGACGTGCTTAGGGCGGGCGGTCACGATGAGAGAAACCCGCACGGGGCCATGGGTGTGAGAACGTCCAGCCGCCCGCAGGCACTCCGGGAAGACGATTCGAGCTGCTGTTCGAGTGGAGTGCTGGAGCTAATCCCAGCGGCGGGACAGCCGGAACGCCGCGTTGATCAGCCCGACATGGCTGTACGTCTGCGGGAAGTTCCCGCTCTGCTCCAGCGTGTCCGGGAGGAGGTCCTCCGAGTAGAGCCCGAGCCCGTTGTCGAGACTCAGCAGCCGGTCGAAGAGTTCGCGCGCCTCGTCCGTCCTCCCGATGAGCGCAAGCGCCTCGACGAGCCAGAACGTGCAGACCGTGAACGCCGCCTCCATGTGGCCGAAGTCGTCGCGCACCGTGTAGCGGCGGAGCAGGCCGCCGTTGACGGAGAGCGAGGAGCGGATCGCGTCGACGTGGCGTGAGGCGCGTGGGTCGTCCGGCGCGAAGTACCCGAGATGCACGGCGAGGAGGAGCGCCGCGTCGAGTTGCGGCTCGCCCGCAACCTGGGTGAGTGCGCCGATCTCCTCGTCCCAGCACCTGGTCTCCAGCAGATCGGCCGCCCGTGCTTCGACCACGCGCGCGTGCTCGGCGAGCTCCGGTGCCTCCAGCGCGTCGGCCACCTCCGCGGCGCGGCGCGAGCCGGCCCAGTGCATGAGCACCGAGAAGCTGTGCAGTCGCGTCTTCTCCCGGAACTCCCAGAGACCTGCGTCCGGCTCGCCGAGCCGCGCATCCATCTGGTCGATGAGGACCTGCATCATCTCGACGGCGCTGTGCCTCGGCACCTCGCCCACGAAGCGCGCGTCGAGGAAGAGCCTGCTGACGCCCAGCACCATCTCGCCGTAGACGTCGTTCTGCACGTGCTCGAAGGCCTGGTTGCCGATGCGGACGGGCCCGTCGCCGTTGTATCCGGCGAGGTGTGACAGCTCGCGCTCGGCCGCCTCGGAGTCGCCGTTGATGCGGTACGCAGGCTGGAGCACGCCCTCGTTCTCCTCGCACAGGTTGCGCAGGTACTCGAGGAACCGCTCCATCTCCTCCGAGTGGCCGAGCCGCTCGAGCGCGTTGAGCGTGAAGTACGCGTCGCGCAGCCAGCAGAAGCGGTAGTCCCAGTTGCGCCCCGAGCCCGGGTGCTCCGGAATGCTCGTCGTCGTGGCCGCGAGAAGCGCCCCCGTGTCCTCGTACTGGTGGAGCTTCAGCGCGAGGGCAGAGCGGACGACCTCGCGCTGGTAGTCGCGGGGCACGCGGGTGCCCTTCACCCAGCGTCTCCAGTAGTCGAGCGTTCGCTCGAGGAACCGCTCCGCTGTCTCCTCGAGACCTGCCTCGAGCGGCTCGCCCCAGGTGAGGACGAGATGGCGGTCGCGTTCGAGCAGGAACGGCCGCTCGTCCTCGACGTACGTCAGCGGCAGGTTCGTCGTCAGGCGCACCGGAGTCGGGAACCCCGTGTACTCGATGTGGTTCGACGCGCGCCAGCGGCCGATCTGCTCGAGGCCGTACTCGTAGGTCGGGACGCAGCGGACGCGTGCACGAGGCTCGCCGGAGAGCGGGCGGAGGATACGGATGAGCATGGACGGCTTGAAGAAGCGGTCGTAGAGTTGGAAGCGCGGCGCGAAGTCGATGAGCTCGAACGAGCCTCGCTCCCCGCTGAACACGGTGCGGAGGACGTTCGTGTTCTCGACGTACGACTGCTCGATCTGGCTCGCGTCGACGGCCTGGATCTCGAAGGCTCCTCCCTGCTCGCGATCGAGGAGCGGACCGAACACGAAGCTCGAGTCGGGCCGCGGCCAGCACAGCCACTCGACGGAGCCCTCCTTGAGGAGAGCGCTGTACGAGCAGTTTCCGATTATGGCGAGGCCGTGGCTCATGCGTGACGCTATTCGTCGGCCGTAAGGTTCTACCTACCGCCCGACCCGATGGAGGAGGACAGCTGGCGCGCCACAGCGGACACCACGCGCTCGTCATCGCGAGCAACCGCCTGCCGATTCGCCTCGCCATCTCGGGCGACGACATCGAGGTGTCACGGAGCTCCGGGGGCCTGGCCGTCGCGTTACAGGCGGTGCGAGGCGACGCGGCCTGGGTTGGCTGGCCGGGGACGGTCATCCCGCCGAGCCTCGAGCGCCGTGTCTCGCAGCGGCTTGCTCGGGACAATCTCGCTTCCGTGCTGCTGACGGCCGAGGAGGAGGACGGCTTCTACGGGAAGGTGTGCAACGACACCTTGTGGCCGCTTTTTCACTACTTTGCAGACCGGCTGCGCATCACGCCCGAGGCCTGGCAGCGCTACGTCGAAGTCAACGAGCGCTTCGCCGACACGATCCTCGAGCACGTCGTGCCCGAGGGGCGGGTCTGGATCCACGACTTCCATCTGATGCTCGTTCCGGAGATCCTGCGCCGGCGCGAGCCCCGCCTCTCGATCGGGTTCTTCCTCCACACGCCGTTCCCCTCGAGCGAGGTGTACCGGCTGCTCCCCGCGCGGCAGCAGCTCTTGCGCGGCGTGCTCGGCGCCGACTACGTGAGCTTCCACACCGGCGATTACGCGCGGCACTTCCGCTCCTCGTGCTTGCGCATCCTCGGGATCGACTCGGAGCCCGACTGGCTCGAGATCGACGGCCGGCGAGTCGGCATCGGCGTCGACCCGATCGGGATCGACGTCGACGGCTTCCGCGAGACGCTCGCCGATCCCGAGACCGCCCGGCTGCTCGCAGATCTCGAGCGCCAGTACGAGGGCCGCCGGCTCGTCCTCGGGGTCGAGCGGCTCGACTACACGAAGGGGATTCCGCAGAAGCTGCAGGCATTCGAGCGCTTCCTCGAGCAGGATCCGACGCGGGCGCGGACGACGACCATGACGCAGGTGCTCGTCCCGTCGCGGCTCGAGAGTCCCGAGTACCAGGCGCAGCGAAACGAGATCGAGCTCCTCATCGCCCGGATCAACGGCCGTTTCGGCCAGCCGGGTTCGACGCCCGTGGAGTACATCCATCGCGACATCTCGAAGCCCGCGCTCGTCGCGCTGTATCGGCGCGCGGACGTGATGATGGTCACGGCGCTTCGCGACGGAATGAATCTCGTTTCGCAGGAGTTCGTCCTCTGCCAGTCCGAGCCGGGGCCGTCCAGCAGGTGGCGTGGAGCGCTCCTGCTCTCGGAGTTGGCCGGAGCCGCGCAGGTCCTGCCCGGCGCGCTCCTCGTGAACCCCTGGGACGTCGACGGGGTCGTCGAGCATCTCGCCACTGCGCTCGACCTGTCGGCGCGAGAGAAGCGGCGGCGCCTCGAGACGATGTCGAAGCGCGTCGAGGCACTCGACACGAGACGCTGGGCCGAGGGGTTCCTCACGCGGTTGGGCCGCTATTCCAGGCGCGATCGCCGTCGTAGGCGGCCGCCGACCGTCGACGCCGCCATTCAAGAAAGGCTCACGCGCCGTTTCGCCCGCGCCCGCAGACGCTCGATCCTCCTCGACTACGACGGCACGATCCGAGAGTTCGAGGTCCACCCGGACCTCGCGCAGCCGACTCCCGAGATCCGTGCGCTTCTACGGTCCCTCGCCGCGCTTCCGGGGACCGACGTTCACATCATCAGCGGACGCCGGCGGCGGACCCTCGAGCAGTGGCTCGGACGTCTGCCGATTCACCTCTGTGCGGAGCACGGCTATCTCGCGCGGGCGCCCGGCGGCGAGTGGCGGGCTCTCCTCGAGCTCGACCTCTCCTGGCTCCGGCCGATCGAGCGGCTCCTGCGGCGCGTCGCCGCCGACGTTCCCGGCGCGCACGTCGAGCGGAAGTCCTGCAGCGTCGCCTGGCACTATCGGCAGGCCGAACCGGAGTACGGGTCCTGGCGCGCGCGCGAGCTCCTCAACGATCTGCCTCAGCATCTCGCGGGGGCCCCGGCCGAGATCCTCGCGGGACACCAGGTGATCGAGGTGCGGGCGCTGGGCGTCGACAAGGGCGTCTACGTGAAGAGCCTCTTCCCCAACGGGAAGGAGCCCACGCACTTCGTGCTCGGGCTGGGGGACGACCGGACCGACCACGATCTCCTCGACGCGCTCCCCTCGGGATCCGTGGCGGGCCACGTCGGAGGGCTCCTCCCACGCGTACCGAGCTCGGACGGGCGCAGGGAGGACATCCACATCGTCGGTCCAGGGGAAGTGCGCACGTTCCTGCGCGGCCTCGCAGCCTCGTTCGCCTGAGAGACCCCGACCCTCGGTCGGGAATACCGAGCAGAGGTCGTCGAGCCGCTTCGCACGGCGCCCATGAGAATCGCGAGCTCGCGCTGAAAGGCGACCGCGGCGTACGCCAGCGGCGGCAGTGGGGGAGGCCTGCGAAACTACGTTGATCCCGCTCCGCCCGCCGGCCCCGAAGACGGCGGCGGCGATCCACCCGATTCCCGCCTCGCGAGTGAATGCCGCCACCAAGGCGGCGAGCGCTAGCACGGGCGCCGCGAGCACGGGGGGTACATCGACGTCCGGCTGAAGGCGGCTCGCCAGTGGACGAGGAAGACCCGGGAACCGAGAAGCGCGAACGCCGCGGCGACGAAGACGAGGTAGTAGAAGCGCCGGGAGCCAGACCTCAGCCTTCCCGTGCGTCCATCCGGGCCTGCTACCCGGCGGCCGCAAGCAAACGGCGCTATCTGTTTCGGAACGCGCGATAGAGCGCGAAGCTCCACCAGCGCCAGGCCACGAGAGCGAAGAAGAACGCGGCCGTGACGAACGCCGCCGTGTCGCCATAGAGCCGCTCCGTCACGAGGTAGAGGACGCCCGTGAGTGCCACGGAACTCGCCACCGTGCCCGCAATCGCCTCCCGGTTGCCCTTCCGCAGCATGTGATCCTTGTCACCCTCGCGGAACCGCAGCCGGTGGTGGGCGGCCGGCGCGAGGAAGAGCACGATCGCGAGCGCGTTGCTCACGAGCGTCGCGTAGTAGACGTAGCGCTCGACGTCGTCGAGGTCTTGGAACTGGTCGGTGAAGGTGATCGCGAGCAGGAACCCGAAGAGGACCGTCGCGCCCGGAATGAGTGCACGGAGTTCCTGGAGAAGTTCGCCGTGCTCGCGCTCCAGACGTGCCTTGATGTCCTCGGCGCTCTGCGCCTCCAGGAGGCGCTGCTCGGCTTCGTCGAAGTCCGGCCCGGTCACGTCCTCACGCGGGGACGCCGATGCCGCGTCGGAACGCGGCCGCATGCCCGCGCCTGTTGGCCTCGCGCAGCTCGGCCTCGTCGAGGGCGCCGATCCGCAGCAGGAGATCGAGCTCGTCCCGCAGGTGCGTCCGCATCATCTCCGGGCCGTCGGTTGCGATCGTGAACGGGACTCCGTGCTCGACGAAGGTCCGGATCGTGTCGCGTACAGCCTCCTCGTCCGGGAGCGACTTCGTCAGGAGATTCGACGTCGGGCAGATCTCGAGCACGATCCCGAGGTTGCGGATCGCCGCCATGAGCTCATCGTCGCCGGCGGCGAGGATCCCGTGGCCGATGCGATCTGGGCGCAGTCGCTCCACCACTTGTGCCGTCTCCTCCCGGCCGACGTCACCGCCCTCCTCGCCGACGTGGATCGTGATCCCGAGCCCGGCTTCGCGCGCCGTCTCGATCATCGGCTCGATCTGCGCGTAGTCGTAGCGGCGCCCTCTCGGTCGCGGGCCTGCGATGTCGATGCCGACGATGCCTCGGCCGGACCAGCGAATCGCCTTCTCCACGATGATCTCGTTCAGGCGCAGGTCGAACGTGCGGTCCATCATCAGGATCAGTCCCGCCTGCACCTGGGGGTACTCGATGCTCGCGCGATCGACGCCCCGGATGGCCGCGAGGATGATGTGGTCGAGATCCCGCTCTCCCCCGCGATTCCGCTTCATCGGGTTGAAGCGGAGCTCGAGGGTCGTTATCCGCTGAGAGCGGTACGCGCCGCCGATCGCGCCGTGCACCGAGCGCTCGACTGCGAGCGGCGACGACTGGATGAGCTCCGTCCAGTGGTAGATCTGGTCGAGCTCGTCGAGGCCCTGGACTCCGTGCGGATCGGACACCGTGACGAGCGCGTCGAACTCCCAGTAGTCCTTCACCGGTAGGGCGATGCCCTGCTCGTGGGCGATGCTCCAGAGGATCTCCGAGGCAACCGAGCCTCCGAGGTGGGTGTGCAGCTCGGCGAGCCCCTCGCCCGCGAGGATCATCCGGTGAGTCTAGTCTCGGGGTGAAGTGAGTCCGAATCGCCTCGCGGTCAGCGCGACGAACCACTGCCTCACGGGCTGCGGGATCGGCGAGGTCCTCGGCATGCTGCTCGCCACCCGGTGGGGATGGGGTGACGCTGCGTCGATCGCGCTCGCGGTCGTGCTCGCGTTCTTCTTCGGCTACTCGCTGACGCTGGTCCCACTGCTTCGCGCCGGTACTGCGCTCGGCGCGGCCATCGGTATCGCGCTCGTCGCAGACACGCTCTCGATCGCGACGATGGAGATCGTCGACAACGCCGTGCTGCTGCTCTGGCCGGGAGCGATGGACGCAGGGCTCGGAGACCTCCTCTTCTGGGGCTCGCTCGGGATCGCCCTCGCGGTCGCTTGGGGGCCGACCTACCTCGTCAACCGCGAGCTGATCAAGCGTGGAAAAGGCCATGCGCATGCCCATACGGCGCACGGCCACGCGTACTGAATCTGCGCATGCCCGAGCACTCGCCAGTGCGGGATTTTCGGGCGCGGTGAGACCCCTGAAGCGCGTCGCTTCGCGCCGCTGACCGATGTACTCGCCCGTCCCGCCGGGCCTTAATCCAGTCGGTCCTCGGCAATTGCGACGAACTCGAGGTAGAGGTCGATGTCGATCCACAGCCTGCGGCCCAAGCGGCCCAGCGGTGCGGGTCGCCACTCGGATGCGATCACCTCGACCGGGATCTCGGGGCTGCAGGGTCTGGGCCACACATGCCTGCCGCGCGGCTGCGTCTCGATGAGGAACTCGAAGCGACCCATGGGCCGAACCGATTCCCGCCCTGGTTGTTCCGCAAACGCCCTCAGATGGTGCGCGCCCACCTCGTGCGCAAGATCGGGTCCGCCGACACGCGGATTCCGATCGCGCGAAGAGCCGTAGAGGCGGGCGCTTCGCGACCGCAGCGCGGACGGCTGGCCCTTCGCTACGCGGTTCGGGCCCACGGACGCGGATCCGGCAGGGGCGTGAGGATGGGCTCGACCTGGTGTCGCAGGTGCTCGAACGCGGGCGGGAGGATGAGCGCCTCGCCGAGGTAAGCGGAGTCTTCGTCGATGGAGAAGCCAGGTCCCACCGTCGCGATCTCGAAGAGGATGCCGTTCGGCTCGCGGAAGTAGATCGAGCGGAACCAGAAGCGGTCGATGATCGGCGACGGGTGCATCCCCGCCGCGGTCACGCGAGCGTGCCACGCCTCGTGCTCCTCGAGCGACGACGCCCACGCGACGTGGTGGACCGTGCCTGCGCCGCCGAGCCCGCGCTCGGCCGGAGGCTCGTCGTACGCGTACAGGCCGCTGCGTGTCGGGCCGCGGGCCTCCCATGCGCTGTCGTTCACGGGGACGAACCCCAACGTCTCCTCGAGAAGATCACGGCTTGCTGCGGGCGCGACGGCGAACGCGCGGACGGCGTCGAAACCCTGCAGCGCGTGCTCGGCGGGAACGTCGGGGTGCTCGGCGATCAGCGGCGCGTCGTCGACGGACGAGACGATCAGGCGGTGGCGCAGGCCCTCGGGATCCTCGAACGCGAGGGCCGTATCGTCGCGCTCAACGGCATCGGCCTCGGCGGCGAGGCGCTCCTCCCAGAAGTCGAGTGCGGCGTCCGATCCGACGCGCCACTGGACGGTATGCACCATCCCGGCCCCCGCTCGCCCGCGGCGTACACCCGGATACTCGAAGAACGTGATGTCGCTGCCCGGGGTGCCCTGCTCGTCCGCGTAGAAGAGGTGGTAGACGGTGGGATCGTCCTGGTTGACCGTCTTCTTCACCAGGCGAAGGCCGAGGACGCCTGTGTAGAAGTCGACGTTCCGCGGCGCGTCGGCGGTGATGCACGTCACGTGGTGAATGCCGTCGGACACCATCCGGCCCAGCCTAGCCGGAGGTCGTTAGGCTCCAGCGGGTGAAGATCGGGATCGTCGTCCCGTTCTCGTGGTCGTTCTGGGGTGCAGTCGTCGAGCACGCGGAGCTGCAGGCGGCAGCGCTCGAGGAGCTCGGTCACGACGTGCGCCTCGTCATGGGGAACGACCCGCCCGGCCAGTTCACGAGGGTGTTGCACCCCCGCGTCGGCCGTCACGGCGCGCCGCCCGCGGAGGTGATCCCGGTCGGGCGCTCGGTGATCGTTCCCGCAAACGGGTCCCTTCCGAACATCGTGCTCTCGCCGCGGTCGTACTTCCGGATCGTCCGCGCCCTCGAGCGCGAGCGCTTCGACGTGCTCCACCTGCACGAGCCGATGACGCCGACAATCTGCCTGACCGCTCTCATCCGCGCGCGTTGCCCGCTGGTGGCGACGTTCCATGCGTCCGGCGATCTCGGCTGGATGAGGTTCGGCAGTCCGCTGTGGGGGTTCCTCATCGACCGGATCGATCACCGTATCGCGGTGTCCGAGCGCGCCAGCGCCTCCCAGGCCGGCTGGCTGCCCGGCGAGTACGAGGTCATCCCGAACGGCGTCCTCGTTCCCGGGTCGGCGCCGGCGGGCGACCGCGAGCACCGGATCGTCTTCGCCGGACGCCAGGAGCCGCGCAAGGGCCTCCAGGTGCTGCTTCGCGCGTGGCCCGAGCTCCACCGCCGCTCCGGGCTTCGCCTCACGGTCGCGGGAGCCGACCCGCTCGCGGTGCGCCTGCTCCTGAGCCGGCTTCGCGTCCCCGACGACGGCATCGACGTCGTGGGCTTCCTCAGTCAGGACGAGCTCACCGACACGCTCCTGCGCTCCAAGGCGCTCGTGGCGCCGTCCATCGGTCAGGAGAGCTTCGGAATGGTGCTCACGCGGGCGTATGCCTGCGCGCTACCCGTCGTCGCGTCGGACATCCCGGGCTACCGCGAGGTACTCGCGGACGAGGCGGCCGTCGGAGTGAGGCCGAGCGACCCGGATGCGCTCGCCGACGCCGTGTGCGACCTCGTCGCCGACGAGCAAACCCGGGTCGCGATGGGGGAGGCGGCGCGCACACTCGCGATCGAGCGCTACTCGTGGCCGACCATCGCCCGTCGCCTGGAGCAGATCTACGCGGAGGTCACAGGCCTGCCGCTGGAAGAGGCGCACGCCGCATGATGAGCCCCGTTCTGCGCGCTTGGCGCTCCGGCTGGGTGCAAGTGCTCGTCGCGCTCGTCGCGCTCGTGCTCGCATTCGTCGTGATCTGGTGGCGCGGGCCCGACTGGGGAAGCGTCCTCGAGGCCTTCCGGTTCGTGATCTGGAGCTGGATCGTCCTAGCGTTTCTCCTCAACGTCGTCTCGACGCTGTTCCGGGCGCTCTCGTGGAACCTCACCGTCGGCCAGGCTCTGCCGCCGGAGCATCAGCCACGGCTGATCCACGTCCTCTCGTCGTTCGGCGTCGGACTGCTCGCGAATGCGATCGTCCCCGGCCGCCTCGGAGAGCTGGCGCGCGTGGCGACGTTGCGCCGTCACCTCCCTGACGCGCCGCCGGGGACCAGCGCCGCGCTGGTGGGAACGGTCTTCGCGCACCGCCTCTTCGACCTCGTGCCGGCGTCGATCCTCGTCGTCTGGGTGCTCCTGACCGCCGAGGTGCCGCACTGGGCGGTCGTGTCGTTCGGCATCGCCGCGTTCGTCGGCTTCGCGCTCTTCACCGTGGCCTGGCTCGGTGCGAAGAGGCATCAACGGCCGGTGGTCAGCGAGGGCATGGGCTCGATCCGCGAGCTCTTGAGCATGGGCCGGCAGGGGCTCTCCGTGCTCAAGGCGCCCCTCCCACTCGCGGCCGCGGTGCTCCTGCAGTGCCTCGGCTGGCTCATGCAGCTGATCGCGGTGTACGCCGCCATGCAGGCGTTCGGCATCGACGCGCCGCTTCCCGCGGCCGGGCTCGTTCTCGTCCTGATGAACGTCGCGACGATCGTTCCGCTCTGGCCCGGCAACGTCGGCCTCGTCCAGGCTGCGGTCGCGCTCCCGCTCCGCAACTACGGCGTGCCCTACGCCACCGGCTTCGCATATGGGCTGGCGCTCCAGGCGATCGAGATGGCATGTGGGATCGGGCTCGGCCTCATCGCCATCGCGCGCGAAGGAATCTCCTTCGCGATGCTCAGGCGCATGGAGGACGACGAGCAGTCTTCCGAGGACGTGCTCGAGGAGGTCCGCGAGATGGTCGAGGAGCTCGAGCACGAGTCCGAGGCGGCCCGTGAGGGCGCTGCTGTGTCCCGCTAGCCTCAAAGGCGTCAGCACCGCTCGTTCTGCGGCTTCGGCCCTGGCGAAGGGGGTGCGCAGCGCCGGGGGCGACGCCGACGAGCTACCGATCGCGGACGGAGGGGAAGGAACCGCCGAGGCCCTGCACGGCGCGCTCGGCGGGGGGTGGCACGAGGCGGTGGTCTCGGATCCGCTGGGACGTCCGGTTCGGGCGCGCTGGCTGCTCCTGCCCGACCGCCGCGCCGTGCTCGAGGTTGCGGCCGCGATCGGGCTCCCTCTCCTCGAGGCGCACGAGCGCGATCCGCTCGTCACGTCGAGCCGAGGCTTCGGCGAGCTCGTGCTCGCCGCGCTCCGAGAGTCGCCGGAGGAGCTCCTGGTCGGGCTCGGCGGAAGTGCGACCGTGGACGGAGGGGCCGGGATGCGGGAGGTACTTCGCGAGCTGCCGGTGCCGACGACCGTCCTCTGCGACGTGCGGACGACGCTCGCGGATGCGGCGCGGTTGTATGGACCGCAGAAAGGTGCAAGTCCCGAGGGTGTCGCGACGCTCGAGCGACGGCTGGCCGAGATGGACGAGCTGCAGCCCTACGCGGGCCTTCCCGGCGCGGGCGCAGCCGGCGGACTGGGAGCCGCGCTCGCGGCGCTCGGGGCCGAGCTCGTCCCGGGCGCGCCTGCGGTTCTCGACCTGCTCGACTTCGACGCGCGGATTCGCCGCTACGACCTGGCGGTCACGGGCGAAGGCCAGGTCGACCGCACGACGGCCGAGGGGAAGGCCCCGGGCGCCGTCGCGGCGCGCTGTGCTCTCGTCGGAGTCCGGTGTGTGGTGTTCGGCGGCGTCGTCCTCGAGGACGTAGCGGGCGCGGAGACCGTTGCGCTCTCAGGTGATCCTGCGAGCGCACTCGAGGACCTGGAGCGACTCGGGCGGCGCCTGGTCGCCTAGCGAGACTCGGCGACGGCGAGGCGGTCGGCCATCGACTCGAGCAGCTTCCACGCGACCTGCGGCCGCGACTCGACGAACGGCCTGAACACGAAGACCGGCAGCCCGTAGGCGACGACGTCACTCGTCGCCATGACGGTCGCCGTTCGCGGTCGGCGGTCGATGAGCGCGATCTCGCCGAAGTACGACCCCGGTCCCATCGTCGACACGGACTCGCCGTGGACCTCGACCGAGAGCTCCCCGCTCTCGACGACGAAGAACATCAGTCCACCCTCGCCTTCGAGCGCGACCTTGTCTCCGGCGGAGAATCGCCGCTCGTTGAACTCGTCGGCGAGGCTCTCGAGATCCCGTTCGTCCAGATCGGAGAACAGGCGGACGTTCCTGAGCAGAGCTGGTGTCGGCTTGGCCATGAGGCGATTCATACACCAAGCGCCTGCTCCCTGTCACGTCGTGGGCTCAGGCGGACGGAGCTCCTCGATCTGGAGCTCGGCGCCCTGGAGCCGGTCGACCGCCGCCCTGTAGAGCTCCTCGCCGCGGCGGAAGAGGGCGATCGCGTCGTCGACGGGAACGTCGCCGCGCTCGAGCCGCGTGACGATCTCCTCCAACTCCCGCTGCAGCTCCTCGAAGGAAGCCGGGTCGCTCACGGGCGCACCTCGTCCACCGTCGCGCCGAGGCTGCCGGCGGCGAGCTGGATGTCGAGCGCATCACCCGGCTGGACTCGGGTGGCGTCGCGGAGCGCTTCGGCTTGTGACCGGACGATCGCGTAGCCGCGGTTGAGCGTGGCGAGCGGCGACAGCGCCTGGAGTCGCGCCCCCGTGTGGTCGAGCGCGGAGCGCCGTCGCTCGAGCAGCAGGCGAGGAGCGACGCGCAGCCGCTCGCCCTGACGCTCCAACCGCGCCCGGTCCCGCTCGACGCGTGAACGAATTGCCAGGTCGAGCCTCCGCCGGGTCGCGTGCAGGCCGGCCTGGAGGTCGGTCAGATCCGGCACCACGAGCGCTCCCGCCGCGGTCGGCGTCGCCGCACGCGCGTCGGCGGCCAGGTCGCACAGCGGCGTGTCCTGTTCGTGACCGACCGCCGAGACGACGGGAACACGCGCTCCTGCGACGGCTCGCACCACGGCCTCGTCGCTGAAGGGAAGGAGGTCCTCGAAGCTCCCTCCTCCGCGCGCCAGCACGACGACGTCGACCTCGGGGTGTGCCGTCAGGCACGAGAGTGCGGCAATGATCGCGCCGGTGGCGCCCTTGCCCTGCACGCGTGTCTCGCAGATCACGACCTTTGTGGCGGGGAAACGGGCGCCGATGGTCGCCACGAGGTCTCCGCGGGCGGCCGCGTCCGCTCCTGTCAGGATCCCGACGGCGCGCGGGACGCGCGGAAGCGTCCGCTTCCGGGCAGGCGAGAAGAGGCCTTCGGCCGCGAGCGCGCGCTTGACGCGCTCGAGCGCGACCAGGTGGGCGCCCAGGCCGATTCGCTCGATCGTGGTGGCGCGAAGCCCGAGCTGCCCCTTCTGCTCGTAGATCTCGGCGCGCCCCGCGACGTGCACCGACTCGCCTTCCTCGAGGGCGAGCTCGAGCCGATCGTAGATCCTCCGCGCGATCGTGACGCCAAGCGTCCCGCCGGTCTTGGGGTCCTTGAGCGTGAGGAAGACGTTGGCCCAGGCCTCGTTGCGCCTGAGCTCGGTGACCTCGCCCTCGACCCAGACTGCCGGAAGCCGGCCGAGGTACATCCCGATCCCGCGGTTGAAGGCGGAGACCGTGAAGACCTTGCGGTCGCCGTAGAGAAGCGGCTCGATCTTCGCCACGCGCTCCAGCGTACTTCGGAGCGCTAGAGCAGGATCTCGGTGGCGGTCACAGGATCGCAACCGCGATTGAGGAGGTGCACCGCGTCGTGGAGATCGACCTCGCTCGCCGCGAGGCGCTCGGCGAGATGAACGGGGTAGCCCGCCTCGAGAAGGATGTGGAGCCGCCAGCTCTCGACCTTCGCGGGCTCGTTCTCGTGCCAGACCGGAGTCTCGGTCGTCTCGGCCATGCGCGCCGGATTCGCCCATCCGTCACTGTTTCCTCCCGGCCGATCAGCCAGTTCTCTCGGCGTCCAGCGGCGGGTGTGTGGCCTCCTGCCGTCGCGTGAGCTCGACGATTCGCTCGTCCAGCCGCTTGGAGGCGGCGTTCACCGCCTGCTGCAGTTCGGCGGCGATGAGGCCGTCCGCCCGTCGGAGGAACGACTCCGAGGTCCGATCCAGCTCCTCCCGGAGGCGGTCGGCCGCTTCCTCGCGGATGGCTCGCATCCTGTTCTCGAACTCGAGCGCTCCCGCCTCGCTCCGTGCATCGATCTCGCGCGCCATCGCTCGCTCGAGGTGCTCCACCTGACGCCGCTCGAGCTCCGCAAACGCGAGCTCGATCCGCGTGCGCGCCTCGCTCTCGGCGCGATCCACCTGCGCGTTGACGGCGTGCTCGTGCTGCCGCAGGCGCTCGTTCAACTCGTCGATGGTGCGGCGGCGATCGTCCGCCTGCAGCTGAAGCTCGTCGAGAGCCCGGGTCAGCGAGTCGCGCGCGCTCGACTCGAGCTCTTCCCGGAGTCGAACGGCCGCGAGGCGGTACTCGTCGATCGCGGCGTCCAGGTCGTCGGTCTCGGCGGTCATCTTGGCCTCGACCTCGGCGATGCGTTGGCGCATGCGCTGCTCGAGCGTGGATACCGCACCCTGGAGCGCGTTCTGGGCGCGCTCGAGATCGGACTCCCAGGCACGCAGCCGCTCCTCCACGCGCTGCTCGACCGCCGCGACGAGCTCGGCCATTCTGTCGGACAGCTCACGCTCGCGCACCGCGAGCTCGCCCCGGCGCTGGTCGGAGAGACGGCGCTCCTCGGCGACGTATGCCGAGAGCGAGTCGGCCTGCGCGCGCGCGATCGCAACGCGAAGCTGCTCGGTCTGAGCCGCCGACTCTTCTTCCGCAGTCGCGCGGACTGCACGGCGCGCGTCCGCCACCAGCTGCTCCGTCTGTACCGCTCTCGAGCGTGAACGTCGAAGTGCCACGACCAGCGCGAGGCACGCAACGGCCGCCGCAGCGAGCGCCGACACGAGAATCCAGGCCAGTGTGGTCACGTCCTGACTCTAGAGTCGGAGTGCCACCAGCGCGGCCGCCAGTACGACCGAGGCGACCGCCAGCAGCCGGAGCCCGCGCTCCTCGGCTGCGATAAGGGCGTCCCGGTCGAGCCCTTCACGTGAGCCGTCCCGCAGCGCGAGCTCGCCGTCGACCGTCTCGACCCGCCGCCGGACGTAGCGAACGTGATTCGAGAGCGATCGCTGCGCGAGCGAGAGCAGGACGGCGAAGGTGGCGCCCAGCAGCGCTGCCGCACCGAGCTCGCCTGCCACAGCGGCGTAGCCGCAGATCACCGGGAACCCGCCCCACGCGAGCCCGAACCAGAGATCCGAGTGGAAGCGGCCTCCGAGGAGCTCGAGGTTGTACGCCAGGACGAGGAACACCCCTATCGGAACGAGGGTCACGAGCCAGGGCTCGAAGACGATTGCACCCACGACGCCGATCGCACACGCAGCTCCGATCGAGAACGCAGCGAGCGCGACGAGGATCGGCCCAGGGATGCCCGTACCGAGCGGTCGGCCGTGAAGCTCGTCGAGAGCGTGCGCGCCGATGCCCAACGCCAGAGCGAACGCGGCCAGCGCCGCGCCGAGCCGACCCCAGGCGACGATCGGCGCCAGGCATCCGCCGATCACGACGTACGAGAGGTGCCACGCCGAGTAGGGAAGGTGCAGCAGCGTCACGTAGTCGCGCCATCCGCCTGTCTCGAGCGCGTACCACGTGGGCCTGGCGGACCGAACGCTCACTCGCGCCGACCCCACATCACCACACCGCCACCGAGGCTCAGGCGTCGAACCTCGACGTCGCGAACCCCGGCCGCCGCCCAGAGCTCGAGCTGACGCTCGAGCGGACAGGCATCCCAGTACGCGCGGATCGAGCCTCCCAGGAAGTCGCCGACCTCGCTCCAGCCCTGCCGGAGCAGGCGCCCGGCGAGGGGGAGACCGGCTCGAACGTAGAGCTCCCACGCACCGCGGACAACGCCTCCCGGTACCCCGAACTCGAGTGACGCGACGACACCGCCGGGTCGCGTCACGCGTGTGAGCTCGACCAGCGTCGCACCCGGGTCCGCGACGTAGCGGAGGAGATACGTGAACGTGATGTGGTCGAAGCTGCCGTTCGCGAACGGGAGAGCCTCGGCGGATGCCTCCACGAGCTCGACGTCGCCGGCGAACCTGCGCTGTGCCTCCACGAGCATCTGTGGGCTCTGGTCGACACCCGTCACCTCGAACCCGCGACGGAGAAGCTCCGCGGCAACCAGCCCCGTCCCGGTCGCGACGTCGAGGACGTGGCCGCCGTCACGAGGCAGCCGCGATACCAGGAAGCGGCGCCAGCGCGGATCCTGGCCGAGCGAGAGCACCGCGCCGACCCGGTCGTACGACGGCCCGAGCGGAGCGAAGAGCTCCCTGGCATCCACCGTCGCCATGACGCCTATTGTGGCGACATGGCGCTGAGCGACGAGCTGGAGAGCGCCGCGGACCTTGCGCGTTCACACGCCGAGCCGGGCGCGACCGTGTCCGGCGTGCTCGCCACGGAGGCCGAGCCGGGTCGCCGCATCTATCTCTGCTCTGTGGACGGAACCGATGGCACACGCAGCTGGCTCGCCGTCCGCGAGGACGGCTCGGCCGTAACCGCTCGCCCGGAGGTCCGCGCCGCGGTCTCGATCGCGGCGTTGTGCGAGGTCGCCGTCGACACGGCCGGGGGCGGCGACCTCGACGGGCTGATCGCCAGCCTCGCCGAGCTGCGTGCCCACGAGTCTCCCGACGGCATCGAGGACGCCGAGGCGGCCGCGCTAGCCCTGCGCGCAGTTATCGGCGACCCGCCACAGCTCGCGACGCTGGCGCGACTCGACGAGATCGGTGCCGCAACACGTCGCCTCGAGCAGGAGCTCGACCCCGGCGGCGCTTCCCCGTTCGCCGCGGCGCTGAAGGCAGCGCAAGGGGCCGTCCAGGAGCTACAGCGCGAGGTCGAGGCCGGTTACCTGGTGGAACTCGCGTAACCTCTGGTCATGGAAGGCGGCGGCGGTTTCTTCCCGTTCGGCGGCGGTGACCCCGAGGAGCTCCTCGGGGCGCTGCGCGAGTTCGCCGAGCGGCAGGCCGAGTCGGTGCAGGAGACGCAGCGCGAGCAGTTCGCCACACTGACCCTGTCGACCGCCGTCGAGCTGACTGCCGCGGCGCTGGGTCAGATGAATGTCGAAGGGCCTCCGGACGCGCAGGCCGTTGCCCTGCGCGACGCGATGCGAGTGCTCTTCCCAGAGGCGGTCGCGCTCGTCTCGGCAGCCCGTCAGGGCTTCATGCGCCAGTAGTCGTTCGCTGCCGCTCTCGCGTACGACGGACTCTGCCGCGAGCGGCGTCAACCTCCGGTGGAGCCCGGCTCCGCCGCGCGGGAGCCGGAAGCACTCAAGGACGCGAGAAGCGACCAGCCGCCGTCGACGACGATGGTCTGGCCGCGGATCATGTCTGCGCCGGGCGAGCACAGGAATGTGACGACGTCGGCGACGTCCGCCGGCGTCACCAGCCGCCCGACCGGGTTGCGTACGCCCATCTCGAGCATCGCCTCCTTGTTCGGGAAGTGCTCGAGCGCCCCGGTCTCGACGACACCGGCGGACACGGCGTTGACGCGGATCCCACGTGGAGCGAGCTCCACCGCCAGGTACCGGACGAGCGCCTCGAGTGCCGCCTTCGATGCGCCTACGAGCGCGTAGTTGTCGAGCACGCGTACGGAGCCGAGGCTCGAGATCGCGACGATCGACGAGCCGCTCGGCATCGTCGGTGCTGCCGCGCGCGTGAGTGAGAGGAGCGCCCGAGCGTTCGCCGACAGCGTCCAGTCCCAGTGCTTGTCGTCCGTCTCGAGCGCCGGGCGGACGACGCCGGTCGCGGCGGCGTGCACGAGCACACGGAGCGGTCCGAGCGCGGCGACCTCCTCCGCGATCCGTGCCGAGGACACGTGCCCGCGCACGAGAATCGGCTCCGCGCCGAGCGCGCGAAGTTCCGTCGCAGTCTCCTCGGCCGACGTGTCGCCCCTCATGTAGCCGATCGCGACGCGGCTGGCTCCCAGGCTTGCGAACCGAAGCGCGATCGCCTTCCCGATCCCGCGCGAGCCTCCCGTCACGAGGACGGACGCGGCCTCGAACCTCACCTCGCGCTCCTGCTGTGAGCGGAGTGCGGCCATGGGCGCCAGGTCATTCGTCGCGCTTCGGCAAGGGGTCGTACGCCGGCGCCGACGACGGGACGGTCTCCCAGCCGATGCGGCTCAGAGGCTCGCGCTCGCCGGTCTCGGCGAGCGACGACGCGTGCCCGAGGCGGTCGAGGAGCTCCATCTTCTCCTCCCCGTACTTGCGCACGGGGTGATCGGTGGGGAGGTTCTTGATGAGCTCGGCCACGCGCGCTCGTAGCTGGTAGGCGAAATGCGGCGTCGCGGGGCCGACGAGGGCGTCGATGTCGTCGCGAGTCGGCTCGACCATCTCGAAGGAAGCCTAACCGTGAAGCGAGAACCGCCCACAGCGAGGCCAGCGAGGGGGTCGGCCGTTCGACCGGCCCCCTCGGTGTGCGTCTAGACGGCGCCCGGCTCGCGTCGACGAGACGCGAACGAAGCGCCCGCAATGGCCAGCCCGAAAGCCGCGAGAGCCCCGGCGAGCCCGGCAGCGATGGCCGGGTCGACCGACGGCAGGTCGAACCGCGATCCCGTGTCCGCGACGGTCTCGTCGGCGGGAGCCGCGGGCCCGACGCCGCGGGCGGCGAGTGTCATCTCGTCGTGCGTTGCGGCGAGCGTGCCCGGCTCGATCCCACGCTGGGCGATCGTCGCCTCATCGTGACCGCTGACGACGATCTGCTGCTGAGCAGTAGGGCCTGCCACGCCCGGTTCACCGTACATGGCGGAAGCCGACGAGGAGCCGGCGGCAGCCGCAGCGGCGGCGATGCTGAGGACCGCTGCCGCCTCGCGAAGGCCGTGGCCTTCGACTTCCGGCTCGGAGAGGATCTTCTCCAGCTCTGTCGGATCGAAAGAGAACGTTATCGCCTGTGAGTCCGCATCCTCGAGCAGCATCTCGAGGTCCGTCCGATTCCAGGCGACGTTCACCGTTCGCCTTTCGGGCGCCTCTGCGCCCTCGACGGTCCGCAGGACGTCGAGGACCAGCTCGTCCGGAGGCTCCGAGGTCAAAGCCGCCTCGATCTCGTCGCGGGGCACCGTCGCCGTGAGCGCGTCCGAGCGCGTTGCGAACGCCTCCCGCGTGCCGACGAGCATTGCCGTTGTGCTCGTCTCGTCCATCCAAACCCTCCTTCGTGAGGGCACCCTACTGGGGAGCCATGTCCACTAGACGCCGGGGAGGGACCGTCTCTTCCCCACCTCGTGCCGAGTGTGACATGTCTCGAGTGGAAACTCCAGGCCGTGCCTTCGATAGATACGGTCTCCTGAGTGCCGTCGTCCCACCGGATCGGACCGCCCCGGGTCACCCTCGCCCGAGCCGCGCGCGACCTAGAATCGGACCAGTGAGCGAACACGACTTCATGCCGATCGACGGCTGGGACCACCTCGAGGTCTGGGTCGGAAACGCGAAGCAGGCGGCGTACTTCTACGAGAACGCGTTCGGGTTCGGCCGTACGGCCTACGCGGGCCCCGAGACCGGCGTCCGCGACCGGGCTTCGTATGTCCTCGAGCAGGGCGACATCCGCTTCGTGCTGACGAGCGGGCTTCGCGCGGACAGCGACATCTGCAAGTGGGCGGGGACGAAGGGCGACAGCGTGCGCGACGTCGCGCTCGCCGTCCCCGACGCGACGAACGCCTACCGGCAGGCCGTGCAGCGCGGCGCGCGCGGCGTCGACGAACCGCATTGGGTCGAGGACGACCACGGCCGCGTCGAGCTCGCCGCGATCGCGACCTACGGCGACAACATCCACACCTTCGTCAATCGCTCCGAGTACACCGGGCCGTACCTCCCCGGATACGCCTCGGTCTCGCCGAACGGCGGGCCGGCGCCGGGCGTCGGTCTCATCGCGATCGACCACGTCGTCGGCAACGTGGAGCTCGGCCGGATGGACGAGTGGGTCGGCTTCTACGAGCGCGTTCTCGGCTTCACGCAGCTCACGCACTTCACGGACGAGGACATCTCGACCGAGTACTCCGCACTCATGTCGAAGGTGATGACGGACGGCGAGGGGAAGATCAAGTTCCCGATCAACGAGCCGGCCGAGGGGAAGCGCAAGAGCCAGATCGAGGAGTACCTCGAGTTCCACGGCGGGCCGGGCGTGCAGCACGTTGCCATGCAGTCGGAGGACATCGTCAGGACGGTCGCAGCGCTTCGCGAGCACGGCGTGCTCTTCATCTCGACGCCGGATACGTACTACGACATCGTGCGCGAGCGCGTCGGCGAGATCGAAGAGGACTGGGACGACCTCCGCTCGATGGGAATCCTCGCCGATCGCGACGAGGAGGGATACCTGCTTCAGCTCTTCACGAAGATCGTCCAGGACCGCCCGACGCTCTTCTTCGAGGTGATCGAGCGCCACGGCTCCCGCGGCTTCGGGATCGGGAACTTCAAGTCGCTCTTCGAGGCGATCGAGCGCGAGCAGGCGCTACGCGGGAACCTCTAGTCCGGCTCCGGCGAGCAGCTCCTCGGCCTGGCGCACGAACCGCGTCGCCCGAGCGGACGGAAGAACACGATCGCCTCGCGGAGGGTGGACGTCCGCTTCTGCCGGGCTGCCTTTCGTGAGGTAGTCGGCTCCAGCGCGGATCCGGGCGTATCCCTCGTCGCCGTAGCCGAGCTGGCCGAAGACGCGTGCCGCTCGCTCGTAGTCCGCCTCGAGCACGGCCAGCACCGCCTGGCGCCATGCGTATTAGCCCGGGGCGAGGCGAGCACCACCTGAAGGGCGTTCCCGACCGCTGGGCCCTCTACGCGGCAGTCCGCTGACGCCCAGGTCGTAGCCTTCGCCCATGAGCCCACAGAGGCGCACTGCGCTCGTCTCCGTCGGCGCGGCCTGTGTCCTCGTCGCGGTCAAGCTCGTGGCGGGCCTCTCCAGCTCCAGCCTCGGGCTGCTCGCCGAGGCCGCGCACTCGGGGACGGATCTCGCCGCGGCGCTGCTCACGTTCTTCGCGGTCTCCGTAGCCGTCCGTCCGGCCGATCGCGGGCATCCATGGGGGCACGGCAAGGCGCAGAACCTCGCAGCGCTCGCCGAGGCGGCGTTTCTCGTGGCGGTCAGCGTCGTCATCGCGGTGCTCGCGATCCTGCGGCTGGCCGGTGTCGTCGACGTCGAGGTCGAGCCGACCTGGTGGACGTTCGGCGCGATTGCGCTCGTGCTCGCGATCGACGCGTCCCGGACCTACATGTCCCTGCGGAGCGCCCGCCTCTATTCCAGCGACGCGCTGCTTGCGAACGCGCTCCACTTCGGGAGCGACTTCGCCGGGACACTGGCCGTCCTCGCGGGCCTCGTCGCCGCTGCGCTCGGCTTCCCGGCGGGCGACTCGATCGCCGCGCTCTTCGTCTCGGGCCTCGTTGTCGCTGCGGCAGTGCGTCTCGGCGGCCAGAACGTGGACGTCCTCATGGATCGCTCACCGGAGGACGAGACACGGACCGCACGTGAAGCGATCGAGCGACTTCAGCCTCCTGTCGAGCTCCGCCGGCTTCGGCTTCGGCGAGCGGGAGGCGAGCACTTCGCCGACGTCGTCATCGGCGTGCCGCCGGGGGCTGCCATCGGGCAGGGACACACCGCTGCAGATCGAGTTGAGGACGCTCTTCGCGAGGCGCTGCCCGGAATCGACGCTGTCGTGCACGTCGAACCGCGCGGCGGCGAGGGAGAGGTGCGCGAGCGCTCGCTCGCCGCGGCGCTCACGATCCCGCAGGTACGGGAGATCCACAACCTGACGGTGCTCGAGGTGCACGGGAGCCCCGAGGTCTCGTTGCACCTGAAGCTTCCGGGCGACCTGTCGCTCGACCAGGCCCACGAGATCGCCGAGCAGGTCGAGTCCGCGATCCGCGCCGAGGTTCCCGAGGTCCGCGGAGTGCAAACGCACCTCGAGCCGCTCGCGGAGACCGCAGCCGCAGAGGAGGTCGACGTCGACAGGGGTGCGATCGAAGCGGCAGTGCGCGAAGAGACCGGTGCCGACGCCAGAGAGCTGCGGTTCGTGCGAACGGACGAAGGCATCGTCGTCTTCCTCACCCTGGGCCTGGGAGGCGCGGGCTCACTGACCGACGCCCACGGTCGTGCGAGCGCGATCGAGGAACGGGTGCGCGGGGCCGATCCGGCGATCGTGGACGTCGTGGTACATACCGAGCCTTGACCGCTCGTCTTCGACTCGCGTTCGCGGAGGAAACCGTGTTTCCCCAGCGAGCCCCCTTCTTCTTGAAGACGTGGGGAGGCCTCCGGTTCCCCGCACCCCTCCACCCTCTTGGACGTGGGCGTCCATGAGCCGCCTGTGCATGTTCCATCCCGTCGGGCACCCGATGGAGCGCGGTTGGGTCGGTCGCGTCGATGGCGATCGGGTCGTTCACCTCGCGGCCCAGACGCTGCAGTCCTTCTTCACCGGCGGAGGCTCCGCGCGCGAGCACACGGAGTACCGGCTCGACGACGTGCAATTCCTCGCGCCTGTGCTGCATCCGCCCTCGGTGCGGATCTTCGACGACCAGACGGCGTTCGCCTTCGCAAACCCGGCCGCGATCGTCGGTCCCGACGCCGACGTGGTCGCGCCCACCGCGACATTGACGCTTCTGCCTCGCTTGGCAGCCGTCGTCGGAGCGTCCGGCGCGATCGGCGGCTTCACCGCGTTCGCCGACTGGCGCGCGCAGGGCCTCCCGGCGCCGAAGGACCGGGACTTCGCGCTCGGCCTCGGCCCGACCGTCGTCGCGCGTGACGGGTTCCGACCCGACGGCCTGGGAGCGCTCGTCCGCGTGGGCGAGCGGCTCGAGCTCGCCGGCGCGTTCGTCGGCTTCGACTGGACGGCCGCGAGGGAGCTCGCAGCGGAGCGCACGGTCCTTCATCCCGGCGATGTCCTCGTCGGACCTCCGCTGGGGCGGCTCGACGTTCCAGCGGGCAGCCGCGTGGAGCTCGACGTCGAGACGATCGGCGTTCTCGCACAGCAGCCCGCGGGCGAGTAGGTCTCGCCCGCACGCGTCCCGGTAGACAAAGCACGCGATACGGACCTCAGGGCGGGTGCGCGCGAGCCGCTCGACCAGGCGCATCGCCGAGAGTGCGCCGTCGAGCTCGTGGGTGTCGTCGAGGCGTCTGCAGAGGGCAGCGAGCTGCCGCCCCGCACTTCGAGCGGGCCGGGCGCGCCGTTTCCTCGGGGAGGGTCGCGTCTCGGATGGTATGACAGTCTGGTGGGGCTGCCTGTGGTCGTGGACTGGGACGGGACGGTCACCGAGGTGGACGGCCTCCACCTCGTGCTGCTCGAGTTCGGGGACGAGGACATCTACGAGGCGCACGAGTTGCGACTCGGGCGCGAGCTGACGCTGCAGGAGGTCATCGCGGGCGAGTTCCGGTCGGTCCGCACCCCCCTGACCGACGTCGTCGAGTGGATGCAGGAGAACGTTCGCCTACGTGCGGGGTTCGGCGAGTTTGCCCGTCGGCACGAACCGCTGGTCGTCTCCAGCGGCTTCCAGGAGCTGATCGAGCCGCTGCTCGAGCGGGAAGGCATCGAACTCGAGGTCCGCGCCAACCGGCTCGATCCGCGTCCGGAGGGCTGGCGCGTGCTCTTCCGTCCACAGGAGGGTTGCGCGATCTGCGGCGAGCCGTGCAAGCGCTCTGATGTCGCGGCCATGGGCGACTTCGTCTACGTCGGCGACGGCTACTCCGACCGCTGTGTCGCTGAAGCCGCGACGCGGGTCTTCGCACGCGACGGCCTCGCGGAGTATCTCGCCGCGAAGGGCACTCCCTTCGAGCGGTTCGAGGACTTCTACGAGATCGCTGCGGCGCTCGCCGGCGGCGCGGTCGTGCCTCCCGGGCGGAGTCGCGGCCGAAAGACGTAGCGGACGTTGTGTGGGTCGGGGATCGTCGCCGAGTAACGTGCGCGGCCGTGCTGCTGCGGATTCCCACCCCGTACGACTTCGAGCTCTCGACTCGCAGGTTTCGCGACTTCGGCTCGGACGGGGCGACGGTCCTGCACGAGGGCGGGCTGCATCGCGTCGTGGACGGCCGCGAGGTGCGCTTGACCGCTGCGGACGGCGGTGTCGCGATCGAGCCGGGGAGCGACGAGGCAGCGCCCGGGATCGGCCGGCTGCTCGGCCTCCCCTTCGACCTCGACGCGTTCCGTGCGTGGGCCGCCGACGAGCCGACGCTCGCACCGATCGTCAAGGCGCTCCCCGGCTTTCGGCCGACACTGAACCCGCAGCCCTTCGAGGCGCTCGTCGTCGCCATCACGACGCAGCAGATCTCACTGCGCGCGGCTGCGGCGATCCGGGGAAACTTCGTCCGGACATACGGCGTACGGCACGACCTGGCCTGGGAGTTCCCGACGAGGGAGAGGACCTCGCAGCTCCGCCCGAGGCACTTCACCCCGCTCGGCTTCTCCCGCGCGAAGGCTGAATACCTGCTCGAGCTTGCACACTCCGATGTCGATCTCCACGGCCTCGCGGGTCTCGACGACGATGAGGTGATCGCGATCGTCACCTCCGTTCGGGGGCTCGGCCGGTGGACCGCGGACTGGTACCTCGCACGCCATCTCGCCCGGCCGCACGCGTGGCCTGCAGGCGACCTCGGGCTGCGTAGGGCGGTGTCGACCTTTTACGCTGCCGGTCGCCCGCTCTCGATCGAGGAGGTCCGCCGAATGGGTGAGCGCTTCGCTCCGTTCCAGAACCTGTCCGCGCAGTTCCTGCTCGCGGGCGCGAGGATGGCGGGTTAGGCGCCATGAAGGTGCGGCGTGCGGCAGCCGAGGACTTCGATGCGATCGCCGACCTCTGGCGGCTCTTCGACCACGAGATCCCGCCACCGACGCACGAGGGCCCGGCAGACGTGGACAAGGAGCTCCGCGAGGTGGCGGAGATCATCGACTCCGAGATCGCACTCGTCGCCGAGGACGACGACGGAGCCCCGGTCGGGTTCGCGCTGGCGCGACGTCGCGCACCGGGGTTCGGGACGCTGACGGACCTCTACGTCGCGCGCGAAGCCCGCCGGAGCGGCATCGCAACCGAGCTCATGCGCGAGGTCCTCGCGGCCTTCCGCTCGCTCGGCGTCGAGACGATCGATCTCGACGTGATGGCCTCGAACCGTGTCGCCCGGTCGCTGTACGCGCGGTGGGGGATGAAGGACGAGGTGGTGATCATGACCGCGTCTGTCGCCCGGCTCGAGGAGAAGCTCGGCAGCCAGGAGGCGGGGTCGTTCGGGTCGATCCACATCCAGTCCGACAATCTGAGCGCCGTCGAGCAGGCAGTACGCCAGTTCGTCCCACGACTGCCGGGGGCCTCGCGTGGGTCGCTCGTCACGCCGCCGCGCGGCGGCGGGATCGCCGTCTACGACGACGTTTGCGATCGCAACCCGGAGATGCTCCGCCGGCTCGCGCGCGAGCTTTCCGACAGGATGGGAGCCGTGACCTTGTTGCTCGGCGTCGAGCGCGAGGAGCTCGTGCGGATGATCCTCTTCGAGCGCGGACGGATCCTGGACGAGTACCTCTCGGTTCCCGAGTTCTACGGGCCACTGCCCCCGGGGGACGTCGTGGGGCTCGCCGCGAATCCGACCGTGGTCGCCCGGCTGACCGGAGCCGATCCGGAAGCTGTGCGACGCGTCGCGCACACGGCACCGTCCCCTGCCGATCTCCCGCCGGCGCGCGAGCTTCTCGCACAGGTGGCCGCCGTCCTGCGCGTCGAGGGGTCCGAGACGGGCTGGGCCGACGCCACTGAGCCCGAGGGTTCCGTGCGGATCGAGCGCGCGTGAAGGTCCTGCTCCTACACGGGTGGCCGGTCTCCGAGCGAGTATGGGTCCGTCAGGTGACGGCGCTCCGCGATGCCGGCTTCGACCCGTGGGCACCGCACCTCTACGGGCGTGGAGCGTCCATCGACGATTGGGCGGCGCAGCTCCTGCGTGAAGTCGAGGGGCCGCTCGTCGCCGTCGGCGCGTCGATGGGCGGCTACTGCGCGCTCGCGCTGGCGCGGCGCGCGCCCGAGCGCGTCGTCGGCATGGTGCTCGTGGGCTCGCGGGCCGACGCCGACTCGTTCGAGCGGCGGCGCCACCGGCAAGAGCTGATCATCGAGCTCCGGGCCGGTTGGAAGCCCGAGCTGGCTGAGCCTGACGTCCTGCACGAGCATCTCGCGGTCGCGCAGGAGGCGATGCGAGACCGGCTCGATCTCACCGGGGTCGCTGCTTCGTTCGGCGGTCCGCTCCTCGTCTGCGTCGGGGACCGCGACGACCTGGTCACCGTGGACGAGGCGCATGCGCTCGCGGACAACGCGCTCGACGGGAAACTGGAGGTATTCGAGGGCGCAGGACACTTCGTCGCCCTCGACGAGCCCGAGCGGTTCAATGCGGTGCTGCTCGAGTTCGTCGAGCAGTGGAGGTCGTAACAGAGGCCCTGGGGCCTAGCGCGCCTCGCGCAGAAACGCCTCCGCCAGCGCGCGACCCTGCTCGTTCGACTCAGCAATCAGCCGCTCCGAGTCCGCCTGCAGCTCGTCCGGCGGCATCGGAAGCTCGTCGGGATCCTCCTCGGTCCAGGCCGAGACCATCGGGAGGGTCACCTCCGCATGGAACTGGATCCCCCAGGCGGGCTGGGCGAGACGGAAGGCCTGCGAGCAGATCTCGCTGCGCGCGAGCTCGACTGCGCCGGGCGCGATCTCGAAGGTGTAGTGGTGCCACTGGAAGACCGTCGCGGTGGGTGGGAACATACCGAGCACAGGGTCGGCGGCGCCCGCCTCGGTCAGCGAGACGTCGAGCCAGCCGATCTCGGGCGCGCGCGCCGGGCCGACGGCGGCGCCTGCCGCCCGGGCGAGCATCTGCGCACCGAGGCACACGCCGAGGACGGGGACCTCGGCGGCGAGCACCTCGCGGAGGAACTCCTCCTCGCGCTCGAGCCACGCGAAGCGGTCGTCCTGATCAGGATGCATGGAGCCGCCGAAAGCCATCACGGCGTCGTACGACGCAGCTGGATCCGGCGAGCCGCCGTCAGGGACCGACCAGCGCTCGAGGGTGTGGCCGCCCACCTCGACGGCCTCGTCGAACACGCCGCCCGGGACCGTTGGGCCATGCGTGGCCGAGAGAACGCGCATGCCGACGACTCTAGAGA
Organism: Gaiellaceae bacterium; assembly: GCA_048594925.1. Classification (GTDB taxonomy): domain Bacteria; phylum Actinomycetota; class Thermoleophilia; order Gaiellales; family Gaiellaceae; genus GMQP-bins7. Next base: position 65,984 of record JBMDXR010000011.1, read on the forward strand.
TCGGTTCCCGTCGTCCGCGAGCCTGGCTACGCGCGATCGTCGACGCGGAAGCTGAACATCATTCCCCCCTCGTGGTGCTCGGCGATGTGGCAGTGCGCCATCCACGCGCCGGGGTTCGTGACGTCGAGGAGGATGTCGACGGTCTCGCCGGTCCGAACGAGAACGGTGTCCTTCCAGACAAGGTTCGGTTCAGGGACGCCGTCGCGAGCGAGGATCAGGAAGCGACCCGCACCGTGGATGTGGAACGGATGCGGCATCGGATGGTCGGAGTCCATCTCGTTGACGAGCCGGATCTTCACCTGATCGCCGACGCGGAACTGCCAGTCGATCGCCGTGTTCTCTGCGCCGGTCGAGCGGTCGATCAGCTTCCAGCGCGTATTCGCGGGTGTCGTGACGCGGTTCACGTCGACCATGTCGTCTTCCCACTCGATTCCTTGGGGCGAGTCGTGTGCGTGGCTGCCAACCTGGTGATGGACGTGCCCGTGCTCGTGACCCCCCGCCGAGACGAGCTGAGCGGGAACGAGCTTCATGCCGCACTCGGGACAACGGTCGGGAGCCTCACGTCTGACTTCTGGGTGCATGGGGCAGACGTACATGGCTTCTGCTGGCGCTGAGGTTGGGAGCAGCTTCATCCCGCACTTCGGGCACGAGCCCGGCTCCTCACTCACCACCTCCGGATGCATCGGGCAGGCATAGACGACCGGCCCTTCGGGAATCCCCATGTCAATCTCCGCGACGAAGGCGAGCGTCTTGTCGGGATCCGCGCTGAGGTAGCCGGCAACTCGCTCACGCTCACGAGTCATGTCCTCGTTCGTCCGGAGACTGTCGAAAGCGGCCGCGGAGGAGGAATCGGCAACCGCCGCGTCCACCGCGATCGTCGCAAGCGGGTACGCGCGGTCGGGCGTCCGATGGACGAGCGTGACGAAACCCGTCTCGTCGAACGATGCGTCCACGACGGCGCGCTCGGAAGGGGCGATCAGAACCGCGTCGACGAACTCCTCCCGCTCGTAGTGCCCGCTGTCGGCGCCCACGAGCTTCATCCGAGCGCCTGGGATCTCGACATTGAAGACTCGAGTGTTCGCGGTGTTCGTCAGGAAGAAGCGGGCGACCTCTCCACGCCGCACGGTCAGCGCGAGCGCGGGCTCGCCGGAGACGAGCATGACGTTCCCGAAGCGACCCATCGCCACATGCGTCGTCTCCCTCGGACTGAACGCTGCGATCTTGCCGTCCTCGAGGAGGACGTCGTCGAGCGTGAGTAGGAACTCGCGATCGACCGGTGGCCAGCAGTCGGGCTCCGAGGGAACGACGAGAACGTTCCCGTACAGGCCCATTTCCTGCGCGTAGTCCTCGCGGATGTGCGGGTGGTACCAGTAGACGCCGGGATCGGGAAACGTCAGCTCGTAGGTGAACGTGTCGCCGATCGGAATGGGTGCTTGTGTCTCGTGGGTTCCGTCGTATCGGTTCTCCAATCGGAGGCCGTGCCAATGGACGGTGGCTTCCAGATCCCCGTGGTTCGTCGCACGAACAGTCAGAGTCGACCCCTCCGAGACCTTGAGGGTGGGGCCAGGGATGGAGCCGTTGTAAGCGAGCATCCGGACGCGCACCCCGTTGATCGTCTTCGCGACGGGGATGACCTCGAGGTCGAACACATCGCCGTCCGCGAGCTCGACCAACGCAGTGGGCGATGCGCTCTGCAGCCCTGCTGTCGAGCTCGGGAATCGATCGCTCTCGTTCCTGGCCACTCGAACACTATGGCCAGCACCATTCCCCGCGTGTCGCGATGCCATGGTTACGAAGTGCGTGCGACGGGTATCGAACGGTTATGCCGATGGTCACCCGGTGCACGGCGCCAGGTTGCGAGACGTTGACCCTGGGGCTCATGTGCATCGAGCACGAGCGTCTCTCCGCTCGGGTCTTCGTTCGCGGGCGGCCGCTCATAGGAACGCCGGCCGATCGGGGACGGCCGCTGAGCGCGGCGGTTCCGGCGCGGCCGAACGCCGTCAGAAGAGGGTTGGAGAGACGGGTGGCGGTTCCACTCCTCCAGTAGCCGGCACCCCTGCCTCGTCGAGCAATCGGCGCAGAATGACGGCGCTGCGAGGGGCAAAGTCGTCGCGGTTGTTGTTGAACATCGCGTAGACCTCCTCGGCCTCGTCCGCAAGCCGGCCGAGCTTCTCGACCCACTCCTCGAGCTCTTCGGCGGAGTACATCCAGTTGAAGCGCTCCGACGACTTCTCGGCCTTGATGTTCCATGTCTTCTCGTTGCGCCCGTGGAAGCGGACGTACGCGACGCGATGTGTCGCAGCGGCATGCCGGGCCACGACGTTCGACGCGCGTGTCATCGGCGTGTCGAGAGACACGTAGGCGAGCCCGGTGCGCTCGAGGAATGCGAGCGTCTCGGCGCGCTCGTCGGGCTCCATCCACGAGCGGTGACGAAACTCCACGAGCGGCACCAGCGGTGCGATGCGGGCCGGCACCCGCTCGAGCTCCGCGAGCGCCCCCGACGATTTCGTGAATCGAGGGTGGTACTGGAGGAGGACTCCGCGCAGCTTTCCGGAGAGCTCCAGGGGCTCGAGCGCCGCGCGAAACTCGGCAAAGGACTCGTCCGTCGGCTCGCCGTCGTGCCACGTCATCGACGCATGGGCTTTGACGTGGAACGTGAACTCGGGAGGCGTGCGCTCGGCCCAGTTCCGGGTCACCGCCGGGTCGGGCAGGTGGTAGTACGGCGAGTCGACCTCGACGGTGTCGAAGCGCTCGGCGTAGTAGGCGAGCCTTGCCTTCGGCGTCGAGACCCCGCGTGGGTACCAGGCCTTCAGCAGGCCCTCGTCCGCGAAGCTGCAGGTCCCGATGCGGATCGTCGCGGGCATGCGGGAAGCGTAGGGAGCCGCGCGTCCGCTCGGCTCCCTCCGGCGGCCTCGCCTACCTCTTCCTGACGACCTTGCTCTGCGCCGTGAACCCGCTGACGGTCGGGTTCACGCAGGGGACAGGGGCGATCGCAGCCGACAGCTGGGCGCAGATCGCGGCCGAGGTGTCGGACGCCGCGACCGCGTTCGCCCGGAAGAACGTCCCGACCCGCGCCTTGAACGTGAACCTTCCGTTCGCCGCGACCTTCGCGCGCCCGAGTCGCCTCAGTCCGGTGGCCTTGGCGCCCCCGAAGATCGTGACGGTCGCACCGGCCCTTGCTTGCCCGTTCTGCGTCACAGCTCCTGCGAGCGTCGCTCCCGCTGCGCCGGTGCCCTTGGCCGTGAGGCTGACGGCACCTGGCGCGATCGCGGCCGGCGACGCGATCGTCCCGGCGGCGTTCGGAATTCCGGTAGCCGGCGTGTACGGCGTCCAGAAAGAGATCCACGCACCGCGTGGGACGGGACTGAAGACGCCAGCGACGGAGAGCGTCGCGCTGTACAGCTTCAGGCCGAATGGAGCGCCACCCTGGCTCTCGGGAATGTCGGGCGGTGGCAGGCAAATTTGAACGTAGGCAGGCCCGAGCGCTGCAGCGGCGCCTGTTGTGGCAACGAGAAACAGCGGAAATAGCGCCGTCTGGCCGGCTGCATCGAGCGACATGACCCATGTGGCGAGGGGGGTCGCGCCTTGGAGGCAAGCAGCTTGGGACGTCGCGGACACCTGGCCCGGCGTCGCCACGGTGATTGGACCTCGCAACGGCACGTCCGCATTGGCGAGCGCGAGCGCCCTCGCTGTCGCTGTCGCAGTCCCGAGACGCGCGCCCGGAGCCTGATTCGTCGTCAGCCGCGTCCCCGCGGGAACGAAGACGCGTGCGGCCGCGGTTGGGTCGTCCGATGGATCCGCGGTGATCTTGGCGACGACCGTTGCACCCGTCTGGGTTACCTCAAGTTTCGTGGAGGTGTATGCGGCGATCGCAGCCGGGACTGCCGTGACCGCCGTGAGCGCTATGAGACCGACGCCGCTCAAGATCCTTCCTTTCATCTGCCCTCCTGTGTTGTGTGGCGAGTGTGTCACAGCGGATGCCGGCCGCCGGGTCAGCCCCTCGCGAGGAGGATGCCGCTGGCCTTCACCCACTGCTTGTTGTCGTAGCGATACAGGTACACCTGCTCCATCGGGCGGTAGTCCGTTCGTGAGGTCTTCAGGCGGATCCCCGGGAGCAGGAACGGGTTCGCCGACGTGTCCAGGCTCTGAGCGGCGTTCAGGAGGCCCGCCCGCGTGACATTCTTCCCGGCCTTGCGCAGCGTCTCGGCCATCGTCCACGCGACGGTCATCCCGTACCAGTTGTAGACGTCGGTCGGCTTGCCGCTCGGGTTGTGCGTGCGCATGATCACGCGGTACAGAGCGACGGCCTTGTCCTTTGCCCAGATCGGGTCGTTTGGGTTCTTCACGAACGCGATGGAGACGGCGCCCTTCGTCAGCTCCGGCGCGTTGTAGCGAGCGATTCCCATGATCGTCGGCTCGATCGACACGGAAGCGATGTAGAGCTGCGGCTTCCAGCCGAGCTTGTGCGTCGCCACGACGGCGTTGATGAAGAACTTGGGCGTTGCGAAGAGCATGAGCGTGTCCGCCCCCGATGCCTTCAGGAGCCCGAGCTGTCCGGAGATGTCGCCTCCCGTGAACTCGTACGACTGCCTGGCGACGATGCGGGGCCCCTTCCCTGCTATCGCCCGCGTCAAGCCGGTGAGCATGTCGAGGCCGAGCTCCGTGTTCTCGTACAGCACCGCGATGCGCGCCTTCGGTCGCGACTTCACGATCCTCTTGCCGTAGACGTCGCCCTCGCCGCGGTAGCTCATGAGAAAGCCCATCGTCCACGGGTAGCGGGCGAAGCTTCGGCCGATCGACTGCGAGCCGTCCCCCGCGAAGAGCTGCGGCACCTTCTGGGCGTTCAGGTAGTCGCGAATCGCGAGGTTGTTGGCCGTGCCCACGCTTCCGAAGACCGCGAACACCTTGTCCTGCTCGACGAGGCGGCGCGTGAGCTGAACGGTCTGCGCCGGGTTGTACGCGTCGTCGTAGTAGCGGTACTCGATCCTGCGACCGTTCACGCCGCCCGCCGCGTTGACGTAGTCGAAGTACGCCCTCGCGCCCGGCGCCACGGTCCCGAAGGCGGCTGCCTCTCCCGTGAGCGGAACGGTGCCCCCGAGGAGGATGCTCGTCGACGTCACTCCCGGGTCTGCGGTCGGAGCGGCACCCGCAGTCGCAGCGAGGGCCAGGACGGCGAACGCGATGGCCGCAGCGCGCACGATCACTTCGTGACCGGGGTGCGGAGGCCGGGAAGCTTGAGGATCGCGGTGCCGACTCTCGCCCGCGCGCGCGCGGCCATCGGGAGATCGAGGTAGAGCAGGTTCGAGACCGACTGCGCCGTCGACGACGACGCGAGCGTGAGCGTCAGGCGAGAGCCTCTGGGGAGAAAGGTGGCCTGGTTGATCAGCTGGATCGTCACCTTCTGCGCGCCGGGCTTCGTCGGGGCCCCTCCGGCGCTGACGACGATCTCCTTTCCGGCAGGCGTGCGGGCTGTGAGCACCGCGACGAGGCGCGACCAGCCTCCGCTCGCCGCGATCGATGTCTGCACGCTCGGCGCTCCGTAGGCCTCGATCGCCCTTCGCAGAGGTGCCGAGGTTCGCACCGCTCTTCCACCTCGGGCGAAAGTCGTCACGCCCGGGAACGAGACGAACGTCGGCGAGACGGGCGGCAGTGTCCCGCGCCGTGCCACCTGCCCGGCGAAGTTCTCCGGCACGACGTACACCGAGGTCTGGTTGGCGTCGCAGCCCGTTCCGCGCAGGTGGCAGTCGAACCAGGTGCGGACCTTCGCCATCAGGAAGCTCGTGTCGGCCGCCGGGAAGCTCGAGGGCGCGTGACCGTGCAGCCCGACGTACAGCGTCTTCGGGCCCTTCAGGCGCTGGAACGCGCGCGTGCCCTGGTCGATCCCGAACAGGAAGTCTCGCCGACCCTGGGCCATGAACACCGGGGTCGTCACGGAGCCGAGCTTCGACAGGCTCGAGCGCTCGTCGGCCCATGGCTTGACCGCTGCGATGTTTCCGGCGAACGCGGCCGCCTGGAGGGCGGCGAGGGACGGATCGCGCTTCTCGGGTGGGATGGAGCCCGCGAGCCCGGCGACGAGCCCGGACTTCACGAGGCCCTGCGGCATGAGGGCGGAGTACAGGTCCGTCCACGTCTGGACGGTCACGACAGCGGCCCACGGCACGCCGGCGACGAGCGAGTTGAAGATCGCGCCTCCACCGTAGGAGGCTCCCCACGCGCCGATCTTCGTGTCCGAGACGTCTGCCCGGGCAGCGAGCCAGTCGCGCACGGCGCGCGTGTCCGCGACCTCGCGTGGGCCGTCGATCCCGACGAGGCCGCCCGACTGTCCGTGCCCTCGTGCATCGAACGTGAGGAGGGCGTAGCTCTGCCCGGCGAGGCCGTACGCCTCCACGAGGGCATTCAGGGACTGGCGGTCCCCGGAGAGCCCGTGCAGGAACACGATCGCCGGCCATCCTTCGGCAGGCGCCGCGCCGTCCGGCAGGTAGAGCGTCGCCGCGATCGAGATGCCGTCGTCCGTCGGGATCGAGACGTCCTGCTTCGCGACCGCGGCCGCACCGGTGGCATCGCCGGCGAGGAGGACGAGAGCCGTCGCTAGCGCAGTGAGCGAGACCTTCACCGGGTCGCAAGGGTACCGCGGACCGAGGTGGCTCCTAGAATCCCGCGGATGGACACGCGCCCGATCGGCGTCTTCGACTCGGGGATGGGCGGTCTCACCGTCCTGCACGAGTGCCTCGTCACGCTCCCCCACGAGGACTTCGTGTACCTCGGAGACGGTGCACGCCTGCCCTACGGGCCGCGCCCGCTCGACGAGATCCGTCGCTACGCGTCCGAGATCGCGGGCTACCTCGAGCACCAGGGAGTGAAGCTCATCGTCGCGGCCTGCAACTCCGCGACCGCCGCGGCGCTCCCCGACCTCCAACGCCAGCTCTCCGTCCCGGTGATCGGAGTGCTCGCACCCGAGGCACACGCCGCCGTCCTCGCGACGAGGAATCGGCGGATCGGGCTTCTCGCAACAGAGGCGACGGTGGCGAGCGGTCGCTACGAGGAGCTCGTCCATGCCCTCGACGCCGGGGTCGAATTCGTCGCGGTCGCCTGCCCGCGGCTCGTTCCGCTGATCGAGGGCGACGACGTCTTCGGCGAGGAGATCACGGCTGCCGTGCGCGAGTACGCGGCTCCGCTCAAGGACGCGGAGGTGGACACCGTCATTCTCGGCTGCACGCACTACCCGCTGATCCGCCCGATCCTGCAGCGCGTGTTCGGCCGTGGCGTCACCCTCGTCTTCTCCGCGGAGGAGACCGCGAAGGAAGTCGCCGAGACGCTCGAGCGCAAGGACATCGAGAACGCCGCGGGCCGCGAAGGCGCCTACCGCTTCCTCACCACCGGCGACCCGGCCCTCTTCGGCAATCTCGGCCGCCGTTTCCTCCAGCTGCCCATCGACGGCGCCGAGCACGTCGAGGTGGCCGCGCTCCAGGCCGTCGCATGAGCCCTCATGCGACTGGACGCCTCCGGCTCCCGCCCGGCGGAGCCGGGCTCCGCCGGAGGCTGACGCCGCTCGCGGCAGGATGCGAGGCGCTCGGCGCTTGTCCGTACCTTTCGTACGGTCCGGCGCAGCTCGCGCTCGCCTCCTTTGCGAGCGACGACCCAGTCGCATGAGACCGGACGGACGGCGGCCGGACCAGCTTCGCCCGCTCGCCATCGAGCCGGACTACCTCGAGCAGCCGCACGGCTCCGTGCTGTACCGGCAGGGGAAGACGATCGTGCTGTGCACGGCCACGGTCGAAGAGGGCGTCCCGCGCTGGCTGTACAAGAGCGGTCGGGGGTGGATGACGGCCGAGTACGCGATGCTCCCGGCCTCGACGGGGGAGCGAACGCAGCGAGCGGTCTCACGCGGCCGCCCCGACGGCCGCACGGTGGAGATCCAGCGGCTGATCGGGCGCGCGCTGCGCTCCGTCTGCGACTTCGAGGCACTCGGCGAGCGGACCCTTTGGCTCGACTGCGACGTCCTCCAGGCGGACGGCGGAACCCGCTGCGCCTCGATCACCGGGGCGTGGATCGCCGCGCGCCGGGCGCTCGACCGGTTTGGGCTGTCCAAGGCGCTCACTGGCTCGATCGCCGCCGTCTCGGTCGGCATCGTCGGGGGCGAGGCGGTTCTCGACCTCGACTACGAGGAGGACTCGGGCGCCGAGACGGACATGAACGTCGTCATGACCGGTGACGGGCGCCTGGTCGAGGTGCAGGCGACCGCCGAGCGAGATCCGTTCTCTCGGGAGCTGCTCGACTCGCTGCTCGACCTCGCCGCGGGTGGGATCGACGAGCTGACGGCCGCGCAGGCGGAGGCCGCTGCCGCGCCTCTCGCGTGAGGCTCGTCCTCGCGTCACGGAACGAGAACAAGCTGCGGGAGTTGCGGGCGGCGCTCCCCGCCTGGGAGATCGAGCTGCTTCACACGCCTGACGACCCGGTCGAGGACGGCGCGAGCTTCGTCGACAATGCACGGGTCAAGGCCCGCCACGGCCGCCTGCATGCCCCGGCCGACGCCTGGGTAGCAGGCGAGGACTCGGGCATCGAGGTGGCGGCGCTGGGTGGGCGACCGGGAGTCGCGTCGGCCCGATGGGCTGTCGACGGCGTGGCGCGACTCCTGGCGGAGCTCGGGTTCGCGGAGGACCGGCGGGCGAGGTACGTCTGCGAGCTCGTCGTGCTCGACCCAACCGGCTGGGAGCTGCGGGTGACGGGGACTCTCGAAGGCGAGATCGCGCATTCGGCCCGAGGGAGCGAGGGGTTCGGCTACGACCCGATCTTCGTGCCGAGCGGGCAGACCGCGACGGTCGCAGAGCTCGGGAACGACTGGAAGGCTGCGCACTCGCACCGCGCGAAAGCGGCTCATGCCCTGGCGCAACTGCTCGCCGCGCGCTGAAGGTTGCTAGCGTCGGCAGCCATGGACGCCACGCAAGCGCTTCGCGAGCTCATGGAGATCTCGTCGCAGATCACGGCCGCGGTCGTGATCGACGCCGAGGGCGGCGTACTGGCATCCGCGCCCGACGATCCCGCGACGGCGGCCGCCCTGGCCGCGTCCACGCGGGAGCTGGTCGCCGCCGCCTCCGATCTCGGCTCCGATGGCCGTGAGGTGACCCGTGTGGAGGTCGAGCTCGACGAGGGTGCATTCTTCGTCGTCCGCGAAGGAGATCGCACGGTGGGGGCGACGACGGGGCCGAGGCCGACGTCCGGGCTCGTCGTCTACGACCTCCGGACGTGCGCTCGAGCCATCGAGGCCGACCCGCCGAAGAAGCGACGCACACGGAAGCCGAAGGAGCCGGCCGAATGAGGAAGTTGATCCGACTCGCCCTGCTCGTCGCCCTCGCGGTGTGGGCGTGGCGCACGTTCCTCGGATCGTCAGGGCCCGAGGAGCGCGCCGGCGTCTCGTTTGCCGATGGGTCCGCGGTCGTACTCGAGCCCGGCTCGCCCGGCTTCGAGCGGCTCGCCTCCATCGCGCGCTCTGCCATCCGGCCGTGACGCACGACGAGCTCGGCGCGCTTCTCGTCGAGCGGGCGCTTCTCGAGGGCGACTTCGTCCTTCGGTCCGGACGTCGCTCCTCCTGGTACCTGGACAAGTACCGCTTCGAGACCGAGCCCCAGATCCTGCGCGCCCTCGGCGAGGCTCTCTCGGAGGCCGTTCGCGGGTGCGAGCCGGACGCCGTTCGGCTTGCCGGCCCGGCTCTCGGGGCAGTCGCGTTGGCAGCTTCGGCAGCAATGGCGTCCGGAGTGCCGTTCATCATCGTCCGCGGTGAAACCAAGGAATACGGCACGGCAAAGCGGATCGAGGGCCCCTTCGAACCGGGCGAGCTCGTGTGCCTACTCGAGGACGTCGTCACGTCCGGCGGCGCACTCGCGGAGGCGGTGTCAGCAGTCCGCGAGGAGGGCCTCGTGGTCCGGAACGCCGTCTGTGTCGTCGACCGGGAAGAGGGCGGTTCGGACGCCCTTGCTCGTCTCGGGGTGCGGCTCAGGTCGCTCTTCCGCGCGAGTGAGCTGCTCGAGCTGCGCAAAACCCCCGGAAAGCGGCATGGTTGAGCCAAATCCGAAGGGGTGTTAGGCTCCTTCGGTTCCGTGAACCCGAATCCGACGTCAGGAGGAGACAAGTGACCAAGCAGGATTTCGTGGACGCCGTAGCCGATCGGGCCGGCATCTCCAAACGTGAGGCCGGCGTTGCGGTGGACGCCGTGCTGGACGCGATCACGGACGCGCTGAAGAAGGGTGACTCCGTCACGTTCACCGGCTTCGGCAAGTTCTCGACGTCGGCGCGTGCCGCGCGCATGGGCGTCAACCCGCGGACGGGCGAGAAGGTGCAGATCGCCGCTACGACAGTCCCGAAGTTCACGGCAGGAAGCGCGCTCAAGGCCTCGGTCAAGGCCGGCTGAGCCGACCTGGGCTGGGCGACTCCGCACGAAGGATTACGAAGGGCCGCCGAGAGGCGGCCTTTCGTCGGGGGTTGTGGCCGAACATATGTTCGTATACTGTGGGAACGGATGCAGCTCTCGTTCGACGCCGCCGACCGCCTCGTCGAGCTCATCCAGGCACGTCGGGGCGCCGTCGCACCGGAGGAAGCGGCACGCGTTCTCTTCGCCCTCGAGCGCGCGCCTGCCACGCTGGCCCACTCGCTCCTCGCAGACGTGGTCGAAGGCGATTCCCGGATCGAGTGGCGAGGGACGCGCGTCGGGCTGGCCGGAGGGACCGGCGACACGCTGATCGAGGACGCCGAGCTCGTGGTCTTCGACCTCGAGACGACCGGGCTGTCGGCGACGCGCGACCGTATGTGCGAGATCGGCGCCGTGCGCGTGCAGGCGCTCGACATCGACGAGACCTTCGAGACGCTCGTCCGGCCGGGCGTCGTGCTCCCGCCGACCATCGCGCGCCTGACCGGGCTCTCCGATACGACCCTGCGCAGCGCCCCTCGTCCCGAGCTCGCGATACGGCGCTTCCTTGCCTTTGCCGGCGACGCTCCGCTCGCCGCTCACAACGCGCGCTTCGACGTCGGTTTTCTCGACCGCGCCGTCGAGCGGCTCACCGGCCGTCGCGTCGCCGCTCCCGTCGTCGACACGGTGTGGCTCGCGCGTCGCCTCCTGCACCGCAGGAGCGAGCGGTTCTCGCTCGCGCAGCTCGCGCACTTCTTCGGCACCTCGAGCAACCCCTGCCACCGCGCGCTGCCGGACGCGCTCGCGACGGCCGAGATCCTCATCGGGCTCCTCGGGCTCGCCCAGGAGCGCGGCGCGCGGACGCTCGCCGAGGTCATCGAACTGGCCGCTCCGCGTGCGCGCAGGCTCCACGCGCGACGTTCCCTGATCGCCGGCGCTCCGACGACGCCGGGCGTCTACCTGTTTCGCGACTGCAACGGCACCGTGCTCTACGTCGGGAAGGCTCGCGATCTGCGAGCGCGGCTCCGCTCCTACTTCTCGGGAGACCGCCAGCGACCGGCCGTCGAGGCTGCACTCGGAGCGCTCGAGCACGTCGAGTGGCGCGAGCTGGGTTCCGAGCTCGAGGCCTCGCTCGAGGAGCTGCGGCTCATCCGTGAGCTCCGCCCGCCGGCGAACGCGCGCGTCGGGCTTCCGGATCGCCAGTCGTATCTGAAACCGAGAGATGATCGCTGGGCCGTCGTAACGAAGCCGGGTCGTTTCGGACCCGTCCCGAGCAAGCGCCGCGCCCAGCTCGCCGCTCGCGCTCTGGGGGACTTCAGAGGCGACGATCTCGACGCGGCACTGCCGCCGCTGCGCGCGAAGCTTCGCCGGCTTGCGCGGGATCTTCGTTTCGAGGATGCGGCTCGCCTACGGGACCGTGTCGCCGCGCTCGAGGAGGTGGCCGCTCGCGTCGCAATGCTGGATCGGCTTCGCACCGAGGAGCTCTGCGTCCTCGCCCCGGCGCGGGAACCGGGACTCTGGCGCGCCTTCTTCGTCGCCGGTGGGCGCGTGACGGCCAGAGCGCTGCCCCGGGGGATTTCAGGGCGACTCGAGATCGAGGCCGGGCTGGCGGGGGCGGCGCGCGCCGACGTCTCCTTCGCTCCCGAGGACGCCGCCGACCTGCTCGTCGTCGCCGACGTGCTGCGGCGCCCTCCACCCGAGGTACGGATCGTCGGACTGCGCCGCTCCGAGATCCAGGCGGCGTAGCCTGTCGGTGTGGAGGTCGCGACGGTCAATTTCGCCGACCGCCTCGCGGAGGCGGTCGCTCGCAAGCAGAGCCAGCTCGTCGTCGGGCTCGACCCGCGCCTGGATGTGCTCCCGATGGAGCTCCGAGGCGAGGCCGTGCTCGGCCGCGCGGCCGCAGCGTCGTCGGTCGCGCGTTTCTGCAAAGGGATCGTCGACGCCGTCGGTCCGTACGTCGTCGCGGTGAAGCCTCAGTCGGCGTTCTTCGAGGCGCTCGGCGCCGATGGCTTCCGTGCGCTGGAGGAGGTGTGCGACTACGCACGCGCGGCAGGGCTGCTCGTGTTGGTGGACGCCAAGCGCGGCGACATCGGCTCGACCTCCAGGGCCTACGCAGAGGCGTTCCTCGAGCCAAGGGACGACGGCGTGCCGCTCGCGGACGCCATGACGGCGAGCCCGTACCTCGGCCTGGACTCGGTCGAGCCATTCCTGGCTGCATCCCGGCGCCACGGCTCCGGCGTCTTCTTTCTCGTCCGCACGTCCAACGCCGGTGCGGCGGACGTCCAGGATCTGGCCATGTCCGATGGACGTCCGCTCTGGCATCACGTCGCCGAGCTCGTGAGCGAGTGGGGCGAGCCACTGCTCGGTGAGGGCGGGATGTCGAGCATCGGCGCCGTCGTCGGCGCGACACATCCGCGCGCCGTCTCGGAGGCGCGGCGGCTCCTGCCCCATTCGCCCATGCTCCTTCCGGGCGTCGGTGCCCAGGGCGCCACGCCCGCAGACGTCGCGCGGGCGTTCACCGCCGGGGCGGCCAGCGCCCTCGTCACGGCCTCGCGCTCGGTGATCTACGCCTACCGCGAAAGCGACTCCGACTGGCGTGCCGCCGCGGCCGCCGAGGCTCAGCGGCTCGCCGCGCAGGTGTGGGCCGCAGCCGGCTGGTGAGGGGGCGAGGCTGGGTAGCGGCACGCATCGCGGGCGCGAAGCGTCCGCGCTTGAGGGGTTTCCGCGCGACCGGAATCTGCGCGTCAGCGGATTCCGGTCGCTTGCACAAGTCAGTACAGTCCGCGCCGGGGATGCGTAGGGCACTGTTCGCCGCCGTCGCTCTCGCGGCCGCACTGGTAGCACCGGGACGGGCTTCGAGCACCGACTCGCAGCCTGTCGCGCCGCAGATCGCGGCGGCATCGTGGTACCTCCTCGGTGAGGACGGCGACGTTCTTGCGCAGAGCCGCGCCGGTCAGGCGCGCGCGGTCGCGAGCATCACGAAGCTGATGACCGCGGTCGTCGTCCTCGAGCACGCGCAGCTCACCGACGTGGTGCGCGTGAGCCCGCGGGCGGCGGGCATCGGCGAGTCGACCGTCTACCTGCGCGCGGGAGAGGAGCTCACGGTCGGCGAGCTGCTCCGCGCGATGCTCGTTCCGAGCGCGAACGACGCGGCCGAAGCGCTCGCCCTCCATGTCGGCGACGGCTCCGTCGATCGCTTCGTGAACCTCATGAACGAAAAGGCCGAGGCGCTCGGCCTGACCGGCACGCGGTTCGAGAACCCGCACGGCCTCGACGAGGCGGGGCACGTCTCGAGCGCTCGTGATTCGACGATGCTGGTTCGCTACGCGCTCGGCGTCCCCTTCATCCGCGACGCGCTGGAGCGCTCGAGCCTCAGACTCGTCGACGGCAGAACGTTTCCGACCACGGACGATCTCCTCCAGAGCTGGGGGCCGCTCGTGGCCGGAAAGACCGGGCATACGCGCGAGGCGGGATGGTCGCAGGCCGCGGCCGCGCGCAAGGCAGGGGTCATCGTCTACGGAACCGTTCTCGGAAGCGAGACGCGTGGCGCGCGGAACGACGCGCTGCGGCAGCTGCTCTCGTTCGGGCTCGCGCAGTACCGCCGCGTCCAGGTGATCGACCGCGGCCGGATCTACGCCGAGGCGGAGACCGGATACGGACAGCCGGGCGTCGAGCTCGTCCCGCAGCGCCGGGTCGTGCAGACCGTGCGCGTCGGACGGCCGCTGCTCGAGCGCGTCGTCGCGCCCTTTGCGCTCGCGCTGCCGGTCGCCGAAGGGGAGCAGCTGGGCCGCGTGGAGATCTACGACGGGAACCGCCTCGTCGCCTCCTCGAATCTCGTCGCGGCCGAAGCGGTCGAGGACGCAGGTTTCTTCGCCAAGGTGAGGTGGTACGCGACGGAGACTGCGAGCAACCTGTTGGGGATGCTCACGTGATCGTCACGGTGACGACGAATGCCGCGCTCGACCGCACGCTGACCGTGCCCGTATTCCAGATCGGCTTTCGCCACCGCTCGAGCGACGTGCTCACGCTCGCCGGCGGCAAGGGCATCAACGTCGCCCGCGCGCTGAAGATCCTCGAGGCGCCGGTCGTCGCGACGGGTCTTGCCGGCGGGCGCACCGGCACCCGGATCATCGAGGAGCTGACCTCGGAGGCGATCCTCAACGACTTCGTACGCATCGCGGCCGAGTCGCGCACCTCGACTGCGGTCGTCGACCCGACCGCGGGCACGCACACGGAGATCAACGAGTGGGGGCCGGAGGTGACGCCGACCGAGCTCGAGATGCTCACGGAGAAGCTGCACTACCTGTCGCGGGGCGCCGACTTCGTGGTCCTCTCCGGCTCGCTCCCGCGAAAGGTCTCGACCAGGTTCTACGCGGACACCGTTCGAGACCTCGCGCGACGCGACGTGCGGGTGGTGCTTGACAGCGAGGGCGAGCCATTACACCTCGGCGTCGAAGCAGGTCCCTTCCTCGTCTCTCCGAACCAACGCGAGGCGGAGCAGCTCGTGGGCCAGGAGCTCGAGGACGACGAAGACTTCCTGATGGCGCTCGACGCAATCGCCGAGATGGGCGCTCGGAACGTCCTCATCACGCTCGACAACGGCTGCTTCGCACTGCTCCGCTTCGGGCGCAAGACGAAGAGGTTCCGTGCGTTCGCGCCGCACGTCGAGCCGGTCTCGGGCGTCGGTTCGGGCGACGTCCTGCTCGCCCAGTTCCTCGCCTCAGTCGCCGAGGAGCGTTCGCCCGACTACACGGTCCGCCTAGCCGTCGCAGCGGGTGCTGCATCGGTCCGCGAGGTCGGCGCGGGGCGCTTCGACCCGGCGTTCGCGGCGACGCTGGCCGCGGACATCGAGCTCGCCGAGCTGCACCCGGTCCGCTCCTAGAGCGCGTCGCGCTCGGGCGGCGAGCCGAAGATCATCGTCACCGCGTACGTCCCCGCGTCCAGCTCGGCGGTGAGATCGTGGTCGCCGCGCTGGAAGACCTTCAGCATTGCCGCGTTTCGGACGAGGACGTCGGCGGTGAAGCCGCGGACGCCGCGGGCTCGCGCGTACTCGACCAGACGCTCGTGGAGGATGGTTCCGAGGCCGGCGCCCTGCCAATCAGGGTCCACGAGATAGGCGACGTCCGCGAGCCCAGTCGCCGGGTCGAGGTAGTAGCAGCACGTGGCGACGATGCGCTCGCGCTCCCGCGGGCCGACGACGGCTGCGAACGCCATCTCGTCGTCGTAGCTCACGCTGCAGAGGTGCTGCGCGAGCTCGTCGGTGAGAGAGGTGAGCCTCACGAAGAACCTGCTCCGCACGTCGTCCTCGGTAAGCCTGAAGAAGAGCTCCTGCATCGCCCCGCTGTCCGCCGTCCTCGTGGGCCGCAGGCGCAGCTCCCGTCCGTCGCGCAGACGGATGTCCCGCTCCTCCGAGACCGGATAGGCATCGCGGCTGCGAAGCAGCTGCGAGCGGCCGACCAGGCCACGCTCGACCGCCGCCGCGAGGAGCGCCTCGCGGTCGTCCGGGTGGGCGATCTCGACTAGGGAGACGGCCCGCTCCGCGAGCGACCGTCCGTGGAGGTGCGCGGTGCCGTACTCGGTGATCACCCAGTGCACGTCGGCGCGAGGGACGGCGACCGGCTCGTTCGGCGCCAACTCGGCTCGTATGGCCGGGCTGCCTCCGGGTGTGCGCGACGCGAGACAGATGACCGGCACTCCGCCAGGCGAGGCCAGCGCAGCTCGATGAAACGTCGAGCCGGTGGAGACGCCTCCGTACAGTTCGCCGTCGAGGCTCTCGGTGCACACCTGGCCCGTGAGGTCGATGGAGAACGCTTGTGTGACCGAGACGAGCTTCGAGATGCTCGCAATGCTCGAGAGATCGCACACCTCGTCGATGGGACGGAAGTCGAACCGTGGGTCGTCGTCGAGGAGGTCGTACAGTCGCCGTGTCCCCATCGCCATGCTGGTCACCAGCGGGCCCGAGACGACTCCGGCCTCGATGAGGTCGACCACCGGCTCCGTGATCACGTCCGAGTGGACGGCAAGGTCACGCCGGTTCCGCAGGTACGCGAGCATTCGGTTCGGAACTCGCCCCAGGCCGATCTGAAGCGTGGAGTGCTCGTCGACGAGCCGTGCGACGTACCGGGCGATCTGCTCCTCGACGCCCTCCGCCGGCGCGTGGACGTACTCGACGACCGGTGTCGCCACTTCGACGAAGCGATGGACTCGATCGACCGGGATACGGCTCGCGCCTCGGGTGCGCGGCATCGCCGGATTGACCTCGGCGACGACGGTGCGTGCCGCCAGCGCCGCGGCCTTCGTGATGTCGACGGAGACCCCGAGGCTGCACGTCCCGTCGGGGTCCGGCGTCGCCACCTGTATCAACGCAACGTCGACGTGCAGCCGGCCCGTGCGGAGGAGGCGAGGAACCTCGGGTAACGGCGTCGGCAGGTACTCGACGAGGCCGGACCCCTGGAGCTCACGGACGTCGCGGCCCACGTACAGCACGCGGTGGCGATAGTTGGTCGTCGGCGGGTCGCCGACACCGACCCTGTCGGTGAGGTAGTGGACGAAGGTGACGCCCTCCGGCCTGGGTTCGCGTCGCTCGAGGGCCTCGACGAGAGCCCGCGGCGTCGCGCATGCGCTCCCCACGAACACCTGGTAACCGGGCTCGACCACGGACACCGCCTCCGACGCGGAGGCAAGACGGCTGCGCCACTCGTCCGCGCCGCCGGTCGTCACGGAGCGCTCGTCTCGGGGGTCGGCGGGTATGTGTCGAGCTTAGACTGCGCGACATCGTGCGCGAGCAGCGCAAGGTCGTCACCGTCCTCTTCTGCGACCTCGTCGGCTCGACCGCGCTCGGCGAGTCCACCGACCCCGAAGCGCTCCGTGCACGGATGCGGCGCTACTTCGAAGATCTCCGCTCGGTCATCGAGCGGCACGGCGGAGCCGTGGAGAAGTTCGTCGGCGACGCGGTCATGGCCGTGTTCGGCATCCCTACGGCCCACGAGGACGACGCGCTGCGCGCCGTTCGCGCCGCTTCGGAGATGCGCGCGGCCATCGCCGGCCACGGCCTCGAGGCGCGGATCGGCGTCAACACCGGTGAGGTCGTCGTGGGCGGCGAGGGGGAGACACTCGTCACCGGGGATGCCGTCAACGTCGCCGCGCGACTGGAGCAGGCGGCAGCCTCCGGCGAGACCCTGATCGGCGCCGAGACGCGCGTGCTCGTTCGCGACGCGGTCCGCGTGGAGCCTCTCGAGCCGCTCGTACTCAAGGGGAAGTCGGAGCCGGTGGAGGCGTATCGGCTCCTCGAGGTTCTCAGCGACGCGGAGGGTCTCGCACGCCACCTCGAGACGCCGCTTGTCGGACGCGAGCGCGAGCGTCGGAGACTCTGGCGCGACTACGAGGACGCGGTCGAGGATCGAACGTGCCGGCTCTTCACGCTCCTCGGCCCGGCCGGCATCGGGAAGTCGCGTCTCGTCGCCGACTTCCTGGAGCGGGTCGGCGACTCCGCGGACGTCCTCCGCGGTCGCTGCCTCCACTACGGGGAGGGCATCACGTACTGGCCGCTCGCCGAGATCCTGATCGCCATCGGCGTCCAACCCGATTCCGTCATCGGCACGTCTCCACCCGAGACGCAGCTCGCGTTTCGGCGGCTGCTCGAGGCACGCGCGTCGCAACGGCCACAGGTCGTCGTCATCGATGACCTGCAGTGGGCCGAGCCCGTGTTCCTCGACCTCGTCGAGCACGTAGCCGATCTCTCACGCGACGCACCGATCTTCCTCCTCTGCATTGCCCGCAACGAGCTGCTCGACGTGCGCGCCGACTGGGGCGGCGGGAAGCTGAACGCGACGTCGCTTCTGCTCGAGCCCTTGAGCGCGGAGGAATGCGCCGAGCTGATGGACCGCCTCGGCGACACGCGGCTCGAACCCGAGCTGCGTGAGCGGATCACCACGGCATCCGCGGGAAACCCGCTCTTCCTCGAGGAGATGCTCGCGATGGTCCGAGAGCACGGAGGAGACGGTGAGGTCGTCGTTCCACCGACGATTCATGCGCTCCTGCAGGCGCGGATCGACGCGCTCGGCGGCGACGAACGCGTCGTCATGGAACGCGGCGCCGTCGAAGGCGAGGTGTTCCACCGGGGCTCAGTCGCGGAGCTGTCGCCCGACGCCGTCCGCGCAGACGTGGGAGCACACCTGACGTCGCTCGTACGGAAAGAGCTGATCCGCTCCACGTCGCCGGCGTTTCCCGAGGACGAGGGCTTCCGCTTCCGCCACCTGCTCATCCGCGACGCGGCGTATGAGTCGCTGCCGAAGGCGACGCGCGCGGAGCTGCACGAGCGCTTCGCCGACTGGCTCTCGACACACGACCTCGTCGAGCGAGACGAGATCGTCGGCTACCACCTCGAGCAGGCGCATCGCTACCGCGCCGACCTGGACCCTGCGGACCCTGCCCTTTCGGGCCTCGCCGCTCGTGTCTCGGATCATCTCGCTGCCGCGGGTCGAGGAGCGATGGACCGCGGCGACTTCAAGGCGGGCCGGTCTCTGTTTCGGCGAGCGAGCACCATCCTTGCGCAGGACGACCCCAAGCGCCTCGGCCTTACACCCGATCTGGCGATTGCGCTGGTCGAGTCCGAGGATCTCGACGAGGCGCGGGCGGCGCTCGCTTCTGCTCGCACGGCGACAGATCCCGTGATCGCAGCGATCGCCACCGTCATCGAGAACTCATTCGACTTCTACGGCGCCGGCTCGATTCCGACGGAGGTACGGCTCTCGAGGCTCGAGGACGCATACCGAGTGCTGACGGCGGAGGAGAACGACGAAGGGCTCGGGTACTACTGGTGGAGCCTGGCCGGCGAGAAGTGGGTCAGCCTCCAGGCCGCGGAGACGGCGGCCGCGTGCGAACGGGGTCTCGAGCACTTCCGGCGCGCCGGCATCTACCGGCGAACCGACGACCTCGTGTGGTTGATCCGGTCGGCTTACGTGTTCGGCCCGACGCCGGTGCCGAAGGCGATCGATCGGGTGCGTGCGCTCCAGCGGGAGGCCGGGGACTCCGCGGCGCTCCAGGCAGGCGCGGCTACCACGTTGGGCCGCCTGCTCGCGATGGCGGGGGAGTTCGATGAGGCGCGCAAGCTGTACCTTCTCGGGCGCGACTTCTATCAATCCGCGGGGATGGCGGTCAGCGCCGCGGGGGTGACGATGCACGGGGCGTGGATTGAGCATCGTGCCGGCGACCTCGAGGCGATGGAGGAGCTCCTCCGGATCGGCGTGGACGATTTGCAGGCACTCGGCAACCAGGCGTTCTTCTCCACGGTCGCCATCTACCTCGCCGAATGCTTGTACGAGCAAGGTCGCTTGGAAGAGGTCCGAGAGCTCAGCGCGGCCGGCGTCGAGGCCAGCCCACAAGGAGACCTCATCAACGTCGTCTACGCCGACGCGCTCGAAGGCTGCCTTCTCTCGCACGACGGTCGTCACGAGGAGGCCGAGGAGCGCCTTCGCGCCGCAGTCGAGCGGGCGCAGACGACGGACTTCTACTTCGTGCGCTCGGAGATCCCCCTCTTTCACGCCGAGACGCTGTTCCGCGCCGGGCAGACGAGCGAAGCGTCACTTGCGGCAGCCGTCGGCCTCGGGTTCCTCGACGAGAAAGGCGATATCGCCGGAGCGGCTCGGGCGCGCGAGCGCCTGGACGCGCTCGGCATCTCGCGCGCGTGATCGCCGTCGAGGGTCGCTGGTAACGTCCTCGCATGGAGACCGAGTTCCGGCAGGAGGAGATCGAGCGCCTCGTCGCGTTCGAGCGGAAGTTCGGCAAGGAAGGGCTCACGTTCGACGACGTGCTCCTCGTGCCCGCCGAGTCGCGTGTGCTGCCGAACGACGTCTCGACCGTCACCCAGCTGACGCCGTCGATCGCGCTGAACATCCCGCTGATCTCGGCGGCCATGGACACCGTGACCGAGGCGCGGCTCGCCATTGCCCTCGCACGCGCGGGAGGGCTCGGAATCGTCCATCGGAACCTCTCGATCGAGGATCAGGTCGCCGAGGTGGACAAGGTGAAGCGCTCGGAGTCGGGGATGATCGTCGAGCCCGTCACGCTCGCGCCTGCCAACACGGTGGCCGAGGCGCTCGAGCTGATGGAGCGCTACCGC
Organism: Gaiellaceae bacterium; assembly: GCA_048594925.1. Lineage (GTDB taxonomy): Bacteria > Actinomycetota > Thermoleophilia > Gaiellales > Gaiellaceae > GMQP-bins7. Next base: position 86,503 of record JBMDXR010000011.1, read on the forward strand.
ATCTCGGGTGTCCCCATCACGGACGACGACGGCGTCCTCGTCGGCATTCTCACGAACCGTGACCTGCGCTTCGAGACGGACACGTCCCAGCTGGTGTCCGCGCTCATGACCAGCCGGAACCTCGTGACCGCTCCCGTCGGGACGACGCTCGCGGAGGCCGAGGCCATCCTCCACCGCAACAAGATCGAGAAGCTTCCGGTCGTCGACGCGGACGGTCGCCTGAAGGGGCTCATCACCGTCAAGGACATCTCGAAGCGGATCAAGTACCCGGATGCAACGAAGGACGACCAGGGGCGGTTGCGGCTCGGCGCGGCAGTCGGAGTCGGCCCCGACGCGATGGAGCGCGCGACCGCTCTCGTCGACGCCGAAGTCGACGTGCTCGTGGTGGACACCGCTCACGGCCATTCGAACGGCGTGCTCGACGTCGTTCGCCGCATCCGTGCTGCACACGACGTGCAGCTCGTCGCCGGCAACATCTCGACTGCCGAGGGCGCTCTCGCGCTCGCCGACGCAGGCGCCGACGCGGTCAAGGTCGGCCAGGGCCCAGGGAGCATCTGCACGACCCGTGTGGTCGCAGGCGTGGGCGTGCCCCAGGTCACGGCCGTCTACGACGCCGTTCAGGCGCTGGCAGGCCACGGCGTTCCGGTGATTGCGGACGGCGGAGTGCGGAACTCCGGCGATATCGCGAAGGCGATCGCGGCCGGTGCGGACGTCGTCATGCTCGGCTCGATGCTCGCGGGGACCGACGAGGCGCCCGGAGAGGTCATCGTCGCGCAGGGTGAGCGCTTCAAGGAGTACCGCGGGATGGGCTCGCTGGGGGCGATGAAGGCGCGCTCTTTCTCGAAGGACCGCTACTTCCAGGGTGACGTCGAGGACGTGGACAAGCTCGTCCCCGAGGGAATCGAGGGTCGCGTTCCGTACAAGGGCCCGCTCGCGCCAATCGTCCACCAGGTGATCGGAGGCCTGCGCCAGTCGATGGGGTACTGCGGTGCGGCGACGATCGAGGAGATGAAGACGACCACGCGCTTCACCCGCATCACGCCCGCCGGCCTCCAGGAGAGCCATCCGCACGGCGTGACGATCACGAAGGACGCTCCGAACTACAGGCGCTGATGGCGAAGGTCGTCCCGCTCCCGACGACGGAGGTCACACCGGAGGAGCGACCGGTGCTCGTCGTCGACCTCGGCGGCCAGTACAGCCAGCTGATCGCGCGGCGCGTGCGGGAGGCGCGCGTGTACTCGGAGCTCGTGGGGCACCGGCTCACCGCCTCGGAGGTGGCCGCGCGCAACCCTGCGGCCTTGATCCTCTCGGGCGGGCCTGCCTCCGTGTACGCAGACGGTGCGCCGGACCTCGACACGGAGATCTTCTCGCTCGGCATCCCGACGCTCGGAATCTGCTACGGCATGCAGCTCATGGCGCGGGATCTCGGGGGGGCCGTCGAACGGACCGGCGCCTCCGAGTTCGGCAAGGCGGAGCTCGCGGCGAGCGAGTCCGAGCTCTTCCACGACCTGCCGCCCGAGCAGACCGTGTGGATGAGCCATCGGGACTCCGTGACCGCTCCTCCGGCGGGAGCCGTGGTCACGGCGAGCTCGCCGTCGACGCCGATCGCGGCGTTCGAAGATCGGGAGCGTCGTCTCTACGGCGTCCAGTTCCACCCGGAGGTCGTGCACACGCCGCACGGGCAGGAGATCCTGAAGAACTTCCTGTACGAAGTCGCAGCAACTCCGCCGTCGTGGACGCCAGCGGCCGTCATCGAAGAGCAGGTCGGGCGTATCCGTGCGGCGGTGGGCTCCGAGCGCGTGCTCTGCGCACTCTCGGGCGGCGTCGACTCCGCGGTCGCCGCGCTCCTCGTGCACAAGGCGGTCGGGGATCAGCTCACCTGCGTCTTCGTCGACCACGGCCTACTCCGCGAGAACGAGGCCGAGCGGGTCGTCGAGACCTTCGCCGGACACTTCCACGTTCCACTCGTCCACGTGCAGGCGCAGAAGCGCTTCCTCACGAGGCTCGCCGGTGTCTCGGACCCGGAGCAGAAGCGCAAGATCGTCGGCGAGGAGTTCATCCGCGTCTTCGAGGAGGAGGCGCGGAAGCTTGGGGACATCCGCTTCCTCGTCCAGGGGACGCTGTATTCGGACGTGATCGAGTCGGGGGGCTCCGAGGACGGCGTGGCCGCGCTCATCAAGTCGCACCACAACGTCGGCGGGTTGCCCGCTGACATGCGGATGGAGCTCGTCGAGCCGCTTCGCCTGCTCTTCAAGGACGAGGTGCGGCGGGTCGGCGAGGAGCTCGGGATGCCGGAGCGGATGGTCTGGCGCCAGCCGTTCCCGGGGCCGGGACTCGCGATCCGGATCATCGGCGAGGTGACGGAGGAACGGCTCGCGGTGCTGCGACGCGCCGACGCGATCCTGCTCGAGGAGATCCGGCGCGCCGACCTCTATCGCGTGCTCTGGCAGAGCTTCGCCGTGCTCCCGGCGATCCGCTCCGTCGGCGTCCAGGGAGACGAGCGCACGTACGCCTACCCGGTCGTCATCCGCGCCGTCACCTCCGAGGACGCGATGACCGCCGACTGGGCGCGGATCCCCTACGACGTGCTGGAGGCGATCTCCAGCCGGATCATCAACGAGATCCCGGGCGTGAACCGCGTCGTCTACGACATCTCCTCCAAGCCGCCGGCCACCATCGAGTGGGAGTGACCCAGCGCGGAGGCGGGGGGTAGGCTCGCTGGCGTTCACGCACACCAGGAGGGGCAATGGCGGATCTCTGGCAGGACGAAGGCTTCGGAGACGGAGGGGGCGTCGACGAGCTGGACGAGAACGACTGGGACGAGGGGGACGAGAGTCTCGAGTCGACCCTCGAGGACGGTTTCGACGACCCCGCGGTGCTCGACGACCAGCTCGACGATCTCGACGAGGACTGAGGTGCAGTTCAAAGAGCTGCTTCCACGCAGGCGCATGGTTCGCAACTACGCGCCCGAGCCCGTATCCGAGGAGGCTCTCCAGCGCATCGTCGCGACCGTTCGTCGCGCACCCAGCGCGGGGTACAGCCAGGGCCAGCGCCTGCTGGTGATCACCGACGATGCGGGTCGGTCCGAGGTCGCGCGCTGCCTTCGGGACGAAGGCTGGACTCGCCCGCAAGAGCTCGAGCCGTGGCTCGAGTCCGCACCCGTGCACGTTCTCGTGTGCACGCGCGAGGAGGACTACCACGAGCGCTACCGGATGCCGGACAAGCTGGGCGACGGAGAGGAGATCGAGTGGCCGGTCCCGTACTGGTACGTCGATGCCGGCGCCGCGCTGATGATGCTCCTGCTCGCCGCGATCGACGAGGGACTTGCCGCGGGCGTGTCCGGTGTTCCACTCCCGGCGGCTTCCCGTCTGCGCCCCGCCTTCGGCATTCCGGAGGACGTCGCGATCGTCGCGCTCGTGACGATCGGCGTCGCAGCCCCGGATCCGGGGTGGAGCGCGGTGACGAGCCGCCGGACGCAGCCCACGCGCGCCGACAGCGAGAGCGTGCGCTGGGAGCACTGGTAGAGCGCTGACGATCAGACCTTACGGTCGATTCGTCAGCGGACGGAGAATCCGATCAAGCTCTCAGGCTGCTCGTCGAAGACGTCGACCCGATCGACGTGGGCACCACTCGGACCCTTGTGACACAGTGTCACAAGGTGCTCCACAGCGTCTGGCGCGCCCTCGAAGACCGCCTCGACGGTTCCGTCGCGCGTGTTGCGCGCCCACCCGGCGACGCCCCTCCCGAGTGCGGCTCGTCTAACGGTGTCGCGGAAGAACACGCCCTGCACGAACCCGTGGACGACAACGCGGCGCCGGATCATCGGAGACGGACGATGCCCGCCGGGTCCACCTTCACGTCGACGCGTTCGCCCGGCCCCGGATGGTCCACTGACGCCTTGATCGCCTCGAGCGTGCGGCCGTCGTCGAGGCGGACGACGATGCGCACGATCGGCCCGGTTCGAGCTGCGCGTTCGACGATTCCGTCGCCGTCACCTGATGCCGGGCGCACGTCCACCGCCTCGGGGCGGACGACCTCGCTCTCGTCGACGTTCGCGATGCCGACGAAGCGAGCCACGTCCACGTCCAGGGGGTGCGCCCAGAGCTCGTCGGGCGTCGCGACCTGCACGACGCGTCCGGCACGCATGACCGCGACGCGGTGGCCGAGCGTGAACGCCTCCGTCTGGTCGTGCGTGACGTACACGACCGTGAGAGCGACCTCGTCGAAGATCCGGCCCAGGTCCTCGAGCAGACGATCCCGGAGCCTCCGGTCGAGCGATCCGAGCGGTTCGTCGAGGAGTAGGACGCGCGGCTCGGGTGCGAGCGCTCGAGCCAGAGCGACGCGCTGCTGCTCGCCGCCCGAGAGCGTCCCGATCGACCGTCGCTCCATGCCGGCGAGACCGACGAGCTCGAGCAGCTCGGTGGTTCGGATCGCAACGGCGGCGGGCCCGTCACCCCGCATGCGAAGGCCGAACGAGACGTTCGCGTAGACGTCACGGTGCGGGAAGAGAGCGTGATCCTGGAACACGAGCCCGAGGCCGCGGCGATGGGGCGGCGTCGCCGCGAGATCCTTGCCGTCGAGAAGCACACGCCCCGAATCCGGGAGCTGCAGGCCCGCGATGACGCGGAGCAGCGTGGTCTTGCCCGATCCGCTGGGGCCGAGGACCGTGACGACCTCGCCGGAGTCGACTTCGAGCGTCGCGCGGTCGAGCGCAGGCGAGCCGTCGAAGCGAACGCTGATCTCCTCGGCCCGCAGCACCCGACTAGAACCATCCTCCGCGGTGCGCGCGGACCCGCTCCACGACGAGCACCGATGCGACCGTCACGGCCATGAGCACGACCGCGAGCGCATAGGCCTGCGCGACGTTGAGCTCGCCCGGCCGCCCGAGGAAGCGGAAGATCGCGACGGGAAGCGTCGGTCGGTCGGGCCTCGCGAGGAAGACGGTCGCGCCGAACTCGCCCAGCGAGATCGCGAACGCGAAACCGGCGGCGACGGCGAGCCCGCGGGACACGATCGGCAGATCGATCTCGCGTACGACCCGACTCGGAGACGCCCCGAGGAGGGCTGCGGCTTCTCGCTGCCGCGGGTCGATCGAGCGGAGCGTCGGAACCACGATCCTGACCACGAACGGGATTGCGACGAGGGCCTGCACGACCGGGATGATCCACGGAGCCGCACGGAAGTCGATCGGTGGGCTGTCGAAGGCAATGAGGAGTCCGAGCCCGAGCATTACGGCGGACGCTCCGAGCGGAAGCAGGACGAGAGTGTCGAGGAGCCGCGACCCGCGCCTGCCGGCCACCGCGAAAGAGGCGAGCCCACCGACGACGAGCGCGATGACGGTCGCCGCCGTGGCGTAGACGATCGAGTTCAGGATGGCCTCCCACGGGGCCGTGAGGAGGACGCTCGTGGAGCGACCGAGAGCCTCGTACGCCTCCAGCCCGTAGCCGCCTCCGACGGCGAGGGAGCGCTCGACGAGCACTGCGAGCGGAAGGCCGAGAAACAGCGCCAGCCCCACCAGGCTGAGCGCGACGACGGTCTTCTCCCACGCGGTTCGCGGGCGTCGCAGCGTGTCGCGTTCCGAGCGGAGCGGCGCTGTACCGGCCAGCTTCGTCTCGAGGCGCGTCGCTACGACGACGGCGGCGACCACGCATCCGAGCTGCACCAGCGAAAGCACGGCCGCGGCGCGCAGGTCGAACAGCCGGACGGCTTGGTTGTAGATCTCCGCTTCGATCGTCGCGTATCGGGGCCCACCGAGGATGAGGACGATCCCGAACGACGTGAAGGAGAAGAGGAAGACGATCGCGGCGGCCGCCGCGAGTGCAGGGGCAAGCAAGGGAGCGGTGACCTCCCGGAAGCGGCGCCACGGTCCGGCGCCAAGCGTCGCCGCGGCCTCGCTCATCCGCGGGTCGAGGTTGGCCCAGAACGTCCCGACCACCCGCACGACCACGGCCACGTTGAAGAACGCGTGCGCGATGAGGATCGGCGCCCAGCCTCGCTCGAGCGGCTCGGGCAGGATCGCAAGGAACGCGAGCGCGACGACCACGGTCGGCAGCACGAAGGGAACGAGGACGACCGCGCCGACGACATTGCGTCCCCGGAAGCGGTAGCGCCCGAGGACGTACGCGGCGGGAAACGCAACGGCGATGGTGAGGAGCGTCGACGCGAGCGCCTGCCAGACCGTGAACCAGACGACTTCTTCCGTCGTCGGGTCGGTGAGCACGTCGAGTGCCGAGTCGCCCTCGCCACGCAGGCCCCGCTCGACGATCGCGGCGAGCGGGAACAGGAAGAAGACCGCAAGGAAGCCGAGCGGGACTCCGTACGCGACGACCCGCCACGCACGGCTGCTCAGCGAACCACGATGTCCGTCCACTCGTCCACCCAGCGCTCGCGGTTCTCCTCGACTTCCTCGGGAGTGAGCTCGAGCGGACGGGCGGGCACCACCGCGAACCTCACGAACTCCGGCGGAAGCGCCGCATCCACACGTGCGGGGAACACGAACATCTGCAGCGGGATGTCCTCCTGAAAGCGCTTCGAGAGCATGAAGTCGACGAGCTCGCGCGCGCCGTCTTCGTTCTTCGCCCCGCGTAGGACGCCGGCGAGCTCGATCTGACGGAAGCAGCTCGCCTCGATGACTCCCGTGGGAGCCTCCGCCGGTCGGGGATCGCGGAAGATGACCTCGGCGGGCGGGCTCGACGCGTACGAGACCACGATCGGTCGCTTTCCGCGGCTCCCGGCCGCGCCCGAGAACCGCGCCGTGTACGCCTCCTCCCAGCCGTCGACGACGAGGACGCCGTTGGCGCGCAGCTGGCGCCAGTATCCCTGCCAGCGGTCGCCGAACTCGGCGATGGTGGCAAGCATGAATGCGAGGCCCGGAGTCGACGTGGCGGGGTTCTCCACGACGAGCAGGTCGCGGTAATGCGGGAGTGTCACGTCGACGAGGTCCTTCGGGGGATCGATCCCACTGCTCGCGAACCACGCCTTGTCGTAGTTCAGGCACACCTCTCCGTGGTCGATCGGCGTCACGCGGTGCTCGTCGTCGAGCACGAGCTCCGGGTCGACCTCCGACAGCTCGGGCGACTCGTATGGCTCGAAGACGTCGCCGGCGAGCGCGCGCGCGACCAGGTTGTTGTCGATGCCGAAAAGCACGTCGCCCTCGGGATTCCCTGCGGTGAGCAGCGCGCGCGTGACGACCTCCCCCGCGTCGCCCGCCTTGAGGATGCGGAGCGTGAGCCCGCTTTCGGCCTCGAACGCCGTCTTCACGTCGTCGGAGATCGCGAACGAGTCGTGTGTGACGAGCACGACCTGAGTGGGCTTCTCGTCCGAGCCGCCACAGCCCACGGCGACGAACACGAGCCCGAGCGCGAGCGCCGACAGGACTTTGTGACACTGTGTCACTTGACCCCTCCCGGACGAATCGCGAGGAGAACGCCGCGCTCGACCGCGACCCGCGCGGTCGGTTCGGCGAAGACGTTGGAGACGCCCCGGCTCGAACCCGGCTCCAGCGTCTCCCCCAGCAACGGATAGACGAGCCCTTCCGTACGGACACCTTCGGCTGGACCGCCCGCCGCGAGCAGGGTGACGATCTCGCCCGGCTCTCCTTGCAACGCACGCTCGCCGCGCACGACGTGAATGCGCGCCTCCCCGAAGGAGGCGTCGAGCTCGAGATGTGCGTAGCGTTCGGATGCGAGGAGCAGTACGGCCGAGAGCAGGTGGTCGAGTCGCCCACCGCCTGACGCCAGGACGACGATGCGCTCCGGGCTCATCCGCGCCGCCGCATCGAGGGACAGCTCGAGGTCGGTCGCGTCCTTCGCATCGGGATGCCGCTCGATCCGAACCCCGGCTGCCGCGGCTGCGGCGACGGCCTCGGGTGACGCGGAGTCGAAGTCCCCGACGGCGAGGGTCACGTCGAGTCCGAGCGCGAGCGCATGCTCGAGCCCGCTGTCAGCTGCGATCACCCGCGCATCCGGTGGCTCCGGTGGCGCGGCGATGGAGGCTGGAGCCTCTCCGCCCGCTACCACGACTACGACTTCATCCGACACGACTTCCTCCGCTGGCATTACCCAGATCAGGTTCCGCGGGTCGGCGGCGCGTTCGTCCGCCCTCTCAGCCCGGCTGCCCCGAGCTCCCCGTTACGCTCGGATCACTCTACCGCGGGCACCGAGTCCGCTGCAGCGGGCGGCGACTCCGGTTGCGCGGCGAGCATGCGCTGTCGATCGCGCTGGCGAGCCGTCATTCGTCGCACGACGAGGATCGCCAGCACCGCCGCTGCGATGTCGACGCCGTTCGCGAAGAGGTCGTAGATCGCCGCCCTGCGGATGTCCTCGGCGCCGCTCGTGTCTCCGAGCAGCGCCGAGACGCCGGCATCCACCGCGGTCGGAGCGCTGGCGTAGGCGAGGGTCGAGCGCCAGAACACGATGCCGTCGATGATCCACGCGGCCCACCACACGCCGATGAGCCCGACCACGTCCGAACTCGGGAACTGAAGCGACCTCTCGGATGGGTTGCTGCCCCTCCAGATGTCGTTCGCGATCTGCTTCGGCCGCCAGTACCACATGATCGGAACGAACCAGCCCCCGATCGCCCACCCCGGCCTGAACCGGAGACTCGTTCCGAGTGCCGGCAGGTTCGAGTAGGCCCGATGGAACCAGCGGATGAAGAGCACGATCGAGAACACGTAGGCAACGACGACCACGAGCCCGACGCCTGTCTGACGGTAGTCGTCGAAGTCGAGGCTGTCGAGGGAAACGTCCTCGCCGTCGATGAGCTGGTTCATCAGCCGGATCTCGAGCAGGTCGGAGCCGATCGAGAGGATGTCGGTCACGATGACCGCGATGAGCGCGATCACTGCCCAGCGCGCGCGACCTTCGAGCCGGCGTACGGCTTCGGGCACGGCCAGCACGATCTCACACGAGCCGGATACGGCCGCTGATCCCGATGCGTTCGTCGAGGAGCTCGCCGCGACACGGATTGGAAGGACGTTCAACCAGTACGCCGTGGGGTCGCGGGCTGCGCTGTTGCGGGCTCGCCTGGCCTCGTACCTCTATGCGCGCGCCGGGGCGTCCACGATCCTCGTCGGCGAGGCGCCCGGCTACCGCGGTGCGCGGGTCTCAGGCATCCCCTTCACGTCCGAGCGACAGCTCACCGGGACCGGTCCCGCCGAGGCCGCGGCGACGATCGTGCACCGCACGCTGGCCGAGCTCGGGATCGAAAGCGACGTCTTGCTCTGGAACGCCGTACCGACGCATCCCGGAACTGCGTCCTGCAATCGCCGCCCCACGAGGGAGGAAGTCGCGGAAGGCGTGAGGTTCGCCGTCGAGCTTGCGCGCCGGCGCCGCGTGATCGCGGTCGGCCGGATCGCACACGAGGCAGTCGGCGGCAGCTACGTGCGTCACCCGTCTCGCGGCGGCGCGCGGGCGTTCCGGGACGGGCTGCTTGAATTCTCCGGCGCGTGACGAGCCAGTCGCAGATAAGGCGGAACACCGTTCTCCTCGCGTTGGGCCTCGTAACGCTGTCCGGCGTCCTCCAGCTCGCAACGGCGGTGGCGACGATCACGCTCGTCCTCGTCACGGGAATCGAGTCGATCCTCGGGCTCGGTCCCGCGATCTTCCTCACGGCGGGTGCTCTCGCAGCCCTGCCGGCGGGTCGGCTGATGGACCGCTACGGCCGCGTCCCCGTGATCTCGGGCGGGTTCGTCGTCGGCATGGTCGGCTGTGTTCTGACGGCGGTCGGGTGCGTCGTCGACTCGGCTCTGCTCGTGATCCTCGGCTTCCTGGGCGTGGGCGGGATGAACGGCAGCGTGCTGCTTTCTCGAACAGCTGTCGCGGACATGTACCCGGAGTCGCGCAAAGCGCGCGCGATCTCGTACGTGCTGTTCGGCGCTCTCTTCGGGGCCGCGCTGGGGCCGCTGGTGTTCCGACCGCTGTTCGCCGGCAAGGACCTCGAGCTCGACACCCTCGTCGTCCCCTGGTTCGCCGCCGCCGCGATGTGCGTCGTCGGGCTGATCTTCGCCCTCGCGATTCGCCCCGACCCGCGTACGATCGCGCTCGAGCTCGAACGAGCCGGTCGGGCTCCCGGCACGCCGGCGGAGCCGGCGCCCGCCGCGCCGTTGAGCCAGATCCTGCGTCGCCCGGGCGTGCCCGCCGCCGTGGTCGCTGCGATCGCAAGCCTCGCAGTGATGGCGAGCGTGATGAATCTGACCGGGTACGTCGTGGTCGGACACGACCACGAGCAGGCCGACGTCTTCACCGTCATCAGCCTCCACATCGTCGGGATGTTCGGACTCGTTCTCGTCGTCGGCCAGCTCGTCGACCGCGCCGGGCGCCATCGCGCGCTGATCGGCGGGCTGGTGGTGATGGCGGTATCGACGCTGATGCTCGCCTGGGTCGTCGAGATCGCCGGCATGTCGCTCTCGCTCTTCCTGCTCGGGCTCGGCTGGAACATCTCGTACGTGGCCGCCTCGGCCGAGCTCGTTACGCATGCGCGGCCGGTGGAGCGGCAAGGTCTCGTCGGCTTTACCGACCTCATCGCGGGCCTGACGGCGGCGGCGCTTGCTCTGCTCGGAGGATTCGCCTACTCGGAGTGGGGCGTCGTCGCGATCGCCACGGGCGCGACGGTGGCCGTCGTGGCCCCGGCTCTCTACATCTCGCTCGCGCGCCGTCCCCCCGCGGTCGCCCCCGAGCCCGCCGGATAGATGAGGGGCGCCTCGCATCGCTGTCCGTCGCTTCTCGCAACGCCTCCGGCGTAAGCACTGGGGTTGCGTCTCCCGAGCCGCAGGCGGTGTATATGGCCCATTTGGCACAAAGTCGAAGACAACGTGTTTCTGAGGTTCACGCACCCGAACGGCCAGGCGTTCGTTGCTACAATCGGCCGCCGGCGGACGGCGAGTCCGCCCTCTTTCGGATGAAGACGTACACAGCCAAGCCCGGAGAGATTCAGCGCGAGTGGTTCCTCGTCGACGCCGAGGGGCAGACGCTCGGGCGCCTTGCCACGCGCATCGCCGACACTCTCCGTGGCAAGGGCAAGCCGGCGTACACGCCGCACGTCGACACCGGCGACTTCGTGGTCGTCGTGAACGCCGAGAAGATCGCCGTGACGGGCTCGAAGCTCGACACCAAGGTCTACTACCGCCACTCGGGCTACCCGGGCGGGCTCAAACAGCGAACGCTGCGCGAGCAGCTCGAGCGGCGGCCGACCGAGGTCATCCGGAAGGCGGTCAAAGGGATGCTCCCGAAGAACAAGCTCGCCTCTGCCCAGCTCACCAAGCTGAAGGTCTACGCAGGCCCGGAGCACCCGCATGCGGCGCAGGATCCGAAGCCGATGGAGCTCTCGTGAGCGAGATCGCGCAGTACCTGGGAACGGGGAAGCGGAAGACGTCGGTCGCCCGCGTGATCCTGAGGCCGGGAGACGGCAAGACCTGGATCAACGGCCGCACGCTCGACGAGTACTTCCCGCGTGCGGTTCACCGGCAGATGGTGCTCGCCCCGCTCGAGGTCGCAGAGGCGGCGTCGACCTACGACCTCAGGGTGCGCGTGCAGGGCGGGGGGCCGTCCGGGCAGGCGGGCGCGATCCGGCACGGGATCGCCCGGGCTCTCGTCGAGGCGGATCCGGAGATACGCGTCCCGCTCAAGCGGCAGGGCTACCTCACGCGTGATGCCCGCATCGTGGAGCGCAAGAAGGCCGGCCTGCACAAGGCCCGCAAGGCTCCACAGTTCAGCAAGCGCTGACGCGTCGCAGGAGGCGCGGTCCACGTGCCGAATGTCACGATCGAGTCGATGCGGGGCGCAGGTTTTCGTGCTGCCGTGCATCTACGGATAGAGAGCAGCCATGCGATCGCGGATCTTCCTGCCAATTCTCCTCGTTTCTCTCGTTGTGCTCGCGCCCGCACGGGCGGCGACGTTCGGCGTCTCGATCACGAAGAGCGGCTTCTCTCCGAGCGCGCTGACGATCGCGGTGGGCGACACCGTCGTTTGGACGAACGCCGACACGACGAGTCACCAGATCGAGTCGAAGTCGGCCGGATTCACCTCGCCGCTCCTGGCTCCTGGCCAGACGTTCTCGTTCACGTACAAGTCCGCGGGCAAGTTCGCCTACCAGGACCAGGCGGTGAAGAGGAACAGGGGGACCGTGACCGTGCAGGGGGCCACCGGCCCGCCGATCTCGGTCACCGCGACCGCGTCGCGCGGCGTCGTCGTCTACGGGGCGACGGTCACTCTGTCCGGCACGATCTCGAGCAAGCGAGCAGGGGAGACGGTCACGGTCTTCGCGCAGCCCTTCGGCGAGCAGGCACCGGCTGCGGTAGGAGCCGCGATCAGCGGAACCGACGGACGCTGGAGCTACCTCGTCAGGCCGAGGCTGCTGACGGTGTACGAGGCGCGCTGGAAGCCGGCGGCGACCACGGCGACCAGCGCTCCGGTCACCGTCAAGGTGCGTCCGCAGGTGTCGCTCCGCGTCGAGGCTGCGCGCGGGCGAGTCGTCACGTTCTTCACGAAAGCGCGCGGGACGCGGTCGTTCGCAGGAAAGACCCTCTCCTTCCAGCGCCGAAACGCCTTCGGGCAATGGGTCATCCTGAGGAAGGTCACGCTCGGGCCGGCCTCGGCTGCGACGTTCAAGGTGAAGCTCCCGCGCGGGCGCTCGAGCGTGCGGACGTTCTTGCCCGCCCGGCAGGCAGGAGCAGGTTACGTTGCCGGGCTCAGCCGGACGCTCGTCCTGAAGCGCTGACGCGGAGCAGCGCGCCGCGTACGCCCCAGGCTCTAGCCTGCTGCCGTGCCGGGCCATGGCAACTAGGAGGTACTTCGGAACCGACGGCGTCCGCGGGGTCGTCGGGCATGATCTGACCCCGGACCTCGTCGAGCGCATCGGCAGGGCCGCGACGCTCTGGGCGGGAGGCGGGCGTGTCCTCGTCGGCCGCGACACGCGCGGCTCCGGACCGGAGCTCGAGCGAGCCGTTGCTCGCGGCATCGCGTCGGCAGGCGGCACAGCCGTGATCGGCGGTGTCCTGCCGACTCCGGCGGTTGCGCTGCTCGCCGACGAGCTCGGCGCCGTCGTCTCCGCTTCGCACAACCCGCCTGAGTACACCGGCGTGAAGCTCTTCCGCGGCGGCGCCAAGCTCGTCGACGGCGACGAGGAGGAGATCGAGGCGCTGCTCGACGCTCCGGCTTCCGGAGGCGGGGCGATGGAGCAGCTGCCGGATGCCGGCGAGCGCTATCTGGATCACGTCCTCGACCACTTTGGAACGGACCTCACGGGGCTGCGGATCGGAGTTGACTGCGCGAACGGGGCCATGACGGCCTTTGCGCCGCGGATCTTCGAGCAGCTGGGAGCGGAGGTCTCCGCGATCGGGGTTTCCCCCGATGGCGGAATGATCAACGTCGGCTGCGGGGCAACCGACCTCTCGAGCTTGCAGGACCTGGTCGCGGCTGAGTCCCTCCACCTCGGGGTCGCCTTCGACGGTGACGGCGATCGGATGCTCGCGGTCGACGAGCGCGGGGAGCCGGTCGACGGCGACCAGATACTGGCCGTCCTTGCACTCCACCTCGGCGTCGATCTCGTGGCCGTGACGGTGATGACGAACCTCGGGTTCCATCGGCTGATGGCGGAACGCGGGGTCAAGGTCGTGACCACGCCGGTCGGAGACCGCTACGTCCTCGAGGCTCTCCGGCGCGAGGGTGCGCTCCTCGGAGGCGAGCAATCGGGCCACCTGATCTGGCTCGGCAACCACGTCACGGGGGACGGCCTTGCAGCAGCGCTCCTTCTGTGCTCCGCTGCTCGGGGGCGCGCGCTCAGCGACGCGGCGGCGGTGATGCCGCGCTATCCCCAGGTCGTGCGGAACGTCGAGGTGTCGAGTCCCCGAGTACCGCAGTCCGTCCACGACGAGGTCGACCGCCTCAACGGAGAGCTCGGCAGCAGCGGCCGTGTCCTCGTGCGCCCATCCGGCACGGAACCCGTCGTGCGCGTCCTCGCGGAGTCGGAAAATGCGGAAGATGCAGCGAGGTTGTGTGTTAGCATCGCCGCGCTCGTGGAACGAGAGCTCGGCTAGCCCGACGGAGGGCGCCGCCGGGCTCTTGCGCGTTTAATGAGGCGAACGCATGTGCGGAATCATCGGATACGTCGGATCTCGTGAGTGCAAGGAGCTGCTCCTCCAGGGGCTCGAGCGCCTGGAGTACCGCGGGTACGACTCGGCGGGGATCGCTCTCCTCGAGAGTGACGGGCTCGACCACGTCCGCGCCGTCGGACCGCTCGGCAACCTGAAGACGCGCGCGGGATCGAACGGATCGACCGCGACGACCGGCCTGGGCCACACGCGCTGGGCCACGCACGGCGGAGTCACCGAGGAAAACGCACACCCGCTCGCCGGCTGCGAAGCTTCGACGCTCTCGATCGTCCTCAACGGCATCGTCGAGAACTACCGGGAGCTGAAGGAGAGCCTCGCGGCCGAGGGCCACAGCTTCACCTCCGAGACCGACGCCGAGACGGTCACCCACCTCGTCGAGCGCTACTACGAAGGCGACCTCGCGGAGGCGGTGCGCCTCGCGTACAACGAGCTCGAGGGCCACTTCGCCTTCGTCGTGATCCACCACGACCACCCCGGCGAGCTCGTGGGAGCGCGTCACCAAGTGCCGCTCGTCGTGGGCGTCGGCGCCGACGAGATGTTCCTCGCCTCGAACGCCGCCGCGTTCCTCCGCGAGACGCGGCTGGTCCAGTTCCCGGGGGACGGCGAGATCGTCGTGATCACGCCCGAGGGCGCGTCGTTCCGGCATGCCGACGGCACTCCGGTCGAGCACGCGCAGGTCGTGCTCGACTGGGACGACGAGGGTGCGGCGAAGGGAGGCTACGAGACCTTCATGCTCAAGGAGATCTACGAGCAGCCCGACGCAGTCGCGGAGACGATCGGCGATCGCGTCCGCCACGGCACCCTCGTCCTGGAGGGGCTGGGCATGACCGACGAGGAGGTCAAGGATCTGCGGCGCATCGTCCTCCTCGCATGTGGTACGGCGTACCACGCGTGCGTCGTCGGCCGGTACGTGATCGAGGAATGGGCGCGCGTGCCGGTCGAGTTCGACATCGCGAGCGAGTGGATCTACCGCAACCCCGTCATCAACGAGCACGACCTCGTGATCGGGATCACGCAGTCGGGCGAGACCCGCGACACCATCGAGGCCCTGAAGCTCGCGCGCGAGCACGGCGCCCGGACGGTCGCGATCACGAACATGATGGGGTCGCAGGTCACCCGCGAGGTCGACTCGGTCCTC
>JBMDXR010000012.1:0-98947 GCA_048594925.1 Gaiellaceae bacterium
GTCGGGCGAGACCCGCGACACCAGCGCGGCCCTGAAGCTCGCGCGCGAGCGCGGCGCGCGCACCGTCGCGATCACGAACATGATGGGTTCGCAGGTAACGCGGGAGGTCGACTCGGTCTTGTACACCCGCGCAGGCCTGGAGATGGGGGTCGCGGCGTCGAAGACCTTCACCGCGCAGGTCTCGCTTCTCTACCTCGTCGCGCTCAAGCTCTCGCAGATCCGGGAGACGCTTCCGCGCGGCGAGATCGAGTTCATCCTCGACTTCGTTTACAAGCTGCCGAGCAAGATCAAGACGTTCCTCGACGGCGACCACCCGATCGAGGAGATCGCGCAGCGCTACCACGACGCTCACTTCTTCCTGTACCTCGGCCGGCACATCGGGCTCCCCGTTGCGCTCGAAGGCGCACTCAAGCTCAAGGAGATCTCGTACATCCCGACCGAGGCGTACTCGGCCGGGGAGATGAAGCACGGTCCCATCGCTCTGCTGGACGAGGCCACGCCTGTCGTCGTCGTCGCGACGAACATCCACGTCTACGACAAGATCGTCTCGAACATCCAGGAAGTTCGTGCGCGCGGCGCCCACGTCATCGCGATCGCGACCGACGGTAACGAGGACATCCAGCACCACGCCGACGACGTGATCTACGTGCCCAAGACTCCCGCGTTCCTGCAGGTCCCCCTCGCGATCCTCCCGCTGCAGCTCCTCGCGTACCGGATCGCGCGTCTTCGCGGCTTGAACGTCGACCAGCCGAGAAACCTCGCGAAAACCGTCACCGTCGAGTAGCGAGTGCCGGACGCTCAGAGCTCGTCGCCGTAGCGGACGAGCAGCTCGTCGAGAGCCTCCCGGAGCAGTGATGCCTCGGTGCGACCGGTCGCAGCCGAGAGCTTCGCGAGGCGTTCGAGCGCGGCCTTCGAGTAGTAATTGGACTTGAGCGTCATGCGATCGCCCACGTAGATGGCGACGCGATCGCGGCCTTCCCGCTTGGCCCGGAAGAGCGCCTCGTCTGCAGCGCGCATGAGGTCGGGCGGGGAGGTTGCATGCTGGGGCCGAGCGGCGACGCCGACCGACAGCTTGACGGGGCGTGGAAGTCCGGCGCCGGTCGCCTCCGAGGAGGCGAAGTGGGTGCGAACCTCCTCGAGGAGGATCAACGCGCTCTCGGGCGTGGCGCGCGGAAGGGCAACGCCGTATTCATCTCCGCCCAGGCGCGCGACGATTGCATCCGAGGGAAGGCTTCGGGTCAGCGTTCGCTCGAGAGCGCGCAGAACCATGTCGCCGGCCTCGGAGCCGAGCTCGTCGTTGAGCTCCTGGAACCGGTCGATATCGATAAGAGCCACTGCGAGCGGTGTCGAGTCGCCGTGCGTGGCGAGCTCGGTCTCGAACCCCGTGCGGTCGTGCAGTTCGAGTGCGTTCATCGTGGCCTCCTTGTGGATATATATTAGACATATATACATAAAGGCCAATACATGCACAAGCCCATGCGCCGGCCTTACCGAATCGTCAAGACCCGGTGGTACGGTCGGCGGCTTCCGATCCCGACGACAACGGGAGGTATCCGATGAGAATCCCGATCCGGCGGCCGTCGCCCGCGCTCGTGATCTCGTGCATCGCGTTGCTGGCCGCACTCGGCGGGACGGGCTACGCAACCGTCCTGCAGGTACCCAAGAACAGCGTTGGCACCGCGCAGCTCAAGAACTCGGCCGTGACGTCGGCGAAGGTCAAGAACCGTTCGCTTCTGCGCGCCGACTTCGCAGCCGGTCAGCTTCCCGCCGGCCCACGCGGGCCTGCCGGGCCAGCCGGTCCCGCCGGGCCTGCGGGGCCGCCCGGGCTCAGCGGGGTCGAGCGCGTCGAGTCCACCTCGGACAACAACACCGTCAACAGCAAGACGCAGACCGTGGCGTGCCCTACCGGGAAGAGGCTGCTCGGCGGGGGAGCCCGACTGAACCCGGTACTCACGCAGCTCGCGCTCCAGACCTCGTTCCCCGACAACGACAACGTCTATCGGGCAACGGCACGCGAGATGACGATCACGGGCGCGAACTGGTCGCTCACGGTGTTCGCCGTCTGCGCGAACGCCAGCTGACTCGAGCGTACGCGGGGAGGGCTGCGGCTCTCCCCGCGAGTACGCTGACCCGGATGAGCCAGGCGCCGCCGTATTCGACGCAGACCGTCGATGCGCTAAGACTTCCGTCCGGCACGCGGGAGCAGGACCTCGTCGCCGTCGAGGAGCCGCTCGAGATTCGCATCGGAGACGAGCCCGTCGCGGTGACGATGCGCACGCCGGGGCAGGACGAGGAGCTCGCGCTCGGGTTCTGCGTGACGGAGGGGCTTCGACCCGTCGCCGCTCGCGTTCCCGACGATCTCGCAGCCAACACGATCGAGGTGGAGGCGACCGCCTTCGATCCCGAGCGGCTGCGCCGCCACTTCTACACGTCGTCGTCCTGTGGGGTCTGCGGCAAGGGGGCGATCGAGGCCGTCGAGGTGACCGCACCGCGAGTCGAGAGCCGACTCGAGATCTCCCGGGAGGTCGTTGGGTCGCTACCGGACCGCTTGCTGGGGGCGCAACGCGCGTTCGCGGCGACGGGCGGGCTGCATGCGACCGGCCTGTTCGATTCCGCAGGCGAGCTCCTGTGCATTCGCGAGGACGTCGGCCGGCACAACGCGATGGACAAGGTCGTCGGCGTGGCCTTCCTGGAAGGTCTCCTGCCGCTCGCCACGCACGTGCTCTGCGTGAGCGGCCGCCTCTCCTTCGAGCTCGTCCAGAAGGCCGCCGTCGCCGGCTGCCCGGTGCTCGTCGCGGTCGGAGCTCCTTCCTCGCTCGCGGTCGAGCTGGCCGCCGATCGCGGCCTGACGCTGTGCGGCTGGGTCCGGGACGGCAACGTCACCGTCTACTCCGAGCCGTGGCGGATCGTCTAGCCGCGACCGGCGTCTTGCTCGTCGGAGGCGCTTCCGAGCGCTTCGGTTCGCCGAAGGCTCTCGCATCGTTCCGCGGCGAGCTGCTGGCAGAGCGTGGGTGGCGGGCTCTGGCCGAGACGTGCGACGAGGTCCTTGCCGTCGGAAAGGGGGGCGACCGGCTCGAGCTGCCGTTTCCAGTCCTCGACGACAGCGCGAGCGAGCGCGCGCCCGTCTTCGGTGTCATCGCCGGCCTGCGGGCAGCGGCCCACGAGACCTGCGTCGTTCTGCCCGTGGATTGCCCGCTCGTCACGCCTTGGCTCCTGGGGGAGCTGATCGACGCTCGCGCGGTCCCGCAGACCGGCCCGCTGCCCGGCGTGTACGCGAAGTCGATGCTCGGCGACCTCGAGGCGCGGATCTCCACGGGTGAGCTCTCGCTGCGGGGCGTGAACCCAACCGTCGTCGAGGTCGACGAGAAGCTCCTCCTCAACGTGAACACGCGCATGGACCTCATCGCGGCCGCAGTCAAAGACTGGGCGGACGAGAGGGACGACGTACGTGCGCTCGTCCTGGTCGGCTCACAGGCACGGCCCGACACACCCGCCGACCGCTGGTCGGACCTCGACCTGATCCTCGTCGTGGACGATCCGGCCACGTACGCGGACGATGCGAACTGGACGGCCGAGTTCGGCGCGCCGGTGCTCACATTCCTCGAGTCGACGGCGATGGGGGAGCAGCGTGAGCGGCGAGTCCTGTACGAGACCGGAGAGGACGTCGACTTCCCGCTCATCCCGGTCTCCGCGCTCGATCGGCTGGAGGCGAGCGAGAACGCCGCCGAATTGATCAGGCGCGGCTATCGCGTGCTCGTCGACCGCATCGACCTCGGGGAGCGGCTGCGGACGATCGCGGCGACACGGAGTCCTCGCTCCGACGTTGCGCAACAGGACTTGACGGAGCTCGCGAGCGACTTCTGGTACCACGCGCTCTGGACGGCGAAGAAGCTCCGCCGTGGGGAGGTTTTCACCTCGCTCGAGTGCCTCGACGCATACCTGAAGTCGCGTCTCGTGACGCTCATGGGCTGGCACGCGCGGTCGGTCGACCCGTGCGCCGACACCTGGCACGACGGCCGATTTCTCGAGCGCTGGGCCGATCCGGGCGCGCTCGCCGCGCTCGAGCGCGCGTACGCCCACTACGACGTGCGCGACGTTGCAAGGGCGCTCTGGGAGACGGTCGACCTTTTCCAGGGCCTCGAGGAGGAGACCGCGCGCCGGCTCGGGCTTGCGGTCGAGCTCGACCACGCGGATCTCAGGCGTCGTCTGTCCGAGATCGTCCGCGATCCGAGGCACGCGTCTACGCTCTGACTGTGAAGCAGGCCGTTCTCCTCCTCGCGGTCGGCGTGCTGCTTGCCGGATGCGGGGGCGAGGACGCCGAGACCTCGATGCAGGTCCGCGTCTATTGGCTGCGCGACGGGAATGTGTGGCCGGCCGCCCGCGAGGTCGAAGACGAGCAGGTCGAGTCCGCGGCCCTTCGCGAGCTCTTCGAGGGGCCGATCGGCAACGAGCGGGAGGGGCTCGGCGCGACGACTGCGATTCCGGGTGGCGGACCGACTCTGACCATCGAGGACGGCGTAGCCCGCTTCCAACCAGCCGGGCAGTACTCGCCCGAAGCGCTCGCACAGATCGTCTACACGCTGACGCAGTTCGACAGCATCGAGGCCGTCGAGGTCGACCGGAGGTACACGCGCGCCGACTTCGAGGATCAGACGCCGTCCGTGCTCGTCGAGTCGCCGCTGCCGTTCGAGGAGGTGACGAGCCCGCTCCGGGCAACCGGAACCGCGAACACTTACGAGGCGACGTTCAACTACGAGCTCACCGACACCGACGGACGCATCGTCGACGAGAACTTCGTCACCGCGACGTCGGGCACGGGCACCCGCGGCACGTTCGACTTCACCACGGGCGAGTACAGCGTGCCGTTCGACGGAGTCGGATCGTTGATCGTGTTCGAGCTCTCGGCCGAGGACGGCTCGCGCATCCATCTGGTCGAGATCCCCCTTCGGATGTCGCGCTAGCCGGTCCGGGTGCCTAAGCTCTCGCGGTGGCAGACGCTCCCTGGCGCTGCTCGCAGTGCGGCACGGTCAACGAGCCCGTTGCGAACGCATGCCGCACGTGCGGCCGCTGGCCGAGCCTGTTCGAGCTCGAGGGCAGCACGATCGAGGTCGCCGAGGCGTCCGAAGCGGATGCCTTCGAGGCCCACACCGTCGAGGTCGAGCAGTTCGAGCCGGAGACCTTCGACGAGACCGAGGTCGAGCCCGCGGAGCTCCCGCCCGAGTTCGAGCCGGTCGAGGGCGAGATCGAGCCGGCAAGACCGGTCTGGCAGCGTCTCGCGTCCTTGATCGTGCCGATCGGCGTCGTCCTCTACATCCTCATCTCGGCGCTCGTCGACCGCGGCTAGCGCTCGAAGAGCACCTGGCCGGACTCGACGATTCGAGTATCGCCGTGCCCGGTCTCGACCTCGAGCCGACCGTCGCGCAGGATCTGAAGCGCCGTCGCAGGCTGGCCGTCGATCGTGACGCGACGGCCGCGGAGGAAGTCGCGGGCGCCGATCTCGCCGTAGAGGTCGCTCAATCCACCGTGGCGCCAGCCGTCGTAGATTCGCTCGAGCCGGAAGAGAAGTGACCCGAGGAGTGCCGCACGGTCGTGCGTGCCCCCTGTGAGGGTGCGAAGGGAGCCTGGGGGCGTAGGGGCGTCGAGCGGAAGCTCGTCGCGCTTCTGGTTGACGTTGACGCCCATCCCGACGACCACGGTTCCGTCGGACAGCTCCGAGAGGATCCCGGCCACCTTCCGCCGGTTCAGCATCACGTCGTTCGGCCACTTGACCTGAGCGGTGAGACCGGTTGCTCCCTCGATCGCCTCGGCGACGGCGAGGGCGGCGACGAGCGAAAGCTCGGGCAGGTGGCGCTCCGCCGGCGGATGGAGCATCACCGAGACGAGGACCGACGTTCCCACCGGCGCCGTCCAGGGCCGTCCCATTCGGCCACGGCCGCCGGTCTGGTGGTCGGTCGCCGCGACCGCGCCTTCCGGCAGTCCCGAGCCGAGCAGGAGCAACTGCGTCGACTCGCATTCGGGCTCGTACAGGTACGGCTTTCCGAAGCGCCCGCGCAGGTGGCGGTCGACGCTCTCGAGCGCGAGGGAATCCGCCGCTGCGACGCTCATCGTGCCGCGGCGGAGAGCCCGACTTGAACGGGCTCGACCCTGATCGCGCTGACCTTGAACTCCGGCGTTCCGATGAGTGAGTCGCCGACGTCGTGCGTGAGCCAGTTGACCTTCTGCTCGGCGAAGTGGAGCGCCATCCACACGAGGCCCGGATAGACGCGCTGCGTGATGTGTGTGCGCGCCTCCAACTCGCCGCGGCGGGAGACGAGCCGGGCCCGGTCACCGTTGGCGAGACCGAGCGCGGAGGCGTCCTCAGCCGAGATCTCGAAGAACGGATCCTCCTGCTTGTCCTTGATGCCGGACTCGCGCATGGTCATCGTCGCCGAGTTGTAGTGGTACAGCGTCCGCCCGGTCGAGAGGACGAGCGGGTACTCGGAGTCCGGCTCCTCGATCGGACGCTGGTACTCGACGGGGTAGAACTTCCCACGTCCACCGGCGCGCGCCGGGCGGGGCGCGTGCAGGAACGGTGTTCCCGGGTGGCCCATCTCCGGCACCGGCCACTGGATGCCGTTCTCCTCGAGGCGGTCGTAGCGGAGGCCGTACCACGCGGGCGCAAGGTCTGCGAGCTCGTTCCAGACCGACTCCGCGTCGGGGTACTCGGGCCAGTGCGCCCCGATCGCCTTCGCGAGCAGGAGCACGATCTCGAGGTCCGTCTTCGCGTCGCCCGGAAGGGGCGCAGCACGGCGAACGCGGCTCACGCGGCGCTCCGTGTTCGTGAACGTCCCGTCCTTCTCGGCGAAGGACGAGGCCGGAAGGACGACGTCCGCGTGCTTGCGCGTCATGTCGTGGAGGAAGATGTCCTGGGAGATCAGGAAGTCGAGCTTCCCCAGGCCTTCCTCGACGTGGCGCGCGTTCGGCTCGGTCTGTGCCGGGTTCTCGCCGATGAGGACCAGCGCGCGCACCCGCCCGTCGTGGAGACCGCTCATCATCTGGTCGAGCCGGTACCCCGGCGTCTCGGGCACCTCGGCACCCCACGCTTCCGAGAACTTCCGCCTCAACTCGGGATCTTCCACGGCCTGATAGCCGGGCAGGTACATCGGGTTGGCGCCGGAGTCGTTCAGGCCCTGGACGTTGTTCTGGCCGCGGAGGGCGTTGAGCCCCGTCGACTCGTAGCCCAAGTGCCCGGTCATGAGGACGAGATTCGAGAGCGACCAGATGTTGTCGACGCCGCACGCGTGCTCGGTGATGCCGAGGGTGTAGAAGATGGCCGCGTGGCGCTCGGTCGCGTACTCGCGAGCCGAGGCGCGAATGTCCTCCGCGGGGACGCCCGTGACCTTCTCCGCGCCCTCGGGCGAGTAGCGCATGACGACTTCCCGAACCGCGTCGAAGTCCTCGGTGTGGTCGCGGATGTACTCCTCGTTCTGGAGCCCCTCCGAGAGGATCGTGTGCATCATCGCGTTCAGCAGCCACACGTCCGTGCCCGGGCGCAGCTGGAGGTGGCGCTTCGCGATCTTCGTGAGCCAGATCTTCCGAGGGTCCGCGACGACGAGCGTCGCGCCGTTGCGCACCGCCTTCTTGATTCGCAGCGCGAGCACGGGGTGCGCTTCCGTCGTGTTCGAGCCGATGACGAACACGAAGCGCGCGTCCTCGATCTCCGGAATCGAGTTGCTGCTTGCTCCTCTGCCCAACGACCTGACCAGGCCGTAAAGAGTCGGACCGTGTCAGGTCGACTCGCAGGAGTGGACGGAGTTCGTCCCCACCCCGGTGCGTGCCAGCTTCTGAATGAGGTAGTTCTCCTCGTTCGTCAGGCGCGCCGACGAGAGGAAGCCGACTGCCTGGGGGCCGTGCTCGGCGATGACCTTCTTCAACCCGGTCGCCGCGGTCTCGATCGCGTGCTCCCACGTCGTCGGGTGGAGAGCGCCGTCGTCTCCACGCACGAGCGGCTGAGTGAGCCGGTCGGGGTGGTGGACGAAGTTGAACGCGAACCGGCCCTTCACGCAGAGGTTGCCTTCGTTCGGGAGGTACTCGCTCTTCGAGGTGACCTTGACGATGTGCTTCGTCTGCGGATCGAGGTTCAGGTCGATCTGGCATCCGACACCGCAGAAGGTGCACGTCGTCCGCACCTGCTCGAGTTGACGCTCGGGCAGGGACGTCCCCTCCTCGAACTTCTCGTAGATCGCGCCCGTCGGGCACACCGAGAGGCAGCCGCCGCAGAGCTCGCACTCGGTGTCGAGCCACGAGAGCTCCCACGTCGGAACGATCCGTGCGTGCCCCCCGCGTCCCTCGAGCGAGAGCGCCGAGCACTGCATGACCTCCTGCGTGTAGCGAACACAGCGCGCGCAGAGGATGCACGCGTCCGGGTCGTAGCCCATGAGCTGGTTTCGGTCGTCGTATTCCTTCCGCTTCGCGTCGGGGAGGATCAGCGGTGCATCTGCCCCGAGCTCGGCGGCAAGGTCGACGAGCTCGTTCGGGCGTCCGCCTGGCGAGGCGTTAAGGTGCTCGGAGAGGAGCATCTCCGTCAGCGTGCGCTGGAAATCGGTGATGTGGCCGTTCGTCGAGACCGTCATGCCCGCGCTGACGCGTGTAGCACAGGCGGGCATGGGGCGAGGAGCGCCCTCCACGTCGACGACGCACATGCGGCAGCCGCCGTACGGATCGAGCTTGTCGTCGTGGCACAGCGTCGGGATGAAGGTGCCGTGGCGGGCGGCCGCGTGGACGAGGAGCTCCCCCTCGGGTGCCGTCACCGTGCGACCGTCGAGCGTGAACTCGACCACGTGGTGATCGTATCCCCACGGGCCCGGTCGACGGCCGCGCATGGACATGTGAGTCGGCGTCGCTACTGCGCGCCCAGCGGCTGCCCGCGCTCGGCGAGGCCGCTCTCGTACGCGAAGATAACCGCCTGCACGCGATCCCGGGCGTGGAGCTTCATCAGGATCCGCTTGACGTGCGTCTTGACCGTCGACTCCTCCACGACGAGCTCGGCGGCGATCTCCCCGTTCGAGAGCCCACGCGCGATGAGCATCAGGACCTCGCGCTCGCGAGGTGTCAACTCTTCGAGCCGCTCGTGCGCTCGCGTGTCGACGGGCTGCCGATCGGCCACACGGTCGATCACCGCCCGCGTCACCGACGGCGACAGAAGCGCGTCGCCGGCAGCGATCGTGTGAATCGCCGAGATGAGCTCTTCGGGCCGCGTGCGCTTCAGCAGGAACCCGGCGGCGCCGGCGGCGAGCGCGCCGAAAACGTACTCGTCGTCGTCGAACGTCGTCAGGACCACCACTCTGGCGTCCGGAGAGGTCGCAAGCAACTCGCGGGTCGCCGAGATGCCGTCGAGGACCGGCATGCGGATGTCCATCAGGACGACATCCGGGTGCAACGCGCGAGCGCTCGTCAGCGCGGCGTGGCCGTCGCTCGCCTCGCCGACGACCTCGATGGTGTCGTCGCTGGCAAGCACCGAGCGGAGGCCGGCACGCATGAGATCGTCGTCGTCGACGACGAGGACGCGCACCGCGCTGCTCATTGACCCTCCGGAGCTGCGTACGGAAGGCGGGCGCGCACGCTGAACGCGCCGTTCGCGCGCTCCGCCTCCAGGGTTCCGCCGACCAGCGACGCACGCTCTCGCATCCCGACGAGTCCGTGTCCTGCAGACGTGCCACCGTCGGCCACGGCCGGGTTGGTCACCTCGATCTCGAGTGCCTCGTCGCCGTAGATCGTGGTGACGTGTGCTGGGCCGCTCCCGTGGCGGAGGGCGTTCGTGAGGGACTCCTGGACGATGCGATAGGCCGCACGGTTGACGGCAGGCGCGAGTGGATGGCTCCCGGAGACGGCGAGTTCCACGTCGAGCCCTGCGTCGCGATGACGCTGCGCGAGGGAGTCGAGCCCGGCCAGCCCGACCGGAGGCTCGACGGTCGCGCTGTCGTCCTCGCGGAGAGCATGGACGAGCTGGTCGATCTCGGTGAGGGTTTCCCTGGCGACGTTCTCGATCGTCTCCAGCGCATCGCGTGAGCGCTCGGGGTCCTTCTCGGCAAGAAGTCGCGCCGCCCCGGCATGGACGAGAATGACGTTGATCGCGTGGCCGGCCGAGTCGTGGAGGTCGCGAGAGATCCTCGTCCGTTCCTCCGCGACCGCGAGCTGTCGGTCGCGCTCGGCTTCGTGCTCGGCGCGCTGCGCTCTCTCCTCGAGCTCCCGGACCCGCTCGCGGCGAAGCCGAGTACGGTCACCGCCGAACCAGACCGCGGCGAAGAGCGGGGTGCCGAGCAGAAGCTCCGGCCCCGGGAAGCGCTCCAGCGCCACGCCCGCGGCTGTGAGATGGAACGCCAGCAGGGCGACGATGAGCCCGACCGTCAGGCCCAAAGAGCCTCGCAGGCGTGCCCCGCTTGCCGCGACGAAGAGGACCGCCACCGCTGGGCCGACCGGCGGGCCCGGCGGATACCCGACTGCGATCATGAGCGAGCTCGCGAGCGTCACGAAGACGAGGACGACGATCGGAGCACGTCGGCGCGCCACGAGCGGCAGGGTCGAGAGCGCAGCGAGCAGGACGGCGATGCCGTCGGGATCCCTCGTGCCCGAGCGGTCCTCTGGTGCGAAGAGGATCCCGATGGTGAATGCGAACGCGAGGAGGGCCACTCCGAGGTCGACCGCGCGTTGACGACGCAAGAGCTGCGAGAGAGCCATCCGTGACGAGCGTAGCGTCGGGCTGCTCGCCCTCGGGAGGGAATGCCCGTCCTCCTGGGGTAGGACGCCGACGTCCGACCGCGACCGGATGCAAGTTCCTCCGGGGGCCCGATGTGGAGCCAGTGGCTGCTTGGGCATCGTCGAGGAATGACCGAACCAACGGAGGTAGCAGCCATGAACCCGTCTCTCCTTTCGCGCCTCGGCGACCTCACCTATCGACGCCGCCGCCGGGTCGTTCTCGCGTGGATCACCGTGCTTGCGGCCGTCCTGGCGATCGTGCCGCGATTCGCGGGCGAGTTCGGCGTCGAGTTCGGCACTCCCGGAAGCGACTCGAAGGCGGCCGCCGATCTCATCGACGCGCACTTCGCGCGCAGCTCCGCGGACAGCGTGAACGTCGTCTGGGAGGCGTCGGAAGGCGCCCGCGCCGCAAAGCCCCGCATCGACCGGTTCCTCGCGGAGGCCGGGCGTGTGGAAGGCATCGGCGAGCCTTCCTCGCCGCGGTATTCCGGGGACGGCACCATCGGGCTCGTCCAGCTCGACCTCGAGCGCCCTGCCTTCGACCTCGACACGGCTTCGGGCAAGCGCCTCATCCAGCTGGCAGACGAGACGTCGGGGAACGGCCTGTCGCTCAGGCTCGGCGGCAACCTCATCTCCAACGCGGAGGAGGGTGCTCCTCCGGAGCTCATCGGTCTCGCCGCCGCTGCCGTGGTCCTGCTCGTCGCTTTCGGCTCGGTCGTCGCGGTCGGGCTCCCGCTCCTCGTCGCAATCTTCGGTCTCGGGATCTCGGCCACGCTGATCGGCGTCGTCGCCCTGCTGGTGGAGACGCCCGACTTCGCGCCGGCTGTCGCGGGCCTCATCGGGATCGGTGTCGGGATCGACTACGCGCTGCTCGTTCTCACCCGCTTCCGGACCGCGCTCATCTCGGGGAAGGAAGTTCACGATGCGGTCGTCGAGGCGGTATCGACCGCGGGCCGCAGCGTCATCGTCGCCGGCGGCACCGTCGTCATCTCGCTCTTCGGCCTCGCGTTCACCGGCGTCTCGTTCCTCTACGGAGTTGCGATCTCGGCGAGCCTGGCCGTCGCTGTCGTCGTGGCCGCCTCGGTGACGCTGCTCCCGGCGCTGCTCTCGCTTGCAGGTCGACGCGTCGACCGGCTGCACATCCCGGGCCTCGGCCGCTCGCTGAAGAGCGGCGGCGGTACCTTGGCGACTCGCTGGAGCCGCGTGGTGCAGCGGCACGCAGTCGTGGCTGCGGTGGCCGGGGCCGTCGTTCTCATCGTCCTCGCTGCGCCCGTCCTCGGCATCAGGTGGGGCTTCCCGGACGAAGGCAACAGCCCGGCGGGGAGCATGACGCGGGAGGCGTACGAGCTCGTGACCCGTGGCTTCGGCCCGGGCTCGAATGGCCCGCTCCTCGTCGCAGCCGAGCTGCCCGACGAGGAGTCCGCCGAGGCGCTGGGCGACCTACGAGCGCGGATCGCGGAGACGCCCGGTGTCGCGTTCGCAAGCCCGCCGCGTGTCAGTCCCGACGGGAGGGCGGCGGTCCTCACCGTCATGCCCGAGACTGCTCCGCAGGACGGGGCCACGACCGAGCTCGTGCACAGGCTGCGAGACGACGTGATTCCCGCGGCCGGGCCGGGCCTGGAGGTCGACGTCGGTGGTCTCACGGCCGCGGTCATCGATCAGAGCGAGTACCTGGCGGGCCGGATCCCGGTCTTCATCGGCGGCGTGCTCTTGCTGTCGTTCCTGCTCCTGCTCGTCGCTTTCCGCGCTCCGTTGATCGCGCTCAAGGCGGGAGTTATGAATCTGCTCTCGGTCCTCGCCGCCTACGGCGTGGTCGCGCTCGCCGCGGAAGGCGGGACGCTGGGCGGCCTGATCGGCGTGGACGGAGACACACCGATTCCACCCTTCATCCCGGTGATGATGTTCGCGATCCTGTTCGGCCTCTCGATGGACTACGAGGTCTTCCTGCTCTCGCGGATCCGCGAGGAGTACCTGCGAACCGGGGACTCGAGCAACTCGGTCGCCGTCGGCCTCGCGAAGACGGCGCGGGTGATAACGGCCGCCGCCGCGATCATGGTCGTCGTCTTCCTCGCCTTCGTGTTCAGCACCGAGGTGTTCCTCAAGCTCATGGGCCTCGGCATGGCGACGGCGATCCTGGTCGACGCGACCGTCGTGAGGATGGTGCTCGTGCCGGCCGTGATGCAGCTCATGGGCCGGGCGAACTGGTGGATCCCCGGCTGGCTCGACCGGATCCTCCCGCGACTGGACGGCGCCGTCGCGCGCCAGCCGGTCGCCGCCGAGGAGGCGGCGTGACGACGACGACGGTGAAAGGAGTGTTCGACATGACGACGACCCTGGTCGCCTCGGGCGCGGAACACGCGTGGTGGCCGCTCTGGCCGCTGCTCTGGATCGCGGTGATCGCCACACTGGTGTGGCTGTTCGCGCGAAGACGGCGTGCTCCCGAGGGGCCGCGTGGCCTCGATCGGGCACGCGAGATCCTCGCGGAGCGCTACGCACGTGGCGAGATCACGAGTGACGAGTACCGCGAGCGCCTCGAGCGGCTGCGGTAGGCGTCAGCCGCCGAGCGGCGCAAAGAGCTCGGGCCAGTGCGTCATCGCGTTCCGAACGGGGAACGGTGACGCCTGCCCGAGCCCGCAGATCGAGGTCTTCTCCATCGCGAGCAGCCACCCGTCGACCTTCTCGCGCGTCATGGCCACCTCTCCACGCTGGAGCTCCTCGGAGAGGTGGTGCAGAGCGCGGTTGCCGATCCGGCACGGCGTGCACTTCTGGCACGACTCCTCTGCGAAGAAGCGCATCGTCTCGGCCAGCAGTCGGAGCGGCGAGTAGGACACGGGAAAGACCTGAACAGCGGCCGAGCCAGGACCGGCGTCGTACTCGTGCAGGCCGTCGCGCGTGAGCGGCGCGTCGAGGGCCGACGGGGGAAGGATCCCGCTCGCGGCGCCTCCCGGCACGACTGCCCCCACCTCGTCGGTGAAGCCGCCTGCGTGCTCCTCCACGAGCTCGTGCGTCGTCACGCCGTTCGGCGCCTCGTAGCAGCCCGGCTGCGCCACGGCGCCCGTGACCGACCAGAGCCGCGTGCCGGCGGCACCGCGCGTGCCGAGGCTCGCCCACCACTCGCCGCCGTTACGAAGGATCGCGGGCACGTGTGCGAGCGTCTCCACGTTCTGGATCAGCGTCGGCCTGCCGAGGTATCCGACCTGGCTCGGAAACGGAGGCTTGAGCCGCGGCATCGCTCGGCGTCCCTCCATCGACTCGAGCATCGCGGTCTCCTCGCCGGCGATGTAGGCGCCCGCCCCGACGACGAGCTCGAGCGAGAGCCCGTCGAGCAGGCCGGCCGCGCGGAACTCGTCGATCACCTTCTGGAGGCGTGCGCGGGAGGTCGCGTACTCCTCGCGCAGGTAGACGAATCCTTCGACCGCTCCGAGCGAGCGCATCGCGACGACCGTCGCCTCGATGAGCAGGTGCGGGCGCAGCTCCATCACGTAGCGGTCCTTGATCGTTCCGGGCTCGCCCTCGTCGGCATTCACGACGACGTACGGCAGGGCGTGCTCGCTTGCCACGGCCTCCCACTTCACGCCGGTGGGGAAGCCCGCTCCTCCGTATCCGGTAAGGCCGGATGCCTTCAGCTCTTCGACGATGCGCTCGAGCGGTGGAAGAGCACGAAGGAGCTCCAGTCCGCCGCGCACCTCGTAGTCCGAGAGCGTCCCGTCACCTTGCCCGAGCGCGACCGCCGGACCCTCGTTCGTCGAGTGCGTGACGGCGGGGATGATCTCGTCGCCGTGCGTCATCGCGGGGGCGAGGTCGCAGTGACCGAGGCACGCGACCTCGATCGCTCCGGGCGTGCGCGCGAGAAGATCACGCGCGCCGAAGCAGTCGCAGACGGGGCCGGTGCAGACGCGGAGAGAGTCGGTGGGAACCTGAAGGAACGAGTAGAAGGAGACGACCTCGTGCACCTCGCCGCGGCGGATGTTCATGTGGTCGGCGAGCGCGTCGGACAGCTCCATCGTGATCGGCCCGACCTCGCGGCGGACGCGACCGAGGTTGTCGAGGAGCCGTGTTCTCTCGCGCGGTAGCTCGGGAAGAAGCGATGCGAGCCGGAGCACGTCCACCGCGACGAGTCTATTCCGCGCCCGGCGGCCTTCGGAGCGCCTTCGTCCGCGACCGTCGCCGCTTGCTCTCGAGGCGGCGCTCGTGTGCCGCCTCGCTGGGACGCGTCGGGACGCGACGGCGTGGGACCGCCAGGGCTTCGCGGAGCTTCTCGACCAGGCGCTCGATCGCGAGCTCGCGATTGCGCGACTGGCTGCGCTCGTCCTGCGCCAGTGCCCGGATGACCGGCCCGACACGGGCCATGACGCGTTGCTTCTGGGCGTCGGTGAGCGCCGATGACGCCTCGACGTGGAACGAGGCTTCCACCCTCGTCGACGACTTCTGGGCATGCTGCCCGCCCGGTCCGCTCGAGCGGGAGACGCGGAGCTCGATCTCCGGGAGGGGGAGGAGGACGGAGCGCGTGACCCGAACAGACTCACCCTCTACCACGCGACTTCCTTCGCTCGCTCTCAGGAAAGCGCTGGAGATGGCGGGGATTCGGAACCCGTGCGAACCCAGGTTCGCCAGCCTCGAGACCCATTCGGCCTCCCGGCGACGCGAGGGTCGAGCGGACACGAAGCCGTTAGCCGCACGTCCATGTGCCGGTGACGCGATCGCCTGTCGGACCAGACGCCGTGCGGCCGTAGAGCCTGAACGACCCGCCGTTGAGGCTCTTCGCGACGATGACCGACCCGGAGGCCGCAACCCGTCGGCCAGGAACCTCGATCTCGGAGTCGTCGATCTTCACGAGGCCTGCATGGGTCGATGGTGGGACCCAGAAGAACGTGACCCCCAAACCTGGCCGGGCTGGTTCGTTCACGACCAGGCCGATTCCAATCCCCGTCAACGTGCGCGTGCTGGCCTGCGTGCCGGGCCCTCGGTAACAGCGCCCACCCTGTACGCGGTACGCCCGGCCATTCACGCGCACGAGCGCCCGCGCCGGACCGCAGAATCGGATGTAGACCGGACGTTTTGCAGTCCACGGTTCGGGCATGGTGAGCGTCTTCTGTTGTTTCGTGTCCGTCGGCGAACAGCGTGGCGGGGTCAGCGATGCCGGCGAAGTCGTCCACGCCGTCCCTGTCGCGAGAAGGAAGACGACTGCAGCGACGGCGAGCTGCATACGCTCGATTATGCACCGAAGACGACGGCGTCCAAGACGGCACGAGGCGACGGCCGCCGAACCCGGAACGAGGTCGCCGGGTGGCCGCGGACCTCCTCGATGAGGCGCCCGGCGTCCTGGCAGCCCGCGGATCGTGGGCCGCGAGCGCGAGGCGGCCCGACTCAACGAGCCCGCCGCCTCGCGTCGGATCAGGTCAGGTCAGGGCAGTATCGGCACAGCGACTTCGCAGAAGTCATCGTTTCGCCCAGTCGATTCCTTGACGACTCCGAGAAACTCGAGGAACTCGTCGTCGGATGGATCGGCCGGTGTACCGCCGTGATCGATGAGTATCTCGAACCGGGTCTGGCCTGGATTCCTGGCGATCACTTTGCCGTCCTCACCGTAGAGCACGGCGTTACCCGTCGTGAGGATGAGGATGGTCAGAGTGCCATCTCCGTTGTCCGTCACGCGCAGGTCCTTGTCGACGAAGCTCGAGGCAGAGGCGACCGAATTGCCGTTCGCCAGATTCGTGACCAGCTCGGTCTGCTTGATGTTGAATCCGAAGTAGACGAGACCATCTCGCCCGTGTGGCACGGCATGGCCATGGCCGTCACGGACCGTCGCGAATTCCACGGTCAGGCCCGGGACACCACAGAAGTCACTGATGACTTCCACTTCCTCCTCGTGGAAGGTCTCCCGGAAGATCTGACCCGC
This sequence comes from Gaiellaceae bacterium, assembly GCA_048594925.1. Taxonomy (GTDB): domain Bacteria; phylum Actinomycetota; class Thermoleophilia; order Gaiellales; family Gaiellaceae; genus GMQP-bins7. The sequence continues at coordinate 16,634 of JBMDXR010000012.1, forward strand.
GCTCGCAGCCGCCGCGAGCGTGGCACCAGCTGTTGCACCCAGGGCCAGAATCGCGCTGAGCCGAAGCTTGCGTGAGTGTTTCATCGCCCCCTCCCCAATACGTGAAAGACCGCACTTGCCCAGGTCGGGGCAGTCTCGACGAGGCGCCGCTGAAAGTCAACGCACGCCTGATGGAGCCGGCTCGCGTAAGCCAAGGGCCGATTCATGCCCGAGGAGGCTCACCGTGGCGTGGCGCTTTCAGGCAAGTGGGCGGTGAGACCGCACGCGATCTGTGGTGCGGGCCCTCCGGACGAGGGTGTTGCGCGAGCCGACCCCCAGCGGACCCTGGCACCTCGCCGAGCGAGATCGGGCCGCAGCGCCCCGGCGCGGCGAGCCGAGTCTGCGGCGCAGGGTTCGCGCGACTCCCGCGACCTCTCCTAGGGACCCGAACGTCGCGAAAGGAGGCGGCGATGCGACACCAGATCCAAGCCCGAGAATCATTGCAAACCCAGTAGTAGAACCACTTCGCGCCACATTGGGTCCGTCCAGGCCAGTCCCGAAAAAGAGACGAATAGACTCACGCTCCATGGCGTGCATCCTGCTCGACATCGACGGCGTGCTGCACGTCTCCGGAGACCCCATTCCGGGCGCCGCGGAAGCCGTCGCCGAGCTGCGCAGTGCAGGTCACGCGCTCCGCTTCGTCACGAACAACTCGACGCGCCCCCGCTCGCGCCTCGCCGAGGAGCTCCGCGAGATGGGCTTCACCCTCGAGGACGACGAGCTCCAGACGACGCCCGGTGCGGCGGCGCGCGAGCTCTCGGGAAAGCGCGTGCTCGCGCTCGTGATGGCGGCGATCGTGCCGGACCTCGAGGGCATCGAGCTCGTCGGCGACCACGCGGAGGCCGTGCTGATCGGAGGCTGTGACGAGACCGTCGAGCCGAATCAGGTCTTCAGCTACATGAACCTCGCCCGCGCGTTCGCAGAGATCCAGATGGGTGCCTCGCTGTACTGCCTCCACAAGAACAAGTGGTGGCAGACGAGTCTCGGTCCGATGCTCGATTCCGGTGCGTTCGTCGCCGGGCTCGAGTACGCGACGGGCGTGGAGGCCACCGTGCTCGGCAAGCCGAGCGCGTCGTACTTCGCAGCCGCGCTCGACGCCCTCGATGCCGAGCCGGAGCTGACCTGGCTGGTGACGGACGACGTCGACGGGGACATCCGTGGCGCACGGCTCTTCGGCATGAAGACGGCTCTCGTGCGGACGGGGAAGTTCCGGCCGGAGGCGCTCGAGCTAGCGGAGACGTCCCCCGACATCGTCGTCTCGTCGCTCGCGCACTTCCCCGGCCTACTCGAGGAGGACATCACGGGCGGGTGGACTCCGTAAAGGTCGGAGTCGACATCATCGAGATCGCTCGTGTGGAGCGCGCGCTCGGCCGGGCGGCATTCCGCGAGCGCTGCTTCACCGAGGCGGAGCGGGCGTACTGCGACTCCCGGCCGCGCCCGGCGCAGAGCTACGCGGCGCGCTTCGCCGGCAAGGAGGCCGTCGGGAAGGCGCTCGGCTGTGGTGTCCGGTTCACGTGGAAGGAGATCGAGATCGTCGGCCGGCCGAAGCCGGGCGTCCGGCTGTCCGGCCGCACCGCGGCGTTCGCGGAGCGCGTGCAGGCCGGGCCGATCGAACTCTCGATGACGCACTCACGGGAGATCGCCGCCGCGATCGCGGTCGTGAGCCCTCGCGATGTCTGAGCCGTTCGAGCCGCTGTACGCCGCCGAAGAGATGCGCGCGGCGGAGGAGCGGTATCCGAGCTATCCGGACTCGATCCCGGAGCTCATGGAGCGCGCGGGTGCGGCGGTCGCACGCGAGGCGATGGCCGCATTTCCCGCGGCGCGCACGTTTGCGTGCGTCTGCGGCGGCGGCTCGAACGGCGGGGACGGGCGAGTGGCCGCTCGCGTGCTCCGCGAGGCGGGGCACGTCGCGGACGAGACGGACGAGGACCTCGATCGCTACGAGGTCATCGTCGACGCCCTCTTCGGGACCGGGTTCCGCGGGGCGCCACGGCCCGAAGCTCGCGCCGTCATCGAGCGAATCAACGGCTCGCCCGCGGCTGTGGTCGCGGTGGACCTTCCCTCCGGCATCGACGCCTCGACAGGAGAGATCGCCGGGGCAGCGGTCGAGGCCGATCTGACGGTGACGTTCCACGCGCCGAAGGTCGGGCTCGTCGTCTCACCGGGGCGTCGGCACGCCGGGCACGTCGTCGTCGCCGACATCGGCCTCGAGGACGTGCCGACCGCGATCCGTCGCGCGACCCCGTCGCTCCTCGGCGACGTACCGCGGCGCGCGCTCGGAGACACGAAGTACTCGGCGGGCGCGGTGCTCGTCGTCGGCGGTCAGCCCGGAATGACCGGCGCGGCGTGTCTGACGGCGAAGGCCGCCCTGCGCGCGGACGCCGGCTACGTCACACTCGCGGTGCCGGCGGAGTCGCTGCACACGGCGGAGATCCTGGCGCTCGAGCCGGTGAAGCTCCCCTGGCGCGACGACGAGGCCCTCGAGATCCTCGTCGCCGCGGCGGAGCGGGCGAGAGCCCTCGCGATCGGGCCCGGGCTGGGACGGTCGCGGCAGCGCCAGGCGCTCGTTCGCGGCCTTCTGGAGCGCCTCGACCTACCGGCCGTGGTGGACGCGGACGGCCTCTTCGGCCTCGAGCCGCTCGAGCGCGCGTCCGAGACGGTGCTCACGCCACATTCGGGAGAGCTCGCGCAGCTCCTCGGCCGCGACAGCGACTGGGTCGATGCGCACCGGTTGGAGGCGGCGCGCGCCTGCGCCGAGCGCTTCCGCTCGACGGTTTTGCTCAAAGGAGCCGACACGATCGTCGTCTCGCCTGAGCAGGGAGTCGTGATCTCGGACGCAGGGCCGCCTTCGCTCGCGACCGCCGGGACGGGAGACGTCCTGACCGGGGTCGTCGCGGCGTTCCTGTCCAAGGGGCTCGCCGCGCCGACCGCCGCCGTTGCAGCGGCGATGGCCCAGGGGCGCGCGGCGCAGCTTGCGCAACACGCAGCTGGACTCGTCGCGAGCGACGTCGTCGAGCTGCTCCCGACGGCTCTCGAGCGCTGACTCGACGTCAGTCTCACGCAGCGCTCTTCAAGCTGAGCTGCGAGACCCAGATTCAGTAGACAATGGCGTCGTGGAGCGCTCCTGCTTCACCCTCGATCTCGGCGCGATTCGGCGGAACACGGCGACCCTTCTGCGTGCCGCCGAAGGAGCCGAGCTCTGGGCCGTCGTCAAGGCGGAGGGGTACGGACACGGCGCCGTCGACGTCTCGAAGGCGGCGCTCGAAGCGGGCGCGACGGCGCTCTGCGTCGCGACCCTGCCGGAAGCACTCCATCTGCGCGCCGCGCTCCGGAACGCGCGCGTCCTCGTCATGGGGCCCGTCTCCGACCGGGAGATCGGCGAGGCGCGGGTCGCGCGGCTCGAGCTCGTCTCCGCGGACGGCCGCGTCCCGGAGGGCGTGCCCGTCCACCTCAAGCTCGACACGGGGATGGGACGTTGGGGGCTGGCAGAGCTCCCGTCGACCACGCGGGACGTCGTGGGCGTGATGAGCCATCTCGCCTCGGCGGAATCGGACCCGGCCTTCACGCGCCTGCAGATCGAGCGCTTCCGCGAGGCGACCGCCGGCCTCGGCGCCCTCACGCGGCACGTTGCGAACAGCGCCGCGACGCTGCGTTACGCGGAGGCGCGCTTCGACGCCGTCCGCTGCGGGATCGCGCTCTACGGGATCTCGCCGTTCGGAGGCGACCCGGGCGCGGAACGCCTCGAGCCCGCGCTCCGCTGGGAGTCGCACCTCGCGCTCGTGAAGCGGCTCGAGCCGGGAGAGAGCACCGGCTACGGCCGCCGGTTCGTCGCCGACCGGCCGACGTGGATCGGTGTCGTCCCGGTCGGGTATGCCGACGGGTTCCGCCGTGACATGAGCGGGACGGAGATCCTCGTCGACGGAGCGCGCCGTCTGGTCGTCGGCACGGTCTCGATGGATGCTCTGGCCGTCGAGCTGGATGCCGAGCTCGGGGTGGGTACGCCGGTCACGCTGGTCGGCGGGGGCGTCCTGATCGAGGATCACGCGCGTGTCGCAGGAACCATCGGCTACGAGATCGCCACCGGCTTGAACACGCGGTCGGGTCGTGCGCGGCGGGTCGCGGTCGATGGATGAGCGCCTTCGCGAGATCCTGAACGGCGAGGATGCCTGGGTCGTCGGAGGCGCTGTCCGCGACCGGCTGCTACTCCGTCCCGTCCTCGACATCGACGTCGCGTGCGCGGACCCCGGCGCCGCCGCGCATCGCTTCGCCCGACGCTTCGGCGGTGCGGTGTTTCCGTTGTCCGAGCGGCACGGCGCGTGGCGGGTGGTTGCGGACGGTGTCGCCGAGACGGTCGACTTCACTCCGCTTGCGGATGGAATCGACGCGGATCTCGCCTCGCGCGACTTCACCTTCAATGCGATCGCGGAACACGTCCGCACCGGCGATCCGTACGACCCGCACCGCGGGCGCGCCGACCTGGAGGCCGGTGTGGTCCGCGCCGTCTCCGCGACCGTCTTCGTCGACGATCCGCTCCGGCTCCTGCGAGCCGTGCGCTTCGAGGACGAGCTCGGATTCCGGCTGGATGAGCACACGGAAGAACTGCTGCGCGCGTCGGCAGCGCTCGTGACCCAGCCTGCCGGCGAGCGCGTTCTCGCCGAGCTCGAGCGACTCTCCGCGGCGGGGTATCGCCGCCTCGACGAGGTCGGACTGCTCGCGCCCCTCGGTGGCCGTCTCGACAGCCGCCTCGACGCGCTCGACGACTCCGACTTCCGCCTCGTCGTCGTCTTCGGTCAGAACCTCGATCGTCTCCCGATCTCCAACGAGCTCAGGCGGTATGCGGCGGCATTGACGCGAGCGCAACGGCCGGACGACCCGTCGCCCCGCCTGATCCATCGGTTCCGTCGCGTGACCGAGCCGTGGGCGCTCGACGCCCTCGCGTTCGTCGGGGCACCGGAGCTCGTGGGGGTCGTCGAGGCTGCCCGGCGCGCCGATCCGCCGGAGCCGCTCGTCCGCGGCGATGAGCTCGGTCTGGAGCCCGGGCCCGCAATCGGACGTATCCTCGCCGTCATCGACGAGGAGCGGGCAGCGGGGACGATCTCGACGCGCCAGGAGGCGTTGGCGCTCGCGCGCACGCTTGCGGACGAGATGGGCGGCTCGTGAGCGTCGAGCTGAGGCTCGCTCTCCAGGAGGAGCGGGCCGCCGACCTCGCGAGCCGCGTCCGTAGGTTGCTCGGTCCCCTCACGGGCAACGAGGTCGCACTCGACGCCGGCTGCGGAACGGGCTCGCTCGCATTCGCGCTCGCCCCGCTCGTCGCAGAGGTCGTCGGCGTCGACACGCGGGCCGAGTACCTCGCCGCCGGACGCGCCGCCGGCGTCGCGAACGTGCGCTTCGTCGAGGGCGACGTGATGGCGCTCCCGTTCGGCTACGCCGAGTTCGATCTCGGCTGCTGCCATCGCGTGCTGCATCACGTGCGCCGGCCGGAGCTCGCGGTCTCCGAGCTTGCGCGCGTGACGAGGCCCGGCGGGAAGCTCCTCATCGCGGACCAGCTCGGCTCGATCGATCCGCTCCTGAGCCTGGAGATGGACCGGTTCGAGCGTCTCCGGGACGCGACTCATCAACGACTTCTCCCCGACCCCGACGTACGCGGCTATCTCGAGGCGAACGACCTCGTCCTGCTCAGCTCGGAGGTGACGCGAGAGAGCGTCGACCTCGAGCAGCGGCTCGAGCTGGCCGGGCTGTCGGACGAGGAGCGCGTCGGCATCCGCGGCCCGTGTCCCGCTGCGCCGTACGAGATCGAGGTCGGCTGGTACGTCGCTCGGAAGCCGGGCGTATAGCTCCTACTCGTCACGGTGCTGCCCGGCTCGCCGCGTGACGAGTCGCGAGAAGAGCCTCGGGGCGACAGCCTGGGCGATCGTCGCGATCCGGTACGGGAACCAGGGAACCGTGATCTCGCCCTTGCCCTTTTCGACTGCCTTCACCACTGCCCGCGCGACGTCGTCAGCCTCGATCACGAAGCGCCTGAGGAGGGGGCTGCGGAGCTTCGAGCGCTGCGGAAAGCCCTCAGTCTCGACCAAGCCGGGCATCACGGTGTGCACCTGGATTCCCGCCTCGCGCAGCAGCGCGCCGGTCGAGCGGGAGAACGCGAGCTGCGCGTGCTTCGATGCGGCGTAGGCGCCCGCAGGTGCAAACGCCACGGTTCCGGCGACGGAGACGAGATTCACGACGTGGGCACGGGGCGCGGCTCGACGCAGTCCCGGCTCGAAGGCACGAAGGCACCAGACGCTGCCGAGATAATTGACGGCGGTCACGCGCTCGACCAGCCCAGCGTCGATGTCGAGGAAGCTCCCGCGTGCGGGCATGCCGGCGTTGTTCACGAGCAGCGCGATGGCCGGATGCCTTTCGAGAACCCGGGCCGCGACCTGGTCGACCTGCGCACGGTCCGACACGTCGCACGTCTCCCACTCGGCGCCGACCTCTTCCGCAATCCGTTCGAGCTCCGCCGTCCGGCGAGCCAGGAGGACGCACCGCCAGCCGCGTCTCGACAGCTCTCGCGCTATCGCCTCGCCGATTCCCGACGACGCGCCCGTGACGACTGCGACCCGCTCCTCGGCCATGGCGAGCGAGCCTAACCCAGATGATTGACCGGCAATTCCCCGCATCGACGGGCATTACCGGTCAGTCATCTAGGATCGCCGCGTGGCCGGGAGGTTCGAGGGGAAGCAGGCGCTCGTGCTCGGGGTCGCGAACCAGCGGTCGATTGCATGGGCGATCGCGAAGCGGCTCGCCGACGAGGGCGCCGAGATCGCGTTCACCTACCAGGGCGAGCGGATCGAGAAGAACGTCCGCGAGCTCGCCGAGACCGTCTCGAGCCCGCTCGTCACCGAGTGCGACGTCCGCTCGGACGACGACGTCGCACGGGTCTTCTCCGAGGTCTCGGAGGCCTTTCGGGGCGGGCTCGACCTCCTCGTCCACTCGGTCGCATTCGCTGCGGCCGAGGATCTCGAGGGGCGCTTCGCGGACACGCCGCGCGACCGCTTCTGGATGGCCATCGACATCAGCGCCTACTCGCTCGTCGCCTGCTCGCGCGCCGCCGAGCCGCTCATGCAGGCGCGGGGCGGGGGGTCGATCGTGACGATGACGTACCTCGGCGGAGAGCGCGCAGTCCCGCACTACAACGTGATGGGCGTCGCCAAGGCCACGCTCGACGCGAGTGTCCGCTACCTCGCCTGGGATCTCGGGTTCAAGAACATCCGCGTCAACGCGATCTCGGCAGGCCCGGTGCGCACCCTCGCCGCGCGTTCGATCGCGGGCTTCACGACGATGCAGACGATGTTCGAGGAGCGCGCGCCGCTCCATCGCCAGATCGAGTCCGACGACTGCGGCGCCGCCGCCGCGTACCTCCTCTCGGACGACGCCGCGAACGTGTCAGGCACGACGCTCTATGTCGACGCCGGCTACCACGCCATGGGGATGTAGATGGCCTCTGGGCAAGCCGGATCTGGCTTGGCCAAGCCTTTTGACGCCCGCACCTGCTGGATCAAGACGACCTCGGGCCTCTCGGGTCCAGAGAGGATCTGCACGACGAAGGCCGCATACCGGCCTTCGTCGTGACACCTGTGCAGAGTGCCGTCAACGGGTTGACTTGAGCCGCTCGATCTCGTGCTCGATCTCGCCCTCGGTGCTGGCACGCTCGAAGTACGCGCGGAAAGCGAAGATCGCGACGACGAACGCGCCGATGAGGGCAACCCAGATGATCCATGGATCCCAGTCACCGGCGTACCGCGACCTCGTGCTCAGGTGCTCGGGCCAGCCGTCCGCCTGCTCGTACTGGGTGACGATCCACACGGGCGTGAGAACGAGCAGGCAGAGCGCATAGATCGCGAGGGAGAGCTTGAACTTCCGGACGCGCTCCAGGTGCCGCAGCGCGAGCTTGCGCAGCGCCTCGTCGTCCCGGTTCCGGACGATCTCCGGAAGTGCCTCGGGCACGACGCGCCCATTCGTTGTGCGGGTCTCGGTGGGCACGATTCATCACCTCCTTCCGAGTGCCTCAAGCATCCCCGCGGACTACGCGTGCGCCGTCGTGGTGGGCGCGGATCGCTCCGTCCTGAAACTACGCATCGTCTGCGGCGCCTCGAGGTACAGCTGCGGGATCCGCGCGCGTTTCTGCCGACGGCCACGTCGGGTGCCCGCGTCTGTCCCGGCGAGCCTCGGAAGCTCGATACACATCTCCTCGCGCGATCGGCTATGTAACCGGCATGGACGGAATGCTGATCGGCCCCGACGGCGGCGAGCCGGTCGCGCGCGGCCCCCGCAACCACCGGATTCTCGCCGAGCTGCCCGAGCTCGAGGTCGTCGAGCTCCGCTTCGGGCCCGACTTCGAGGGCGTCGATCCGCACAGCCACGCGGACCACGTCGACTCGTTCTACGTGCTCGAGGGCGAGGCGGAGTTCGTCATGGGAGACGAGACAGTCCGCGTCGGACCTGGCTCGTATGTAGCCGCGCCGGTCGGCGTCGTCCACGGCTTCCGCAACACCGGCAAGGGTGAGCTCCGGATGCTGAACGTGCACGCGCCGAACACGGGCTTCGCCGTGCGGCTGCGACAGGCATAACGTTTCTCGTCGCGGCGAGCCGGGAAAACTCGCTGCGTGAAGCGGATGCTCTACGCGATGCTCGGGTGGATCGCCTGGTGGCTCGCCAAGCGTGCGCTGCGGCGCAGGCTGGGCGTCGTCGGTCGTTAGGGCTGCGCCTCTTCGATCACCGCGTCGATGTCGGGGAGCTCGCGGCCGAGCATCCACGCGGCGTGGATGGTCTCGCCGTCGCGGATGAGAAACCCTGAGCGGATCGGGACGTCCACCATCCCGAGCGGCTCGAACGCGACGTCGAACCCACGGGTCGCCTCGCCGTTCCAGTCGGACAACAGTGGGAGGTCGACGCCCAACGTCTGCGCCCACGCCCGGTGCGACCACGGCGAATCGCGGGAGATCGCGAACGGGCGAATGCCGGCCGCGTCGAGGTCGACACTCCTGTCCCGCAGGAGGTGCAGCTCGTTCGTTCAGGTCGGCGACCAGTCGTACAGGTAGAAGAGCAGCAGGCTCAGCCCGGATCCGAGGATCTCGCGCAGCGGCCGCGACTCCTCTCGAGGGTCGACCCAGACGCCGACGTCGGGCACGCGATCGCCAGCCTCGAGCACGTGCGAGAACGTACCAGTGCCGGTCAGGCCTTCCGGCGCAGGTGGCCGGTCTCGTCCTCGATCGCGAAGGCGGCGTCGATGAGCGCGTCGACCGCCCGGCGTCCGCGTTCGCGATCGTGAGGAGAGAGAAGCTTCTCGAAGCTCTCGCGCAGCTGTTTGCGCGGCATCACGGAGAGAAGAGTCGCGGCTCGCTCGACGAGCTCGGGCTCCGCCACCTCGTCCTGGTTCACCGTCGGGCGATCCGCCGCCTTGTACAGCCCGAGCCGCTCCACGACTCCGGTGACGTGGAACGTCTCCCCCTTGTCTCGTTTTCTCACCCGCCCCCTCCTTGCGTGACGCACTCTCAGTGTGGCACGGACGGCGGGCGACGTCCACGGCGACGAGTCAGGGGCTGCAGCACCAGCCTTCGATGCGCGGGAACGAACGCGTGCGGAACTGGTCCGAGAGGTTCGCGACGGCACGCAGCCCGCTTCCGTCCACGCGCAGGAACAGCCACTGGTCCGCCGCCGGCCAACCGACGAGGAGCCAACGGCCGTCCGGGGACCCGGTAAGCCCTTCGAGGCGCCCGGTCGTCCGGAAGACGACGTCACCTCGTGTGACGATCTCACTCGCGCTACCGCGGCGCCGGAGCACCGCGCGCTGCTCGCCTGCGGCGATCCCTCCGGAGCCGGAGCGCTCGAGAACCTTCTGCGCCGCCACGTCGTAGAGCGTGACGCCGCGCCCCCTACCCGAGTACGCGAGCACGAAGCCCTTGCCCGGACGCCACGAGAACGAGCCGCGGTAGCCGGCGACCAGCAGCCGATCGTCGGAGCCGTCGCCCGCGATCACGCGTAGGCCCGTGCGGTCGACGTAGGCGATCCGCGTGTCCGTCTCGGTCCCGGTCCAACGAGGCGACCGCACGCCCGGCCGGGCGAGCGTCCAGCGCACATCGCCGTCCGGCTCGAGGGCCGCGAGCTCGTTCTCCCGCGCAGCGATCACGAAGCGACCGAACGGCGACCAGCTCGCCTCGCGGTAGGGCCCGAGCAGCCGCTTGGATCCGTCCCGCTCGACGACCCAGACGCCCGCATCCGACGTGACGAGTAGACGGCCGGGCGCGGGAAGTGAGAACAGCGTCGGCTGCGCGCGCTCGACTCCGACGACCTCGCGGATCTCGTCGAGGACAGCCCGTCCCGGAGGGCTCACGACCGCCGCGACTGCGGCCACCGCTGCCGCGACGGCGAGCCCCGGGCGAAGCATCGTTCGGTGGCGCTCGAACGGCTCCCGCGCCGAATAGGCCGCCTCCAGGACGCTCCACGCGCGCTTGCGAGTCTCGTGCTCGCCCGGGATCTCGATGCGCTCGAGCTCCTGCTTCACAGCTCGTCCCCCAGTGCATCGAGCCCACGGCGGAGGCGCGAGTTGACCGTCCCTCGCGGGAGGTCGAGCGCCTCGGCGATCTCTCCCGGCGTGTAGTCGAGGAGGTACCGCATCACCACCACCGCCCGATGCTCCGGGGAGAGCCTTGCCAGCGCGGCGAGCGTCTCGCCTCCCGACACGGGGATGTCGGGCGCCGCGAGCGAATCGGCCAGCTCGACCTCGCCGCGGAGCGTGCGAGCGCGCGTCCAGTCGATGGCGCGGTTGACGACGATCCGGTGGAGCCACGGGCCGAACGGCCGCCTGCGATCGAAGCCGTCGAGCGCGCGAACGGCTGCGAGGAACGACTCCTGTGCGATGTCCTCGGCTGCACCCGCGTCGTGCGTGACGAGATAGGCGGCGCGGAACGCGCGTGGCCAGTGCGCCCGGAAGAGTGCCTCGAGATCCGAGACCGATCCTCGCTGCGCGCCACGCACGCGGGCGCGCTCGTCCCGACCCGCGCGCATCCGATGCCCAGACTACGACGGGACCTGGCCGAGAGGTCCATGCCCGGGATACGGCTGCAGACGTTCCGGAGGTCCATGGACCCGGAGAGCCCTCGCAGGCGTACTAGCAGCGTGAACAGACGCCGGTTCGTGGTCGCCGCTGCAGGGCTCCCGCTCGCGCTGGCCCTCGAGCCGCGGGTGCTCGCCGCCCGCGTGGGAGGCGCCGTGCTCGCATACGTCACCGCCGATCTCGAGAGCCACGTCGTCGTGCTCGACCTCACCTCCGCACGGGTCGTTGGCCGTGTTCGAACCGGCCCGGGACCGAGAAGCATCGAGTCGGTGCAGAGCCGGATCGCAGTCGTCGCTCACACTGAGCACGGCTCCCTGACGCTGCTCGATGCCGGAACAGCTCGGATTCGCGGGGAGCTCGACGGCTTCTCGGAGCCGCGGTACACCGCCGTTCACCCACGGCTACCGCTCGCGTACGTGACCGACTCGGCTCTCGAGCAGGTCGCCGTCCTCGATGTGGACCGGGGCCGCGTGCTCTGGCGCACGTCGGTTCCCGGTCCCGCCCGCCACATCTCAGCCAGTCCCGACGGTCGCACGCTGTGGACGGCCCTCGGCACGAAGGCGGAGCGCATCGCGGTTCTCGATGCGTACGACCCGCGACGCCCGCGGCTCGTACGCAGCTTCCGCCCGCCGTTCCTCGCCCACGACGTCGTCTTCGCCCCGGACGGACGCGCCGTCTGGGTGACGTCGGGCGACGAGCAGCGTCTCGCCCTATACACGCGCGATCGGCTGCCCGGTGGGTTGATCGCGGCCGGCTCGCCTCCCCAGCACGTGGCGTTCGCTCGCGCGAATGCCTTCGTCGCCGCAGGCGACGACGGTACCGTGCGCAGACACCGGCTCGACGGAGCGCGCGTGTGCGAGGCGCGCGTGCCCGGCGGCTCGTACAACGTCACCTTCGGTTGGGGGCGAGTCGTCTCGCCCTCGCTCGGTCGCGGGACGGTCAGCGTGCTCGACACGAACGGTCGCGTGCGAGGCGTTCACGCCGTTGCCCGCGCCGCCCACGACGCCTGCGTCGTCTACGGAGCTTGAAAGGAGCAGCCATGCATCTTCGCCTGACACTTGTCGTGCTCGGACTCGTCGCGGTGTTTGGTCTCGGTGCCAGCGGCGCGCATGCCCAGAAAGGCGAGCCCTCGGCGTTCGACGTCCTGCTCGGAGGCCGAGGTGTCGTCGCCCCTGACGGAAAGACCCGCTACGTCGCGCTCGCGACGGGTCGCCAGACCATCGTCTCCTTCGTGCGGCTTCCCAGCGGCCAGGTGCAACGGTGGAGACAGATCCCCGGAGTCTTCGGTATCCCGATGGTCGGACTCGACGGGACGACCGACGGCATCTCCCACGACGGCCGCACGCTCGTGCTGGCTACGCCGCCCGGTCGGGCGACGACGCAGTTCGCCGTCGTCGACACGAGGACATCCAAGATCCGCCGGCTGACGTTTCGTGGCGTCTGGTCGTACGACGCGATCTCCCCCGACGGGTCGGTGCTCTACCTCATCCAGTACAGGGAGCTCGGGCCGGGCATCTCGTACCGGGTTCGAGCCTACGACCTCGCTGCACGACGACTGCTCGCGCGGCCGATCGTCGACGCGGAGATCGGCGAGCGGCTGATGCGAGGCTGGTCGGTGACCCGTGAGACGACCTCGAACGGGCGCTGGGCGTACACGCTCTATGCTCGCGCCGAGAAGGAGCCGTTCGTCCACGCCCTCGACACGGTCCAGCGGAGGGCGTACTGCATCGATCTCCCGCTCGATCTGAAGCGTCCGGAGCAGATGTCGCTACGGCTGGCGTTGCGGGGTGATCGCATGCTCGACGTTCGGCAGGGTCGAGACACGGTCGCCGCTCTCGACACGAGAACGCTAGTGGTGCACAAGCACTAAACGGGCGTCGGGAGTGCCTCGGTCGCGTCTGCGATCTCGCGCGCGACCTCGACGATGTCGCGGTTCGCGTTGTAGATGCGGAGCTGCCGATCCGAGGACGAGCCACGACCAAGGAGCGCGAGGATCTCCTCGAGCTCCCGCTCCGAGCCGAGCTCGCGGGCATGCGGTCGCAGCTCGTTCACGGTACGCCGGATCAGGCGCGCGACCGGAACGCGGTTCCTGCTCGGGCTCGCGAGATCCATCACGGGCGCCTCGAGCCCGTAGCGTGCGGCGAGCCACTTGTTCTCGCTCGTGAGTATCCGGTGGTACGAGGGGATCTCGTGGCCGGCCTCGTAGCGCTCGCAGAGCTGCTTGACGAGCGCCTGGCAGTACGCGGCGATGGCGACCGCGTCTCCGATCCGCGTCACCGCGTCGCAGATGCGGATTTCGATCGTGCCGAGGCGCGGATGCAGGCGGATGTCCCACCAGATGTGCGTGTAGTCGGCGATGCATCCGGAGCGCTCGAGCTGGCCGACGACCTCTGCGTAGTCCGAGTAGTCACGGAAGCGCGGTGGAGGCCCCGACCGCGGGAACGCGGAGAACACCATCTGCCGACTCGAGGCGAGCCCCGTCGGCTCGCCGCGCCAGAACGGTGAGCTCGCCGACATGGCGAGGAGCGGCGCGAGGTGCGGCAGCAGTCCGTTGACCACCTGGATCGCCTTCTCGGGGTCGTCCACCGCGACGTGGACGTGCATGCCGAAGATGAGCTCGCGCCGCGCGACGTACTGCATCTGGTCGATGAGCGCGCGATACCTGTCCTTCGCGGTGATGCGCTGTCTCTCGAAGAGGCTGAACGGATGCGTGCCGGCCGAGCCGACGCGCAGGCCCTTCTCGCGTGCGATGCCGGTGACGTACGAGCGCAGCGTGACGAGCTCGCGCTCGATGTCTGCAGCCGTTCGACAGACAGGCGTTGTGATCTCGATGACCGACTGCATCAGCTCGGGGTTGATACGCGCCTCGAGCTCGTGCCCGCTGACAGCGGCAAGCATCGTGTCGATGTGCTGCACGAGGTCGAATCCCTCCGCGTCGAGCAGCTGGTACTCCTCCTCGACGCCGAGCGTGTAGGGGTCGCCGGTGCCGAACTTGTGGTCGATGACGCTCCCGGCAGGCGCGGATCCGTTCCCCGTGATCGAGGGTGGAAACGCCTGCTTGGAGTCGCTCAAGGAAGAACCGCCTCGACCTCGATCTCGACCTTCCACCTCGGGTCGAAGAGCCCCGCGAGAACGGTCGTGTTCGCCGGCCTGACGTCTCCGAAGATCTCCGCGTGAGCCCGGGCGAAGCCGTCGAAGTCGGCGGGGTCGGTGAGGTACACCCGCGTACGCACGACGTTCTCGAGGCTCGTTCCCGCCTTCTCGAGCGCGGTGCCGACGAGCTCGAGGCAGAGAAGGGTCTGGTCGTAGACGTCTTCGGGTGGCGGCGAGCCGTCGGGCGGGTTCGCCGTCGTACCGGAGACGTGGACGCGGTCACCGGAGACGACTGCGCGCGAGTAGCCCACGATGGGCTCGTAGATCCCCGTGCCGGGGATGAGGCGTCGCTCCATGAGGGGGCTAGTATCGCCGCGCGTGCAGGCACTTCGCCAGATCGACGGCTGGCCCGTGGACTTCGCGGCAGCAGGCGTCGTCGACCGGGACGGGCGAGCGTCGACCCGCGGAGATGCGACGCGCTCGGTGCGCCTCGCCTCCGTCTCGAAGCCGGTCGCCGCCCTTGCTGTGCTCGTCGCGGCGGAGGAGGGCGTCGTCGACCTCGACGAGCCGGCAGGACCGCCCGGCTCGACGGTCCGGCACCTGCTCGCCCACACGTCCGGACTGCCCTTCGAGGGGACGACGCCGATCGCGCAGCCGGGACGGCGCCGGATCTACTCGAACGAGGCGTTTCGCGTGCTTGCGGATCACCTCGCGGAGGCGGCGCATATGCCCTTCGCGGAGTACGTCCGGGCCGCCGTGAGCAGGCCCCTCGAGGTCGGGCTCGATCCGGGCGGCGATCCCGGCTCGGGGATGCACGCGTCGCTCGCAGACGTCCTCACCCTTGGACGAGAGCTCGTCGCCCCACGCCTCGTCGCCGACGAGACGCGCGACGAGATGGTGAGCGTGCAGTTCCCCGGTCTGTCCGGAGTGCTGCCCGATCACGGCCGCTTCGACCCCCTGGACTGGGGGCTCGGCGTCCAGCTGAACACCAGGCCACCGTCCTGGATGGGCTCGCAGACCTCGCCGTGCGCGTTCGGCCACTTCGGCGGGAGCGGGACGTTTCTCTGGATCGAGCCGGACGCCGGCGCCGTCTGCGCCGCGCTCACGACTCGCGAGTTCGGGGAGTGGGCGAAGGAGGCATGGCCGCGCCTCGCGGACGCCGTGCTCGAGGAGCTCGCCGGCGCCTAGCCCGCGAGGCCGAGGTCCTCGCCGTCGTCGGCAAAGAGCGGGCGGACGAGCTCGTCGAACGTCTGCGTGTCGCAGCTCGCGACGACGCAGGGCGTCATCGCGGTCACCGTGGCCGTTCGCGGGACGTTCATCGTCACCGCCACCTCGCCGAAGAATTCCCCGGCCTTCAGGATGCGCCGCTCTCCGAGCGCCGACTGCGACACACCCGCGATGCCCGACAGGAGGACGAAGAAGCGATCACCCGGCTCGCCTTCCCGGACCAGGACGGTTCCCGAGGTGACCTCCTCGCGCTGCATGCGGTCGGCGAGCTTCCCGAGCGTCTCGCCAGGGAGTTCGGCGAACAACCCGACGCGGGCGAGCTCCGTCACCGATGCGGGGACATGACGGGGGGACATGCGCCAGTACGGTACCGGCGTGGGCGTCCTCTCAGCCTGGGTCTTCTGTCCGCGGTGCGGCGCGAAGGTGACGCATGCGGAAGGGCGCGTGGAGTGTGGGGCATGCGGCTTCGTGCACTACGCGAATCCGGTACCGGCGGTCGCGGCGCTGGTGACCGACGACGAGGGGCGCCTCCTGCTCGCGCGCCGGGCGCACGAGCCGGATGCCGGCCGCTGGGACACGCCGGGTGGCTTCTTGAACGAAGGCGAAGAGCCGCTGGCCGCGCTGCGGCGGGAGCTCCGCGAGGAGGCCGGCGTGGAGATCGAGCCCGGCGCGCTCGTGGGTATGCACCTCGATCGCTACGGCGGAGACGACGAGGACACCCCGATCCTCAACCTCGTCTGGGAGGCGTCGATCGTCAGCGGCGAGCCGGAGCCCGCCGACGACGTCTCTGAGCTTCGCTGGTTCCCGCGCGACGAGCTACCTCCGGACGACGAGCTCGCCTTTCGCTGGCTTGCGAAGGCGCTCCGCGAGTGGTCCTCGAACGGTGGCTCGAAAGACCGAGGGCCGGCGAACCGGCCCTTCGGTTAGGGGAGGGGGAGGGGGAAGCCTCGAACAAGAACTTGCTGGAAAGAGCTTCCTATCAGCTTACGCCCTGTGAGGGAAGTGCCGTCGGGCGTTTACGCGGCGAACCCGAGCGAGCGCTCGAGCTGCGACTTCGGCTGCGCGCCGATCGCCGCAGCAGCTGGCTCGCCGTCCTTGAAGAGGATCATCGTCGGGATCGACATCACGCCGTACTTCATGGAGAGGCCCTGCTCCTCGTCGATGTTGACCTTCACGAGCTTCACCTCGTCCTTGCGCTCCTCCGCGATCATCTCGAGTACGGGGGCGACCGCGTGGCAGGGTCCGCACCATTCGGCCCAGAAGTCCACGATGACCGGTGTCTCGCTCTTCAGGACTTCCTGCTCGAAGGTCGCTTCCGTGACGTCAAGTGCCATGAGACTCATTCGTTCCTTTCATACGTGTCATTTGCGAATGCCGGATTCTTGAACGCTCAAGCAGCCGAAACCCTTCCCTGACGCTTCCCTAGACTGATTCCCGGTGCCGCAGATCTTCACACCGCTCCCGGACAAGCCCGACCATAACGCGCTCGAGCTCGAGCTGCTCGACGTCTGGGCGCGCGAGCTTACCTTCGAGAAGCTGCGCGATCAGAACCGCAGCGGGCCGCGATTCAGCTTCATCGACGGGCCGATCACCGCGAACAACCCGATGGGCGTGCACCACGCGTGGGGACGTACGCTCAAGGACGTCTTCCAGCGCTACAAGGCGCAGCGCGGCCACGAACAGCGCTATCAGAACGGCTTCGACTGCCAGGGCCTGTGGGTCGAGGTCGAGGTCGAGAAGTCGCTCGGCCTCAACTCGAAGCGCGAGATCGAGGAGTACGGCCTCGCCGACTTCGCCGACCGCTGCCGCGAGCGCGTCGCCGAGTTCGCGGAGGTGATCACCGAACAGTCCAAGCGCCTCGGGATGTGGATGGACTGGGACCGCGATTACTACACGTTCTCCGACACGAACATCGAGTACATCTGGCGCTTCCTCGCGGAGGTCAACCGTCGCGGCTGGCTGTACCAGGGTCACCGCTCGACGGTGTGGTGCCCACGCTGCGGCACGTCGATCTCTCAGCACGAGGTCTTCTCCGGCGAATACCGAGAGCTCGAGCATCCGTCGCTGTTCGTGCGCTTCCCGTTGAAGGGGCGCGACGGGGAGGCGCTCGTCGTCTGGACGACGACGCCGTGGACGCTGCCTGCGAACGTGGCGGCGGCCGTCGATCCGACTGCGGACTACGGGCTGACCGAGGACGGCTAATGGTGGGCGGTGGCCCGGAAGCCGGACGCGACGTTCGTCCGCTCCGCGCTCGGGGCCGAGCTGGTCGGCCTCGAGTACCAGGGTCCCTTCGATCACCTCCCGGCCCAGGAGGGTGTCGTGCATCGCATCATCCCGTGGGACGACGTATCGCTCGACGAAGGCACGGGCATCGTGCACATCGCGCCCGGTGCGGGCTCGGAGGACTTCGAGCTGTCGCGAGTCCACGACCTACCGGTGCTCGCGCCGCTCGACGAGGCCGGTCGCATGCTTCCGGGCTTCGGGTTCGACGGTCTCTCGAGTGACGACGTGGCCCAGCCGATCGTCGACGACCTGGAACGACGCGGGCTCCTCGTCGAGTCGGGCCGGATCGTCCATCGCTACCCGACGTGCTGGCGCTGCAAGACGCCTCTCGTCTTTCGCGTCGTGGACGACTGGTTCATCTCCGCCGACGAGGTGCGTCAGCCCATGCTCGACGCCAACGCGACCGTCGAGTGGACGCCCGACTTCTACTCGAAGCGCATGGACGACTGGCTTCGGAACATGGGCGACTGGAACATCTCGAGGAAGCGGTACTTCGGGCTGCCGCTGCCCTTCTACCCGTGTGCCTGCGGTCAGCTCACGGTCATCGGATCGCGCGCGGAACTGGAGGGGCGAGCGGTGCGCGGGCTCGAGCAGCTGCGGGAGCTGCATCGACCGTGGATCGACGAGGTCGTCATCCGTTGCGAGCGTTGTGACGAGGAGGTCCGCCGCGTTCCCGAGGTCGGTGACGCGTGGCTGGACGCTGGCATCGTCCCGCTGTCGACGCTCGGCTGGGAGAGCGGCGACAACGTGTTTGCGGGCTACGGAACCGGAGCGGCGAAGGGTCTCACGCTGGCCGACCTGCCCGACCACGCGTACTGGGAGGAGTGGTTCCCGGCCGACTGGGTCTCGGAGATGCGCGAGCAGATCCGGCTCTGGTTCTACTCCATATCGTTCATGTCGGTCACGCTCGTGGGCAACTCCCCGTATCGGCGTGTGCTCACCTACGAGAAGCTGCTCGACGAGACCGGGCGCGAGATGCACCGCTCGTGGGGGAATGCCATCGCCGTCGACGAAGCGCTCGAGCGGATGGGCGCGGACGTCATGCGCTGGCAGTACTGCTCGCAGCCGCCCAGCCAGAATCTTCTCTTCGGATACGGCCCCGCCCACGAAATCCAACGGAGGCTCCTCACGCTCTGGAACTCGTGCAAGTTCCTCGTGGACTACGCGAACATCGAGGGCTGGACGCCCGACTGGGGAGACCTCGAGACGGGGCCCACCGGAGAGCTCGAACCGCTCGACCGCTGGCTCGTCGAGCGTACTCGCGGGCTCGTCGAGGAGGCGACTTCCGGCTACGAGAACTGGCTCACGGTCGACGTCGTTCGAGCGTACGAAGCATTCGTCGAGGACGTCTCGAACTGGTACATCCGGCGCTCGCGCCGTCGGTTCTGGGACGGCGACACCGTTGCACTGCGCACGCTCTGGTATGCGCTCGTGCAGGGCCTGCGGGTCGTCGCGCCGCTGATGCCGTTCCTCACGGACCACCTCTGGCGCGTGCTGACGGCGCCCTGTGAGGGCGCGCCCGACTCGGTCCACCTCGCCGGCTGGCCCGAGGCGGCCGAGCCCGACCTCGCCCTGCTCGCGGAGATCGAGGAGCTGCGCCGCGTCGTCGAGCTGGGACGCCAGGCGCGCTCGAGCTCCGGTGTCAAGCTCCGGCAGCCACTGCGCACGCTCGTCGTCGAGGGTGCGCCGCGAGCGGAGAGCCACGCCGAGGAGATCGCCGACGAGCTTCGAGTCGAGACCGTCTCGTTCGGCCAGGTCGACGCGAGCGAGCTGGTCGTCAGGCCGAATCTCCCCGTGCTCGGCCCGAAGCTCGGGAAGGAGCTCGGCGCGGTGCGTGCCTCACTCCAAGCGGGCGACTTCGAGCAGCTCGCCGACGGGGGCTTCCGCGTCGCCGGCCACGACCTCACGCGCGACGAGGTGCTCGTCGAGCGTCACGGCAAGGACGGCTGGGCGGTGGCTGCGTCCGACGGCGTCACGGTGGCGCTCGACCTCCATCTCGACGACGAGCTCGTACGTGCGGGGCGCGTGTACGACCTCATCCACACCGTCAACACGATGCGCAAGGGCGCAGGCCTCGCGCTGACCGACCGCATTCGGCTCACGATCCCCGAAACGGAGGTAGATCTGCTCGAGCACAGCGAGTGGATCGCGCGAGAGACGCTCGCGACCGTGGTCGAGTCGGACGGTCCGGAGGTTCGGCTCGAGAAGACCTAGTCGCCCGCGACGAAGAAGACCCAGGTCCCGTCCGGGGCAATCCCGGCTCGCCAGCCCAGGTAGCCGATTCCCTCGGGAAAGAACGCACTCGGTGATCCGAGCGGTGCGAGCAACTCTTGCTCGTGCCCGGAGAGCTCGTCGGAGCTCCGGACCGTGTACGCCCATGGCCAGACGTAATACCCGCGAGAGAGCACGTACGGCATCGTCAGGATCGCGGCGAGCGCTTCGAGCGGGCGGTCGTCGGAGGTGCGCTCGAGCTCCTGCCAGTACGCGACCGGGCCGCCGTCGACCGGCCCGCCGAACGTGTACTCGAAGCCGTTGTTCGGGATGAGCTCGGCGAAGGCCTCGTAGTCGCCGTTCTCGGCCGCCTCCAGCAGGGCAACCCGCGTCTCCTCGACCGCCGCAGGGAGCGCCGTCAGCGACGTCTCGGCCGATGAGTCCTCGTCGAGCTTGAAGCCGAGCACGACGCCTGCCCCGAGGGCGACGACACCGATCAGCGCGACGACGAGGATGCGCATTCAGCTCTGCGCCGCCAGCTCGAGCTCGCGGCGGAGCTCGACCGGAAGGCGGAACGTGACGTCCTCCTCGACGATCCGGTAGGGCTCGATTCGCCTCACGCCTCGTGCCCGGAACCAGTGGCAGACGCGCGCCACGAGCTTCTCGGGCGCGGAGGCACCCGACGTGATGCCGACCGTCGCGACGCCCTCGAGCCAGGCTTCGTCGATCTCGGTCTCGTCGTCGACGAGATGCGCGTGCGTCCCGGCGGCACGCGCGGTCTCGACCAGGCGATTCGAGTTCGACGAGTTCTTGGAGCCGATGACGAGCAACAGGTCGATCTCGGAGAGCATCTCCTTCACCGCCCACTGCCGATTGGACGTCGCGTAGCAGATGTCCTCCTTGCGAGGAGCGCGGACCTCCGGAAAGCGACGGCGCAGTGTCGTGATGATCTCGCCGGTCTCGTCGACCGAGAGCGTCGTCTGTGTCACGTACGCGAGTTTCGAGTCGGGCGGGAGCTCGAGCGCCTCGGCCTCCTCGACGGTCTGGACGAGGACGGTCGCCTCGGGCGCCTCGCCCATCGTGCCCACCACCTCCTCGTGGCCCTCGTGCCCGATGAGCACCACGGTGTAGCCCTCATCCGCGTAGCGGCGTGCCTGGACGTGCACCTTCGTGACGAGCGGGCAGACGGCGTCGATGACGTTGTGCCCGAGCCGAGCCGAATTCGCGTATACGGAGGGCGCGACGCCGTGGGCGGAGTAGACGACGGTGGCTCCCGCCGGCACCTCGGTCTCCTCCTCCACGAAGATCGCGCCGCGCGCCTCGAGGTCACGGACCACATGGATGTTGTGGACGATCTGCTTGCGGACGAATACCGGTGCGCCGTAGTGCTCGAGCGCCAGCTCGACGGTCTCGACCGCGCGCTCGACCCCGGCGCAGTAGCCGCGTGGCGAGGCGAGGAGGACCTTCTCGACCATGCGAACAGGGTAGCCCTCCGTCAGCGCGCGGACTGCGCGACGAGGATGCCCATGATCACCACCGCGCCGCCGATCAGCTGGGTCGCGCCGAACCTCTCGCCGAGCCATGCCCACGCGACGACCGTGGCCACGACTGGCTCGAGCGTTGCGACGATCGACGCCCGCGTCGCGCTGATGTGCCGGAGCGCACCGGTGAGCAGCGAGAACGTGATCATGGTTCCGATCAGGACGACGAAGCCGACCAACGCCCAGACCGGGGCGGTGTGCTCCGAGAGGTTCCCCTGGAGGGACACGTCCTCGCCGAGCACGTCCCACGGAAAGTCCCAGAGCGGCTGAATGACGGCCCAGAGCAGTGCCGCGAACAGGAAGCCGTAGAACGAAAGCGACGCGGCGTCGCGATGCCGGCGCTCCCGCTCCGCCATCAAGAGGTAGGCGGTGAGCGCGAGGGCACCGCCGAAGGCCGCCGTCACGCCGACGGTGCTGAACGCGATTCCGGCCCAGAGCTCGACGACGAGGGCGAGGCCCGTGATGCAGAGCGCGACGGCGACCCAGATCCGCCGTCGAATGTGCTCCCGGTACACGAACCGGGCGAAGAGGGCGACGAACAGCGGCGCAGTGAACTCGATGAGGAGCGCGACCCCGACCGGCAGGTTGTCGATCGCGACGAAGTAGAGCCACTGCACGAGGGCGATTCCGATCAGGCCGAAGGCGACGAGGAAGGCGAGTTCCCGGCGCCCGACACTCAGGCGCGACGGTGCGAGAACCAGCAGGAAGGCGAGGAAGAGGATCGCCGCACACGTGTTGCGGATCTGCGCGAGCTCGAGCGACGAGAGACCGGAGTCGAGAACGACCTTCGAGACGCTGCCGTTGACGGCGAAGAGCGTCGCTGCGGTCGCGACCATCGCGTACCCGAGTCGCGACTTGTCGTCCGGGCGCCCCTCGGGGAGCAGCGTCGGGGCGTCGACCATGAGGCGGCAGGCTATCCACCTACACTGTGGAGCCTCGGGGCGTAGCTCAGCCTGGTAGAGCGCCCGCTTTGGGAGCGGGAGGCCGGCAGTTCAAGTCTGCCCGCCCCGACTTCGTGAGGTTTCTTCTCGCCGCTCTTCTCTCGGTCGTCGCTGCCGCGTCCTGGGAAGGGGCGGGATCGCCGAGTGACACGGTCTCACAAAGCGCGACCGCATTCGGCGCGACGATCGAGCGGATCAACGCCGCGCAGTCGAAACGGATGACCGGGGTCTCGTGGCGGCCAGGCTGCCCGGTGCATCTTCGTCAGCTCAGGCTGCTGCGGCTGTCGCACTGGGGCTTCGACGGAAGGGTGCGAACCGGACGGCTCGTCGTGCACGAGGCCGTTGCCAAAGACCTGGTCGAGGTGTTCCGCGACCTCCATGCGGCTCGCTTCCCGATCCGCCGGATGGTTCCGGTCGACACGTACGGCGGGAGCGACTTCCGCTCGATCGAGGCCGACAACACGTCGGCCTTCAACTGCCGCTACGTCGAGGGGACGACCCGTTGGTCGAACCACGCCTACGGACGCGCGATCGACGTGAACCCGATCGAGAACCCGTACGTGTCGGGAGCCCGCACGTCGCATGCTGCGAGTCGTCCGTACGTCGACCGGTCTCCCCGTCGCCCGGGTATGGCATACGAGGGCGGCGCGCTCGTCCGAGCGTTCGACCGGATCGGCTGGGGCTGGGGCGGCCGATGGACGTCCGTGAAGGACTACCAGCATTTCTCCGAGAGCGGACGCTAGCTCGGCTGCGCGGATCTACCGATGCGCGGGCTGCGCCGCCGCGCAACGCTGGAGGTGAAAGGAGGTGACAGATGTCAGGGGTTGTCACCACCGGTCGACTTCCGGGTCCGCTCTGGCGCCGCGTCATCGCCGGCCCCTCAACGCGCGCGGGCCGAATTTCGGCGTGGGTTACGGGCGCCGCCATGGGCGTGCTCGCACTGATCGGGGGGCTCGCGGCCGCGGACGTCCCCGACGCGGGATGGGCAGCACAGCTCGCGCTCGGGGTTACAGGTCTCGCTGCAGTGGTGGCTGCCGCGGTCGCCGGTGGAATCGCGATTCGAGCGATCGTGCTCGGCGAGCGCTCCGTCATCATGCTCGGGCCGCTGCTCTTCGGAGGCGTGTCTCTGATGTTCCTCATCGGCGAGCTGCTCGTGCCTCACTAGTCCCCAGCGACGAGGGCGCCTCGCATGGGCGCCCTCCCGGATGGTCTCGCGCCGAGCGCTATGCCGTTATCGGCTTGCGGCTGGCGACGAGGTAGGCCCAGATCCATCCGCCGAGCACGCCCCCGGCGAGCGGCCCCACGATGTAAATCCAGACGTCGGTCCACTCCTGGTTGTACAGAACCGGGTCGAGCGAGCGCGCAGGGTTGAACGATCCGCCAGACGCGGGACCCACCGTGACGGCCGCGGTGAAGATGAAGAGCCCGATCAGGAACGGCGCCATCACACCTTTCCAAGCGGCGCGTTCGTCCGTGGCCACGGTCAGGATGACCATCACGAAGAGTCCCGTCGCGATGATCTCGAGCACGAGCGCCGCCCAGTCGTCGATGCCGCTTCCGGGCTGCGTGTGCAGCGCGTCCGTGACCTCGCTCGAGTAGACGATTGCCATCACGAGTACGGCGACGAATCCGCCGACGAGCTGCGCGATCCAATACGGGACGACGTCGCGGCTGGGGAACCGCCCGGCGATCGCCAGACCTGCGCTGACCGCGGGGTTGAAGTGGCCGCCCGAGAGGTGCCCGAACGCGGTGATCGCGAGCGCTAGCCCGAAGCCGAAGCCCGCCGCCACGCCGATCGGCGTGATCGCATCCGCGCCGATGTCGACGACGACCGCGACGCCGCTGAAGCCGAGGAAGAAGAAGAGAAACGTCCCAAGCGCCTCCGCGCCGAGACGCACGCCGAGTGGCTGATCCATCGTCCGACCTCCCGATTCGGGTTTCAGCGCGCGGTTCGCCAGGGATGTCGCGGTTCCTGCGGCGGGTCGAGCGAGTGAAGCGGGCGACCGGGCTCGAACCGGCGACATCCAGCTTGGAAGGCTGGCGCTCTACCAACTGAGCTACACCCGCACCTGGTTAGCGTAGCGCCGTGGATCCGTACGCGTGGTCGTGGAACGCTGAAGCGATTCTCGTCCTCGGGCTGAGCGGGGCGTACCTCCTGGCGCTCCGGCGGTATCCGGCTTCCGGGTGGCGTGCTGCCTGCTTCCTGGCGGCGATGGGTCTCCTGCTACTCGTGAGCGTGACGCCGATCCACACCCTCGCGATGCACTACCTCCTCACCGCGCACCTGCTCCAGAACGTCGTGCTGGCGGAGTGGGCGCCACTCCTCGTCGTGCTCGGGGTCCCGCCCGCGCTCGCCGGCGCGATCACGACGCCGCCTGCGCTTGGGCTCCTCACTCATCCGGCGGTCGCGCTGCCGCTCTGGCTCGCGAACTACATGCTCTGGCACCTGCCGTGGCTCTACGACACCGCGCTCGAGAACCCCGGCACGCTGCTCCACGTCGAGCACGCCACGTACTTCCTGACAGGCCTCGCCATGTGGTGGTGCGTCTTCCAGGACGAGCCGCACCGCCTCGGGTCCGGTCCGCGGGCCGGCTACGTCTTTGCTGCCTTCGTCTTCGGCAGCCCTGTCGGTCTGGTCATGGCGCTCGTTCCCAGCGCCATCTACGACTTCTACGCCGATGTGCACCACCGCGTCTGGGGCCTCGATGTGCTCGAAGACCAGCAGCTCGCGGGCATGCTCATGGCGCTCGAACAGGCGACCGTGTTCTTCGTCGTCTTCGCGTACTGGTTCTTCCGCTTCCTCGGCGAGGAGGAGCGGCGAGACGACGACCAGGCTCCGACGGCCGACCGTTTTGCCGACTACCCTGGCGGCGGGCGCCCGTAGCTCAGTGGACAGAGCGGCGGACTTCTAATCCGCGGGTCGGAGGTTCGAATCCTCCCGGGCGCATGTCGATCACCAGCTGGTGGCTCGATTCACGGAGTGGCGCGAGCGAAGTGGATGACGGCCGGTCCCATCCTCCTCGGCGTCGCACCGGCTCACCCGGGCGTCACGTGGGTTCCCGATTCGCCCGCGAGCGCGCGTTCGACGCTCTCGGGGTCGGTGATGATCGCCAACTCGCCGCCGCGCTCCAGGAAGCCGATGACGGCACGGATCTTCGGCGCCATGCTGCCCTCGGCGAAGTGCACGCCTTCGGCGAGGTACTGCCGGGCCTCGGAGAGCGTCATCCGGTCGATCGGCCGCTCGTCCGGAGTCCCGAAGTCGAGCGCGACGTGCTCGACCGCGGTGGTGATCAGCAGGAGGCTCGCGCCGATCCGGGTCGCGAGCAGGGAGCAGGCGAGATCCTTGTCGATCACGGCAGCGACTCCCGAGAGGTCTCCGTTCTCGTCGGCGGCGACCGGGATTCCGCCGCCGCCGACGGACACGACGACAAAGCCAGCCTCGATCAGGCTCTTGATCGAATCCTCCTCGATGATCCGCATCGGCTCCGGCGAGGCGACGACCCGCCGCCAGCCGCGACCGGCGTCCTCCCGTACCGCCCAGCCGTCCTCGTCGCGCCGCCGAATCGCCGTCGCCTCGTCCATGAACGAACCGATCGGCTTGGACGGGCTCGCGAACGCCGGGTCGTCGCGGGCGACCTCGACCTGAGTGATCACTGTCACGGCGTGACGGTCGATCCCGAGCCGGCGGAAGTCGTTCTCCAGGTTCTGCGTCAGCGCATAGCCGATCGCGCCCTGGCTGTCGGCTCCGCAGACGTCGAGGGGGACCTCGTGCAGCTCCCCGGAGGCGAGCTCCGAGCGACGCAGGATGAACCCCACCTGAGGTCCGTTGCCGTGGCCGATCGCGACGTCCCAGCCGTCCTGGATCATCGAGGCGATGTGCCAGCACGTCTCGCCGGCGGCGACGTACTGGTCGCGGACGGTCTGGTGGAACCGGTCCTTGATCAGGGAGTTGCCGCCGATCGCGATGACTGCGCTCTTCCGCTTCACGGCGTCTCCTGCGCATCCGTGTAGCCGCCCATGGTCAGGGCGCAGAGCGCCTTTCCGGTGTGCATCCGGTTCTCGGCCTCGTCGTAGACAACCGACTGCGGGCCGTCGATGACCTCGTCGGTGACCTCGGTACCCCGGTCGGCGGGCAGGCAGTGCATGTACAGAGCATCGGACTTGGCGAGCGACATGCGCCGCGCGTCGCAGATCCAGTCCTCGAACTCGGCGGACTCGGCGAGCGCCGCCTTCTCGTCTGCGAACGCGTCGATCCGGCCCCAGGACTTCGGGTAGACGACGTCCGCTCCGGCGAAGGCCTCGTCCATGTCGTTCGTGTACGCGATCGTCGCGCCGGCTTCGGCCGCGGCGGCCTCGGCGCGCTCGACGACTTCGGGCATGAGCTCGAAGCCCTTCGGGTGTGCGAGGACGACGTCGATCCCGAAGCGGGGCAGCAGCGTGAGCAGACCCTGCGGCACCGACAGCGGCTTCGCGTAGGAGGGCGCGTAGGCCCAGGACACCGCGACCTTGAGGCCACGGAGATCCTCGCCGCGCTGCTCGCGCAGCGTCATCAGGTCGGCGAGCGTCTGCGTCGGGTGGTCGACGTCGCACTGCAGGTTGATGAGCGGGATGTCCGCCCACTTCGCGATCTCGCGCATCCACACGTTGCCCTCGTACGGGGCGAGGTCGTGCCGGATCGCGAGGCCGTGCCCGTAGCGCGAGAGGATGATGCCCATGTCCTTGGGGCTCTCCCCGTGCGCGACCTGGGTCTTCTCGGCGTCCAGGTAGATCGCGTGGCCGCCGAGCTGCGTCATCCCCGACTCGAAGGCGTTGCGCGTGCGCGTGGACTTGTCGAGGAAGAGCATGAAGAGCGTCTTGTCGGGGAGGAGCCGGTGCGGCACGCCGTTGCGGAACGCCTTCTTCAGCTCGCTCGCGACGGCGAGCGCCTCGTCGATCTCCTCGACCGTCCAGTCGAGCGTCTCGATGTAGTCGCGCCCGACGAGGGTCTTCCGGTCGATTGCCAGCTGGGACATCTCAGCCTCCTTTCTCAAACCCGCGCGACTGCGAAGGCCTCGATCATCGCTGGGACGTCGTCGCCCAGCGGGTACAGGACAGGACAGGTACAGCCGGCGTCGACGTACTCCTGCACCTTGGCCCGGCACTCGTCGGGCGTGCCCGACGCGGTGATGAGCTGGACGACGTCGTCCGGGACGAGCGCGGTCGCGCGCTCGATCTGGTCGGGCGTCGCCGGCCACGTGAGCAGCTGGCCGATCTCCTCGAGCAGCGACGCGTCGACGCCGCTCGCCTTGCCGATGTGCGGCTGCTGGCCGAGGTACTGCGTGACGAGCTCCCGGGAGCGGTCGAGTGCACGGCTCCGGTCCTCGTCGAGCGAGCAGACCACGAGCTGCGGCCGGTCGACGTCGTCGAGGGTGCGGCCGGCGCGCTCGGCGCCCGCGGCCAGGTGCTCGAGGGCCTCCTTGTTGTACCCCGGGCCGACCAGGTAGTTGAGGAGGACGCCGTCCCCGATCTCGCCGGCGAGCTCCATCATCTTCATGCCCGTCGTCGCCGCGATGTAGATCGGCACGTCCTTCGGAGAGCGGTCGCCGTGGACGATGTCGATCTCGATGTCGTCGACGTCCACGAACTCGCCGTGGTACGTGACGCGCTCCATGTCCAGCAGGCGGCGGGTGACCTCGACCAACTCGCGCATCACCTGGACGGGCCGGCGCCGCCGGATCCCGACCTTCGAGGCGAGCGGGTCCCACCACGCTCCGATTCCGAGCAGGATCCTGCCGGGGGCGAGATCGTCGAGCGTCGAGAAGGTGGCGGCGAGCAACCCGACGTTGCGCGTCCAGGAGTTCACGACGCCCGAGCCGATCGCGATCCGGTCCGTAACTGCCGCGAACGCGGCCATCGGCACGGTTGCCTCCCGCACGAGGCGGCTCTCCGCCTGCCAAACCGCTTCGAACCCGCACTCCTCGGCGAGCTGCGCGTAGCGCATGCCGTCGCGAATCGGGTGCTTGTCCTGGAGGTACAGCCCTACGCGCTGCTCGCTGCGGGGCTCAGTGGCGACGGCCATTGCCGGTCTCCTTTCGGATTAAACGTGTGGGCGCCGATGTCGTCCAGGCGCCTCCAGAGGCGTTCGGCCTCGAGCCGCGCCTCGGCCGCCAGCTCCTGCTGGTCGACCCGGGCGAGCTTCCGGTCCCGCACGACCCACTCTCCCGCGACCATGACGTCGCGGACGTGGCGGGACGAGAGGCCGAAGATCCAGTGTCCTGCGAAGCTCGACTCGTGCAGGGGCGCCGGCGCCGCATAGTCGAGGACGACGAGGTCGGCTGGCGCGCCGGCCTCGAGCCGTCCGAGGCGCGGCTCGCCGAACGCGGCGCCTACCAAGCTCGCGCCTGCGGCGAGGCGCTCGAGCGGCCAGCTCGGCGCGGCCGCGGCGCCGTCCTCTCGCAGCCGGAAGTACGCGGTGCGGGACTCCTCGAACATGTCGGCCCCGATCCCATCGGTGCCGAGGGCCACGCGGGCGCCGAGATCGTCGACCCGCGCGCGTCCGATCGAGTTGTTCATGTTGGAGCGGGCGTTGTGCGCGACCGAGGCGTGCGCTGCCTCGACGAGCGCGACCTCGCTCTCGTCGAAGTGGACGCCGTGCGCGAGGAGCGTCTGCCGATCGAGGATGCCCGCCTCCGCGAGCCGCGCGGCGACCCGGACGCCGTGAACCGTAACCGCGTCGTACTCGTCGGCCATGTCCTCGGCTGCGTGGACGTGCACGCCCACGCCGTGTGCGCGGGCCGCGTCTGCGCAGGCCTCGAGGGTGTCGTCGGACAGGGTGAAGGACGCGTGCGCGCCGATCATTCCGCGGGTCAGCGAGGGGGAGCGCGTCGCGACCGATCCGGCGAAGCGCCGGTTCTCCGCAACACCGGCTCGGGCGCGCTCCGGGCCGTCCCGGTCGGAGGTCTCGTAGCAGAGGACGGAGCGCATTCCGAGCGTCGCCAGAGCGTCGTCGATGACGTCCAGCGACCCGTCGATGGCGTTCGGGGACGCGTGGTGGTCGACGACGGTCGTCGTCCCCGACAGCAGCGCCTCCATCCCGCCGACGAGCGCGGATGCCCGCACGGCCTCCTCGTCGAGCGCGCGGTCGAGCCGCCACCACACGCGCTGGAGGATCTGCACGAAGTTCTCCGGCGGCTCCAGCGTGTAGGGCATCCCGCGCGCGAGGGCGGAGTAGAGGTGCGTGTGGGCGCAGACGTTGCCGGGGACGATGAGACAGCCCGAGCAGTCATGGCGCTCCGCACCGCCTGTCTCCACGATGCGGCCGCCGGCGACGTGGACGTCTTGCGAGACGAGCTGCAGCGGATCGAGCGACGCGACGACCGTGGCGCCGGTGAGGATCACGCCACCCGCTCCCGGGCCCGTACCAGATGGGGCACCGCGGCGATCGCCGCCGGCGAGTCCTTCATGGGCAGCTGCGTCCTGCGGATGCCGTCGAAGGCGTACAGCGCGCCCGCGACCGCGGAGGCGGTCGGCACGAGCGCCGCCTCGCCGACTCCCTTCGCGCCGAACGGGCCCTCGGGTTGCGGCTCCTCGACGAGGACGCACTCGACCTCGGGCATTCCCGTCGGCGGGATGATGTGGAGCGACTTCAGCGTCTCGGTGACGGGCACGCCTCCCTCGACCACGAACTCCTCCGAGAGCGCGTGTCCGAGGCCCATGTGGACCGCCCCTTCGATCTGGCCCTCGACCAGGGTCGGGTTGATGGCGCTCCCGACGTCGTGGGCGGCGATCACCTTCTCGAGGCGGCCTTCGTCGTCGAGGGTCACGACCTGCGTGGCCCAGGAGTACGCGAGGTGGGTGACCGGCGCCTCGGCGTCGTTCGTCGTGGTCCAGTCGACCACGAACTCCCCGCGGAACTCCTGCCCGGCGAGCGTCTCGAGCGGCTGGCCGTCGAGCGCCGCCGTGAGCTTGCGCGCCGCGTCGAGGACCGCGTTGCCCCCCAGCACCGTCGAGCGCGACGCCGTGGTCTGGCCCGTGTCGAGCTCTCGCTCGGTGTCGACGAGCACGCGGATGCGCTCGGGGGGAAGGCCGAGCGCCTCGCACGCGATCTGCCGCAGGACCGTGTGCACGCCCTGGCCCATCTCCGTCCAAGAGTGGAAGAGCGTGATCGACCCGTCGGGCTCGGGCCGCAGGATCGCGCGCCCGAACTCGGGAACGCCGTTGCCGATGCCGGTGTTCTTGACGCCGCAGGCGATGCCGGCGAACCGCGCGTCGCGGTACGCGTCGCGCACTGCGAGGAGCGTCTTCTTGAGCCCGACCCCGGGCCCGAGCACCTGCCCGGTGCCGAAGGTGCTGCCGACGTCGAGGGCGTTCCGCCAGCGGATCTCCCAACCGTCGACCCCGACGCGCTCCGCGAGCGTGTCGAGAACGCCCTCGAGGGCGAAGTTCGACTGGTTGACCCCGAAGCCGCGCATCGCCCCACAGGGCGGGTTGTTCGTGTATACGGCCTTCGCCTCGACGTCCACGCTGGGCACCTCGTAGGCGCCGCACGCGTGCCCCGCGGCACGCTCGAGCACCTTGTCGCCGACGCTGGCGTAGGCCCCCGTGTCACCGACGATGCGCGCGCGCAGCGCGAGGATGCGCCCCTCGGCGTCGCAGCCGAGCGTGTAGGTGAGCCACATCGGATGGCGCTTCGAGTGGAAGCGCAGGCTCTCACGCCGGCTGAGCGTGAGGAGCACGGGCCGCTCGGCCCTCAGCGCGAGCAGCGCCGCATGCCCCTGCACGTTCAGATCCTCCTTCGCGCCGAACGCGCCGCCGGCCGAGACCTGCGTCACGCGAACCTTCTCCTCCGGCAGGCCGAGGAAGGACGCGATCTGCCGCCGGTCCTCCCAGACGCCCTGGCCCTGCGAGTGCACGTGGGGCCCTCCGTCCTCGTCGGGCACGGCGAGCGCCGACTCGGGCTCGAGGAACGCGTGCTCGATGAACTGCGTGCGGTAGGTCTCCTCCACGACGTGCGTCGCGGTCGCGAGCGCTGCGTCGACGTCTCCGCGCTGCACGACCGAGACCGAGAGCACGTTGCCGTTCTCGTGCAGCCGCGGCGCGGCCGCCTCGAGCGCCTGGAACGGGTCGGTCACGGGCTCGAGGACCTCGTACTCGACGTCGACGAGCTCTGCCGCCTCGCGCGCGGCGTGGCGCGACTCGGCCGCGACGGCGGCGAGCACGTCACCGACGTACGATGTCGTCTCGCCCTCGGCGACGAGCTGTCGCCAGTCCTTCGTGAGGGCCCCCTGCCTGCGCTCTCCCGGGACGTCCTCGGCGGTCAGCACGGATACGACGCCGGGATGCGTCTCGGCCCGCGACGTGTCGATGCGCACGATCCGTGCCCGCGGGTGATCCGAGAAGCGGAGGGCTCCGTGGAGCATCTCCGGGGCGACGAGGTCGGCCACGAACGGCTTGTCGCCGAGCGCGAGCTTGTCGCCCTCGTAGCGCGGCGCACGGGACCCGACCCTTCCTGAGCGGTCGAGCTCAGGCACGGGCTCGCCGAGCCGAGCGCGGGCGGCGTGCTCGATCGCATCGACGACCTTCAGGTAGCCCGTGCACCGGCAGAGGTTGCCGAGGAGCGCGCGGGAGATCTCGTCCCGCGTCGGCTCGGGGTTCTTTCGCAGGAGCCCCTCCGCCTTCATGACGATCCCGGGCGAGCAGAACCCGCACTGGGACGCGCCGGCCGCGACGAAGCTCTGCGCCCACGCTTCCCGAACGTCTTCGCCGAGGCCCTCCTGCGTGACGACGCCCTTCCCCTCGACCCGGGCGGCCTTCTGCGCGCACGAGACGACCGCCTTCCCGTCCACGAGCACGGTGCAAGCCCCACAGGAGCCCTCGGGGGCGCAGCCGTCCTTCACCGAGTGCAGGCCGAAGTCGTCGCGGATCAGCACGAGCAGGCTCTGCCCGTCGCGTGGCGCCCCGACGACCGGCTCACCGTTGAGCGTGAGCTCCATCGCTACTACTCCACCGCTCCCAGCACGAGTGCGATCAGGGCCATCCGCATCACGACCCCGTTGAACGCCTCCTGCCAGTACCGGGCATGGCGCGTCGCATCCACGTCGGCCGGAAGCTCGTCCATCCGCGGCAGGCTGTGCAGCACGATCGTGCGGTGTGGCGCCTTCTCCTTCAGCAGCTGTCGGGTGACGCGGTACTCGGACGGTGTCTGCGAGAACTCGCCGCCGCCCTCCTCGTCGCGCGACTTCGTGTAGTCGGGCTGGACGACCGGCTCCATGTAGACGACGTCGCACTCGGCGATGCAGTCCTCGACCGACTCCGCGACCTCGTACTCCACGTTGCGCTCGTCGAGCTCGAGCGTGAACTCGGGCAGCAGGGACATCTCGGGCGGCCCGACCACGAAGGCCTTCGCGTCGAACTGCGATAGCGCGTAGAGGATCGAGTGCATGGTGCGCATGCGCATGTCGCCGACCAGCAGGAACGTGCGCCCGTCGATCGAGCCCATTTCCTTCTGCGTCGTGTACAGGTCGGTGAGGACCTGCGTCGGATGCTCGCCCCACCCGTCACCGCAGTTGATGATGGGGACCGATGCCCACTTGGCGGCCTCCGCGGGCGCGCCCTGCTCGAAGTGGCGCATCGCGATGACGTCGCCGTAGTACTCGAGCATGTGCACGGTGTCCTTGATCGACTCCTGGTAGAAGTCGCCCGCCCGGGTCATCTTCGCGTCCGAGAAGCCGAGCACGTGTCCGCCGAGCCGGTGCATGGCAGCTTCCGTCGCCAGCCGCGTCCGGGTGCTCGGCTGGTAGAAGGCCGTCAGCAGCGTCTTGCCCGCGAGCAGGTCGGCGTTCTGCCGGGTCTTCGCGATCGGAGCGAGCTCGTCGCAGACCTCGAAGATCCGCTGGAAGTCAGCTCGCTCGAAGTCCTTGAGCGACAGGATGTCGCGCCCGAGGAAGCTTCTCATCGTCCTTTCTCCTTTCCGCTGAACTCGTTCTCAGGACGCCGGTGAACAGCACGGCAACGCGCTCGTCGTCCGCGATCTCGCCTGCGGCTCGGAGCGCGAGGACGCCGGCGAGACCGGCGGAGCCCGTGTGGTCGACGTCGATCCCGGTCGCTTCGCGCGCAAGCTCGTTCGCTCGCGCGAGCAGCTCCTCGCCGACGACGTAGGGCCGGCCGCCGGTGGCGAGCATGCCCTCGACGACAGCCAGCCAGTCGTACGTCTCGTCGTCGAGGATCCCGTGCGCGATCGAGTGCGGCTCCGTCTCCCACGGCCACATGAACCGGGAGCGGTGCCTCGCCGCGTAGCGCAGCGCAGCGGCCGGATCGCCGTATGCCTCGACGGACTCGAACGCGCGCTTCAAGGGCCAGGCGCCCTCGGTCTGGACGGTGTCGATCCGCGGGATGCGGTCGCTGGCTCCGAGGTGGCGGGCCTCCGTCAGCGCCTGGATGCAGGCGCTCGCGAGTGCCCCTCCGCCGACCTGGACGACCAGCCGGTCGAGCGCGACGCCCGAGGAGGCGAGCTCCCAGCCGAGCGTCTCGCCGCCCTCAATCGCGAGCCCGTTCAGGTTGCCCTGGCAGGTGAACGGGAGCGCGCCGGCCGCGATCGCCTGCACCAGAGCGTGGTACGTCGGATCGCCCGGCCAGCCGTCGCGTGTGCAGACCGTGATCGAGGCGCCCAGCTCCTCGAGCCGGGCGAGGACGGCCGGATCGGCGTCCGTGGGGACGAAGACTAGGAGTCTGCGCGCGCCCGCGGCCGCCACGACCGCGGCGGCGAGGGCAGCGTTGCCGCAGCTCGCGATCGCGAGGTGCGGCCTGGCAACCGAGTCCACGAGCCCTGCTCGCTCTGCGACCTCGAGGTGCAGCAGGACGCCGAACAGGTGACGGGCCTTGTGCGAGCCGGAGACGTTGCCCGTCTCGTCCTTCACCCACACTCCGCCCGTGCTGGAGAAGCCGAGCGCGTCGCTGAGCTCGGACGAGCGCTCGAACGGTGTGTCCCGGAACCCGGAGCCCTCCAGAGCAGAGATCTCGCGATCGAGGCGCCTCACGATCGTCTGGAAGTCGGGGTCCGACAGCCCGTTCCCGAGCGTGACGTCGTGGGACCGGAGGAGGCGGCGGTAGCGCAGGAACGGGTTCGGCTCGGTCACGTCGCCGGGAAAGCTCGTGCCGGCCAGGTCGAGGTGGCGCCGCAGCACGTGATCGACGTCCCCTTCTCCGTCATGCAGACAGCGGAACGGGTACGGCTCCGCGAGCCCGAGCTCGGCTCCACACCCCTCGCAGACGAGCCGGCTGGCCGTCACGACGCCACTTTCAGCACGCCCGTGCGGGCATTGAGCTCGTCGATGAGGTCGTCCCACGTTCCGGCGCTCGCGCGCGTCCGGGCCCAGTACTCCTGGTCCCGTCGCGCCTCGAACTCCTCGAGCGGGATGCCCTGCTGCTCGACCCAGGTGAAGTAGCCGAGGTTGAAGATGCGCTCGCGGTCGCGGAGTGACAGCTCGGCGAAGTGGTCGGTCGTGGCGCCGAGCAGATGCTCCCCGAAGACCTCGGCCGCGGCGACCTCGTCGAAAGCGCCCGGGAAGTACCTCGCGAGCGCGAGCTCCCGCTCGCTGTCGTACATCGCGGCGCCGTCCGTCGCGATCGTGACGACGACGTCATCCGGCCCGAGGCCGTAGTACTTCGCGATCTTAATCGCGCCGACGACGTTGCAGAGGCTGGAGAGCCCGAGGGCTCGCAGCTCCTCGACGACGTCGTCGGGGACGCCTCGCCGCTCGCGGAGAAAGTCGCGCCCCGCGTCCGTGCCGAACAGGACCCCGAGGCGGTCGGTGGCCCGGTCGGAGACCGCGAGGGCCACGTCGGTGTTCAGGACGTTGTGGATGAGCGGGATGTGCTTGTCGCCGATCCCCTGGATGTTGTGCTCGCCGAAGCCGTTCCACAGCATGGTCGGGCACTCCAGGGCCTCGGCTGCGACGACCAGCGAGCCGAACCGCTCCTTCAGGTAGTCGCCTGCTCCGATCGTTCCGGCCGACCCCGTCGCGGAGACGAAGGCGCGCAGTCGCAGCGCCGGCCGGTCTGCCTGAAGCGCGTCGAACAGCCGGGCGAGCGCGCTGCCCGTGACCAGGTAGTGCACGACGTGGTTGCCGAACTCGGAGAACTGGTTGAGGATGACGTTCGCCGGGTCCGAGGCGAGCATCTTGCAGGCGTCGTAGATCTCCTTGACGTTGCTCTCGGTGCCCGGCGTGCGGACGATGTCGCCCGGGTCCGTGACCCAGCGCTCGAGCCAGGCAAACCGCTCGCGGCTCATGCCCTCCGGCAGCACCGCGACTCCGCGGCAGCCGAGCAGCCGAGAGATCGCGACTCCACCGCGGCAGTAGTTCCCGGTGGACGGCCACACCGCTCGATCGCGCGTGGGGTCGAAGCGTCCGGTCACGAGCCGCGGGACCAGGCATCCGTACGCGGCCAGAACCTTGTGCGCTCCGATGAGCGGGAACCGGTCCCCGAGAGCGACGACGATCCGTGCGTCGATCCCCGTCAGCTCGCGCGGAAGGACGAGGTGCTCGGGGACGTCGGCGAGACCGGTCCTCGTAGCGTCGTTGAACCAGTGGACTCTGAAGAGATTGAGCGGGTGCGCGTCGTCGGGGCCGATGCTCGACAGCTGCTGCCTGATCGTGCTCGGGATGAGTACCGGGGCCGCGAGCTGCGCAAAGGTCGGGAGTGCGACTCGGGATTCCCGGAGCAGCTCCGCCGTGCGCTCGAGCACCTGCTGGTCGGCTAGCTCGTCGTCCCTCACCGGCTCGTGCATCGCAGGCCACCTCAGCTTGGCGAACTTCGGCAGATGCTAGGAGGGGGCCCACATGGTCGCGTCCGGGCTTCACCGGAGTCGCGTTGCGGGATATCCGCACGTGATCAGGTGCGCTCTCGACGGCACCGCCGGCGCCGCGCGCCGCCGTCATGCGGCAGTCCCGCATCCGCCGCGCGGAGGACTACCGATGTCGAGGCGCCATGTTTCCGGCTTCCTGCAACCACGGCGCAGTTCACGCCGACCCGCTCATTCGGCGAGGTTCGATGTCGAGACGAGAGGCGAAACCTCAGCCCGGTTCGGTCGGAGGCGCGCACCTTCCCGTGCCCGACTGGCGGCGCTTCCGGCTCACCTGGCTTGCGCTCCCGGGATCGGCGCTCGCCGCTCTGGTCGTCGGCGCCGGCATGCTCCTGGCGCTCGGCGCGAATCCCGTCACCGGATACCGCGCGCTTCTCGACGGCGCCTTCGGTGACAGCTATGCCCTGAGCGCGACGGCCGTGAAGGCGATCCCGCTCCTGCTCGTCGGGGTGGGGATCTGCATCGCGTTCCGCGCGAACGTCTTCAACATCGGCGGCGAGGGCCAGATCGCGATGGGCGCGCTACTCGCGACCGCGGTCGCCCTTGCGCTGCCGGGGCTTCCGGCCGCCTTGCTGATCCCACTCACGATCGTCGCCGGCGCGGTGGGAGGCGGCGCCTGGGGCGCGATCCCAGGCGCCTTCAAGGGCTACTTCGGGGTCAACGAGATCCTGAGCACGATCATGCTCAATCTCGTCGCCGTCCAGGTGATGAACTACCTGCTGGCGGGGCCTCTGCATGACCAGACGTCCGAGTCGGTCGGAGGGCTGATCCCGCAGACGCAGCTCCTTCCCGAGAGCTCGTGGCTCCCGATCCTGAAGGACGGCACGCAGCTCCATTTGGGCGTGGTCATCGCCGTGCTGGCCGCGATCGCCGTCTACGTCCTGCTGTGGCGGACCAGCTTCGGCTTCCGGATCCGCGCGGTCGGGCTCTCGCGCGACGCCGCGACCTACGCGGGGATGCCGGTCGCGCGCACGACCACCTACGCCCTCACCCTCAGCGGCGCGCTCTGCGGCATGGCCGGCGCGATGCTCGTCTTCGGGAGCATCTCGCACCGCATGGTCACGGACGGGAGCCTGACCGGCTTCACCGGCTCCGCGGGCTTCAACGGGATCGTCGTCGCGCTCTTCGGCGGGCTGAACCCGCTGTGGACGATCCTCTCCTCGTTCGTCTTCGCCGGCCTGCTCGTCGGCGGCGATGCCATGCAGGTGGTGACCAACGTGCCGTCCGACCTCATCGTCGCGCTGAACGGCCTCGTCGTCGTCTTCGTGGTCTCGGTCGAGTTCCTGCGCCACCGCCCGCGGACTCCCGAGGAGACGTCGGCCGGTGGGCCGGCCGAACCGTTGGCGGAACGCGTCGAGCGCGTGGCCACCGTGGAGCCGACATGAGCGAGTTCTTCACGACCGCGATCCTGACCGCGACCGTCGCGTCCGGGATCCAGCTTGCTGCTCCGTTCCTGCTCGCCTCGCTCGGCGAGACGATCGGTCAGCGGAGCGGCGTGCTCAACCTCGGCGTCGACGGGATCATGCTGCTCGGGGCGTTCACGTGCTACTACGTGGCGCTCGAGACCGGCAGCCTGCCGCTCGCCGTGCTCGCGGGGGTCGTCGTCGGTGCCGCATGCGGGCTCGCGACGGCGTTCATCAGCGTCACGCTGCGAGCGGAGCAGGGGATCAGCGGCATCGGCGTCTACCTCTTCGCGCTCGGACTGACCTCGCTGCTCTTCCTGAAGCTCGTCGGGACTCCGGTTCCGATCGACCAGCCCGACGAGATCGCGATCCCGTTCCTCAGTGACTTGCCCTTCGTCGGCAAGACGCTCTTCCAGCAGGATCTTCTCGTCTACATCGCGTTCGCGCTGGTCCCGGTCGTCGCCTTCGCGCTCAACCGTACGACCTTCGGGCTGAACGTCAACGCGGTGGGCGAGAACCCCGCGGCGGCCGACAGCCTCGGCGTGAGCGTGGCGCGCACCCGCTACGCGACCGTCACGATCGGCAGCACGCTCGCAGGTCTGGCCGGCGCGATCCTCCTCGTCGACGTTGGCATCTTCCAGCAGAACATCACGAATGCGGCGGGCTTCATCGCGGTCGCGCTCGTCTACTTCGGTGGCTGGCGGCCGCTCGGCGTGCTGCTCGGGTCGCTGCTCTACGGGATGACGCAGGCGCTCGTGCTCTCCTGGAAGGGGCTGGGGATCATCCCGGTGAGCCTCTCCGATCTCGCGGCGACGGCACCCGCGGTGATCACCGTCGTGGCCCTGCTCACCGTCGCCCGGCGCTTCCGGCAGCCGGCAGCCCTCGCCACGCCCTACATCAGAGGAGGTTGAGACATGCGGACCCGGATCGGACCGACCAATCCACGGACACACACACCGGTCCCCGAAGGAGGGATCACCATGCACAGGCTCATACTCATGACGGCCTCGGTGGCGGCGCTCGTACTTGCCGTCTCCGCTGCTGGCGCGCCCGCGAAGCCGACGCAGGCGTCGGACCTGAAGGTCGCGCTGATCGCGCCGAGTGCGCACAACGACCTCGCGTTCACGCAGTCGATGTACTCGGCGCTGCGCAACCTCTCGAAGAAGTACGGCTTCGAGCTCTCCGTCTCCGAGAACCAATTCGTCGTCGCCAACGCCGCGAACATCATCCGCCAGTACGCGAGCCAGGGCTACGACCTGGTCATCGCGCACGGGTCGCAGTACGGAGGGACGATCCAGCAGCTCGCACCACAGTTCCCGCGGACGTCGTTCGCGTGGGGCACCGCGGGTGCGACCTTCGGCCAGCGGAACGTGTACGCGTACGAGGCGAACTCGCAGGAGGGCGGCTACGTCAACGGCTACGTCGCGTCGCTGATGAGCAAGTCGAAGATCCTCGGGGTCATCGGCCCGATCGCGGTCGGCGACGCCAAGCTCTACGTCGACGGGTTCGTCGCCGGCGCGAAGGCCCAGTCGAAGAAGACGGTCGTGAACGTCGCCTACACCGGCTCGTTCAGCGATCCGAGCTTGATGTCGAAGCAGGCTGCTCAGTTCGTGGCGCAGAAGGCCGACGTGCTGACCGGCAGCTCGCAGTCGGTGGTGGGCGCGATCGCCGTCGTCCGCGAGAACAACCTCAAGTGGTTCGGGACGCAGTGGACGCAGGCGTCGCTCGCCCCGAAGAACGTCGTCGCAACCCAGATGTACGACTGGATGCCCGTGCTCAACAGGATCATCACGCGGGTGGACAACGGGAATCTCGGCGGCGTCTCCTACCGGATCTCGCTGAAGAACGGCGGCGAGAAGGTCCAGTTCAACGCAGCTGCAAACACGCCGAAGAAGATCCGGGACGCGGCGCAGAAGGTTATCGCCAGGATCGTCACCGGCAAGCTGGTGGTGCGGACAGCTCCATGAGCGTCGAGGCGTCCACTCCGGGGAACACGGCCCG
This sequence comes from Gaiellaceae bacterium, assembly GCA_048594925.1. Taxonomy (GTDB): domain Bacteria; phylum Actinomycetota; class Thermoleophilia; order Gaiellales; family Gaiellaceae; genus GMQP-bins7. The sequence goes on from JBMDXR010000012.1 coordinate 56,308, forward strand.
CGCTGCGGGCGACGCGCTGCCGTTGCTCGAGATGCGCGGCATCACGAAGCGGTTCCCCGGAGTGGTCGCCAACGATCGTGTCGACTTCGACGTGCGGGTCGGCGAGGTGCACACCCTCTTCGGTGAGAACGGCGCCGGGAAGAGCACGCTCATGCGGGTCCTCTACGGCTTCTACAAGCCGGACCAGGGTGAGATCCGCCTCCACGGCGAGTCGGTTGCGATCACCTCTCCGGCCGCGGCGATCGCGCGTGGGATCGGGATGATCCACCAGCACTTCATGCTCGTGAACACGCTCACCGTGGCCGAGAACGTCGCGCTCGGTACCCGCTCCAGTCGCCGCCCACTGACCGATCTCGACGCGGTGTCGCGACGGATTGCGGAGTTGTCGGAGAGGTACAGCCTGCGCGTCGACCCCAAGGCGCTGATCTGGCAGCTCTCGGTGGGTGAGCGGCAGCGCGTCGAGATCATCAAGGCGCTCCACCGCGACGTCTCACTCCTGATTCTCGACGAGCCGACCGCCGTGCTTACGCCACACGAGGTCGACGACCTCTTCGTTGTGCTCCGGCAGATGGCTGCCGACGGCCGCAGCCTCGTGTTCATCTCGCACAAGATCCGCGAGGTGCTGGAGCTCTCCGACCGGATCACGGTGCTCCGGAACGGGCGCAAAGTCGGGGCGGTGTTGCCCTCCGAGGTGACTCGTCAAGGACTCGCCGAGATGATGGTCGGCCACGAGCTGCCCTCGCAGGACCCGCCCACCGGGAACGGCCGCGGTGATCCGCGGCTAGTCGTTCGCGATCTCAGGGTGAAGGGAGACCGCGGGGTCGATGCAGTCCGCGGCTTGCACCTCGAGGTACGCGGCGGCGAGATCGTCGCGATCGCGGGAGTCTCCGGAAACGGCCAGCGCGAGCTCGCAGAGGCGATCGCGGGGCTCCGCCCGGCAGCCGACGGGTCGATCGACCTCGAGGGGGCGGAGCTCGTGGGGCTCAACCCGTCGGCGGTGCGAAAGGCGGGGCTCGGGTTCGTCCCGGAGGAGCGGATGCGCGACGGCGTCGTTCCAGCGTTCTCGGTGGCCGAGAACTTGATCCTGATCGACAACGGCGCTCCGTCGTTCGCACGCTGGGGCTTCCTGCGCGCTCGCGCGATCAAGCGGCACTCCGAGGCGCTTGTCGCGGAGTTCGACGTCAAGACGCCGAGTCTGGACACGCCGGCGCGCAACCTGTCCGGCGGCAATATCCAGAAGCTCATCCTCGCGCGTGAGCTGTCGGCGCGGCCTCGGGTTCTTCTGGCGGCGCAGCCGACGCGCGGCGTCGACGTGGGCGCCGCCCGCTACATCCACAAGCGCCTGATGGAGCAGCGCGCCGCCGGGACCGCGATCCTCATCGTCTCGGAGGACCTCGACGAGGTCCTGTCGCTCTCCGATCGCGTCCTCGTGATGTACGAGGGCGGGATCATCGCCGAGGCGAAGCCGCAGGAAAGCACGCGCGAGGCGCTCGGTCTGATGATGGCGGGTATCCGTAGCGTCGCTTAGCCATCTGTAGCCCGATCCTCTCGTTTCGTCCTTAGCTCTGACTCCGCGTGCGGTTGCCGGCGCGCCGACCGATGTCATTCGAGACAACAGCGGCCCGAAATCGTTGGGTAACAAGTCCACGAGGGTGCGTTCCAGATTTGGCTCAACCAAGCCATCGAAACGGCGTTTTTCGCAAACATATCGGCGGACTTCTAATCCGCGGGTCGGAGGTTCGAATCCTCCCGGGCGCATGCAAAGTGCCTGCAAATGGGATTTTCTGTTTCCTCAGCTGTAGCGTCTGAGTACGCGTGCGCGTACAACCAGCCGTCCTCGAGCCGGCTCCCCGCCGGAGCTCGCCGCGTCCCACGCGGTTCGCTGCAGTTCGATGCCGGCTGATCCCGAGGATCTGGAGTCCGCAAGAACGAGGTGCGGCGAGTTGCGGGTGACTGAGGAGTCCTGCTGAAGCAGAGGCGGTATCTGGAGACGAGCCATGCGTCGCCGTGCACGGGCGGCTTACCGGAAGGGCCGCTCGAAGCCGCTTCCGGAGCTCGGCTGAGCGAACCGTACGAGGTTCTGCTTTCGCCCGCGGCCGCGCGGGCATACCGCAAGCTGCCGACCTCGGTGCAGACGCGCATCCGACAGGACCTGCAGAAGCTGCGGCCGACGCCGCGCTCCCAGGCCGGATCGGCGGCGGGCGAGTGCGCACGATCCGTGGCGCGGAGGACTCCTTCCACCGCCTGCGCGTCGGCGACTACCGGGTCATGTACGAGCTGATCTCCGAGGATCGCGTCCTGCACGTGCTCGGGATCGTCTACCGTGGCGACCTCGCGCACCGGCTCCGATCACGCGGAGGCTTGCGCGGTCGTCACGCCGACACGGATCCCGACGTCCTCCGCGGCGACTTCGAACCTGCCGCTCCTACCGCCACCGGGGAGGACGGATCTTCGCGTACCGGACGCTGAGGCCCGCGACTCGCCAACGCGCGTCCGCCGCGACCTCCCCACAGTAGGGGCGGTGAAGCGTCCCGCCGAGGCTCGTCGCGCCGCTACAGACGTCGTCGGCATTCGGCACCCCGTTCGAGGAGAAGGCCCCGATGGCCCTCTCCTGGTCATCCGTGGAGGAGTGTGACTACCGCTTCGCGATCTGAAGAGACGCGACGTGCAGCTGCTGGTGCCGCACCGGCATCGGCTTCACGAGCGCAGGCTTCACGAGCGCAGGCTTCACGAGCGCAGGCTTCACGAGCGCAGGCTTCACGAGCGCAGGCTTCACGAGCGCAGGCTTCACGAGCGCAGGCTTCACGAGCGCAGGCTTCACCACTGCCGGCTTGAGCGGCATCGGCGTGAACTGCGCCGGCTTCACGGGCATCGGCCTGAAGAGCGCCGGCGTTGCGACCGACGGCGTCACGCCTGCTGCGGCGACGAGGGCGGCAAATGTGACGGCGAAACGCTTCATCGTTTGCTCCTTTCTCTCTTGGCCGCCGAGCTCGAGGCACAGCATCAGACCATCCGGAATGCAGCTCTTCGTTATGGCGGCGAGTCTCATGTCCCTGCCCGCCTGAGAGGGCTGCCGACTCGGGCCGGCGTCCGCGCTGTCGGGCGGCGAAGATGCCAGACGCGCTCGAGCCAGCGGTTCGTCCCCCTGGGGTTGGTGCCCGCCTCGCGGACCTCCAACGCCCGCATCGCGGCACGAGCTCGCCGGTGGCGCTCCTCGTCACGGAGGCGGGCAACCTCGTACATCGTCCAAGGATGGGTGTCCATTGCCTCCTCCTTGCTCGTCTCGATTCTGTTGTCGCACGCGGCGCTAAAGCACGGCTTGGCCGCCGCTTGCCGGTCGCTTACGCGGCTGGACGGTCCTCCGGGGAGGAGGTCGGTGATCGCGTTCCGGAGTCTCGGGCGGCCCCAGGTCATCAACGGCGGGCGCGCGCTCCCCTCCGTGGAGTGAAGCAGCTCACGTGGCTGCTCCTCGGGCGCGGTCACGTCGTTCCCCGTGAGCGTCCGATCGAGGCGCTCTGCGGTGAGTAGCCGCCCGCCCTACCGTCACCAGCGTCCAGGACTCCGTCTCGATACTGCGACGGCCGCTGGAGGACGAGGGGCACACCGGCTCCGCGCTCGGCACCGAGGCAACGGCGGGCAGACGGCGCCTTCACACCGTGCTACGGTCGATGGGGAGGCGAACGATGCCGATCGAGTTCCGGATCCTCGGGCCGCTCCAGGTGGTCAAGGAGGGCCGAGTGCTCCCGCTGCGTGGGGTGAAGCAACGCGGTCTGCTCGCGCTGCTCCTCCTCGATCGCAATCGCGTTGTCCCGCGTAACCGCCTCATCGACGCGCTCTGGGGGGAGGATCCGCCTGCCTCGGCCGCCAACAGCGTCCAGGTCTTCGTCTCGAAGCTGCGACGGCTGCTCGAGGAGCGGGGGCGGGAGGCGGGCACTGCGCTCGTGACCGAGCCGCCCGGGTACATGCTTCGCGTCCCGGTGGGCGCGCTCGATGCGGACGGGTTCGAGCGCCTGCTCACAGAAGGGAAGACCGCGCTCGCCGCGGGCGCCTTCTCCGACGCGGAGGAAATCCTCGCGCGGGCGCTCGCCCTCTGGCGCGGCCCCGCCCTCGCCGACCTCGCAGCCGAGCCCTACGCACAGGCGGAGATCGCCCGCCTCGAGGAGCTTCGCCTCGAGGCGCTCGAGGCCCGCTTCGAGGCCATGCTCGCGGTCGGTCGCCAGGCCGAAGCGGTGGCCGAGCTCGAGGCGCTCGTCGGCCTGCACCCGCTCGACGAGCTGCTGCGGGCGCAGTTCATGCGCGCCCTCTACCGCTCCGGCCGCCAGGCCGAGGCGCTCGAGAGCTACCGGGCCTTCCGCCGCCTCCTGAGCGAGGAGCTCGGCCTGGAGCCGGGCCCCGAGCTGCGCGAGCTCGAGCAGGCGATCTTGCGCCAGGATCCCTCGCTTCGCCCGCCCAAGGCCGAAGAGGCTCCTCCTGCACCCGTGGCCGCGCAGCGGGACGCGGCGCCGGCGCTGTCGCCACCTGTGCAGGCTGCGCTCGAGCGGGAGGTGCGGAAGGTCGTCACCGTGCTCGTCTGCGACCTGCGCGGGGAGACGGGGATCGCCGAGCGGCTCGATCCGGAGCTTCGGCGGCGGGTGCTCAGCCGCTACCTGGAGGAGGTCGAGCGGGTGATCGCCGAGCACGGCGGGCTTGTGGAGGAGCCCGTCGGGGATGCGGTGCTGGCGGTGTTCGGGCTGCCGAGGGCGCACGAGGACGACGCCGTGCGGGCCGCGCGTGCGGCAGCCGGCATTGAGCAGCTGCTGCCCGCCTTGACTGAGGAGACCGGCTTCGAGTTGGGATTCCGCACCGGCATCGACACGGGCGAGGTCGTCGCCGGCGGCGCTCACACCGCGCCAACGGGCGCTGCGGTCGACGTGGCGGCACGCCTGGCGCAGGCGGCCGGGCGAGGGGAGATCCTGCTGGGGGCAGCGGCGGTGCGCCTGCTTGGATCGCGCGTGGAGGTGGAGCCGCTGGCGCCCCTGCCGCTGCCCGGGAAGGCCGAGCCGGTGGCGGGATTCCGCTTCCGAGCGCTGGCCGCGCCCGCCGAGCCGGAGCGCTCGCTCTTCATCGGCCGCGAGCGGGAGCTCGCCCTGCTCGGGGATGCACTCCGGCGCACCGTGGCCGAGCGGGAGCTCCATCTCTTCACGCTGCTCGGCCCGGCCGGGATCGGCAAGTCGCGGCTCGCGGCCGAGTTCGTCGACTCGCTGGAGGCGCAGGCGCAGGTGGCACGGGGGCGCTGCCTCTCCTACGGCCAGGCGCTCAGCTACTGGCCGCTCGCCGAGGTGCTGCGGGCCCTCGGCGAGCCCGTGCAGGTTGCGCTCGAGCGCGTCGTCTCCGGTGGCGCCACCTCGCCGCAGGAGCTCGCCTGGACCGTGCAGCGGGCGCTCGAGCAAACGGCCGAGGAGCAGCCGCTCCTCGTCGTGCTCGAGGATCTGCACTGGGCCGAGCCTGCGCTGCTCGACCTGCTCGACCGCGTCACCGAGCTCTCCCGCGACGCCCCCATCCTCCTCCTCTGCCTGGCGCGCCCGGAGCTCCTCGACGCGCGGCCGGCTTGGGGAGGGGGCAAGCTGAACGCCACCAGCGTCCTGCTCGAGCCGCTCTCGAGCGCAGAGTGCGAGCTTCTGAGCGCGCTCGCGCGCCCGCTCGCACCCGAGGAGCGGCAGCGGGTGGTCGAGCTCGCGGCCGGAAACCCGCTCTTCGTCGAGGAGCTGACCCACTTCCTGGCCGAGGGAGGACGCGAGGACGAGCTGCCGCCCCGGATCCAGGCCCTCCTGCAGGCGCGGCTCGATCTCCTTCCCGAGCCCGAGCGGCTCCTGCTCGCCTGCGCCGCGGTCGAGGGCACCGTCTTCCACCGGGGAAGCCTGGAGACCCTCCTCTCCGAGGACCTGCGCCTCGACCTCTCGCTCCACTTTGCGGCACTCACGCGCAAGGAGCTCGTCCGGCCGGCTCCCGCCGAGGTCGAGGGCGAGGAGGGCTTCCGCTTCCGCCACCAGCTGATCCGAGACGCCGCCTACGCCGCCCTCCCGAAGAGAGAGCGGGGCTCGCTGCACGAGCGCTTCGCCGGCTGGCTCGAGGAGCGACGGGGCGAGCGCGGCGAGTTCGAGGAGATCGGCGCCTATCACCTGGAGCAGGCCGCGCTCTGCCGCCGCGAGCTCGGCGCGGGCGACCCTGCGCTCGAGGCGCGCGCCGGCGCCGCGCTCGGGGCTGCCGCCGAGCGTGCCCGGGCGCGCTGCGACCTGCACGCCGCGGCCGGGCTCTTCCGCCGCGCCCTGCCGCTGCTCGACGAGGAGGACCCACGCATGTCCGAGCTGAAGCTTGGGCTCGCGGTCGCGCTTGGGGAGCTCGGCGAGTTCGAGGAGGAAGGACAGCTGCTGGAAGAGGCCGGGGAGCACACGGCCGACCCCTCTGTCGCCGCCAACGTCCGACTCGTGCGCCTACAGGCCGGGCTCCTCGTAGGTTCCGAAGAGCCGGCCGCCGTCCGCCGCGCGTGCGCGGAGGCTATCCCCCTCTTCGAGGAGCGCGGCGACCACCGCAGCCTCTGCCGCGCGTGGCACACACTTGCCCTCGCCGAAGGGGCGGAGCTCCAGATCGAGGCGGCCGCGCAGGCGCAACAGAATGCGGCGGCACACGCTCGGCTCGCCGGCGACCGCGCGCGCGAGGCGTTTCACTGGAGCCAGCGGATACTGAACCTCGCGTTTGCGCGGATTCCCTATTCCACCGCGGTCCGAGGGCTCGAGCAGCTCGCGGCGGAGTTTCCGGGGGAGCCGATGATCGAGCTCCATCTCGGCGTCTATCGCGCCCTCGCCGCCTACGAGGCCGGACGGGCAGAGGAGGCGCGGCCGCTCGCCCGCGAAGCCCTCGACGCTTGGCGTCGCGCCGGCTACACGATGATGGCTGCGTTCGGCGACGTGCTCGTCGGCTGGTGCGAAGGGCTGAGCGGCGACCCCGCCGAGGGCGAGCGGCTCGCACTCGCAGGTGTCGGCGAGCTGCGGGAGCACGGCGCACGCACATTCCTCGCTTGGGTGCTGCCGTTCCTGGCTGAGATCCGGATCCTGCAAGGCGGCTACGCGGACGCCCTCGGACTCGCCGACGAGGCCGAGGAGCAGGGCAGTGCTCACGACCGCTTGACGCTCATCCTCGCCAACAGCGCCCGCGCCCGGGCGCATGCCCGTCTCGGCGCGATCGAAGACGCGAAGGTCGCTGCCGCCATCGCCGTCGCCGCGGCCGAGAAGAGCGACTCCTTCGTCCAGCAGGCCCATGCGCGGTACGCGCTGGCCGAGGCGCTCGCCGCGGCCGGCGAGCTCCCGGCCGCGCTCGCGGCAGCCGAGGAGGCGGCCCGCCTCTACACGACCCTCGAACGAAGCCTCCTGGCCCAGCGAGCAGGGTCGCTCGTGGAGCAGATCGAGCCACGAATCGCTCGGCGCACAGCACGCACGCCAGTCGTCTGACGGTCGAGAGCCTAGGACGGCCGCAGGAGCGCAACGGAACGAGGGAATCGCTCAGGTGTCGATCGAGGCCCCGGGAGCTGCCCGTGTCAGCACATTCGCAGAAGTCATCGCCGATCGGGCGAGGAGCTCGGCAACGAAGACGGCGAGCGGGATGGTCGCCCATTTAGTCAGCGGCGGTGCGAGCGCAGCGCGAGCGGGACGCCGTCGAACGGGGTCAGGTCGTCGCCTCTGCCGACAACGCGTGGTTGTACGCTGTGACGTACACACTTGTCGCCGTTACCTGCTTCGTAGGTAGTTCGTTGCAGTCTGCGAATGGCTTCGTTGAGCCACATCGCAACTCGTTGCAGATCGCTGCGACCTAAAGTCCTGGACTTCTAATCCGCGGGTCGGAGGTTCGAATCCTCCCGGGCGCATGCCAAGTACCTGCAAATAGCGATTTTGCGTTGCCTAGACTGTAACGTGTGACGTACGCATGCGCGTACAATCACGTCTCTTCCAGCCCGCTTCGTCGCCGGAGCTCGCCGTCCGACGCGGCTCCCTGCAGCTGGTTGCCGCTTAGTCCCGGGGATTTGGTGTCCGAAGGAGCCACGCGTTGGAGCCGGGCTCTGACGCCCGGCTCCACACGTTCCTTCGCACTCTCCCTCAGCGAGGGAGGCGCAGCGCACGCCTGACCGAGACCGCGTTCCCTGCCGGGTCCACGCCGGTGAGCTGGAGCCGAACGGTCCGTGCTCCGGCGGGTGGACGGATGCGCAGCGTCATGGAGACAGCTCCTGTCGCCGCGGTGCCGAACCTCCGCGCGAGCTCCATCCCGCGGGCGGTGGCCACCCGCATCCTGTACGAAACGGGGTTTCCCTCGACGTCGTCGCGGAGTGCCAGCGCGACCTTGATCGAGTAGGCGCCCGCCGGGCGAGGGAGCTTCGTGGCCGTCGCCTTCGAGATGTCAATCGACGGCGCGACCGCATCCCGGTCCACGACGCCCTCGAGGACGCTCCGCCAGGTCCACACCTCCTCCGAGCCGGAGGTTTCATGGCTGAGGACCTCTATTCGCATTGATCCCTCTCCTCTGAGGTCTGCGTGCCTGCCGCTTCCGTCAAGAATGCGCCAAGTGGTGTTCCACACCGGCGCCTGGTGGTCCCACGCCCGCGCGATGGAGACCGTCAGGCCGCCGGTACTGTCGTCGCACGTGAACCGCCACGTCGTCCCTCCGGGCCCGCCGTACTCGACGAACGTTCCCGTCGCGCAGAAGGGTGCACGAGACCTGAACGTCCACTGAAGTTCGGCGAGCGGCTCGCCCGGGTCGCCCCCCAAGTGCCACGTGTCTCTTCCTTGGACGGTGAGTTCGAACGCGCTCGCCGCGGTGCGGGCGGGGGCGGCGAGCACGAGCGCCGCACCGACACCGATCAGGCCGGCGAGGCCGAGCGCGAGCGCCGCGGCCCACCTCGACGATCTGCCGTACAGAGTCATCTCTTGCTCCTTTCCAACGCGGTTTGCCCGACGAAGGCTCGGACAGCGCCATGGAGGCGGGCTTGAGCGCGGCTGGAGATCCGGTCGAGGCGGGTGGTACGGTCGCTCGGTCGTCGTCGGCGGAGGCGGTGTGATGGAGTTCCTGATCCTCGGGCCTCTCGAGGTGCGTGACGGGGAGAAGACGGTCCGGCTCGGCGCCGCCAAGCAGCGGGTGCTGCTCGGCGTATTGCTCCTACACGCGAACGAGACCGTGTCCATGGCCCGCCTCGTCGACGAGCTGTGGGGAGAGCGACCTCCGGCGACGGCCGAGAACCTCGTCCAGGGGTACGTGTACGCGCTGCGGAAGCAGCTCGGCGACAGCGTCGTCGAGACCCAGGCGCCCGGCTACAGGCTTCGCGTCGCCCGGGCCGCGCTCGACGTGCTCGTGTTCGAGCGACTCGTCGTGGAGGCGCGAACGGCTCCGGTCGCCCATTCGATCGAGCTGCGCCGACGCGCGTTGGCGCTCTGGCGTGGACCGCCGCTCGCGGACGTCGCCCTCGAGGGGCCGGAGCGTCACAGCCTCGGCCGTCTCAACGAGCAGCGTCTGACGACGCAGATCGAGCGCATCGACGCCGAGGTCCAGCTCGGGCGCCATGCACATGTGCTCGGCGAGCTCGAGGCACTCATCGCCGAGCATCCGTACCAGGAGCGGCCAGCTGCGCTGCTAATGCTCGCCCTCTACCGCTCGGGGCGGCCGGCCGACGCGCTCGAGGTCTACCGCACGGTCCGGGGACGGCTGAGCGACGAGCTCGGGCTCCAGCCCGGCAAGGAGCTACGCCACCTCGAGGCGGCGATCCTGCGGCAGGACGACGCGCTCGCGGCACCGACCGCAGTGCGCGAGGCCCCCGTCGTGGAGGCCGCTCCGCCCGAGCCGGAGCCGCAGGCCGCGCCGACTCCGCGACGTCGGTGCCGGCTCGCGCTCGGCGGCGTGCTCGCCCTGATCGCCGCTGCCGGAGTCACCGCTGCGGCCCTGCTGCTTCGTGACAAGCCCGTGCCGGTCGTCGTGGCGCCGAACTCGGTTGCCGTGATCGACGTGGACACGAATCGAGTTGAATACAGTATTTCGGTCGGGGCCAGGCCGGGGCCGGTCGCCGCCGGGGCGGGGTTTGTCTGGGTCGGCAACCTCGACGACAGGTCGCTCTCTCGCATCGACCCGGCCACGAACGAGCCGGTACCCATACCTCTCGAGGCGACGCCTGATGCCCTGACCGCCGACGGCGCCGCGGCCTGGGTCCTGAACGCACGACTCGGCAGGCTCTACCGGGTCGACGCGGAGTCCGGGATCGTGGCCGAGCGGATCCTCGGGCCGAGATCGAGGTCCGACAGCGCCGGCGTGGACGTCGGCGAAGGGTGGGTGTGGGCCGCGTTCGGTGCGACCCTTGCGCGGGTGGATCCGGCGACGCTCGGCGGCGGCGCTTTCCCTTCGACCGCCGTCGGCCCCACGGCGCTTGTCGTCAGGTACGGCTCCGTCTGGGTCGCGACCGCGGCTGCCCAGGTCCACCAGTTCAGCCCCGACACCTTCGATCTCGGCCCTGTGGACACCCCGACGACGGTGGGGCGCGCCCCGAGCGGGATCGCCGCAGGCGCAGATGCCATCTGGGTGGCGTGCCGAGGCGACGACCTCGTGGAGCGGATCGCGGCCGATCTGGTCGTCGGCTCGTCGAGGCAGATCCAGGTCGGAGACGGCCCGACAGCGGTGGCTTTCGGTGCAGGCGCCGTCTGGGTCGCGAACAGGCTTGACGGTACGGTGTCCCGCATCGATCCCGAGACCTACGAGGTGGTGGAGACCATCGAAGTCGGCCACGCCCCCACCGGGATCGCGGCCGCGGGCGGGCGCGTCTGGGTCTCGGTGCAGGCGTCCCTCACTCCTTGAGGCACGCGGCTGCGAGGTCGAGCGCCGGCCGGAGGACCAGGCATCCCACGCGCTCCGTGACGAGCGTCGCTTCGTTCAGCACGCTCAGCGGCGCGACTGGCGCGATGTCGCGGGCGATCATCTCGTCCACTTCGGAATAGGCCAGGTTGCGCGCCCGTCCCGGTGGCAGGCGGGCCGCCCTGGTCAGGGCAGCGCGCGCAAGCTGCGAGCGCGCCCGAGTCAGCGTCTCGCCGCCTTGAAGGTGCATATCCAGGAGGAGGCTCAGGTACTCGTGCGGGTCGGGGCTGTTCGGCGCCCACAGGACGAACGCGAGGTCCCAGTCCGCACGGCGAGTCGTCTCGGGACGAGTCAGCTCAGCAAGGTCCGCGGCCCACAGGGCGCCGCCCGGCTGGGCCTTGATCTCGATGTCGAGCCCGATCGGCTCGAGCTGCTTCGTGACGAGCTGGGCGATCCTGATCTCCAACGGGTTATCGGCCACGTGGAGCACGGCCGTGCCGCTTCTCAAGTGGTCGCGCGCGAGCTCTCCCGCCCGAGCGAGGTTGCCCTGCAATGGGTAGACGTTCGCGTCTCGGAACCCCGGCACGCCGTGCGGGATGTGCTGGTCGGTGGCGGTGGACGCGCGTGGCCCGTAGCTCGCCGCCACTTGCGCGATCCGGTCGAGTGCGAGGTTCACGGCCCGCCGCAGCCTCGGGTTGTTGCGGAACAGCGGCCGCGACGAGTTGAAGGCGAGCATGCGCAATGTGAGGCCCGCCTTCACGTGGAAGCGCGACTTATTGACTCCGTACTTCGCCTCCAAGTCGAGCCCAGGGACCAAGTAGGCGACGCCTGCGGCCATCCAGCCCCAGTCGGCGTCGCCGCGGTCGACGCTCCGCAGCAGCTCCGCCGGGTTGCCCCCCTGAAGGTTCACGTTGAAGCCGTCGAGGTGGACAGTGCGGTCGCCGCCGTAGTAGCGGTTACGCCGGATGACGATGCCCTCCCCCGCGCGATACTCCTTGACGTAGTACGGGCCGGCCGACGGGATCTTCCCGATGCCCTCGGCCGACGGCGGCAGCCAGGGCGGGACCGCGCAGAAGAACGGAAGCGCCGTCCGGACGAGGAAGTTCGGAGCCGGGCGCTCGAACCTGACGACGAGGGTGTACCCGCGGGCCACGACTCCACGTGCCCTTTCCGTCTTGCCTGCGAGCACATTCTCCGCTCCTACGATGTCGTCCATGAAGATGGCGCCGGGCGACTGGACGACGGGATTGAGCACCCGGCTGATCGCGCGGGCGAAGGCACTCGCGCGCACCGGGTCGCCGTTCGAGAAGCGGAAGCCACGGCGAAGCGTGAACGTATACGTCTTCAGGTCTGCCGAGCGGGAATAGCTGGCCGCCACCTCCGGCTGCAGGCGGAAGCCTGCGGGCGATGTCGAGTCCGGGTACGTGTAGAGCCGCGCGCAGGTCGCCTCCAGGAGCGACCAGCCGGGCGGCATGTACGAGAGCGCGGGATCGATGTGGTCGTACACCCACGGAGAGACGAGTACGCGGAGGATCCCGCCTTCCTGCCCGCGCGCGCTCGAGCTCGGCTGGGCGATCACGATCGCCGCCACCGCGGCGAGGGCTACGGCGAGCAACTGTCGACGCACCATGGTGCCGCCTCCCTTCGACCGCCTGCCGCCCGCCAGCCTACGCCTGCGCCGTGCGTTTGACCAGGTCTCATGACCGGGACGCTCGCGGACGCCGCTTGAGCGTTGGTCGAGCGGCGTTCGAGCGGACGCCACCAAGATGATTCGCCATCGCCGCCGCCCCCGCCTGCGACGGGTGGTTGTACGTTGCGACGTACACGCTTGTCTCCGTTACCTGCTCCGGGCGTAGTTGGTTGCAGGCTACGAGTGGCTTCGTTGAGCCAACTGGCAGCTCCTCGCCAGTCGCTGCGACCTATGAGCCTGGACTTCTAATCCGCGGGTCGGTTCGAATCCTCCCGGGCGCATGCGCTCCCGCACAGCCGGATCGACGGTAGCGAGCCTTATTAGGTCAAGCCGCCGCACCGCCTCCTTGAGATCTGCCAGCGCGGCGCTTTCTGCGTGTGCCGTTTCCTACGCTCCCGTCATGGGTGCGGGCGTCGTGGTCGCGGTGGGGCTCGCACTCGCCTTCGCGTTCACGAACGGATTCCACGATGCCTCGAACGCGATCGCGACGCTCGTTGCCACTCGGGCCGCGAGGCCTGGGCCGGCGGTTGTGCTGGCGGCGGCCGGCAACCTGATCGGCCCGCTCGTGCTCGGGTCGGCGGTCGCGAACACGATCGCGGGGATTGCCGACATCGAGCCGGACGACACCGTAGAGGTCTCGATCGCGGCTCTGCTCGCAGCGCTCGGATGGAACCTCCTCACGTGGTACCGGGGCCTCCCGTCGAGCTCGAGCCATGCACTCGTCGGTGGGCTCGCCGGGGCGACGGTTGCCGCAGCAGGGCTCGACGCGGTGAACTGGGGTGGCGTCGATGGCTGGCGCCCGAGCGGCATCATCGGCGTGCTGGTCGCACTCGCGGTCTCGCCCTTTCTCGGTGCAGCCGCGGCCTTCGTCGTGCTGAGACTCCTGCGGGCAGGGCTGCGCCGTGCGACTCGGCGCTTCCGACGCCCGATGCTCGACGCGCAGTGGGTCACCTCCGGGGCGCTCGCGCTCAGCCATGGCGCGAACGACGCTCAGAAAGCGGTCGGTATGGTCGCCGCTGTGCTTCTCGCCGAAGGCGCCTCGTCGTCCCTCGAGGCACCGCTGTGGGTCATCGTGAGCTCGGCGCTCGCGCTCACGCTCGGCACCGCCCTCGGCGGTTGGCGGGTCGCGAAGACGATCGGACGCAGGATCTATGACATCCGACCCCTCGACGGCCTCGCGAGCCAGGCCGGCTCCGCCGCCGTCATCTTTGGCGCTTCCGTTGGCGGAGCGCCGGTATCGACCACCCACGTCGTCGCGTCGTCCGTCATCGGCACCGGTGGTGGCCGGGGGAAGTGGAAGCGGGTCCGCTGGGCCATCGTCCGCGAGATGGGCGTAGCCTGGGTAACGACTGTTCCTGCGTCCGCAGCCATGGCTGCGGGCCTTCACACCGCGTGGAGAGTGCTCTCGTGAAGACCCAGCGCTGGTTCCTTCCGGAGTCGCCCGACGTAATCGGGATGCTCAAGCGCCAGTTTGCGGTCGCCGATGACGGTGTCGACGCGCTCGTCCAGTGGGCGCACGGGGACGCGTCGAAGGCGGACGTCGTCCGGGAGCTCGAGCATCGCGGCGACGAGCACAAGCGCGAGCTCGAAGTCGCGCTTACGACTGCCTTCACGACCCCACTCGAGCCGGAGGATCTCTACACGCTCTCGCGCGGGATCGACTGGGTCCTTGGCGACGCCAAGGACCTCGTTCGGGAGAGCGAGGTGATGGCATGCCCGCCTGACGAGCCACTCGCGCAGATGTGCGAGGCCCTCTCGGACGCAGTTCACCTGCTCTCGGAGGCGATTGAGCATCTCGCCACTAGGGACGCGGCGGCAACCGAGCGCGCGAACGAGGCGCTCCGTAACGTGCGCCGCATCGAGAAGATCTATCGCGAGGCAATGGCGACGCTTCTCGCTGTCTCGGACCTTCGCGAGGTGACCGCACGGAGGGAGCTTTATAGGCGGATGTCCCGAATGGGAGACGTTGTCGTCGATGTCGCCGAGCGCATCTGGTACTCCGTCGTCAAGGAGGGCTAGACCTCCCGCGGGTCTTCCCTTGCCGGCGCGAGTCTCCCCGAACGGCTAACGGCTGCAGCCCGCCGAGCTTCTGGATGAAACCTGCTGATCACTTCGGCCGCTGTCTGTGACCTGAGGGCATGGAGGACGGTCCTGCGTCGAGCGAAGTGTCTGACGGGCTGATCGAGCTGCCCGTAGAGGCTCTGGGAGCGTGTGCTCACCGTCGCCCCGCTCGTGCTGGTCGGGACGAAGGAGCGCCACGGGTGGGACTTCGCCCCCAAGCATCTGGCGATGCCGCTCGGCTGGGAGGGCTTCTACTGTTTCGCCTTCACTCCGTGGCATGCGACGTACCGCCAACGTGAAGGCACACTAGTGGGACGTGGGTCCGAGCTCGCAAAGCTCGACGGCCCGGACTTGTATGAATGAGCCCGGGCTCCTCGGGCGGCGACGGCCGAGCGACCACCCGGATCCCATCGTCGACCACTCGGCGCTGCTGCGCGCCTCTGGCTGCACACGGGTTGAGGGACCCTTGATGGTCGCTACTCGGCAGGGCTGCCCGGCAGACGTGACGCTGCGCGTACCGCGTCGTCGAATGCGTGATCATCTCCCGGTACGTCATGACCTCCGGGCCGCCGATGTCGTAGGTCTGGCCGAAGCTCTCGCTACGCCGACAACGCCCGCGAGAAAGCCGACGACGTCGCGCAGTGCGATCGGCTGCGTCGGCACCGTCACCCAGCGCGGGCACACCATCACCGGCAGCCGGTCGACGAGCGCCCGGATCGTCTCGACGCGGCGCTTCCCGCTCCCACGACCATGGCCGCTCGAAGAGTCGTCAGCGGGGTCGAGCCCGAGCCGCACGTCCCCGAGCCCCCGGAGGTAGACGATCTGTCTGACGCCAGCGCGGTCCGCAGCGCGCGCGATGTTGCCGGCGGCACGTCTGTCTGCGTCCTCGAATGCCTCCGAGCCGAGTGAATGGACCAGGTGCACCACCACGTCGGCCGAGCGGAAGAGACCTTCGAGCGTGTGCTCGTCCAGCGCGTCCGCGCGCTGCCACTCGACGGGCCCCTACTCGTCGAGGGCGCCGGCGGGAGATCGCGACCACGTCGTGGTCCTTCGCCAGCTCGGAAACGAGCGCCGTGCCGACGACTCCGGTCGCGCCGAGCACGACGACCCTCATCGTGCTCCTCTCGCGACATGGACGAGGAAGCGCTCGCTGATCGCCGTGTGCAGGCGACCCTGGACGTTCCTGAAGAGCCACCGCCGAAGCGGGTGCCGCCTGGCACTCGCGAGCCGCGGACTGTAGCCGGTTCACGATGAGCCCGAGCTGTGTCGTCGGGCTCGTGCGTTAACAAGACCCTCAAGGCGCCGCCCGGGTGCGCGACGAGCATTCCGCCGACGATGGGGAACCGACACTCGATTTCGTCCCGTCCAACGCGGGCCTCGGCAGCCCCGAACACGAAGAGCGTGGCCTTTCCGGCGAGGAGGAGGGCGGAGGAGCTGTCCTGCGCGTCTGCTTGCACGATGGGTCGAGTGATCCTTCGCATCTCCGACAGGTACAGGGCGCCGAGCGCGAGTGCGTCCTCTTCGGTCGGCGGAACGAACGGCTCGCGCAGCGTTGCCCACTGCGCACACTCGACCTGCAAGGCTTCAACGCCGGTTGCCACTCTGCTCGAGACGAGATCAGCGATGCGCGTTCGCGAGCGTATCGGCTGCCGCGAACATGTCGCCGTCGAGGTAGACGCCGTGCGCCTGCCGGGCGAGCTCCTCGCTCGCGGCCGCTCCGGCGACGTACAGTGGCGCGTGCAGCGTGACCTCCTGGAGGCCGGCCGACTGCCCGTCGAGCACGCCCGCTGCCGTGCCCGAGACAACGACCGCGGACGGGTGGAGCTCGCGGACTGCCTGCACGATTGACGGTAGCGGTGTGTCGGCTCCGAGGTAGCCAATGCGCCACCCGTACATGCGCATGAGTAGGCCGAAAAGAAGCAGGGGGATGTCGTGCTGCTCATCCTCAGCGCAGGCGAGGACTGCGAAGGGGCCGGAACCGCGTCCCCATCCGCGCGCGAGGGCCATGAGCCTGCCGCGAACGACGTTGCTGGCGAAGTGCTCTTGCGCGATCGAGACCTCGTCGCGCTGCCAGCGCTCGCCGAGCTCGTGAAGGTACGGGACGACCACGTCGCGTAGGGCTGCGTCGATGCTGAGCGTTCCGAAGAGCCGGTCGAGCACTGCTTGAGCGCTCGCCTCGTCGAAGCTTGAGAGCGCCGCGTCGAGCTCCGCGGCTGCTCCTGCGAGGAGCGGCGTCGCTCCCTCGTGCGTCTCCGAGAGCGCAAGTCGCGCAGCCTCCGCAGCCGAGAGCCCGCGCTCGAGGTTGGCCCGCATCGCGAAGACTCGCGCGACGTCGTCCGGCCCGTAGAGGCGGAACCCGCCCTTCGTTCGGTTGGGCGAGAGTAGTCCGTAGCGCGCCTCCCAGGCACGGAGCGACGCAACCGGGACGTGCACACGGCGGGAGAGCTCGCCGATGCGAAGCAGCTCGGTCCGGATCTCCGCGCGCGGGGTCACGGCGTACCGCCTTCCGGAGCGAGCTCGTGCTCGTGGACAAGCTCCCCCGCCATGCGGGATCGCCGGGCCAGGCGCGATGGCCACCAAATCCGCCTTCCGAGCTCGAACGTCAGCGCGGGCACGAGGATCGAGCGAACGACGAAGGTATCGAGGAGAACGCCGAACGCGACGGTGATGCCGATCTGCGTCAGCGCGACGAGCGGGAGGACGGCCAGCACCGAGAACGTTCCCGCGAGGACGACTCCGGCCGACGTGATCACGCCTCCGGTCACCGCGAGCCCCTTGAGCATGGCCTCCTTCGTCGGGAGTCGATGGGCTTCCTCGCGGACGCGGGCCATGAGGAAGATGTTGTAGTCGACCCCGAGGGCGACGAGGAAGATGAACGCGAAGAGTGGATAGCTCGGGTCCTCTCCCGGGAAGTCGGCGACGAGCCCGAAGAGGAGGAGGCTTCCTCCCAGGGCGGCGAAGAACGAGAGCACCACGGTGGCGGTGAGCACGACGGGAGCCACGACCGAGCGGAGGAGCGCGACCAGAATCGCGAGGACGACGAGCAGCACGAGGGGCACGAGCAGCTTCGTATCCCGCTCCACGGCTGCGCGGAGATCGGCCTCCTCGGCGGTCGGGCCGCCGACGAGCACTGAGTTGCCCGCGGCGTTGCGAAGCGTCGCGCGAAGCTCGGGGATGGCAGCGAAGGCCTCCTCGCCGAACGGGTCGCTCGTGAGCGTGACGTCGAAGCGTGCCCCCGGCGTCCCGTACTCGAGCCGTCCGACCGACGCGACGCCGTCGGCAGCGCGCGCCGCCTCGAGCGCGGCCTGCGTCTGCGCGGGATCGCGCACGAGGACGGTCGTCGGCGCACTGGCGCCGGCCGGGAAGGACTCCGCAATGAGGTTCTGCCCCTGAACGGACTCCACCGAGCCCCGGAACGAGTTCGCGGTCGTCAGGTTGGCGTCGAGGGTCAGAGCGCCCAGCGCCAGCACGGCGAGCGCGGCCGTGGATCCCATCCAGACGAGCCGGTGGCGGCGCTCGATCCATGAGCCGAGCCTTTCCCAGGCGCCTCGCTCGCGCCGAGGAGCGGATCCGTAGCGGGGCACGTACGGCCAGAAGGCGCGCCGTCCCCCAACCAGAAGCAGGCCAGGCAGCAGCGTCAGCATCGCCGCCGCCGCGACTGCGACCCCCATCGCGCCGACCGGCCCCAGCCCTGAGATTGAGTTGACGGACGCGAACGAAAGACAGAGAAGCGCCGCGACGACCGTTCCGGCCGATGCGAGGATGGCCGGACCTGCGCGAACGAGCGCGACCTGCATGGCCTCGTGCTTGTCCTCGGTGCGGAGTAGCTCCTCCCGGTACCGCGCCGTGAGGAGCAGCGCATAGTCCGTTCCGGCTCCGAACACGAGGACGAGGAGGATCCCTCCGGTCTGGCCGTTGATGACGACGCCGGCCTCGGCGAGCAGGTAGCCGAGACCGCGTACGACCGCTTCGGCCACGAGGACCGCTGCGAGCGGAAGCACCCAGAAGATCGGGCTCCGGTAGATGAGCACGAGGAGGAAGAAGACGAGCGCGACGGTCGCGAGGAGCAGCGTCGAGTTGATGCCCTCGAACGCCGCGCTTGCGTCGGCGGAGAAGCCGGCGGGCCCCGTAGCCTTCACCTGCATCGAGTCGGGGATGCTTTCCCCGAGGACGGCCCTCAGCTCGGCAACGGCGTCGATCAGGATGTCGACCTCACCATTGGCCTGGATCGGGACGACCGCCACCGCCGCCGTCCCGTCACTGGAGTAGCGCGGCGGGGATGGCGACCGAGCGCCTTCGATGTTCGCTGCCGCGACGTCGCGGAGCGCTTGCTCGATCGCCAGGCGACCACCCCGATCGAGCCCGTCGGGATCGCGAAAGACGACGGTCGCGACGGTCACGTCGCCCGACGCGAAGCCCTCCGCAGCGTGAAGGACCTCGACCGACTCGGCGCCGGCGGGCAGGAAGCTCGACGGCTCGTTGCGCTGGGCGCCCTCGAACTTCCCGGCAAGTGGGGCGAGCGCAAGCGCGATCAGGAGCCATGCGCCGATGGCGACGAACTTCGTGCGCCGGCCCGCGATGAGCCGGGAAAGCCGTTCACGGCCGGATTGCATCACGACACTATACAAATTTTCTACAACTTTTCGCCAGCACCTATGCCAAATGCATTGACGTTTGACACAACCCGCGACTTGAACTACACAATATCGTGACAAGACCGCTACGAAGGAGAATGATGTCCAGGGCACTCGTGACGGTCGGGGCGGTGGCGGTAGCTGCAGCCGCTCTCGTCGTGCCGATCTCGGCTGCGCCCTCCCGGAGCAAGCCGATCACGCAGACTGCGGCGTCGGCGCAGCAATTCGCACGCTCGTCCCGCTCCTGGAGAAGGCGGGCCGTGCAGGCACCCTTAACAAGCCCGGCGCGTTCACGGTCTTCGCTCCCACGAATGCGCGTCCGCGAAGCTGCCGAACGCCACGCTCGAGAAGGTCGGGAGCGACCCGCCCCTGCTCAAGACGGTCCTGCTCTATCACGTCGTGAAGGGCAACTTCCCCGCGGCCACCGTCGCCACCCCTGAACGGCAAGCAGGTCGAGACACTTGCCGGGCCCTCGGTGAAGGTCTCGGTCCGGGGCGGGAAGGTCTTCCTGAACGGATCGACGCAGGTCACGAAGACGGACGTGATGGCGTCTAACGGGGTCATCCACGTAGTCGACAAGGTGCTCATCCCGAGCGCGTAGGAGAGGAGGGGAAAGTGAAGAAGCTCATCGTCACGCCCGGTGCGGTCACGCTCTTCGCGGTTCCCGCGGCTGCCGGGTCGGCTCGAACGGGTCGGGCGACGGCTACGGGAACGCGATCCAGGAGTGCTTCGGAATGAACTACGGCCACGCGAAGAGCTTCGCCTGGGAGGCCGGGCACGCGTCGAAGCCAGCGCTCGGCGCCAAGCTCACCACGATCGCGCACGGCTGCGACGCGTAACACGGCGTTCGGCCGGGAGCGACCCGGGACGCGCACGAAGAGCCGCCCCCGGGCGGCTCTTCGTATTCAAGAACCCACCTGGTGCAGATGCTGTGCTTCGGGGCGGCCGCCCCCGGCTAGAGGCGGGCCCAAGGGCAATGGCGCTCCGGGTACGGGTCGTGCCGTGGGCGCCGCAGCATGGCGCCCGATGGCCCCACTGCCGCGTACTGGAGACGCGGACGCCTCTCGTTCCGGTCGTGTGGCTAGGTGGGCGCTGCCAGGGGGAGCGGGTCGGGGGCCCTGTCGCGACTACGCTCTTCGGCGAACGCGACCGTGTGCCCAGCCTCGTCTCCAACAGTTGCTCTTTGACAGGTCTCCGCCTCCGCCCATACGCCATGAACGCGATTCTTCTTTCCTTCCTGATTTGCCTGCTCACCCGTGAGGCTCGGCGGCTACCTGCTCACCCGCATCCTGAGGATCAAGGTCGATCACCGCTTCGACGGGATGAGGGGCAAGCCGCTTCGCTTTGCTCGGTTCTGGCTATTGCAGGCGATCTCGCCGCGCATGCATGCGCCGGTCGCGGAGCGGGGGGGCGCGACTGCTGTCTATGTCGCGACGTAGGTACCGAACCAGTTCAGCATCTGGCGATAAGCGGCTGAAGCGGCTTTGCGGTTGTACCGTGAGCCGGTCGGGTTGAAGAACGCGTGATCGACGCCAGGGAAGGTCACGATCCGATGCGGCAAGCCAGCCCTGCGAAGAGCCGACCGCGCTTCCGAGCGGGTTGCGTTGACTCTCGAGTCGAGTTCGGCGTAGACGCCGAGCACCGCAGCCTTGGCGCCCCTGAGGTCCCCGTTCTCGGGGAAGGGTCCGTAGAAGGGAACGGCAGCAGCCAGGCGAGCCTCCTTCGACGCGAGGAGGAGCCACACCATGCCGCCGCCGAAGCAGAAGCCCGTGGCAGCAACTTTCTTCCCGGGGAGGCGGCGACGGAGCTCTGTCACTCCCGCTTTCATGTCCGCCACGAATCGGGACGGAGGCGCCGCTCCGAGCGCGGCCATCGCTTCGAACTCGTCGGCGAACGACCCGGTGCCGCCCTCCTCCGACAGCAGGTCGATCGCCAACGACGAGTATCCACTCCCCGCGAGGCGCCCCGCCACGGAACGGATCGAATCGTTGAGCCCGCGGTTCTCGTGGATCACCAACACACCCCCACGAGGCCGTCGCGCCGCCGCCCATGCACCCAGCAATCGTCGTCCCCCTGGCCCACGAAACGTGATCTCGCGGGTCTGGAGCGCCGTCACCTCGTCACTCGTCGCACGCCGATCGGTCGCCGCTCCGGTGCCGGCTTCAACACTCACCGCCGCTTTCGCGCGATCCACCATGGCTCCCGCGAGCAAGGACGCGGCGGCGCCCCCGCCCAACCCGAGCAAACCCAACCGGCGCAGCGCCTCGCGACGGGATACGAGCCCATCGGCATGGTCCTCGGCGATCTCTTCCGCTAGGTAGCGCTGGATCTCCGTCACGACTCGATCCCTCCTCGGACTCCAGGAGACCGAATGTTCTGCTCGAAGGTACGACCTGGCAAGGCACAACGGATTTCCGGAGCCCCGCCCGGCTGCCCGGTGGGCTACAGCAGATGCGTTCCGAAGTCGCGCTCGAAGTCGCGCCAGACGCTGTGGATGTGCGTACCGCTGTTTCGGGAGTTGTCGAACTCGAGGAGGAAGGTCGGTCCTTGCAGCCGGTAGTAATGCGGCACGCCCGGACGAGTGCCGCCGGCCAGCCGAAGCGGGTGCGAGCGACGCCCGCCGTCTCGACGCGCTCGAGCATCTTTCGCGCCATCGCCGGTGGGTGATTCGAAAGGTACGTGCGGATGATCTCGCCCACCCGTCTCTGTGCCGCAGACGGGAGATCGCCGGTCAACATGCCGACTCGCTCGAGCGGTTTCACCCGGGCGGCGTTCTGCGTGACATGGTCTTTCAGAGACTCCGGCGAGAACACGACCCGCCTGCGGAGCGCGCGGTCGAGCGAGAGCACGATCTCCCGAGCGGCGTCTTCCTCGCGCGCCATCGTCCGGTAACCCTTCGCGACCGAGCGATATGCGCTCCGAGCGCGGGTTGGCCACGCGCCGAGGAAGAACGGCTCGGCGGAGAGCGTGTTGCCCACGACGGTGAAGTGCCTCGAGAGGTGATGTCCTTCGAGCCGCCAGCCCCACGCTCGAGCGCCAGGCGTGCCGAACATGGAGACGAAGTAGAGGTCGGCGTCGAAGGGATCGCTGAAGCCCGTGTCCATGCGCTGCAGCACTTCCTGCAGGGCCCTGATGTCCAGCGCCTTGTCGCGCCAATCTGGACAAGTTCGCGCGGACTTCTAACCCGCGGGTCGGAGGTTCGAATCCTCCCGGGCGCACGTGCTCGCCCACTCTCCCGCCTGCCATGCGACGGGGAGGCTCGGGCACCCGATGAGACGTGCGGAAACTCCGCATCCAAGGCCCGAAAACCCCCGATTCCCGAGGGCGCGGCCTCCTTGATGCTGCATGGGTAGACCTTCGTACGGAGGCGCACCGTGGATAGAGCTACTGGAGTCTTCACCGCAAAACCGCCGATTGGATCGTTCGGAGGGTTCCTCGAGCGCTTTCGCAGGACGGGCGGTGTCCCGGCCGCAGTCGGCGACGAGGCGCGCACGGAGCTTGAGCCACTCTTCACAGCGCTCGACGAGATCGAGCGCGAGGTCGCGGAGCTTCGGAATCGGTCCCGCGAGGCGGCCGCTCGGCACACCCGCGCGGCCGAGGAGGAGGCGGAGATGGTCCTCGCCGAGGCGCGCAGCCGCGCTGAGGCCGAGCGTGAGGACGCCTATCTGGCGGGGTTACGAGCCGCAGACGCCGAGGCCTCGCGGATTGTCCACGCGGCGCGGCTGAGTGCGGATTCCATCGAGCGTGAGGGTCGGGAGCGGCTTCCGCGTCTCGTCAGGGCCGCGCTCGCGCGCGTCTTCGAGGAGGGGACGTGAGTACCGGCTGGATCGCCGCAAGCGTTCGCGCCCGCCTCCTGCTCGGGCGGCGGTCGGGCCCCGAGCGGGCGCTGGCGGTCTCGCGCGCGCCGTCCTTCAGGGACGCGCTCGGGCTCCTCGCCGGGACGATCTACGCGCCGTCGTCGCTCGCCGACTCGCTCGAGGAGGCGCAACGGGTCGTGGCTGCGGCCGCGGCGATCCAGCTGCGCATCCTCGCCGCCTGGCTCCCGCCGGGCGGCGCGGTCGGGTTGCGCGCTCTCGCTGCGTGGTTCGAGCTCGCGAACATCGAGGACCGCCTCGCCTACCTGGCGGGAGGCGAGCTCCGCCCGCCGTTCGAGCTCGGGGTGCTGTCGTCGGTCTGGGAGGCGGCGGGCTCCGCGCAGAGCATCGAGGAGCTGCGCAGAGCGCTGGCCGGGTCGAGCTGGGGCGACCCTGGAAGCGACGACCCCCGCGAGATTGGTCTTGCCCTCCGGCTCGCCTGGGCGCGTCGGGTGGCGGCGCAGGCACCCGAAGCCGAGCCCTGGGCGGCGGGCGCCGTTGCCATCCTCGTGGCCGAGGAGCTGCTCGTCGCAGAGGCCCGGACCGCGTCCGTGCTGACCGGACGTGCCGCAGTCGGCGCGGCCTCCGCGGGAGCGAGAACCGTTGTCGACCTTCGAGCTCAGCTCCCTGCCGGCTCCTGGGCCCTCGAGGGGATCGAGGAGGCCCGCGATCTCTGGCGCGCGGAGCTCCGCTGGTGGCGACGCGTCGAAGCGGATGCAAAGCGGCTGGTGCGCGGGCGGCTGGACAGCCGGGACGTCGTCGTCGGAAGCGTGGCTCTGCACGCGCTCGACGTGGTCCGGGTCGCGACAGCGCTCGCGGTGGCGGCGCGCGGCGGCTCCGAGACCTCGCAGGAGGCGCTCGATGCGCTCTGCTGACCTCGCCCTGCCGACCCGGATGAGCCGGATCGCGGTCGTGGCGCTGAAAGCGAGGGCGCGGGCGACACTCGTGGCGCTCGCGAAGGCCGGATGCGTCGAGCTCGTCGGGAACCTCCCGCCTCCCGAGGGCGAGGAAGCGGAGGCGCTTCGCCGGCTGCTCCGACGCGGCTCACGCGCTACCACGCCCGCCCTCCTCGAATCGCGGCCCGATGTCGCGTCGCTCGAGCAGGCGGGCGCGAGTAACCTGCTCGCCGGAGAGGTCGAGCTCGGACGCCGGGCACGGCTCGGGGTCGAGCACCGCAGCTTCACCGCCTGGGTCGGGTGGATGCCGACCGAGGAGATCGACGGCCTGAACGAGGTTCTGGCCCCTGTCGGGGCGGCTGTCGTCGAACTCCCACGGCCTGTCTGGGTCGATCCGCCGACCCGCTACCGTCACGTCCCGGTGGAGAGGCCGTTCCGCCCGCTCGTCCAGACCTACGGCACGGCGCGCTACGAGGACGTCGACCCGACCGCGTTCACGGCCGTCTCGTTCATCGTCATGTTCGGGATGATGTTCGGCGACGTCGGGCACGGCCTCGTCCTGGCGCTGCTCGGCCTCTTCCTCCGGAGCAGGCACACCGGGCGGCTGGCGCCGTACCAGCACGTCTGGGTCATTCCGTTCGCCGCCGGGATCGCGGGCGCGCTCTTCGGCTTCCTGTACGGCGAGGCGTTCGGTCCGACCGGGCTCGTCGAACCGCTGTGGCTCGACCCGCTCGAGAACCCGATCCCGCTCCTCGTCGCAGCCGTGGGGCTGGGGGCGGTGCTGCTGCTCGTCAGCTACCTGCTCGGCATCGTGAACCGCTGGCGTGCGAGCGGCCTCGGCGCGACGCTCGTGGCGCAGTACGGCATCGCGGGGCTGGCGACGTTCGTCGGGGGGATCGTCCTCCTCGCGGGGCTCTACTGGCAGCTCGCCATCGTCGAGATCGTCGGAGGCGTGACTGCGCTCGTGGGCGTGGGACTCCTCGCGTTCGGCCTCGCCCTCGACGCCGGACGCGGCTTCGCTGCAGTGACCCAGGCGGTCGTCGAGCTCTTCGACGCCCTGGTACGGCTCGCCTCCAATCTCGTCTCGTTCACGCGGCTGGCCGCCTTCGGGCTCATGCACGCGGCGCTCGGCGCCGTGGTCTTCGATGCCGCGCAGGCGCTCTGGGGCGGCCTCGTCGGGGTGATCCTGGCGGTCGCCGTCTTCTTCGTCGGCAACATCGTCGCGTTCGGGCTCGAGGCCCTCGTCACAGGCGTCCAGGCGCTGCGCCTCGAGTACTACGAGCTCTACTCCCGTATCTTCGCGGGCGAGGGGCATGCCTTCGCCCCGTGGAGCATGCCCGTCCTGACTCCGGAGGAGGCGTCATGACCGAATCCATCCTCTGGGCCCTACCGGCGATCGCCGTGGTTTTCGTCGTGACCGCGGCCGCTCTCCGAAGAGCCCCTGCACGAGGCTTCCGCAGGCTGCTCGTCGTCAACGGCCTGCTCGTCGTCGCCGCGCTGGCCCTCGCGGCGCTCCTGCTCGCGGGCGTGGTCGAGCCCGCCCAGGCGGCGAACGGCACGAGCGACTCGAACTCGTGGGCGGCGCTGCTCGGCGCCGGCATCGCCGTCGGCGGATCGACGATCGGCGCCGGCTTCGCCGTCGCCTACACGGGGGCCGCCGCGCTTGCGGCGATCAGCGAGAAGCCCGAGATGCTCGGCCGCTCCCTCGTCATCGTCGGTCTCGCCGAAGGCATCGCGATCTACGGGCTCGTGGTCGCGATCATCTTGATCGGACAGGCATGAACAACGCTTGCCTCCAGCCCGCGTTCGCGGGGGAAGCCATGTCTCCCCCACGTACCCTCTTCTCGAGAGCGTGGGGAACCTCCCGGCTCCCCACGCATCTCCCGGCTCATGGGCCAAGAGAGGTTGGCCAATGAGCCGCGTGGTTGCCATCGGGAGCTCGACCGAGCTCGCCGGCTACGCGCTTGCGGGCGTCGAGGTGGTTGCGGCCATCGGCCCCGACGCCGTGCGCACGGCGTGGGCGGAGCTCGACCCCGACGTCGCGCTCGTCTTGCTCACCCCGGACGCGCGGCGTGAGCTTCCCGATCGTCTCGAACGGACCGACGTCCTGTGGACGGTGCTTCCGGCATGAACCTCGAGCCTCTCCGCACCGAGCTGCTCGCCGAGGCACGGGACGAGCAGGCGCGCCAGCTGGCCGACGTCGACCACACATGCCGGCTCCAGGCCGCGCGCGCGAGGGCGAGGTGGGAAGCCTTGACGGCGCGAAGCCGTGCGCAGGGTGAGCGGGCCGCCGCGCAGGAGGCCCGGCGCCGCCTCGGAGCGGCGAGCCAGCGCGGGCGGGAGCTCGAGCTCGTGGCCAAGCGCGCGCTGGTCGAGGAGCTGAGGGCGCAAACCCTCGCTGCCGCTCTCGACCTCCGCGACGACCCTCGCTACGGACCGCTTCTCGAGCGGCTGTCGCAGACGGCGGAGGCACAGCTGGGTCCCGGGGCGGAGATCGAGGTCGACCCGCCCGGACTCGGCGGCGCGCGTGCCCGCGCCGGTGACGTCTCGGTCGACTACACGCTCCCAGCGCTCGTCGAGCGGGCGATCCAGGACCTGGGAGCGGAGCTGGAGGCGCTGTGGCGGTAACGACTGGGCGTGTCCGGCGCGTCAACGGGCCAATCGTCGAGGTCGAAGAGCTCGACGCGGGAATGCTCGATCTCGTCGAGGTTGGCGCAGAGGGCCTGCCGGGCGAGGTGATCGCCCTCGACGGGCCCGTCGCGACGGTGCAGGTCTACTCCTACACGGGAGGCATCCGGCCGGGCGATGTCGTCGCTTCGACCCGCGAGCCGCTGCAGACGACGCTAGGCCCCGGGCTCCTTGGCGGCGTGTTCGACGGCATGCTCAGGCGGCTCTCGGACGCCGACTCGATGCTCCGCCCGGGCCTCCGCTTGCCGACCCTCGATCCCGAGGCGCGCTGGGCGTTCACCCCGACGCTCGCTGCGGGCGACGCAGTTGCGGGCGGCTCGGTAATCGGCGAGCTGCCCGAGAACGACGCGATCACGTTCCGCGCCCTTGCACCGCCCGGAGTGGACGGCACGATCGAGTGGATCGCGCCCGCCGGGCAGTACACGGTGAACGAGCCGATCGCGCGCGCCGCGGACGCCGAGATCACGCTTGCGAGCAGGTGGCCGGTACGACGCCCGCGCCCTGTCCGGGAGCGCCTGCGGGCGGACGTCCCCCTTGTCACCGGACAGCGCGTGCTCGATCTCTTCTTCCCGATCGCACGCGGAAGCTCGGCGGCGGTGCCGGGGGGCTTCGGCACCGGGAAGACCGTCCTTCTGCAGCAGATCGCGAAATGGTGCGACGCGGACGTGATCGTCTACGTCGGCTGCGGCGAGCGCGGGAACGAGATGGCGGACGTCCTCGGGGAGATGGCCGAGCTCGAGGACCCGCGGACCGGCCGTCCACTGCTCACGCGCACCGTTCTGGTCGCCAACACGTCGAACATGCCGGTGCTCGCACGCGAGGCGAGCATCTACACGGGCGTGACGCTGGCCGAGTTCTACCGAGACATGGGCTACGACGTCGTGCTTATCGCCGACTCGACGTCCCGCTGGGCCGAGGCCCTGCGCGAGGTTGCGTCTCGGACCGGCGAGCTTCCGGCCGAGGAGGGGTACCCGGCCGGGCTCGCCTCCGCCCTTGCCGCCTTCTACGAGCGCGCAGGTCGCGTGCGCACGCTCTCGAACGCCGACGCCTCCGTGACCGTCCTCGGCGCCGTCTCGCCGCCCGGTGGGGACATGACCGAGCCGGTGAGCGCGCACACGCGCCGGTACGTGCGCTCCGTCTGGTCGCTCGACCCCGACCTCGCGTACGCCCGCCACTACCCGGCAATCAGTTGGCGAGACTCGTCCTCGCGCGATGCCGAGCTCGTGGGCGGTTGGTACGCGGCGCACCACGCTTCCGCGTGGGCCGAGAATCGTGAGCGCTCGCTGAGTCTGCTCACCGAGGCCGATCACCTCGAGTCGATCGCGCAGCTCGTCGGTGCGAGCGCCCTTCCGCCTCGAGAGCGTGTCGTTCTCCGTGGCGGGCGCCTGCTCCGCGAGATCGTGCTCCAGCAAAGCAGCCTCAGCCCGAACGACGGCTACTCGGAGCCCGGGAAGCAGCAGGCACTCGCCGCGCTCGCTCTGGGCATCCACGACCTCTGCCTCGAGCTCGTCGAGGCAGGCGTGCCGGTCGAGCGAATCGAGGAGGTCGATCTCTCGCCGGCGACGCGGGCGCGCGATACGACGCCGTCGGACGGCGCGAACCAGGTCAAGGCGATTGGGGAGCAGTTGCTCGCGCGGCTCGGTGAGCTCACATGAGAGCCCTCGCACCGCTCGAGTACGGGTCGGTCGCGTGGATCAAGGGACCGCTGCTCTGCGTCGAGAACGTCCGCGACGTGGGGTGGGACGAGGTCGTCGAGATCCGGCTCGACTCGGGCGAGACGCGCCACGGAGTCGTCCTCGAGGTCGATCGCGACCTCGCCGTCGTGCAGGTCTTCGAGGGCACGGGCGGCCTCCCGCTCCGGGGGCTGCGAGTATCGTTCGGAGGGAGCCCGATGCGCATCCCCGTCGGCGAGTTCTGGCTGGGACGCGTCTGCAACGGCCGCGGCGAGCCGCTCGACGGAGGACCTCCCGTGCTGGGCTCGGACCTGAGAGAGATCGGTGGCTGGCCCATCAACCCCGCCTCACGTGCAACCCCGGGCGACCCGATCCTCACCGGCGTCTCGGTGATCGACGGCCTGGCGACGCTCGTCCAGGGTCAAAAGCTCCCGATCTTCTCGATCGGCGGCCTCCCGCACCTGGAGCTGGCATCTCAGATCGCCGCCCAGGCGACGGTCGAGGGTGAGCCGTTCGCGGTCGTCTTCGCTGCGATGGGAGTCACTCACGCCGACGCCGCAGCAGTGCGGGAACGGCTGGAGACGCGCGGGACCGCCGACGACCTCGTTCTCTTCCTCAACACCGCCGACGACCCGCTCGTGGAGCGGATCACGATCCCGCGGCTCGCTCTCACGGTGGCAGAGCACCTCGCGTTCGACCTCGGCCGGCACGTGCTCGTAGTCATGGCGGACGTGACGAGCTACTGCGAGGCAGTGCGCGAGGTCGCCTCGGCACGCGGCGAGATCCCGAGCAGGCGGGGGTACCCCGGTTACCTCTACAGCGACCTCGCGAGCTTGTACGAACGAGCGGGCCGGCTCCGGGGACGGCCCGGCACGGTCACGCAGATCCCCGTCCTGACGATGCCGGGGGAGGACATCACCCACCCGGTGCCCGACCTCACCGGCTACATCACCGAGGGGCAGATCGTCCTCTCGCACGACACACACGTGCGCGGGGTGTATCCGCCGTTCGATCCGCTCCGTTCCCTCTCGCGCCTGATGCGGCTCGGCGTCGGCGAGGGGAAGACGAGGGCGGATCACGGCGAGATCGCCGCCCAGATCTACGCTCTCTACGCGCAGGCGCGTCGCATCGGCGACCTCGCCGAGGTGGTCGGCGAGGACACCTTGACCGAGGGGGAGCGGGGGTATCTCGGCTTCGTCGACGCCTTCGAGGCCGGTTTCGTCGATCAGGAGCGGGACGAGATCCGTTCGCTCGAGAGCACGCTCGACCGTGCCTGGGCGGTGGTGTCCGTTCTCCCGCGCCACGAGCTCACCATGGTCTCCGATGCCGCGCTCGCATCCCGCTACGTCGAGAGGAGCGAAGGTGATCAGGCTTCCGCCCGGTAGGTCAGGGCGGATCTGGCTCGAGCGCCGGCTGGAGGTGGCGCGGCGCGCCGCAGACGTACTCGACCAAAAGCGCCAGACGCTCCTCCGCGAGCAGCAGCTGCTCATCCGCCGGCTGGCCGAGACCGAGGGCGAGTGGGAGCGGCGCGCTAGAGAGGCGAAAGCGTGGAACGACCGGGCTCTCGCGATCGCCGGGGCTCGACGGGTCCGGCTTGCAGTCCTCCATCGCCTCGGCTCGCCTCGCGTGCGCGTTAGCTGGCGTAAGGCGCTCGGGACGTCCTTCCCGGCCGAGGCAACCGTCACTGCTCCCCCGGCGATCGATTTCGTCGCGCTTGGCGGCGGTGCGAGCGTCGCTCTCGCTGCGAGTGCGCACGCGGAAGCGCTCGTCGCTGGAGCGGCGCACGCGACCGTTCGCGCCGCCTACGAGGCGATCAGCTCCGAGCTCGTGGCGACGACGAGGAGGCTGCGGGCGATCGAGCGACGGTGGATACCCGAGCACGAGGCGGCACTCCACCGCCTCGAGCTCGTGCTAGAGGAGCGCGAGCTCGAGGACGTCGTCAGGGCCCGCTGGGCGCAGGAGCGGCAGCGGCCCCGCGCCTGAGTCCTCGAGGAACTTCTCTCCCGCGGGTCGGAGGTTCGTATCCTCCCCGGCGCACTACGAGACGCGGGGTCCTGCGGCGACGGGCCGCAGGACCCCGCGTCCGCGGGTCGTAGTCCAGTCTATGCCGAGGCGGGTGCTGCCTCGAGCTCGGACTCCGGGATGCGGCCTGCGCGCCCCGGAAGCCACTCGAGCCAGGCCGGCAGGTACCAGTTCCAGTCGCCGAGCAGCTTCATCGACGCCGGCAGGAGCACCGCCCGGACGATGGTCGCGTCGATCAGGATCGCGGTCGCAAGCCCGACGCCGAACTGCTTGAACATCAGCAGCGAGAGCACCGCGAAGATCGAGAACACGCCGACCATCACCACGGCCGCGCTCGTGACGACGCCGGCCGTCCGCTTGATCCCGTAGGAGATCGCGTCGTCCATCGACGTGCCCCGGTCGTAGGCCTCGCGGATCCGTCCCAGGATGAGGACGTGGTAGTCCATCGAGAGGCCGAACAGGATGACGAACAGGAGCAGCGGGACGACCGGGTCGATCCCGTCCGTCGAGCCGAAGCCGAGCAGGCCCTGGGCGAACCCGTGCTGGAACACGATCACGAGGACGCCGTACGCCGCCGCGACCGAGAGCAGGTTCAGCAGGATGGCCTTCGCCGCGATGACGATCGAGCGGAAGGCGACGAGCATGAGCCCGAACGCGAACACGAGGACGAACGTGACCACGACCGGCAGCGTCGACTTCATCCGATCCGTGCCGTCCTTCCAGCGGGCGGGAATCCCCGTGACGCCGGCCTCCGCGCCGGGGAGTGCGCCCACGGTCTGCGGGACGACCTGCTCGCGGAGCACGGCCAGGGCCGCTATCGCCTCGTCGTCAGCTGCGCTTCCGTCGAGGGGAACGCTGATGTTCGCGACGGTCCCGTTCTCGTTGACGTCGACGCTGATCGGCTCGTGCATGCGGCCGCTCGCGGGCGCCTGCTGCCTCAGCTCGGCGATCGCCTTGCGCGCGGCCGGGGCGTTCACGTTCTCCGCCTTCACGACGACGCCGGCAGGAAGGCCCGATCCCGGGAAGGCGTCCTGCATCCGGTTGTAGGTCTTGATGACGGCGAGGTCCTGCGGGAACGTCTCAGGGCCCGGCGAGACCATGCGGAGCTGCAGTGCCGGAAGGGCGAGTGCGAAGAGCAATCCGCCTGCGATGACCACGGAGACGACGGGCCGCCGCAGGACGCGATCGACGATGGCGCCCCAGATCCGACCTTCGCCGTTGTCGCGGCGGAGGCGGCCGACGAGCGGGACGTGCAGCCGGTCGACCTTGTCGCC
The DNA here is from genome assembly GCA_048594925.1 of Gaiellaceae bacterium. Taxonomy (GTDB): domain Bacteria; phylum Actinomycetota; class Thermoleophilia; order Gaiellales; family Gaiellaceae; genus GMQP-bins7. The sequence continues at coordinate 87,957 of JBMDXR010000012.1, forward strand.
GAGCCGCGAGAGCAGCGCCGGCAGGACGGTGAGCGATCCGAGCATCGCGATGGCGACGACGAGGATCGTGGCGACGCCGAACGAGGCGAAGGTCGCGTCGGCGGTCAGGAACATGCCAGCCATCGCCACCATGACCGTGAAGCCGGCAACGAGCACCGAGTGACCAGAGGTCGCGGCTGCGGCTTCGATCGCCGCCCGCCGGCTCCGTCCGGCGGCACGCTCCTCGCGGGCACGCCGCAGGTAGAACATCGAGTAGTCGACACCGACTGCGAGACCGACCAGGAGCACCATCGCATACGACTCCTCGGCGATCGGCAGCAGATGACTGGGGATGGCGATCAGGCCGAAGGTCGTGAACACGGCCGTCAGCCCGAGGAGCAGCGGGATCCCTGCAGCCACGAGGGCGCCGAACGCGACCACGAGGATGATGAGCGTGATCGGGAGGGAGAAGAGGCCGGCCTTTTCGAGATCCTCGGCGAATGCCGTGTTGACCCCGTCCTCGGCGCTCGCGTCACCGAACGTGCCGATGAAGAGGTCGGGCTGGGCCTTCTTGGCCTCGTCGATCCGGTCGAGGACCGGGCCGATCTTGTCGACCGCGAGGTCCTTGTCGCCGCGGATGTCGAACTCGACGAGTGCCGAGTGACGATCCTTTGCGATCTGACCCATGTTGGCCGGATCGAGCGGCGAGCGCACGTGCTGGACGACGCCGAGTCCGGAGACGCCGGCGACGACGTCCTCGATCGCACCGCGGAAGGCCGGATCGCTTACGCGGAGCCTGCTGCTCTGGATCAGTACGGCCTCGTGCGCCGGCTGCTTGAAGCCCGCGTCGAGGATCCTGTCCATGCGGCCCGACTCGCCCGGGCCGGCCGTGTTGGTGTCGATGGTCTTCGTGCCGAGTGCGCCACCGATGCCGAAGGCGAGGACGACCAGCGCGAGCCAGCCGAAGGTGGCGGTCTTCCAGTGGGCGGCGCTCCAACGACCCATGTGCGCCGCGAGGTTGTTCCTGTTGTTCGTGCTGCGGGACATCGTTCGTTCCTCCTTCGAGTTCACGCCGCGTAGGCGAAGGGGTGATAGAAGGCGTCGAGAGCACGCTCGGGTGCGACCGCGACCTGGAAGCGGTCTCCGAGTCGGTCGTCCTCGACCGAGACGGTCACTGCGTTCTCGCCGGGGCGCCAGAGCAGCAGGACGTGGAGTCCGTCGCTCTCGCGGGCGGCGAGCTCGCGGGTCTGGGCTGCCGTGGGGCTCATGACTCCTCCTTGGTCGAACTGCATGTCTCGACGCTAGGAGGGGCCAGCCGCGACGGCCTCGTCGGGAGGCCGGATTCGGGCTCCGACCAGCCGACGATTCGGAGTCCTACTCAGGTAGGAGGCGGCGCCCGGGAGCCTGCAGTACGTTCACCTCGTGAGCCGGATCGGACACCTCGTACGCAGGCACGGGTTCGACGCCCTCATCGTGCTCGTAGCGGTCGAGAGCGCCCTCGAGGTTGGGCTCAGAGAGGGCCCGCAAGCCCCGACGCTGACACCGTGGATCGCGGTGCCCGCTATCGCGATCGTCCCGCTGCCGCTCCTCGTGCGCCGCCGCTTTCCGTTCGCGGCACCCGCATCCGTCTGGCTGCTCGCCGCGGCGCTCTCGTTCGTCGACGGGCAGCTGATCGGTTTCGCGGCCGGTGTCTTCGTCGCCGGGATGGCCGCGGCGTTCCTGCTCGGCAACCTCTCCGATGCCGTTCAGGGACGGATCGGGCTCGCGGTCGCCGTCCTCGGCGCGCTCATCATCGTCTACAACGACCCGAACCACGCCCCCGGCGACCTGATCTTCACGCCGGTCCTCTTCGCCGTCGCCTGGCTCGCGGGGTATGCCGTACGAGAGCGGGCCGCGCAAGCGGAGAAGGCGGAGGCTCGCGCGACGCAGGCAGAACGCGACCGTGAGGCGGCCGCACGCATCGCCGTCGCGGAGGAGCGCGCACGCATCGCGCGCGAGCTCCACGACGTGGTCGCTCACGCCGTCAGCGTCATGGTCCTGCACGTCGGCGCCGTGTGGCACACGCTCCCGGACGAGCTCGACGACGAGGCCGAAGCTCTCCCGGGCGTCGAGCGAGCCGGCCGTACCGCCCTCACCGAGATGCGGCGTCTCCTCGGGGCCATGCGCAGCGACGGGGAAGACGTCGAGCTCGGGCCGCAGCCTGGCCTCGACACGCTCGACTCGTTGCTCGCCGAGGTGGGCCGCGCAGGCCTACCGACGGAGCTGCATGTCGAGGGAGAGCCCTTCCCGCTCCCACGGGGCGTCGACCTCTCGGCGTACCGGATCGTCCAGGAGGGTCTGACGAACGCGCTGAAGCACGCGCGCGCCACCCGCGCGGACGTGACGCTGCACTACGCGCCCGCCGAGCTCGAGATCGAGGTGCGCGACGACGGCCGCGGCGGCGCGACGAGTGACGGTCTCGGGCACGGGCTCGTCGGGATCCGTGAGCGGGTGAAGATCTACGGCGGCGAGATGTCCGCGGGGGCGGCGACGGGCGGCGGATTCGTGCTGACGACGCGCCTTCCCCTTGCAGGAGACCGTCCATGACGATCCGCGTCCTCGTCGCCGACGACCAGTCCATGGTCAGGGCAGGGTTCCGCATGCTCCTCTCCGGCCAGGAGGACATCGAGGTCGTGGCCGAGGCGAGCAACGGGCTCGAGGCTGTCGAGAAGGCGGCGCGCTTTCAGCCCAACGTCATCCTCATGGACATCCGCATGCCCGAGCTCGACGGGCTCGAGGCGACCCGCCGCATTCTCGCCTCCGACGACACGGCTCGGATTCTCGTCCTGACCACCTTCGACCTCGACGAGTACGTCTACGAGGCGCTCCGCGCCGGAGCCAGCGGCTTCGTCCTCAAGGACGACCCACCCGAACAGCTTCTGGACGCCATCCGGATCGTCGCCCGCGGAGACGCGCTTCTCTCACCTGCGATCACGAGGCGCGTGATCGAGCGGTTCTCTCGGATACCACTTCCGGCTCCTCCGAAGGAGCTCGACGAGCTCAGCGCGCGCGAACGAGACGTCTTACGCCTCATGGCTCGGGGCCTCTCGAACGCGGAGATCGGGGCCGAGCTCTACATAAGCGAGACCACGGTCAAGACGCACGTCACGCACATCCTCCAGAAGCTGGACCTTCGCGACCGTGTACAAGCGGTCGTACTTGCGTACCAGACGGGGTTCTTCGAGCTGGATCAGCAGCACCCGGCTGTCACGGCCGAGACGGACTGAGCGCGCCGAGGCGGCACCCGTAGGCTCGCACTGAATGCGTCATGGGCGCACGTTCGTTAGATCTTTCGGATGGCGATCCTCGGCGGACTGGGCGCGGCGCTCGCCTGGGCGGTGACGTTGCTGTGCACATCACGTGCGACGCGGATGATCGGCTCCGGCTCTGTGCTCGCATGGGTGATGCTCACGGGTTTCTGCATCGTGGTGCCGTGGGCTGCGAGCAAAGGCATACCCGACGGGCTCGACAGGAGCTCAGCGGGGTGGCTCCTGCTCGCTGGGCTTGGGAACGTACTCGGCCTGCTGCTCGTGTACACGGCTCTGCGGACGGGCAAGGTCGGGATCGTGGGCCCGATCGTCTCCACGGAGGGCGCGATCGCCGCGGTCCTCGCCGTGCTGGCCGGGGAGCAGTTGGCCGCAGGCTCGGCGGCGATACTCGCTCTCATCGCCGTCGGGATCGCCCTCGCGGCGACTGCCGGGGGACCCGACCCCGTGAGCGTCGGCGGCCATGCGGGCGCTGTTCCTCTTTCCGCCTTTCTCGCTGCGTGCTCGTTCGGGCTCAGCATCTACGCGACCGCGCGCGCGAGCGCCGAGCTCCCGATCGCCTGGGCAGTGGCGCCGCCTCGCGTCCTGGGAGTGCTTTTCGTCGCTATTCCTCTGGCAGCTACCGCGCGGCTTCGCATCACGCGACCTGCACTTCCCCTTGTGGTTGCTGCAGGAGCAGCCGAGGTCGTCGGCTTCGTGTCGTTCGCAGTCGGCGCGCGGCACGGAGTCGCAGTCGCAGCTGTGCTTGCGTCGCAGTTCGCGGCAATCGCGGGCGTCGCGGCCTACTTCCTCTTCAGCGAGCGCCTGTCCAGGTTGCAGCTCGCGGGCGTGACGACGATCGTCGCCGGAGTGGCGGTCCTCACCGCGCTCCAGGCCTGATCCCGCCTTGACGATCGTCGCGTCAGCGCGGGAGGTGCAGCCCGAGGCGCCGCGGGAGCGACGAGACGAGCCGCGTCAGCGCGCCTGGCCTCCCGCCTTCGTCCTCAGCCGCATCCTTCGCCATGAGCGCGCGCCGTATCAGCGCGCCGCCGGCGTACCGAAACGGCTCGGGCGGAAAGCGCTTCGGGTCCGGCTCGACGATCGCGAGTGCGGTTCGCTCGTCCCGACGGTCGAGGGCGAGGCGCGCGAGGATCTCGCCGCCGAGGTACGACGGGCCGACGCCGTTGCCGGTGAAGCCGAACCCGTGGTGGATGTGCCCGCGACTCCCGAAGATGGGGAGGTGCGTCGGCGACACGTCGATCGGTCCGCCCCAGGCGTGCGTTATCTCGCGCCCCCGCGTCTGGGGGAAGAAGCGGGCGAGCGCCTCGCGGGTCGACTCCACGACCCCGCGGTCGAGCTCGAGCCGGTCGGCGTCCCGTCCCCCGAGCCCCATCGCCCCGCCGCCCCAGCCGAAGACGATGCGTCCGTCTCGCGTCGTCCGCGTGTAGTGGACGAGGGTGCGACTGTCGACGATCGCCTCGCCACGCGTCCAGCCGAGCTCGTCGAGCACGTCGGGGATCGGTTCCGTGAGGACGATGTGGCTCGATGCGACTGCAAGCGAGAGCCGGTACCCGGGGAACCCGGCCGCGGCCGAATTGACCGCGAGGATCGCGGCGCCCGCTCGCACGCGACCCGTACGCGTCTCGACGCTCCCGTCCCGGCGGAGGCGCGTCACCTCGCTGCGCTCGTGGATCCTCAGCCCGCGCTCGAGCAGCCTCGCGCGGAGTCCGAGCGCGAGTCGGGCGGGGTGGACGGTGGCGTTCAGGCGGTAGAGCGCACCGCCGAGGAAGAGCGGCGAGGCGCAGCGGGCGCGGACCTCCTCCGTCGACACCGCGGTGACCTCGTCGGGAGCGCCCAGCGCCGCCGCCGCGCGAACCGTCCCGTCCCACGAGCCGAGCTGAGACTCCGTCGTCGCGACGCGCAGCATCGGTGCCTCCCGGAACCAGGCGTCGACCCCGTTCGTCTCGCACCAGGACCCGATGCCGCGCACCGCGTTCTCCGAGGCGCGGCAGACGGCAAGCGCGCCCGTGTCGTCCGCGATCTCGCGAAGCGTCGGCGCGTCGCCCCACAGCGTCTCGCAGAAGCCGCCGTTGCGGCCACTCGGGCCGTGCCCGCAGATCGCGGCTTCGAGCAGGAGCACGTCGAGCTCGGGCTCGAGCTCGAGCAGCTGCCACGCCGTCCAGAGCCCGAGATAGCCGCCGCCGACGACGACCACGTCGGCCGCCGTGTCGCGCTCGAGTGGGCGCGTGGGCGTGACCGCGCCGGCTTCCTCGAGCCACCAGCCGTGGCGCGTGTGGCGCACCGGGCGGCCGCTATGCGGCGGACGGGCGCCGCGAGAGGGAGTAGGTCAGCATGACGAGGAATGCAGCCGCGATTGGCGGGAGCACGAGCGGAATGAGCAGGACACCACCCACGATCGCCCCAACGGAGATGAGCGTGAGGGAGAGCCACGACGGCAGGAACCTCACGAACGCGCCGATGACGATGAATGCGGCCGAGCCTCCGAGAGCGACCGCCCAGAACACCTTGTTGCTGACGAGGTCCGAGGAGACCCCGGCGACCGCGGCGGCCAGATACGTCGTCACGAGCAGGGCGATGAGGCCGCGGTGGATCCTGCTCACGCGTGCGCTCGTCCAGGCCATCAGGGGTGGCGGACGGGATTCGAACCCGCGACCACCGGGACCACAACCCGGGGCTCTACCAACTGAGCTACCGCCACCGCGCCCGCCTCAGGATACCGCGGGTTCATCCGCTAATCGCCGACGAGGACCGCCTGCGTCTGTGTCGTGCGGGCGACTCGGCGGCCCGACGTGTCGAGGACGTCGGTCTCGACGACGATGGTGGTCTTGCCTACGTGCAACGGCCGGGCGTGCGCGCTCACCTCGCCCTCGCGTACCGCGCCGAGGAAGTTCGTCTTCGACTCGATCGTCACCGTGTGGGCGCCGGCCGGCAGGTTCAGGAATGCGCAGACGCCCGCTGCAGCATCGGCGAGGCTCATCAGCACGCCCCCGTGGAGGACGCCGCCCGCCGTGCACAGCTCAGGGGCCCACTCGAGGGTCGAGACAACCTCCTCTGGGCCGCCGTAGGTCTTCATCCCGAGATACGCGCCTAGCGGCATCTGGGCGTTGACCACCTCGGTGATCTCGGGCAGGTCGTCAGCCATGAGCCGAGACTCTAGGTCAGGCGCTTCTCCAGATACGCCGCCAGCCGAGTGAGTGGGAACGAGATGACGAAGAAGATCAGCATGACCGCGCCGTAGATCTCGAACGAATGGATTTCGGCGAGGCCGGCGGGCGGCGGTGCGGTCAGGCGCTCGACCTGGCGCTTGCCCGACTCGAGCAGTTCGGTCGCACCGATCGCCGCCGCAATCGTGGTGTTCTGGATGATGTTGACGAGCAGGCTCACGAGCGGCGGCAGGAGCCGGCGGAGCGCCTGCGGCATGATGACGAAGGTGTGACGGCCGGCCCAGCCGAAGCCCAGTGCGGCTGCGGCTTCGTGCTGTTCTCGCGGGATGGACTGGACGGCGCCACGCGTCGCCTCGGCCACCTGGGCACTTCCCCACAGCGTGAGGCCGATTGCGGCCGCCGTGAGCGCTTCGAACCGGAAATGCAGACTGATCGCCGGGAGGGCGAAGAAGATGATGAAGAGGGTCACGAGGATCGGGAGGCCGCGCCAGACCTCGACGTAGAGCCGGATCACGGCGCGCAGCGGGAGGAACCTGATCGTAAGGAGCACCCCGAGCGTGATTCCGATGAGCGTGCTCCCGGCGAGGGCGATTACAGAGACCTTCAGCGTGCCGACGAGCCCCTCCTCGAGCATGTAGCGAGCGACGGGCTCGACCCAGTCCGGCACGTTCATCGGAATGCCTCCGGCAGCGCGAGATGCGACTCGAGGAGTCGAATCAGCGCCGACATCGTCCAGACGATGATCAGGTACGTGAGGGCCAGGACGGTGAACGCCTCGACCGTCTCCAGCGTCAATGCCTGGATCTGGAGAACCGTCGTCGTCAGCTCCGGGTAGCCGATGACGTACATCAGCGACGTGTTCTTGACGACGCTGATGTAGGTATTGATCGAGGAGGGCAGGGCGATTCGTCCGCCGATGGGCAACGTGACATTGAGAAACGTCGCGACCCTGCCGAAGCCGAGAGCCAACCCAGCCTCGCGCAGCCGAACAGGGACCGCCTCGAACCCGGCGCGGAAGTTCTCCGTGTTGAAGGCGCCGCCCCAGATCATCACGGAGAGCCAAGCGACGGTGAAGCCCTCGAGGCGGACACCTGGCCACGGCCCGATGCCCTGCGTGAGCCCGTAGTAGAGGAAGAAGATCTGGACGAGGATCGGCGTGTTCCGGATCACCTCGACGTACACCGCAGCCAGCTGGCTCACCACCGGCACGCGGTGTGCCCGCGCGGCACCGAGCACGAGGCCGATCACGAACGCGCCGATGATCGCGATCGCCGAGACCTGGATCGTTCGCCGAAGCCCCGCGACGAGCTCGTCCCAGTTGTCGGAGACGAAGGACCAGACGTCGGCAAGGTAGGACGCTATGAGCGCGACGGTCATGAATGCGGAGAAGCGGCCGCGGGGGCGGCCGCCTCTCTACCTGGAGACGCTGCGCCCGTTAGGGGCACACCGTCGTGATGTCTCCCTGGACGTACGCGAACGTCTGCTTCGGCCGCAGGATGTTCTTGGAGAAGGGCGCGACCTGCCCCGGGGGCACCGTGTTCTTCAGGATCGGGAAGAAGAGATCCTTCTGGCGCATGCGCTCGAGTGCCGCGTCAACCCAGCGCTTCATGGCCACGTTGCCCTGCTTGATGCCGATGCCGTACGGGCCGGGCAGGAAGAGATCCGGCAGCAGCTTGTAGTTCGGCTCGGTCACGTCGATGGGCAGGAGCGAGCTGTCGTCGAACATCAGCGCGTCCGCGCGTCCGTCCCGGAAGGCGAGCAACGCGTTCGAGAAGACGTCCGTGACGATGAGCTTGGTGTCCTTGAAGCAGTTCTTGACCCACCGGTCGTAGACGGAGCCGCTCGTCGTGGCCACGGTCTTCCCTGCGAGGTCCCGCAACGAGCGGATGGACGAGTTGGTGGGAACGAGCAGCCGGCCGGTCGACTTGTAGTACGCCCGCGAGAAGTCGATCCGGGCGTCCCGGTCCGTGTTGTACGTGAACGTCGCGACCACGAGGTCGACGCGGCCCGTGGTCAGCGCGGGCTCCCTCGCGGCCGTGCTGACGCACGTCCAGTTGATGCGGTTCGCCTTGCCGAATGCGTACCGAGCGAACTGCCTGGCGATCTCGACGTCGAAGCCGGCGTTCTGGCTCCGCGTCCCGATGTACCCGAACGGCGGCTGGTCGCACTTGACGGCGATGTTCCATCGCTTTCGTGACTTCACCTCCGCGGGCAACGGCGGCAGCTTCTTCGGCTTCACCTGTGTCAGCGTTACCGGACCCGCCTCACGGGCGGGTGCGGCGCCGACCCAAGCCCCCAGGGCGGCCACGATGCATGCCGCCAGCACGATGACTCCGAACGGACGCTTCATTCAACTCCCTCCTTCGTCGGCTACGTCTGCATCTTCTACTGTGAGCTCGTCCAGCGAGTGGGCGAGCTGCAGGCTTCTCCTCAGGAATCGCTGCGTGCGCTTCTGGCGCGGCCTGTCGAGAACGTCCGCGGGCGCGCCCTCCTCCACGATCCGGCCCTCGTCCATGAAAACGACGCGGTCGCCGACGTCCCGCGCGAAGTGCATCTCGTGGGTGACGACGAGCATTGTCATGCCCGTGCGGGCGAGGTCGCGCATGACGACGAGCACCTCTCCCACGAGCTCCGGGTCGAGCGCGGACGTGACCTCGTCGAAGAGCATCACGTGCGGGTTCATCATCAGCGCCCGCGCGATGGCGACCCGCTGCTGCTGTCCGCCCGAAAGCTGATGCGGGTGCTGGCCGGCCTTCTCCTCGAGCCCGACCATGGCGAGCAGCTCACGGGCGCGGGCTTCGGCGTCGCGGCGTCGCATCTTCCGGATGCGACGGGCGGCGAGGGTCAGGTTGTCGATCGCTGTCAGGTGGGGGAAGAGGTTGAACTGCTGAAAGACGATCCCGACCCGTTGCCGGACGCGTGCCACCGGGGCGCCCTTTCCCGTGATCTCCTCGCCCTCGAGAAAGATACGGCCTTCCTGAATCGGCTCGAGCAGGTTGATGCAGCGCAGAAGGGTGCTCTTGCCGCTCCCGCTCGGGCCGATGACCACGAGGACTTCGCCGTGCGAGACGCTCAGGTCGATGCCGTCCAAGACGAGGTTGTCGCCGAAGCTCTTGCGTACGCCCTCGAGCTGAACCATCGGTCGCCCGTTGGCCTGTGCCGCCCCGTCAGCTCCAGGTGTGTCGATGTTCATCGGTCGTACCCCACCGCCGTCCATCAAACGGAACGCGTGCGGGCAAGTCAAGCGTTGACGGCGCCTCTGCGCCCACGTACCCTCCCGAGGTCCGTCGTCGAGCGAAAGGAGAGATGTCATGAAAGTCCCATGCCGCATCTCCGTTCGGCTCGACGCTGCTCTGACGTAGGAAGTCCTTCGGCGGCGGCGAGCCGCGGTCAGGTTCTGCCACCGAGTGAAGGAGTCTTCCGTTGTCCGATGGAACCCTGGCCGCCCTCGGCTGGACCGACGAGCTCGAGGCGGCCTTCACAACCTATGCGGAGCGTGGCTTCCAGCCCGCTCGAGTCGTCGCCGAGCACCGCGGGGGCTACTACGTCCGCTCCGAGCTCGGCGACAGGCTGGCGCACGCGCGCGGCCGGCTGCGCGACGACGAGATCTGGGGCGGCATGCCCGCCGTGGGGGACTGGGTCGCGGTCTGCGACGCGCCCGGGGAGCGCTTCGCGATCGAGGCGCTCCTTCCCCGTCGGACGAAGGTCTCGCGCAAGACGCCGTGGCTGAAGGCCGAGGAGCACATCCTCGTCGCCAACGTCGACACGGTGGTCCTCGTCGCGGGGCTCGACCAGGACTTCAACCCGCGTCGCCTCGAGCGCTACCTCACTGCGGCCTGGGACAGCGGAGCCGATCCCGTGATCGTGCTCACGAAGCTCGACGTCTGCGACGACCCGGGAAAGCTTCCGGAGGCCGAGAGCGTGGCGGTAGGCGTCCCCATCTACGCGGTGAGCAACGTGACCGGCCAGGGAATCGACCGGGTGCGCGCGCTCCTGCGTCCCGCCAGAACGCTCGTTCTCGTGGGGTCGTCGGGAACCGGAAAGTCGACGCTCGTGAACCGCCTCGCCGGCCGAACGGTCATGCAGACCGGAGGGCTCCGGCGCGACGGGCGCGGCCGGCACACGACCCGCCACCGGCAACTCCTCGTCCTCCCGGGCGGCGCGCTCCTGATCGACACGCCCGGTCTCCGCGAGCTCCAGGTGTGGGAAGGCGACATCGACAGCGCATTCGCGGACATCGCCGAGCTGGCGGCGCAGTGCAGGTTCAGCGACTGCGCGCACGCTTCCGAGCCCGACTGTGCGGTGCGCGAAGCACTCGAGACGGGGGAGCTCGACCAGGACCGGTGGCGGAACTACGTCAAGCTCCAGCGGGAGCTACGGTCGATCGAGGTGCGGAGCAGCAGGCGGCTCCAGAGCGAGCTGAAGAGCCGCTGGCGGGCGCGTGGTCGCGAGGCGAGACGCGCCCCCCGGGACGGCGGGAAGCCCAAGGTCACTGCCCGTACACCCCCCGACGCGGGAGCGACCACAGCCCCCCGACCCCCCA
>JBMDXR010000013.1:0-5790 GCA_048594925.1 Gaiellaceae bacterium
GACGACGTGCGCGAGGGTCTCGCCGCGGTCATCTCGGTGAAGCTCACCGATCCGCAGTTCGAGGGGCAGACGAAGACGAAGCTCGGCAACCCGTGGGTGGAAGGCCTCGTCCGGCAGACCGTGGGCCAGCGGCTCGCCGAGTTCCTCGAGGAGCACCCCTCCGACGCCCGCCAGATCATCAACAAGGCTGTTTCCGCCGCGCGCGCCCGCCAGGCTGCGCGCAAGGCGCGCGATCTCACGCGACGCAAGAGCGCGCTCGAGGGGAACGCGCTCCCGGGCAAGCTTGCCGACTGCCAGATCAACGATCCCGAGTCCGCGGAGCTCTTCCTCGTCGAGGGGCAGTCCGCAGGCGGCTCGGCGGTCGATGCGCGCGACCGCACCTTCCAGGCGATCCTGCCGCTGCGCGGGAAGGTCATCAACGCCGAGAAGAACCGGATCAACAAGGTTCTGTCGAACGAGGAGATCCAGGCGATCGTCACCGCGATCGGCACCGGGATCAGCGAGGAGTTCGACCTCTCGAAGCTCCGCTACCACCGCGTGATCGTCATGACCGACGCCGACGTGGACGGCGCGCACATCCGCACGCTCATCCTCACGTTCCTCTACCGGCAGATGAAGGAGCTCGTCGAGCGCGGCCACGTCTACATCGCTGTCCCGCCCCTGTACCGAGTGAAGGTCGGGAACCAGCACCGGTACGTCGAGAAGGAGTCGCAGTTCGAGGAGCTGCTCGTCCAGGAGAGGATCAAGGACATGGACGTCCGCGACCGCGAGGGCAACACGCAGAAGCTGACCGAGAACCGGTACGGGCGGCTCGTTCGCGTCCTGCACGAGTTCGAGGGCTGGGTGTCGCGCCTGCGCGAGGACTTCGGTCCGCAGGCTGCGAACTTCGTCGTCGACCATCGGCTCGTCGAGGCCGCCGAGACCGCTGGCGTCGAGGACGCGCTTGCGGGCCTCGAGCCGAACGGCTTCGAGTTCGCAGTGCTCGAAAGCAATGCGGACGGAGCCCAGATTCGCGTCGTCGAGCGCGAGACGGGCGCCGCGTCGAGCGTCGTCGTCCCAACCGCGCTCTTCGCCTCGCCGATCTACGCGAACGTGCGCAAGACGTACGGACGTCTGGTCGAGATCGTCGGACTGCCGCCCTTCACGATCTCGCTCGGCAAGAAGACGAAGCACGCGGAGACGTTCACGAGCCTGCGCGCGTCCGCGCTCGAGCTCGCGAAGGAGAACATCCAGATCAGCCGCTTCAAGGGCCTCGGCGAGATGGACGCGGAGGAGCTCGCCGAGACGACCATGGATCCGGCCAACCGCATGCTCATCCAGGTCGAGGTCGAGGACGCGGCTGCCGCGGACACGCTCTTCTCGACGCTGATGGGCGACCAGGTCGAGCCGCGCCGCCAGTTCATCGAAGAGAACGCGAAGGACGTCAAGTTCCTCGATGTTTGACGGCCACGAAAGGTTGACCCGTGTCTGACGTGATCGAGCCGCTCGGCGCGGGGCGCATCGAGCCGCGCGAGCTCGAGCAGGAGATGCGCTCGAGCTTCCTCGACTACGCGATGAGCGTTATCGTCGCGCGGGCGCTGCCCGACGTGCGGGACGGCCTGAAGCCGGTGCATCGGCGGATCCTCTACGCGATGCACGCCGAGGGCCTGCAGCCGACGCGTCCGCGCGTGAAGTGCGCCGCGGTGGTCGGCGAGGTGATGAAGAGCTTCCACCCGCACGGCGACCAGGCGATCTACGACACGCTCGTGCGCATGGCGCAGCCGTTCTCGCTGCGCTACCCGCTCGTCGACGGCCAGGGCAACTTCGGGAACATCGACGACTACCCGGCAGCGGCCATGCGGTACACCGAGGCCCGGCTCACGCGTCTCGCGACCGAGATGTTGCGGGACATCGACATGGACACGATCGACTTCGTCCCGAACTACGACGAGTCGCAGCGCGAGCCGTCCGTCCTGCCGTCCCGCTTCCCGAACCTGCTCGTGAACGGCTCCGCCGGAATCGCCGTCGGCATGGCGACGAACATGCCACCGCATCGCCTGAGCGAGACGATCGACGCCGTCGTCGAGCTGATCGACCGGCCGGACGCGAACGTCGACGACCTGATGAAGCACGTGAAGGGCCCTGACTTCCCGACCGGCGCGATCGTCGTCGGCCGCTCCGGCGTGCGCGACGCCTACCGGACCGGAAGGGGCCGCATCATCATGCGCGCTCGCATGCATACGGAGGAGCTTCGTGGTGGCAAGAACGCGATCATCGTCACCGAGCTCCCCTACGGGGTGAAGAAGGGCGGAGACACCGGCGTCATCAAGAAGATCGCGGACCTCGTCCACGACAAGGTCCTCCCCGAGATCTCCGACGTGAAGGATCACTCCGACAAGTCGGGCATGCGGATCCAGATTGATCTCAAGCGCGAGGCGATCCCGCAGGTCGTCCTCAACAAGCTCTTCAAGCACACCGCGCTGCAGACAACCTTCGGCTACAACGCGGTCGCGCTCGTCGACGGCGTCCCGCGCACGCTCTCGCTGCTCGAGCTCGTCCAGCACTACCTCGACTACCAGCGCGAGATCGTCACCCGCCGCTCGAAGTTCGAGCTCCGCAAGGCCGTCGACCGTGCGCACGTCCTCGAGGGCTACCTCATCGCGCTCGACAACCTCGACGCGGTCATCGCGCTCATCCGGGCGTCTGCGGACACGGAGGAGGCGCGGACGGGGCTCATGGACACGTTCGGGCTGTCCGAGGTCCAGGCCCAGGCGATCCTCGACCTGCGCCTCGCGCGGCTCACCTCGCTCGCGCGCAAGGAGATCGACGACGAGTACGTCGATCTTCAGGAGCGCATCGCCGAGCTTCGGGAGATCCTCGGGGATCCTGCCCGCATCGACGGTGTCGTCCGCGAGGAGCTGTTCGAGCTGAAGACGATCTACGGGCGCGAGGACGAGCGGCGGACGGAGATCGTCGCCGGCGAGTCGGAGCTCGAGCTCGAGGATCTCATCGCCGAGGAGGACATGGTCATCGCGATGACCCGGTCCGGGTACGTGAAGCGCCTTCCGGTCACGACCTACCGCGAGCAGCGCCGCGGCGGCATCGGTGTCATGGGAATGGACCTCAAGGACGAGGACTACATCGAGCACCTCTTCGTCGCGTCGACGCATGACTACATCCTCTTCTTCAGCTCGACGGGGAAGGTCTATCGACTGAAGGTGCACGAGCTCCCGCTCGGTTCTCGCCAGTCGAAGGGCCGGGCGATGGTCAACCTGCTCCCGTTCCGTCAGGACGAGAAGGTCCGCGCGATCATCCGCACGCGCGACTTCACGGAGATGGAGTACCTCGTGCTCGCCACGCGCAAGGGCGTGGTGAAGAAGACGAAGTTCACGGACTACAACACGCCCCTCAAGTCCGAGGGGATCATTGCGATCAACCTGCGCGAGGACGACGAGCTCGTCGAGGCGTTCCTCTCGTCGGGGGACGACGACCTCATGCTCGTCTCGCGGCGCGGCCAGGCGATCCGCTTCCACGAGAAGGAAGCGCGGCCCAAGGGGCGCGCCACCGGAGGCGTCCGCGGCATGTCGCTCCGTTCCGGCGACGAGGTGATCGCGGCCATGGTCGCGCAGGACGACGCCGATCTCCTGGTCGTCACGGAGCAGGGGTACGGAAAGCGCACGCCGATCCGGGACTACCCGCGCAAGGGCCGGGGCGGCCTGGGAGTGAAGACCGTCCAGCTCACAGAGGCGAAGGGTCAGCTTGCGGGCGCCCGTCTCGTACGCGAGGGCTATCAGGTCATGCTCATCTCGACGGGCGGAACGGTCATCCGGATGCCCGTGGAGGGGATTCGCCAGGCCGGCCGTGCGACGCAGGGCGTGATCGTGATGCGCCTGCGCGGCGATGAGCGCGTGTCGGCTCTCGCACCGGTCGTCCAGGGCGAGGAGGCAGACGGCGAGGACGGTATCCCGCCGCTCGCGGAAGACGGGCCGCCGGTGGCCGAGGTCGAGCCGCCGCCCGCCGAATAGCGCAAACACCGGCGCTTTTCCCTCCTCATGTTTGCTTCCCCCGTACGGGTGAAATCCGCCTATCCAGATTGCGCAGCGTCGATTCGGGGGAAAAGAATCGGGGGCGATGATGGGAGCTCGACTGCGGAAGACACGTGCGTTCTCTGGCCGCCGGCTGGGGCTCGCGACCGTCGCCGCAGTCGCCGCCGCAGCGTTTGCACCGACGCCGGCACTTGCAGCGCTTGACGACCTCACCACGGACCTGACGGCCGTCGATGCGAGCGTCGAGAACGTGACGTCGAGCGCGTCGGAGCTCACCGATCCGGTCACCCAGGCGACACAGACGTCGCTCCCGGACCCGGCGTCCGTTTCCTCGCCGGCGCAGGTGCAGCAGCTCACGAGTCCCGCCGCGCCCGTCGCGGAGACCGTTGCGCCGCTGACGAAGCCGCTCGAGGCGGCGACGGCGCCGATCGCGGATACGACCAACGAGGTCGCGAAGGCGACCGCTCCCGTTACGAGCGCCGTGCAGTCCGCGGCCGCGCCGGTCACGGCTGGGGTCGAACGCGCGGCGGCTCCGCTCGCCCAGACGGTTCAGCAGACCGTGCAACCGGTCGCCGACACCGTGCAGCAGGCCATTGCGCCAGTGGTGAACACGGTTGCGCAGTCCGCGGAGCCCGTCCTCGCCGCTGTCGACGAGGTCGCAGCTCCGGCGGTGGCCACTGTCTCGCCGCTCTTGCAGCAGACCGCGCAGACGGCGACCCAGGTGATCACCCCGATCCTCGACGAGACGAGCCAGATCCTCGAACCGGTTGCGAAGGCGACCGAGCAGGCCGCTGCTCCGCTCACAAGCCATGCGGCGCAGAACGATGCGCCGCCTTTGGGGCCTGTGCAGGCAGCCACGACTCCCACAAGCCACACAGGGTCGGTCGGCGGCCCGACCCACCAGCCGGGAGTCGTGGGCCCTGCGCGGGGTCAATCGACCCCCGCGGCGACAGCGCCCTCCGCCTCGCCGGTCCGCCGGCACGTCGGTAGTCCCAACCCGCCCGCGACGCCGCATACCGGCTTCGTGCATGGCGTCGCGGTGCACGGCGCCACGGTCGACGGCTCGGCTGGCCCGCCGCATGCGACCATCTCCCGCACGCAGGTCCCAAGCCCCTTCGCGCCGGGCCGGCCGTTCGGCTTCGCCGCGGCAGCGGCAGGTGGCGCGTCCTTCTTCGTCCCGTTGTTCGCGGTCGTTGCCGCGATCTTGCTTCTGGCAGCGCAGGGGGTGGGCAGACGGCTCAGGCCCGCTTTGGCTCCTCCGCAGCTGCCGATCCTCGCTCTTTCGCTCGAGCGCCCCGGATAGCTCCGGGCTGCTGATCCAGGCAGGCACTGCCTGCGCCCGGAGGTGGCTTCTCCGGTGGTCAGTAGTCAACGCTCGAACGAAAGGAACTCGACATGAAACGGTACGTCTGTACCGTCGCGACGGGCCTCCTGCTCGCACTCGTGAGCACGGGCTCCGCGGCGGCCGGGCTGCCCCTCCTGGGAAACACCCAGCAGGGATCGCAGTCCACGAGTTACGCCGACCAGTCGGTCGGCGAGCAGCGAAACGACGCCGATGTCAACCAGGCGCAGGGGAACGGGAATGTGAACGTCTCCCCGGCGATCGCCATCTTCGGCGACGCCTCGACCTGGAACGCCCAGGGCAACGGCAACAACGCCCAGGCGGACGTCGACCAGTCGAACAGCGCAACGCAGACGCAGGACTCGAGGCAGAACCAGGGCCTCGAGCAGCACGGGTCGAACGGCAAAGGTCACTGCTGTGGCG
>JBMDXR010000014.1:0-1505 GCA_048594925.1 Gaiellaceae bacterium
CCGCAGTGTCGTGGACAACCTGCGCGACCTGCATAGGCACGCCGACGACTTCGAGAACAGGGCAGGTTTCACCTACACCGTTCTCGATTCTGCGACCGGCGACGTGATCGGCTGCGTGTACATCTATCCCGACGACAGCGAGCAGCACGACGCACGTGTGCTCTCATGGGTGCGGGCGAGCCGGCCCGAGCTCGACGTGCAGTTGTGGCGGGCGGTCACAGACTGGCTCTCGGACGAGTGGCCGTTCGAGCGTGTGGCCTACGCCGAGCGCGCCGATGGCGCCTGACGCTACCGCCTCGGGCTGACTTAGGGTCGTGCTCGGGTGACATTCCCGGACACCCGCCCACAGCACTGCTACGGCGCACGGCGCTGGATGGTCCCGGTTAGCGTTTCGCGAGCCGGCGCGTCGTCGGGGTCGGTCACGCCCTCCATCTCCCCGCTCCCGCGTAGCCCATCGAATGCACCGGTGCCGCCGACGATCGTCCACGAGCCCGTCTGGGTCTGACCGTGCGGCACGACTTCCGGCGTGAGGTTCAGCCGTACTCTGCCGTCCGGGCAGGTGATCGTCCGGGCTATCAGCAACACCTCGGGATCGGGACTTCCGTGGGAATCCAGGATCGTCCCGCCGACGCAGAACGCCGAGCTGCCGAGGGTCGACCCCTCGAGAACCTCGCCGGTGGCGATCGGCTCCGCGCGCTCCTCTGCGGCGATGACCATCCTCGTCCGGATCACGATCGGCTCGGCACGTGGCGCGGTGGTCGAGGCCGCGCTCGTGTCCGCCGCGTCGTCCTCGTCACCGCCGCACGCCGCCAGGAAGAGCACACCCACCAGCACCACCGCTCGGCGCATGACGGCTCCCTCGGCTCTCACGAGCACGACCGCGTGAGTATCCCGCTGGAGCGGGACGTCGTGTAGCCCGGCAGCAGGCTAGGTCACCGCGGCAGCGGGTTCGGGCCGGTGGCGGTGACCAGCCGCTGCGGCACCCAGTCGTCGACGTGGCTGAAACCCTCGAAGCGTCCTTCCTCGTCCTCGACGACGTCGAAGAAGGAGCGCCGGTAGAACTTCACGTGGGTGAAGTCTTCGAAGAGGACGTAGACCGGCTCGACGTCGGGACTCTGGAACTGCTGCCCAGTCAGGGCGGCTCGATGCACTCGCGAGAACTCGTCGAACTCCTCACCGACGACGACGCCGAGGTGCTCGAGGCCCATCCGGTAGACGCGCTGGTGAACGGGCGGGATGAGCTCGATGCGCGCGACCGGAGTCCCATCGAGGACATCGAGCGGCTCGGCGAGCACGATCAAGGAGATCGGACGCCCGTTCCAGACGTTCTCGCGGTTCGTCCTCGCATGGCGCTCGAGAAGCGTCCGCTGGTGGACGTACAGGTCCCAATCGGCGACGCGGACGGCGAGGTGGCTGAGTGCGTACGGTGAGATGTCGATGCCGCGGGCGACAAGGCGGTCGCGCTGCATCGCCGCGAAGGCTCGATAGTCCCCGATGATCTCGGC
>JBMDXR010000015.1:0-6543 GCA_048594925.1 Gaiellaceae bacterium
CCCTTGTCCTGCGCTTGCGTTCGCGGCTTGCGTCTGCCCTTGGGCCCGATCAGCTCGAGCGCGCGATAGTCGTCAAGGATGCCCGTGCGATTCGCGGCGAAAGCCTCGATACGCTCCTTGGCAACGGCGGGTGAGCCGTCGGCGACGTAGAGGATCGTCCCAATCGACCTGTCGGCGAACGCGAGGTTGATCGCCACCCGGTCACGTGCCTGGATCGGTAGGTCCGGTGCGCCGTAGCCCGTCGCGTGGACGAGCTCCACATCGGCGTCGGCGAGGAACCTCAGCGAGTCGACGAAGTGGCAGACCTCGCCGAGGATCCGTCCCCCGCCCTGGTCGAGGTCGTGCAGCCAATGGTCGGCGTCGAGCGCGCCCGCGCTCACGCGGTAGGAGGCTGCGATCCGTGTCGCCGTGTCCGCGAGGAATTCACGCAACTCGCGGAGCAACGGTGAGAACCGGCGGTTGAAGCCGACCGCGAGGACGCCGGGGGCGTCGGCGGCAGCCGCCAGGACCGACTCGACCTCGTCGCGGGAGAGCCCGAGCGGCTTCTCGCAAAAGACGTGCTTGCCGGCCTGGAGAGCCCTGATCGCAAGGTCGGCGTGCGTGCCGTGTCGTGTGGCGACGACAACGGCGTCCACATTGTCGTCGGCGATGACAGCCTCGACGCTCTCGGCGACACGCGCGAAGCCGAACCTGCGCCTCGTCGCCTCGGCGGATGTCCCCGAACCCCCGCCCACGACCTCGAGTCTCGCGCCGGCGCCTACGAAGGCCGGTATGAGGACGTTCGACGCGAATGCTCCCGGCCCGATGAGGCCGATGCGGATGGGCGCGGCGGGTGCGGCTCTCGTCCGGGAGCGCTCGTCACGATGAGGAACCGAGAGCTGGAGCGCCTCGCGGGAAACCTCATTGGCGGCGCCGTATGAGAGAACGAGCGCGCCATACGGTCTCGCGCTGGGCGGCCCGGCCAAGCGACCGTAGGCCCGAGCCGCCTCCTCTACGGGGATGACATCCTCGACGAGATCGCGGAGGTCGATCCTTCCTCTTGCCTCGAGGTCCAGGATCGCCTCCATGTTGCGCTTCTCCGTCCAACGCACGTAGCCGATCGGATAGTCGAGCCCCCGCTCCTCGTATTCCGCGTCGTAGCGGCCGGGTCCATAGGAGCGCGAGACGCGCAAGCTCAGCTCCTTGTCGTACAGCGGCGCGCGCGGCGCCTCGATTCGAACGTCGCCCACGATGACGATCGCTCCGCGATCACGAGTGATCTCGGCTGCGAGCAACAGCGGGTCGTTCGACGAGGTCGCGGCCATGATGACTGCCTGATCGACCCCGATCCCGGACGTCTCCGCGAGCACGCGCGTCGCCGTCGAAGGTTGGACGGCGATGCCGTGATCTGCGCCTGCTCGAACTGCGGCTTCTGTCCGGGCCTGCTCGAGGTCGAGCGCAAATACCACCGCACCGGCTGCTCGTAGCAGCCGGCATGCGATCTGGCCGACGAGGCCGCAACCAATCACAGCGACGCGATCGCCGACCCGGACGTCCGCGAGACGCACGCCATGCAGTGCGATCGAGGCGATGGTAGTGAGCGCTGCTGCCTCAAGTGGCACGCCCGGAGGCACCCTCGCGCACAGGTTGCCCGGCACGCTGACGATCTCGGAGTGACTTGCGGATCCGCCAGCACAGGCCACGAGATCGTCGACGTCGACGTCGCGCACGCCCACACCGACCTCGACGACACGACCCGCTGAGCTGTAGCCGACCGGCGTCTCCTCGGCGAGCTTGCGCTGCACCGCCTGGCGCGTGCTCCGGATTCCTTCACGGCGAGCCCGGTCGACCACCTCCCGCACCAGGTCGGGACGTTCGCGCGCTTTCGCCAACAGGGACTTCTGGGAGAGCTCGACACGTGCACGCTCGGTTCCCGAGCTGATCGCCGAAAACAGGTTGCGGACGAGGACGGACCCGGGAGGGCACGGGGGGGCGGGAACATCTCGAACGGCGGTGAGCCCGCTGCGATCCTGCAAGACCTGCTTCACGGCGTTCCTCCGGCACGTTCCCGTTGGGGCAGGATGCCTCGATAGAGATCGAATAGCCGACGCTCCTCGATGTTCCAGTTGAAGCGCTCGAGCGCGAGCCGACGGGCTTCCCGCCGCCTCCTCTCATACATCGTTGGGTCGGAAAGGACTCGTCGGACAGCGCCCGCGATGCTGGCCGGAGAGTCGGGGTCGAAGATTTCTCCGACCGGCGGGTCGCCCTGCGTGACTACCCTGCGTATCTCGGGTAGGTCGCTCGCAGCGACCGGCAGCCCGGCCATCAGGTACTCGAAGAGCTTGTTCGTGTCGCCGAGGTGGTTGTTGAGGTTGTCGCCCTTCACTGGGACCAATCCTATGGATGCCGCCGCCGCAGTCCGGACGAGCTCGTCGAAGGAGCGTGGCGGAAGCACGTGTACCTTCGACGAGACCGAGTACTCGTCCGCCCAGCGCTCGACGAGCTTTAGATCGGACTCGCGACCGAAACCGATGATCACGAGATGCAATTCGAGCTCGGCGAGGGCCGCTATGAGCTCGCGGAACGCCCGCGAGCGTGCGTAGATCCCGCCTTGATACAGCGCGATCTGCACTCCGGGCGGGTAGCCCGGGTCGAGCGGTACGACGTCGTCTACTCGGACGGGAACGTTGGCCAGAACGGTGACGTTCTCTATGCCGTAACGTTCGCGCAGCCTGTCTGCACGCGAGGAATTGGTGGTGATGACGGCATCGCTTCGCGTTACGGCGAAGCGTTCGACTCGTCTCGCGAGCACGTCCGAGACGCGTGCGAGCGCACCTCCGCCGGGCGATTCGCCGTAGAGCTCGTGCGCGTCGTAGACGAGCCGAGCGCGCCTAACCCTGCTCGCGGCCCACGCGGCGGGAGCAACGTGGATGTTGTGCGCGTGATAGGCGTCTGCGTTGGTCCGAAGGATCTCGATCCAGAGACGCAAGAGCGTGAGTGCGCGGCCGACAAGCGACACGCTGCCCGCACGCGAGCCAAGAGGAATCTCTACGACGTCGACGCCCTCTTGTCGGCTTCGCTTGATTCGCGCAAGCTCGTACTTGCAGCCGATCAGCTTTACGCGGTAGCCGGCCGCCGTCAGGGATCTCGTCTCCTTCCACACACGGGCGTCAAAAGTGAGGTCGGATACCACAGCAGCGCAAATCGCGTAGCGGTTACTCAACTCGTCCCTCGCACGACTTCAGTCCCTTCGACGGACAGCGATGGGACTAGCCGGTACCCGAACCGGACCGGAAGTGTTCCGGCCACGCGCCCGACGAGTACCGGGCCACGCTCCCGGATGCCGAACCGATCGGAGACCCAGCCGTTTGTGAGACGGATCTCGTCGAATCCCTCGAGCCGAATCCGGCACGTGACGTCGCCTCTTCGGATCTCCCACTCCTCCTCACTGACGCGAGCGGCCGTAGCCTCGGGCACGAGATGAATGAACGACTCGGCGCCCTGATGCCCTTCGCCGAGCAACTCGTCGACGATCTCGAGCTCGTCTGATGCTCGGTCGAGTGAGAAGGTCCGACGATGGACGACCGGGGGCGTCAGCCTGCGGTAGCCGTCGTGGGATGCCGAAAGACGCACGTTGTCGTCCGTTTCCTGCCAGATCTCGAGTGCCGGACGTGCGAACTGCCTCAACCGGAAGAGAGACGTGGGTGCGATCGGATTGATCTCCGCGCCCCCGACGACGACGGTGTTGTGTGCACGGGAGGAACGAAAGAGATTGCGCGCGTCGGGGTCGGAGGTGTAGACGTAGGTGCCCGAGTCGACCACGAGCGGAACGTCGTACGAGAGCTCGAAGGAGAGCAGGTCGTTGTGTGAGTGACCACCGTTTCCGTTCTGTCCGACGTCGCCGCAGCGGATGAAGGCGCGCGTTCGGGAGCCCTGTAGCACGTAGAGCCCCGCTGTGGGGAATGAGGACGTGACCGTCGACTCTGCAACGGGCTTCTCGGCGAGCTGCTGCCACGCTTCGAGTCCGAGCGTCCATGCCACCTCCTCGTGCGGGGGCCCGGCGAGTGGGCACTCGTGCCCGAGGACCGAAGCTCCGATCCAGAGCAAGTGGTCGAGTGTCGGGGGTCGATCGAACGAGCCGGGAAGGACGCGACCGCTGTCGTTGTCTCCGAACTGGGGGAGTCGACCGTCCGGATGTCTCAGGGCGCGCGTGGCCTCGAGCATCCGCTCCAAGCGCTGCTCGAAAGCCGGGGAGAACGGGCGGCCTTTGCTGTCGGCGATGGTCTTGGCGATCAGGAACATCTCCAGCGCAAGCCCGTGATAAGGGAGCGAAGCTTCGAACCCGACGCCGTCATCGAAGACTTGAGAACGGATTTCTCGCTCGAATCCCCGGTGAGCTCGTGTGAACCAACGCGTCGCTTCCGGGTCGCCGGCGAGGGAGGCTCCGAGCACGAGCAAGCCGAGGATGTCGGCGAGATAGTGGTTGCTGCGGAGAAATGGAGTTCCCTCGAGGTTTGCCGCGATGTGACGCCCGTGGATCTGGAGCGATCGGACGACTTCGCCGCGCAGCGGATCGGAGAGCCGACGCCACGGCTCGACCGTGCCGACCGCGACGATCCAGTTGACGGCACGGACCGCGACTTCCATTGGATTAGCCCAGTTGATTCCGATTCCCGGCGGGTTCTGCGCGAGCCAGCTCTCGAGCTGTGTCTCGAGCTCGTCGGCGAAACGACCGTCGCCGAAGACTCGGGCAGCTCGCGCGAGCGTGAGGATGTGGTGGCAGCGACTCAGCTCCCAAGGCACCTTTGCATCGCTGTCGTCCGTCAGGCGCGTCACTTCGAGGTCGAGATAGAACGTGCGTGGCCACCGGTAGCCGCTCTTGAAGTCGGCGTGCCAGTCGATCGTCTCGCCGAGTCCGACGTCGCCTGACCCCAGGATGTCGAACCGATGGGCCAGGATCGACTCGGCCTCGGACTTCAGGCGCAGTGCGGGTACGTGCAAGTCGGGAGCGAGCTGTTCGAATTTCGGGAGATCCACGGTGCTCGGCGTGAGCGTCGCTCGACCTCGTGGGCTCGCCACTCTGCTGTCGTAGCTCCGACGCAAGGCCCTCTCACGGGCGTGTCGAACGCCTATATATGTCATGTATCGCGTAAGGAGGACAGGGTTCGGAGCAAGTCGCGCGAGGAGCTCGAATCGCTCCCGCCTGCGCTCCCGGCGCGCCTGGGAGGCCAAAACGCTCATTGGAAGCCGAAATCCGTTGTCGTTGGGGCTCTCACAAATGCCTATGGTCGTCGAATCTGGGTCGGAATCAAGCGGCGTCCAGCACACTGGAGAGCGGTCACTTGTCCATGAGTTCGCAGGAGGTCGCCGCGTGTCACGCGCGCCAGGCGTTCCAGCCTTCGTAACGAGCAGCAGAAGTACGGTCGATGATGTAGGGATGGACGCGCAAGCGCTGCTCCCACGTCGCGTCGATCTGGACGTCGTCAGCCCCGAGCTCGCGCTGGTCGATCCGCACCTTCGGGAGGCCGCACGCCTATCCCTGCCGGACCTCGTTCTCGACGCGCAGCTCGCGAGTCGCGCTCTTGTGAGGCCGGCACGAGTCCAAACGGCGCGTCGGATGCCGCAGGAGCTCGTCGAGGCTCCTCGGAGGCACGCGTCGTCGCGGACGCTCGTGGGCGTCGCCGTCGTGACGATGCTCACGCTGCTGCTGCTCGATGTGCGGGTCGAGGTCGGCGAAAGGCCCGCCTCGGCCACACAACCCAAGGCAGAGGACGTTCGATCGTCCGCCGCTCCTCGGTCTGCGCCCAAGCCTGCCCCGCAACCGAAGCCCAAGCCAAAGCCCAAGCCAAAGCCCAAGCCCAAGCCTGCCCGGCAACCGAAGCCCAAGCCCAAGCCGAGCCCGACCGATCGTATGAAGGCGAGGCTGGCCGATCGGCGTTTCGCCTGGGCGCCGGTGCCGAAAGCAACCGGGTATCACGTGGAGTTCTTCCGCGGGCAGACTCGCGTCTTCGCGCGCGATACGTCTCGACCCGAGCTCACCGTGCCCGGTCGTTGGACATACCAGGGGACGGCGCGATCCTTCCGTCCGGGCGACTACAGATGGTATGTCTGGCCGATCGTTTCGGGACAGCGTGAGTCACGCGCTGCGGTGCAGACGACGGTGTCGATACCTCGCGGCTGACGGTTCACAGGCGGGTCTTCCCTGGTACGCGTGTCACTGGCAGGGGGGAAACGCTGCGCGTGGTTGAGCCAGGCGAGCCTGGCCGGAAGTCTGGTCTACCCCAATCGGGGGTCTAGGTTCCGCGGCTAAGCGTCCGAGAACACGGAGGCTGTGTCTGCCGCCGCCAAGCAGACGGTACTCGTCGCCGCGTCACTCGCTGTCCTCCTGGCGCTATCGATTCTCGTGCCGGCAGGGAGCGCGTCCCCAAAACCCCGGGACCGGCAGTCGCCCACCATGCCCTTGAACCTGCGCGTCGTCGCCGCGACAGCCACCCTCGTCTCCGTCGCATGGGATCCGTCGGTGGACGACGTCGGCGTCGTCGGCTACTACGTCTTCGGCGACAA
>JBMDXR010000016.1:0-25652 GCA_048594925.1 Gaiellaceae bacterium
AGCGCGGCAAGCACCCAACCGACGGTGGCGGGGCGTATGGGGGGCCCGCCGTCGACGAGCCCCACGAGCTCGTCGACGACGGCCCGCGCCGCGGCGACGTGCTCGTCGTCCCCGCCCAGCGTCAATCGGTTCCCCCGTAACGCGATCGTGCACTGCAAGCGCTCGCGCAGCGCGTCGAGGACGCCGTCCTCGACGCCGGCAAGCTCGGCGGCTACCTCGTTGGAGATGTCCAGCACCTGCTGCATCAGGCGCAGTGTAGGGACGCGCTAGGCCAGCTTTTCCTTCACGAGCTGCGAGACGGTCGAGCCGTCGGCGCGGCCCGAGACCTGGTGCATGACGCCCGCCATCACCCGGCCCATGTCGCGAATGCTCGTCGCCTCGACCTGGGAGATCACGTCGTCGATGATCTCCTCGAGCTCTTCCTCGGAGAGCGGCTCGGGCATGAACTCCTCGAGAACCTCGAGCTCGAACTCCTCGTCCTCCGCCTGCTCCTCGCGCCCTCCGGCGCGAAACGCCTCGGCGGCCTCGACGCGCCGCTTTCGCTCGCGCTGGAGCACCTGCAGCTCCTCGTCGTCGGACAGCGGCCGCTGCAGCTCCTTCTGCGCCGCCTGCAGCGCGTGCAGCACGAGGCTGAGCGCGTCGCGCCGATCCTCGTCGCGGGCCAGGCGCGCAGCCTTGAGCTCGCCCTCGATGCGGGCGATGAGCGTCACGCGCCCTCCTGCAGCGCGGCGGCGATCCGCGCCGCGTCGGGTCTGCCGCCGAGAACGTGCCAATGGAGGTGGAAGATCGTCTGGCCGGCGCCGGCGCCGACGTTCACGAGGACGCGGTAGTTCTCGAGCCCGGCCTCGCGAGCGGTGTCGGCGACGAAGCGAAGCATGCGTCCCGCCTCCTCGTGCGGGAACTCCGAGACGTCCTTGAACGTGTCGACGTGACGCTCCGGGAGGACGAGCAGGTGGGTCTCGGCGATCGGATTGATGTCGCGGATGGCGACGAAGCCGTCCGCGCGGTGCACGTGGTCGCCCTCGACCACGAGCTTGCAGAACAGGCAGCCCTCACGCAGCGACGGCAAGGATTCCCTCCTCGGAGACGCCGACGGCGCGGGCGCGCACGAGCTGGCCGACCTCCCCGTCGACAAGCCAGGGTGTGTAGTCGTCGCCATACCCCCGGCCCGGGCGGTCGACGAGCACGCGATCCGTGGTGCCGACCCTCGACTCCCAACTCCGCCGCGAGAGCGCATCGGAGAGCGCACGGAGCCGGGCACTGCGCTCGCGCTTGACGGCATCCGGGACGGTGTCCTCGGCCGCCGTGGCGGTGCCAGGACGCGGCGAGTAGGGGAACACGTGTACCCGCGTGAGCCGTGCCCGCCCCACGACTGCCAGCGTGCGGGCGAACGCGCGCTCGTCCTCGGTGGGGAACCCGACGATCACGTCCGCGGTGAGATTGAAGTCGTGCATCGGCTCGACCTTGGCCACGTACTGCGCCGCCGAGTAGCGCCGGCCCATCGCACGTAGGACGTCGTCGTCGCCCGACTGGAGAGGGACGTGCAGGTGACGTGACGCCGTCGGCGTCTCGCGCAATGCGGCGACGAGCTCGGGCGAAAGGTGGTTCACCTCGATCGAGGAGAGCCGGAGCCGCTCCACGCCCCGCAGCGAGCCCGCCTCGCGGATCAGCCGCGCCAAGGTGAATCCCGCCTCGCGATCCCGAAAACAACCGAGGTTCACGCCCGTGAGGACGATCTCGCGGTGACCCTGCGCGACGCGTCGCCGGATCTCCGCGAGGACCGCCTCGGCCCGCCGGCTCCGCGTGCCGCCGCGCACGAGCGGGATGACGCAGAACGCGCACGAGAACGAGCAGCCGTCCTGGATCTTCACGAACGCGCGGGTGCGCTCGAGCCGGGCATCCGCCTGTACACAGCCGATCGCGCCCACGTCTCCCGCGATGACCTCCGGGGTTTCTTCGCTCGGGCGCGCGATGACCCTGACGTTCGGCGCAGCGCGCTCGAACGCACCGTCGAGATTCGCCGCGCAGCCGGTGACGTAAACGAGGGAGTGCGTCCGTGCCGCGCGGGAGACGGCTTGGCGCGACTTCGATACTGCCTCGTGGGTGACGCAGCACGTGTTGACGACGGCGACGTCGGCCTCCGCCTCCGCCTCGCTGTGCCCGTCGCCGAGCAGGCGCTCGCGCACGGCTTGTGCATCCGCGTACGAGACCTTGCAGCCCAGAAAGCGCACGGAGAACGTCGCCATGCAAGGGCCTAGCTTAGTGCGCTGCCGAACGAACCTCGTGACACTGTGTCACTTGGAGCGCAGAACGTCTGCAGCCCAGCCCTCGAGCTCGAGCCGCTCGATGCGCGTCCAGCCCGCTGCAGTCGGCGCGTCGGACTCGAGATAGCCCGATGTGACGGCGATGCCAGCGCCAAGCCGTTTCAGGAGTTGCTCGACGACGGAGAGCTCGATGTTGGCGACGACGACGTCGGCGACGGGAAGCTCGCCACGCAGCACGTCGGCTCGAGACACGTCGACCACGACGCCGTTCCGGCGTGCCGTGTCGGCTGCGACCTCGACGGCGACCTCGTCGAGATCGACGGCCCAGACGGGAGCGAAGCCGAGACGTGCGGCTGCGACCGCCACGACGCCGGAACCGCAGCCGGCGTCGAGCACGCTCCCGCGCTCGAGTCCGGCGAGCAACTCGATGCACGCCCTCGTGGTCGGGTGTGCACCCGTCCCGAACGCGCGCCCGGGATCCACCACGACCGCACTGTCGGCGATTGGAGGTGGTATCCACGGTGGCCCGATCCAGAGCCCGCCGGCCCAGACGGGACGATGGAACCCCTTCCAGCGGTCCTGCCAGCCCTCCTCGACCGGCACGGAGGTCGCCTGCACGAATGCCCGACGGACCTCGGCCTCACCGGGCTCGTCGGTGTAGACGGCGAGCTCCGTCTCCCGCTCGCCCGCGCGCTCCTCGAAGCCACCGGGAAAACGCTCGACAAACCAGGCGCGTGCGATCTCGGCGTCGGCTGTCGGAACGGAGACCGCGACGCGGACGAGCGCGCTCAGCGCAACGCGCTCTTCAGCCTGCTGAAGAACCCCTCGTCGTCGTCGCGGGCCGCGTACGCGTCGCTCCCGAGCTTGTCGTCGACCTCCTCCAGCAGTCGACGCTGCTCGTCGTCCAGCACGGTCGGCACCGCCACGGCGAGCCGCACGTTGAGGTTGCCGCGGTGCGAGCCGCGCAATGCGGGCATACCTTCACCCTTCAGCACGCGTACCTCGCCGGGCTGCGTCCCCGGCGGAACGTCGACCTCGAGGTCGCCCGACAGCGACGACACAATTGCCTTCGTGCCGAGCGCCGCGTCGGTCATGGTGAGGCGCACCGCCGTGTGCAGGTCGTCGCCGTCGCGCACGAAGCGGGGGTCGGGCCGGACCCGCACGACCACGAAGGCGTGACCGCGCTCAGGGCTCCGGAACCCCGCATGGCCTTCTCCGCGGGCGCGGATCTGCTGTCCGTCGTGGATGCCCTTCGGCACCTCCACCTGGAGCTCGCGTCGCTTCACGACGCGACCCTCACCGCCGCACTCCGAGCACGGTTGCTCGAGCACCTCGCCCACTCCTCCGCAGTCCGGGCAGGTTCGCTGCTGCACGAATTGCCCGAAGACGTTCTGAGAGACGCTACGCACCACTCCTGCTCCCGCGCACGTCGGGCATGCCCGGGTCGACGTTCCGGGATCTGCCCCGCTCGCCGAGCAGTGCTCGCACGGCAGCGCGACCTCGACCGGCACGGCGATCGACACGCCCGTGAACGCCTCCTCGAGCTCGATCTCGACGACAGCCTGGATGTCTCCACCGCGCTGCGGGCGCTGCCGGGCGCCTCCCCCGCCGAAGAGATCCTCGCCGAAGAACGCCGCGAAGATGTCCGAGAGGCTGCCGAAGTCCGCGAAATGCGGCTCGAACCCGCCACGCCGGAGGCCGGCTTTGCCGAAACGGTCGTAAGTCGCTCGCCGCTGCGGGTCGGAGAGCACTTCGAAAGCCTCGGCGACCTCACGGAATCGAAGCTCGGCGTCAGGAGCGGACGAGACGTCCGGGTGCAGCTCGCGGGCGAGCTTGCGGAACGCGCGCTTGATCTCGGCGTCGCTCGCGCTGGGCGGGACACCCAGAAGCTCGTAGTAGTCGCTCTCGGTCGTCGCCATCAGATGGTTGACCGGTAATGCTCGTCGATGCGGAGATGGGTGCGACCGAGCCGGGGACGCCGCCCGATCGAGCGCGTAGCGGGAATACGGGCGAGTGAGGGCGGCGCCATCCGGCGAAGTGTCGCAGCCACCTCCCGCGCGGCCATGTATTGCCGGTCAACCATCTTGATCAGGCGTCTTCGTACACGTCCTCGACGAAGCGGGAGAGCTCGAAGGCCGCCGCGCGCACCGTTCGGATGGCCTTCTCGTAGTCCATCCGCAACGGCCCGAGGAGACCGACGGCGCCGAGTGGTGTCGAACGGATCCCGTACGTGGCGCCGACGAGCGAGACGGAGTGGAGCTCGGCTCCACCGACCTCGGGCCCGACGTGCACGACCGGGCGCTGCGGCTCGAGTGCCTCGGTCACGAGCTCGAGCACGGCCGCACGGCGCTCCAGGAGCTCGACGAGGCGCATCGTTGCCTCGACCTCCTCCGCGCGGGCTCCTCCCACGAGGCCCGCTGTGCCCCCCACGAACACCTCCGGCCCCATCTCCGCGCCCACTTCGAGCAGCGTCTCGCCGATCAGCGCGAGGAACGCGCGCTCGCGTGGGGCGAGCTCGGGTGCCTCCAGGCGCCGCCGCACCGTTCGCGAGCCGAGACGCTCGCCGACGAGCTGCTCCTCGAGATACTCGGCCGCCCAGGATACGAGACCCGGATCCAGCGGCTCGTCGAGACGGAAGACGCGCTTCGTGACGCCTCCCGTCGAGGTGATGACGACGACCATGACACTCGAGGGCTGGAGCGTCAGCACCTCGATGTGCCGGATCGAAGCCGTCTCGAGCGACGGCGCCGAGACGAGGGCGAGCAACCGCGTCGCGTCCGAGAGCATCTCGGTCGTCGCGCGCAAGGCCTGCTCGATCTCGTTGCGCATGGAGCGGAGATCGACGCCGAGATCCTCCGGCCGTCCCTCGAGCGTCCCGACGAGCTCCTCCGCATAGACGCGATAGCCGCTCTCCGTCGGCATCCGGCCGGCAGACGTGTGCGGGTGCGTGAGCAGGCCGAGCAGCTCGAGCTCCGCGAGCTCGCCGCGCACGGTCGACGACGAGACGCCGAGCCCCGAGCGCTCGACGAGGACGCGCGAGCCCACGGGCTGTCCAGTCGCGACGTACTCCTCGATGACGCGCCGCAGAATCTCTCGTTTTCGCGGAGTGAGCTGCATCTTTTCACCGATGGTAGCCGGGGGCCCCGCTGGCGAACAGACGCGATCAGACCATGAGCTCGGCGGTGACTCCACCGCCGAGGAAGCGGCCGCGGCGCGTGAGCCGTAGCTCCTCCCCTCGGCCGTCCGCGCCGCGCTCGACGAGGCCGAGGTCGGACAGGCGTTCGAGCGCTGCTCGGTCGAGCGCTTCTTCGACGTCGGCCAGCGCAACGGGCTCGTCCAGCCTGAGACCGAGGAGCAGCAACTCCCGCACCCGCGTCTCGGCGTCGATCACCTCCACCTCACGCGGCGGCTGCCGACCGGAGGCGAGCGCGGCGACGTAGCGCAACAGGCTCGGCTGATTCCTCCGCCGCACACCGCCGATCGTCGAGACCGCGCCGATCCCGAGGCCGAGGTAGTCGCAGCCACGCCAGTAGCCGAGGTTGTGACGAGCGCGCAGATCGCGGCCGCGAGCCCGCTCGCTTGTGAGGCAGAAGTTCGCCGTCTCGTACCACCGGTAGCCGGCAGCCCCAACCGTCTCGACGACCTGCTCGAAGTAACCCTCCATCGCGTCCGCCTGGCGCGCGAGTTCCTCGCCGTATGCATGGGTGAACCGCGTGCCCGGCTTCGCCTCGAGCTCGTAGCACGAGAGGTGCTCCGGCTCGAGCGCGAGAGCTTCCGCGAGGTCGCGGTCGAGGTCGGCGGCGCCCTGGCCGGGGATGCCGTAGACGAGATCGAGCGAGATGTTGTCGAATCCGGCATCACGAAGACGGTAGACGGCTCGCCGGACGTCGTCCGGCGAAGCCCGTCGCTCGAGCACCTTCAGCAGACGCGGCTGGAAGCTCTGCGCGCCGACGGAGACGCGGGTCACGCACCCGGCGCTCAGGAGCTCCGCAACTTCACCCGTGACGGTCTCCGGATTGGCCTCGACGGTCACCTCCTCCGCAGGTGGCAGGGCGCGAAGCAGCCGCCCGAGCTCCGCCGGCGCGGTGAACGTCGGGGTTCCACCCCCGAGGAAGACCGTCTCGAGGTCCTCGGTGAGCGCACCTCCCTCCTGCTCGAGCTCCGCGAGCAGCGCATCGACGTACGCGTGGTGCTGACCGTTCCGGCCCACGACGGTGACGAAGTCGCAGTAGCCGCAGCGGTGCGCGCAGAAAGGAAGGTGGACGTACAGATGACGCACGCCGCCCATGGCTACCGCCTTCGCTCCGAGTCGAGGTTCAGGACGGCGAGGAAGGCCTCCTGCGGCACCTCCACCCCACCGACCTGCTTCATGCGCTTCTTGCCCTTCTTCTGCTTCTCGAGCAGTTTGCGCTTGCGCGTGATGTCCCCCCCGTAGCACTTCGCGAGCACGTCCTTGCGGCGCGCCTTCACCGTCTCGCGGGCAATGACGCGCGAGCCGATCGCAGCCTGAATCGGCACGTCGAACATCTGCCGCGGGATCTCTTCGCGTAGCCGCTCGACGAGCTGACGGCCGCGGTCGTAGGCCGCATCGCGATGGATGATGAGCGAGAGCGCGTCGACCTGTTCACCGCCCACGAGGACGTCGACGCGCGCCAGGTCGCCCGGCCGGAAGCCGGCGAGGTCGTAGTCGAAGCTCGCGTAGCCACGCGTGCGCGACTTCAGCTGGTCGTAGAAGTCGAGGACGATCTCGCCGAGCGGGAGCTCGTAGAGGAGGAGCACGCGGTCCTCGCTCAGGTACTCCATGTGATCGAAATTGCCGCGGCGCTCGTTCGCGAGCTCCATCACGGGGCCGACGTAGTCCTTCGGAACGATGACCGACGCCTTGACGTACGGCTCCTCGACCTCTTCCAGCTCGCGCGGCATCTCGGCGGGGTTGTGCACCTCGACCTCCTCGCCGGTCCTCGTCGTCGCCCGGTAGGCGACGTTCGGCGCGGTGATCAGAAGATCGAGATCGAACTCGCGCTCGAGCCGCTCGCGCACGATCTCCATGTGCAGGAGGCCGAGAAAGCCGCAGCGGAAACCGAAGCCGAGAGCCTGCGACGTCTCCGGCTCGTACGAAAGCGATGCGTCGTTCAGCTTCAGCCGCTCCAGCGCGTCGCGGAGCTCCGGGTAGTCGTCGGAGTCCGTCGGGAAGATCCCGGCGAACACCATCGGCTTCACGTCCTGGTAGCCGGGGAGCGGCTCGGCGGCTGGGCGGCGCCGCGACGTGAGCGTGTCGCCGACCCGAAGGCGAGACACGTCCTTCAGACCGGTGATGACGTAGCCCACCTCCCCGGCGGAGAGCGACGGCACGGGCTCGCGCGCCGGCGACATGGCGCCGAGCTCCTCGGCGTCGAACTCCGTACCCTGCGCCATCGCACGGAGCGGCTCGCGGGCCGAGAAGTTCCCGTCCACGACGCGCACGAACGCGACGACGCCCCGGTACTGGTCGTACGAGGAGTCGAACACGAGTGCACGAGCCGGCGCGGCAGGGTCGCCGGAGGGTGCAGGTACCCGCTGGACGATCGCGTCGAGGACCTCGGGTACTCCGACACCGGTCTTGGCAGAGATGCGGAGGACGCGGTCGGGCGAATCGCCCAAGAGCTCGCCGAGCTCGCGTGACGTCGCGTCCGGATCGGCTTGCGCAAGGTCGATCTTGTTCGCGGCCGGGACGACCTCGAGACCGCCTTCGATTGCGAGATACGCGTTCGCAAGCGTCTGCGCCTCGATCCCTTGCGCAGCGTCGACGACGAGGAGCGCCCCCTCGCACGCTTGCAGAGAGCGAGAGACCTCGTACGTGAAGTCGACGTGGCCCGGCGTATCGATGAGGTTCAGCTGATGTCCGCGCCAGTTCACGCGCACCGCCTGCGCCTTGATCGTGATCCCGCGCTCGCGCTCGAGCTCCATCGTGTCGAGGAGCTGCTCGCGCATCTCGCGCTCGGAGACCGCGCCGGTCAGCTCAAGGATGCGATCGGCGAGCGTCGACTTGCCGTGGTCGATGTGCGCGATGATCGCGAAGTTGCGAATGCGATCTTGCTCCATAGGTCGCTCAGCGCTCGTCGGAAGCTTCGTCGCGCCGGGCTCGCAACAGTAGCAGCGCCTCGAGCTCGCGCAGGCCGAGCGCGCGGGCCAGCCCGAGGTACACGAGACCGCCCACGGCGAATGCCGCGCCGAGCGAGACCACCTGTGCGACGAGAGCATGTCCGAGCAGCTCGTCGAGACCGAGCCACGCCAGGTAAGCGAGAGCCGCCGCGACCGCGCCCGCGACCGCGACACGAGCCACCACGCCCAGCGTACCCTGCACGTGCTCGAGACCAACTCGGCGGCGCATCATCACGAGCAGCACGCCCGCCGCGACGACGTTCACCGTCGACGTCGCAAGGGGGATGCCCCAGATGCCGAGACGGTAGAAGACGGCGTCGAACGCGGCGTTGAGGGCGACCGCGCCGAGCGCGATCCCGGTCGGCACCCAGTTCGTCTGCACGGCGTAGAAGCTGCGATTGAGAATCAGCATCCAGCCGTTGAAGACGAGCCCGATCGAGAACGCCTGCAGGCATTGGGCGACGATCACCGTGTCGTCGGAGGTGAACTCGCCGCGCTGGTAGACGAGCCGCACGATCGGCTCGGCCAGGACGATCGAGAGCAGCCCGGCCGGCACGAGGAGGAACGCGATCTGGCGGAGGCCGCCGTCGAGCGCGCGCCGAAGACCACCGAAGTCGTCCCGGGCGGCGAGCCTCGCGAGCGTCGGAAAGAGGACCGTCGTCACCGCGACGGCGAAGACCCCCTGCGGGAGCATGTACAAACGGAATGCCTTGTCGATCGCCGCAGGTGCCAGCTCGGGGTCGAGCAGGCGCGACGCGAACAGCGTGTCGACCAGGAAATTGACGTTCACCAGGCCGATCGTCAGCGTGACCGGCAGCATCAGCACGAGGACGCGCTTCACGGCCGGGTCGCGCCAGTCGACGACCATCGTCAGACGTCCGTCGAGGCGCCGGAGCCACGGGATCGGGAGGAGCAGCTGCACGAGCGTCCCGAGCACGACGACTGCTGCGTAGAGGTAGAGCTGCCTGCTCTCGTCGTCGATCTGCGGGACTCCGAGCAGAAGCCCGACGACGATCACGAGGTTCCAGGCCACCGGCGCGAGCGCCGGCAGGGCGAAGTGGTGGTACGTGTTGAGGATCCCGACGACGATCCCGGACAGCCCGAGCAACACCACGATCGGGAAGAGGACGCGCGAGAGCCCGACGGCCAGGTCGAAGTCACCCCCGGGGTCCCCGAACGGCCGCATCAGGAGCGGCGCGAGGAGGATGAACAGCGCGGTCACGCCTCCGAGGACCAGGAGCGTCATCCAGAACAGCGTCGACGCAACGCGCCACGCTCGCTGCTTCTCGCCTCGCTCGAGCAGCTCGCTGAAGACGGGCACGAACGCGCCGGACAGCGCGGCGTCGGCGACAAGCGCACGCACGAGGTTGGGGATCTGGATCGCGACCGTGAAGGCATTGATGAGCCCGGTGACGCCGAAGAAGTAGGCGCTGACCATCTCGCGCACCAGGCCGAGCACCCGGGAGATCGCGGTGGCAAGGGAGAACACTGCCGTCGAGCGGGCGATGCGACTCCGTTGCGCATACGCATCCGACGCCGGAGGCTGAACGAGGTCAGAAGGCGTTGTCACCGCTTAGCCGAAAGCGTTGTCGAGAACCATCATGGCGACGAAGCCGAGCACCACACCGCCCGTCGCTTCGCGCTCGTACCCCCGTCCGTGACTTTCCGGGACGATCTCGTCGACCACGACGTACACCATCGCTCCGGCGGCGAAGGCAAGAGCTGCCGGCAAGATCGCGGCCATGCTTTCGGCGATGGCGAACCCTAAGATCGCAGCGGGCGGCTCGACGAGGCCTGTCGCCGCCGCAAAGCCGATCGCGAGCGCTGTCGAGCCGCCCGCCCTCAGGATCGGTGCGGCGGCTGCGAATCCCTCGGGGATGTTCTGCAGGCCGATTGCGACGGCTATCGGCACTCCGAGCTCGGAGCCGCCGGCCGCGAACGCGACCCCGACGGCGAGTCCCTCCGGGACGTTGTGGATGGTGAGAGCGCCGAGCATGAGCGCCGCATGGTGCTCCTCCGGCTCCGGGCGCCGCTCGACGATGCGCTCATGGACGTGAGGTAGCGTTGCGTCGAGGACCGCGAGGGCCGCGGCGCCCACGACAAAGCCGGTAACAACCTCCCAGACGGCGCCGTCCTCGAGCGCCGGAACGAGAAGGGAGAACATGGACGCGGCGAGCATGATGCCGGCGGTCGCGCCGAGCAGGGTGTCGAGGAGACGCTCGCCGGGATGCGGAACGACCAAGAGGCAGAGACCGCCGAGGCCGGTTGCGAGGCCGGGAACGACCAGCCAGAAGATCGTCTCCACGGTGCGATTGTCCCAGTGGGGTCTGCTACCATCGCGCGGCCCGCGGCGGGCACCTCTTCGAATGGCAAACATCAAGCAACAGAAGAAGCGCGTCCTCATCCAGGAGCGCCAACGGAGCGAAAACCTCCGCTACCGGTCGACCATCAAGACGCTGACGAAGCGCCTTGAGGCCGCCGTCTCCGAGGGCGACGCCGAGCGCATTGCCGCCGAGCATCGCGAGCTGGTGAGGACGATCGACCGGGCGGCTACCCGTGGCGCGTTGCACGCGAACACCGCCGCGCGGAAGAAGTCCCGCGCCTCCCGGCTCGTCGCTAGCGCTTCCTAGCGCCCGTTCGGCTGAGGGCCACCCGGCCGCCGCGTGAGGTCGACGAGCGCGCGCTGGACCTCCAGATCCGGTGCGAGGCGGCTCTGCCCTTTGAGGGCTCCGTCGAGTTCGCCGAGCCGCACGACGGCGTCGTCGAGCTCCTCCGCCGAGAATCCCTCGGCCTGCGCGTACAGCTTCTGCGCGCGAAACGGATGCAGCTTCAGACGTTCGGCCGCCTGTTTGGGCTTGATACCTTCCGCGGCCAGCCGCTTCAGCGCGCGAAGTCGTCCGAGGTGTCCTCCGAGCGCGCCCGCGAGGCGCGCCGCGCTTTCCCTGCGCTGCCGCGATTCGTGCTCGAACAAGGTCTCGCTAACCGCCAGAGCGCGCGCAGTCTCGCGCGTCGACCAAGCCTCGGTGAGCTCGTAGATCGGGACCTCGGCGTGGGAGGCGACGAGCGCCTCGACCTCGCGCTCGCCGAGCGGCTCACCGGCCGCCCAGGTGGCAAGCTTGTCGATCTCGGCCTTCAGTGCCGACAGGTCGTCCCCGACGAGCTGGATGAGCGCGGCAACCGCGTCAGGCTCCGCGCGAGCCCCGCGCTGACGGAACTGCTCGGCGACCCAGCCGTGCAGCTCCTTCTTCGCGACGTCGAACGAGAGGACCTGGCCCGCCTTTGCGCAGGCCTTCCAGAGCGCAGAGCTCGACTTGAGCTCACCCGCGACGAGCGCGAGCACCGTCGCCGGTGCGGGGCTCGCGAGGTAGGCGGACACCACCTCCACGTCCGCCGACTTCCAACCGCCCTTGGACCGTCCTTCGGCGTTCTTGCGGCCATCGACGTCGAGGACGACGAGAAGCCGCGCGTCTCCGAACAGGCTGCCGGCGTTGCAGAGAGCCATCGCGGCATCGCCGGACGTGTCGAGCGCGCTCACGATCTCGATCGCCTCGGGCTGAAAGTGACTTCTCAGCCGCGAGAGCGCAGTCTCGATCTTCGGGCGGTCGCTCCCGGTGATGAGGTAGACGGGCTGGTCGGGAGCGTCGGTCACGGCTGGCTCAGCCTAGCGAGCCGTCTCCACCCTGAAGCCGTAGCCGTCCGACTCGACGACGATGCGCCCGTCCTCGTCCGTCCGATACACGGTGAGTCCCGGCGAGTCGTCGAGTGCCGTGAGCGTCTCGGCTCGCGGGTGTCCGTACTCGTTGCCCCGCCCGCAAGAGATCACCGCGACCCGCGGCCGAAGGTCGCGAAGCTCGGCGGCGAGCCCTGGATCCTCGGATCCGTGATGGGCCACTTTGAGGATCTCGACCTCCGTGAGTGGAAGCGCCGCGGTCACCGCCGACTCGGCGTCGGCAGGGAGGAAGACGTCGGTCGCGCCGTACGAGGCGGTGATGACGACCGCGTTCAGATTCGGATCCTCGGTCGCGCCGCCCGCGTCTGCCGGCCAGAGGACACGAAGGACGAGGCGTCCGGCCTTGAACGTCGCTCCTGCCCGAACGACGCGCACCGGGATGCCCCGTGCTCGAGCGGCAGCGAGGGCCTCCTCGTGCTCGGGCCCGCCCGCCTCGAGGTCCGGATCGAGGACCTGCGCGACGCGGATGCGTCGGATGACGTCTGGCGCGCCCCCGACGTGATCGCGTTGTGGATGCGTGAGCACGAGAGCGCTCAACGAGCGGACGCCCATCGCCGCGAGCTGTCCCGCAACGTCTGCCTCGGGCGGGCCCTGGTCGACGAGAACTCGTGCCCGCGGTGTCTCGAGCAGCACGGAGTCGCCCTGGCCGACGTCGAGGAACGTCGCACGGAACCCAGCCGGCTGGTCCCACGCAGGCGCCGGTCGAGCGGCGGTCCAGCCAACCGCCGACGCCAGCGCAATGCCGCCGGCGAGGAGGACGACCGGCGCCGGTACGCGCAGTCTCACCCGCCTGCGCAGCTGTCGAGCTCCGGTCCAGCCGAGGAGCGCGGCCGCGGACGCCAGTAGAGCAGCGCGCACTCCGACCTGCGCGCTCGGAAGATCGGCGACCACGCGGGCAACGAGCTCGAGCCAGGCCGCGGCCCACCCCGCGAGCGAGGCCAAGCCCGCAGCGGCTGCCGGCGAAACGGGATCGACGAGCGCGGCGAGCAGACCCAAGCCGAGTACGAGCGGCGCCGCCGCGAATGCGGCGACGTTGGCGAGAACGGTGTACAGAGGCGCCTTCTCGAAGTGGAGCAGCACGATCGGCGCCGTTGCGAGCCCGCAGGCGAGGGCGACCGCGAGAGCGTCCGCGACCCCGACGGGAAGCGGGTAGCCGTCGAGCGAGCTTCGGACACGCGGAACGGCGATGAAGATCGCCGCGACCGCGGTGAACGAGAGCTGGAACCCAGGCTCGAGCAGCGCGGTCGGCATCCACGCCGTGAGGACGAGCGCACCGAGGGCGAGGAAGTGCCAGCGGTCACGCGGCCGCGCCGTGAGCCAGGCGAGCGACGCCAGCGCACCCGCGACGCCGGCCCGGACGACCGAAGGCTGCCAGCCCACCGCCAGGACGTAGGCCGCGATCGCGGCGAGGACCGAAAGCTCCCGGACGACTCTCGACAGCCGAAGCATCCATCCGAGCCCGTAGATGCCGGCGGCCAGGAAGGCGACGTTCTGCCCGGAAACGGCGAGAAGGTGGTAGAGCCCGGAGGCGCGGAACTCGTCTTGCACGTGCGCGGGCAGCCCTTCGTCCTCGCCGAGGACGACTCCGAGCACGATGCCGCGACGAACGCCGGTCGTGCCACGGTTCACCGCGCGCTCGACACGGTCGCGAAGACTGTCGCCCAGGCCGGCAAACCCACCGCGCTCTCCGATCTGGCGCCAGCTCGACGCCTGGAGGACGACGTGAATGCCCTGACGCGTCAGCCACGCTCGCTCGTCGAAGCCGTCGCGCGCGGGGCGCGGCTCGGCCACGCGTACGCTCGCCTCCAGGATTGCTCCACGCGGCGGCGACCGGCCGACGGGCAGGACGAGGAGCACCCGCTCGCGCAGCGGTCGCTGCCGGAACTCGCGGGTGAGAGCGATCACACGCGTCGCGACCGGCGAGGAGCGTGCGGGAGCGACGGTGACGAGCTGCGCAGAGCCCGACTCGCCGACCTCGGACGCAAGGACACTGTGACGCAGCGCATCCATCCGGATCGAGCCCCAGCCCAGACCCAGAACCGCGACCGCAGCACCGAGCACGGCCAGCCGAGTCGTGCCGGCGACCAGAAGCGCCCATGCAAGAAGGCAGAGCGCAGCAGTCGCGATCAGGACGAGCGAAGGCGAGACCCACAACGAGGCTCCGATGCCGCAGCAGGCAGAGGCAACGAGCATCGTCGGCCAGTGGAGCTCGACGAGCCGTCTCACGGAGTCACGAGCTCGCGCAGCTGCTCGATTCGAGTCGGACCGATGCCGGGCACGGCGTCGAGGTCTTCGACCGACGCGAACGGCCCATGCTCGGTTCGAAAGTCGACGATCTTCTGCGCCGTGATTGGCCCAATGCCCGGGAGCTCGTCGAGCTCCTCGACGGTGGCCGAGGACAGGCTGACCGAGGGCCTGCCAGACGAACCCTGGCCGGCGCCGCTCAGTCCGCTCGTCGCGCCTCCGCCAACGGCAGCGTCCATGCGCGGCACGACGATCTGTATGCCGTCGACGAGCGGAGCGGCCAGGTTCAGCGCCGCGAGGTTCGCGGCGCGGCTCGCCCCACCCGCGCGGCGGACGGCGTCCGCGATCCGGGCGCCGTCCCGAAGTCGATAGAGACCGGGTCGCCGCACCTCCCCGACGACGTGGACGACGAGGACCGGTCGCGCCGGCGCCTCGGCGACCGGCTCCAGAGGTGCAGCGACGACCTCGGAGTCGCTCGCCGCTCCCGCCTGGGCCAGCCGCTGCCCGACGAGCACGAGCACGGCCAGCGCCACACAGATACCGACGAGCGCGGTCGAGCGGGACACGGCGATGGACACACGGCCATCGTTGCGGTCAAGAGCTCACGTGTGGTCGACGGCTCCCTCACGAGAGCGTGAAACTCGAACTACGTCACGAAGTTGACGAGCTTGCCGGGCACGACGACGGTTCTCGTCGCGTCGTCGCCGTCGAGGTAGGAACGCACGCGCTCGGAGGCACGAGCGAGCTCGACCAGCTCATCCTCCCCCACATCCGATGCGACGTGCAGGCGATCGCGGATCTTCCCGTTCACCTGGACGACCACCTCGACCGTGTCCACCTCGAGCCACGCGGGATCCGCCTCGGGCCACGGCGTCTCCCACAGTCGCTCGTGCCCCAGACGCTCCCACAGCTCCTCGGCGATGTGCGGCGCATAGGGCTGGATCAGCGACACCGCGGTCTCGGCCGCGAAACGTGACTCGCGACCGGTCCGATCCTTGGACAGCTCGTTCACGAGCTCCATCACGGCGGCAATCGCGGTGTTGAACGCGAAGCGGCGGCCGATGTCGTCGGTGACCTTCGCGATGGTCGCATGCGCCTTGCGCGCCAGAGGTCCACCCTCCGGCTCCCCCGCAGGCGCACGCTCGACGACGTCGTTCACCACGCTCCAGAGCCTGCGAACGAAGCGAGTCATCGCCTCGACGCTCGCCTCGGTCCATTCCATGTCCTCGTTCGCGGGTCCCAGGAACAGGATGTTCAGACGGCACGCATCGGCGCCGTAGCGATCGAGGAACTCGTCCGGCCCGACGACGTTCCCGGCTCGCTTCGACATCTTCGTCTTCCCCAGAGTCACCCAGCCGTTCGAGAAGAAGGCGGCAAACGGCTCTCGGAAGCCGACGAGGCCGAGTTCGTTCAGCACCTTGATCCAGAACCGCGCGTAGATCATGTGCACGGTCGCGTGGTCGACGCCGCCGATGTACAGGTCGATCGGGTTCCAGTAGTCGACAGCGGCACGATCGAACGGCGCAGTGTCGTTCCGCGCGTCGCAGTAACGGAGGAAGTACCACGAGGAGTCGACGAACGTGTCCATCGTCTCGGTCTCACGGCGCGCCCGCCCACCACAGCGCGGGCAGTCCACGTTCACCCACTCCTCTGCCTGGGCGAGCGGAGGCTGACCTCTTGGCTTGTAGTCCTCGATCTCCGGGAGGACGACGGGCAAGTCCTCCTCCGGCACGGGCACGATCCCACACTGGTCGCAGTAGACGACGGGGATCGGGCAGCCCCAGTAGCGCTGGCGAGAGAAGCCCCAGTCACGAAGGCGATAGTTGACCGCGAACCGACCGCGGCCCTCGGCTGCCAGCTTCTCGACGATCCGACGGCCGCCCTCGGTCGCAGGGAGTCCGTCGAACTCCCCGGAGTTGACGAGGATCTCACCCTCCGTGTGCTCGACGTACGCGACGCTCTCGTCGATGTCGCTGTCCGGTGGGCGCACGACCTGGCGAATCGGCAGATCGAAGGCGGCGGCGAAGTCGAAATCCCGCTGGTCGTGGGCCGGGACGGCCATGATCGCTCCGGTGCCGTAGTCGGTCAGCACGTAGTCGGCCACGTAGACGGGCAGCCGCTCGCCGTTCACCGGGTTGACCGCGTGGAAGCCCGTGAGGACTCCGGTCTTCTCGGTCGCCGCAGCGCGCTCGGCGGTCTTCTTCGCCGAGGCTCGCCGTACGTAGTCTGCGACATCCGGCTTCTCGATCCGGGCGACGAGCTCGTGCTCGGGTGCGAGCACGAAGAACGTCGCGCCGTACAACGTGTCCGGGCGGGTGGTGAAGACGGGGACGTCCCCGCTCAGCTCCTCGATCGCGAACAGGATCTCGGCGCCCTCCGAGCGGCCGATCCAGTTGCGTTGCCGGGCCTTGATCGACTCCGGCCAGTCGACGGTGGCCAGATCGTCGAGCAGCGCCTGCGCGTAATCGGTGATCCGGAAGAACCACTGCTCCATGAGACGCGACTCGACCTCGGCGCCGCACCGCTCGCAGCGGCCGTCGCGGACCTGCTCGTTCGCGAGCACCGTCTGGTCGTTCGGGCACCACTTGACCGGAGCGGCCTTCCGGTATGCGAGCCCGCGCTCGTAGAACTTCAGGAATTGCCACTGCTGCCAGCGGTAGTACTCGGGCTCGTGGGTGGAGACGAGCCGGGTCCAGTCGTAGGCCCAGCCCACGCGGCGCATGGAGCGGGTGATGTTCTCGATGCTGCGCTCGGTGCTCGCCCGCGGGTGGACGCCCTCCTTGATCGCTGCGTTCTCGGCGGGAAGCCCGAACGCGTCGAATCCCTGCGGATGCAGCACGTGCATCCCGGTGCGGCTGCGAAAGCGCGTGACGACGTCGCCGATCGTGTACACGAGCATGTGGCCCATGTGGAGCGTCCCGGAGGGATATGGGAGCATCTCCAGCACGTACGACTTCGGCGGGACAGGGTCGTTCGAGACCTCGAAGGCCCCGGCGGCCTCCCAGACCCGCTGCCACTTCTCCTCGATCGTCTTCGCGTCGTACCGATCCATCGACTGCCTCACTCACCTTCGGGAACAAAAAAGCCTCTCGCACGAGAGGCTCCACGAGAACGCACGCGGCTCGCGCCACGCTCGTTCCCTGACCTATGCAAGAAGCTGCTTCACGAGCTGAAAACGGTAGCAGGCAGAATCGGCCGATGCTGGAGTTGTTTCCCGATTCGGCACGCATCGAGCAGGGCGAGCTCACGGTCGGCGCGGTGTCGGCGTCCGAGCTCGCGGAGACGTTCGCGACTCCGCTCCTCGTCTACTGCGAGGAGACGCTCCGGTCGCGCGCACGGTCTTTGCGCACGGCGGCCGGGGAGAATGGCCGCGTCTTCTACGGCACGAAGGCGTTCCCGAACGTCGCCGTGCTCCGCCTCATGTACGAGGAGGGAATCGGCGCCGACGTCGCCTCCGCCGGCGAGCTCGCGTTCGCGCGCAGAGCAGAGCTCGTCGGCTCCGAGCTCATCGTCCACGGAAACAACAAGGACCAGGCTTTGCTGCGAGAGGCTGCGAAGGAAGGCGCGCCGGTCGTTCTCGATGCGCCGGACGAGGCCGCGCTCGCCGCGGACGCAGGCGTCCGCAGCGTGCTGGTGCGGGTGACGCTCGGAGTCGACGCGGACACACACGAGGCGATCGTGACCGGGCATCACGGCTCGAAGTTCGGGCTCGAGCCCGTGCTGGCCCAGGTCGCGATCGCGGACTCGCTCGCCCGTGATCTCGACGTGCGCGGCCTGCACGTCCACGTCGGGTCGCAGCTCCCGGACTTCGCAGCGCAGGCGGAGACGATCCGGCGACTCGCTGAGTTCGCCGCGGCATGCCGCGATGCGCTCGGCTGGGAGCCGCAGGTCGCAGACCTCGGCGGCGGCTTCGGGATCCGCCATCACCCCGAGGACGACATCGCGGATGCCGCCGAGCTCGCAGGCGCGGCGGCGGTCACAGCGCGCGAGACGTTCGTCGTAGCCGGCCTCGCCGAGCCGACCGTCTGGCTCGAACCGGGACGGTGCCTCGTCGGACAGGCCGGCATCACGCTCTATCGCGTCGGCGCGGTCAAGCG
This sequence comes from Gaiellaceae bacterium, assembly GCA_048594925.1. GTDB lineage: Bacteria > Actinomycetota > Thermoleophilia > Gaiellales > Gaiellaceae > GMQP-bins7. The sequence goes on from JBMDXR010000016.1 coordinate 18,477, forward strand.
GCTCGCCGAGCGGACGTGGGTGACCGTCGACGGTGGAATGTCGGACAACCCTCGGCCACAGCTCTACGACGCGCGATACACGGCACTGAGCGCCGAGCGCGCCGACGAAGAGCCGGACGAGGTGGTGAGCGTCGCCGGAATGCACTGCGAGTCGGGGGACGTACTCATCGACGACGTCACGCTTCCCGCTCCTCGGCGGGACGACCTTCTCGCGATACCCGCGACCGGCGCCTACACACTCGCGATGAGCTCGAACTACAACGGCGTTCCGCGCCCCGCAGCAGTTCTCGTCCGCGACGGCGAGGCCCGCTTGATCAGGCGTCGCGAGACCGTCGACGACCTGCTCGCGGCCGAGGAGCCCACGCCTCAGGGTTGATCGAGGCGACCGGGTCGTGCATCGTGGACGCGCCGACCGAAACCGAGACAAGGGGGATTCGATGACTCGTACCGCTCTCATGGAGAACGTCCAACGCGCAGTCGCGCAGGTCGCGGCTGAGAGGGACGGACCGAGGACGACGCGCGCAGGGCTGCTCAAGAAGGCGGGGATCGCCGGCCTCGGCGTCGCCGGCTTGAATCGTCTGACTCCGGCCGCGCGCGCCGGCACATCCGCCACGATCGTCGTCGTGGGCGCCGGGCTCGCCGGACTGACGTGCGCCTACCGCCTCAAGCAGGCGGGATGCGTCGCCCAGGTGCACGAGGCATCGGATCGCATCGGTGGACGCTGCTGGACGGGTCGCGGCGTATTCGATCAGGGTCAGATCTACGAGCACGGCGGTGAGCTCATCGATCAGGGCCACCAGGCAATCCGACAGCTGGCAAAGGAGCTGGGTCTCACGCTCGACAACCTGCTTTCCGCCGAGGTCAACGGAACCGAGCCGTTCTACTTCTTCGACGGCGAGCCGTACACCTACGCCCAGGCAACCGACGACCTGAAGGGCATCTGGCAGAAGGTCCACAAGGACGTCTCGGCGGCGAGCTACCCGACGCTGTTCGACAGCTTCACGCAGCGCGGATACGAGCTCGACCACCTCTCGATCATCGACTACTTGAACGAGACGATCCCGAACGGCGGGGCGGCCACGAAGCTCGGGCGGCTGCTCGACATCGCCTACAACATCGAGTACGGAGCCGAGTCGAGCGAGCAGAGCTCCCTCAACCTGCTCTACCTGCTCGCGTACTCGGGGCAGGGGCAGCTCCGAATCTTTGGACCTTCGAACGAGAAGTACCACGTCCATGGGGGGAACGACCAGATCCCGGCACGGCTGGCGGCCGCGCTCCAGGGCCAGATCACGATGAAGTCCGAGCTCGTCGCAGTGAAGCAGACTTCCGCCGGCGGCTACTCGCTCACGTTCAAGCAGCCCGGCGGCCCGAAAACCGTTCCCGCGGACAAGGTCGTCTTCGCGCTGCCGTTCTCGATCATGCGCAGCTCCGTGAACCTGACGAAGGCCGGTTTCTCAGCGCGCAAGCTGCAGGCGATAGCCGAGCAGGGCATGGGCACGAACTCGAAGCTCCACGTCCAGTTCTCGCGCCGCCACTGGAACGACCTCGGCTGCAACGGCGACACGATCGCCGACACCGGTTACCAGAACACATGGGAGGTGTCGCGCGCGCAACCCGGCACGGCCGGGATCCTCGTCGACTACACAGGCGGCGACGTCGGTGACAGTTTCGGCTCGGGCACGCCCACGAGCCGCGCGGAGGAGTTTCTCTCCCAGATCGACCCCGTCCTTCCCGGACTAGCTCAGTCCTGGAACGGGAAGGCGACCATCGACTACTGGCCCGGCTACGAGTGGACGCGCGGCTCGTACTCGTACTGGAAGGTCGGTCAGTACACGTCCTTCGCGGGCATCGAGGGACGACAGGAGGGCCACGCCCATTTCTGCGGCGAGCACACGTCGATCGACTTCCAGGGCTACCTGAACGGCGCGGTCGAGACGGGCGAGCGCGCCGCCGGCGAGGTGATCGGCGACCTCGGCTAGGGACTACCGCTTCTGCGACGACCTCGGGTCACAGGGCTTCGGCTGGATTGCCGAAGAGGCGATGGCCCGCGCGTCGCATGCGCTTGCCGCGGATGGGAAGGTCTGGCTGGTCGACACGCTCGACTGGCCGGAGGCGATCGATCGCGCACTCACCCTCGGAGAGCCGGTCGGGGTGATCCAACTCCTCGACCGGCACGACCGCGACTGCGCCGCGCTCGCGGAGCGGCTCGACGTACCACGCGTCGTTGCGCCCGACGACGTGCCGGGCAGCCCGTTCGCCTTCGTCCCGATCATGCGCAGGAAGCATTGGCGCGAGTCCGCGCTGTGGTGGCCGCAGACGCGCACGCTCGTGACCGCCGACGCGGTGGGTACGAATCGCTTCTACACCGCCGGGAAGGCGCCGCTCGGCGTCCATCTGCTCCTGCGGCTGACACCGCCGAAAGCGCTCGCCGCCTACGAGCCGGAACGCATCCTCGTCGGGCACGGAGAAGGGCTTGCCGGGCCGCGAGCGTCGCAGGAGTTGCGCCGAGCCCTCGCCACGAGCCGCCGCGGGCTGCCCGGCCTACTCGTCCGGCTCCCGTTCGCCGGCCGCTCGAAGTTCCTTGTGACACAAGTGTCACAAGGAACGTCGCCCTCAGGAGCCAATCGCGGCGGCGGCGATGAGGCCAGGCCGCACGAGACGCGGCGGCGCGACGAGGCCCGCGTCCTTCACGGACGGGTTCAGTGGCTCGGCGAGCGGCGGCGCGCCGAACGACGCGAGAACCCGGTCCTCGGGTGCATCGCCGTAGACCGTCGTCCGCTGGCGCGGGACGCGACCGGCGGCGCGAATGAGCTCCTCCATCCGCTCGGGCGGCATCTCCTGCCCGTACGCCGCTCCGGCCGACCGTGAGATCGACTCGTTCATGAGCGTCCCGCCCAGGTCGTTCACCCCGGCTGCGAGAGCCTGCCGTGTTCCCTCGGGTCCGAGCTTCACCCACGAGGCCTGGACGTTCGTGATGGCCGGATGCAGCGCCAGGCGCGCGACCGCATGCACGAGCAGCGCCTCTCGGAACGTCGGGCCGCGCCGCGCTCGTCCCTGGAGATAGATCGGGGCCTCCATCGGGACGAACGGAAGCGGCACGAACTCGGTGAAGCCGCCCGAGCGCTGCTGCTGTTCCCGTGCGCGCAGGAGATGCCGCCCCCACGAGCGCGGCGTGTCCGCGTGCCCGAACATCAGCGTGACGTTCGAGCGCAGGCCCACGCGATGCGCAGCGTCGTGCACCGCGAGCCACTGTGCGGTCGTGACTTTGTCCGGGCAGATGACGCGGCGCACCTCGTCGTCGAGCACCTCGGCAGCGGTCCCCGGCAGCGAGCCGAGCCCGAGGTCGCGGAGCCGGGCGAGGTACCCGTCGAGGGAGACGCCGAGCGTCGCGGCGCCCTGCCAGATCTCGAGTGCGGAGAACGCGTGGACGTGGATGTCCGGCACTTCGGCCGTGATCGCGCTGACGACGGAGGCGTAGTAGTCGCCGGTGAACGCCGGATGGATGCCGCCCTGGAGGCAGACCTCGGTCGCCCCGCGCTCCCACGCCTCCTTGCTTCGCGTGACGATCTCCTCGAGCGGGACGAGGTACGGAGCGCCGCGGAGGTTCGCTGCCAGCTTCCCCTTGGAGAACGCGCAGAAGCCGCAGCGGAAGTAGCAGACGTTCGTGTACTGGATGTTCCGGGTCACGACGTACGTGACCTCGTCGCCGCACACGTCCCGGCGTAGTCGATCCGCCGACGTACATACCCGCGCCGCCTCGTGCCCACGAGCCTCGAGAAGCCGGTTGATCTCGTCCTCTCCGAGCTGCGCCCCCGTGAGCTCGAGCGGAGGCGCGTCGCGGCGCACGACGAAGGGGATCGCGCCCGGCTCGCCGGGAGCCCAGGCATCGTCCCGTGCGAGGCCGCTCGCATCGGCAGCGCGCCGCACCAGCGGCGCGACCGCAGCATCCACCCAGCGCTCGAGCTCCGCGACGTACTCGGGGTAGACGGGAAGCCGCGGCACGAGCTCGAGGCCTCGGCCACGCGTCGCCTCGCCGAGGCGAGCGATCTCCGGCCACGGCGCCTCGGGGTTCACGTGATCGATGGTCACCGGCGAGACGCCGCCCCAGTCGTCGATGCCCGCGTCGAGCAGGCGCGGGAAGTCGTCGAACGCGAGGTTCGGCGGCGCCTGCACGTGCCACGTCGAGCCGAGCACGATGCGCGCCACGGCGATCGTCCAGAGGTGCTCGTCGAGCACGGGCTCGGGATGCGCAGCCATCCTCGTCGCCGGCTTCGCGCGGAAGTTCTGGACGATCACCTCCTGCACGTGACCGTGTTCCTCGCCGAGCGCCTTCAATGCGAGCAGCGCCTCGATCCGCTCCTCGCGGGTCTCTCCGATCCCGATGAGGATCCCGCTCGTGAACGGGACCCGGAGCTCGCCCGCGATCCGGATCGTCTCGAGGCGGCGGGCCGGGATCTTGTCCGGCGAGGCCCAGTGCGGGCCTCCGCGCGCGGAGAGCCGCTCCGCGGTCGTCTCGAGCATGATCCCCATCGATGCCGACACGGGCCTGAGCGCTTCGAGCTCCCGGCGCGTCATGACGCCCGGATTGAGGTGCGGCAGGAGCCCGGTCTCCTCGAGCACGAGGCCCGCACAACGCTTTAGGTACTCGAGCGTAGTCCCGCACCCCAGCGCGCGAAGCTCCTCGCGCGCGAGCTTGTAGCGCAGCTCCGGCTTGTCCCCGAGCGTGAAGAGCGCCTCGCGACAGCCGGCGACGGCGCCTGCGCGCGCGATCTCGAGCACCTCCTCCTCGGTCATGTACGCCCGCTCGCCCCGCCGCGGCGGTCGCGCGAACGTGCAGTAGCCGCAAACGTCGCGGCACAGGGTCGTCAGCGGGATGAAGACCTTGGGCGAGTAGGTGATGAGCGGGCCGGAGCGCAACCGCCTCGCCTCCGCGAGCAGCTCGTCGAGGGGCGCAGAGCACAGGTCGGCGACCACTGTCCTCATCTGTCGAGCATACGTTGCGCGGACCGACGTCAGAACCGGGCCCCGCCGCTCCCTGGCAAGAGAGCCGGATGAGCGAGCCCGAGGAAGCCCGGCGTTCCGATCGCTGCCGAAGCGCCCAAGACGGCGAGAACGACACCCCGTCCCGGCCCGGCCGGAAGCGTGAGCGTACGGCGGCAGCGATCGATCGCCTCCTCCACGCCTGGAACCGCCCCGCGCGGCAAGCCAGGCGAACTCGGCCCGCAACCCCGCGAGCTGCGCCGCCGCAGCAGTTCGGTAGAGCGCGACATTGCGGCGCTTCGGGATCACCGGCGACGGACAGCTCCGGCGGCAGTAGACCCCGGTCGTGCGGACGCCGACGATGAACAAGCCGTCGAACCGCGCGTCGCGGCTCTCAACCGCTCGATAGCACTGCTCGAACTCGAGATCTGCGACCCTCACGGTGCCATCGTGGAGCAGGGCTGCGTGCTGTGCTCGCGGAAATCGGACAGCTCGGTCCAGCGCGTCGATCGCACACGGACGCGTTCGTCGTACGAGAAATGCACCGAGGAGGAGACATGCGCTTTCTGTTGATGATCCACGGCGACACGGAGGCCGAGGCGGCGATGACTGCGGAGGAGCGCCGCGCGATCGTCGAAGAGCACTTCGCGTACAGCGCGATGCTCCGCGAGCGCGGCGCCTACGTCCACGGCGAGGCACTGGACGATCCGTCGACGACGGTGGTGGTGAGGCCCGGCGATGAGCCACTCGTCACCGACGGCCCCTTCGCCGAGACGAAAGAGGCCGTCGGCGGGTTCTACGTGGTCGACTGTGCAAGCCGCGACGAGGCGATCGAGCTCGCGGCCCGGGTGCCACGCAGCCCGAACGTGGCTGTCGAGGTCCTCAAGGTCGTCGAGTTCTGACGACGAGGCAGTTTCGCCTCGACTACAGGGGATCAGTGCGCCGGACGGCTTCAGCCTCGCGACCTGCGGGCCCACGTCCGGCGGACGCCCGGATCCGCGGCCGAGCCGGCCAGCGCGGCGGGCAGGACGACGAGGAGGGGGCGCGCCGCTCCCGATCGCGAAGGAGCACGCGTCACTTCGACCGAAAGTAGCGGCGGCCGGCGATCACCTGGCCGACCTTCCGGAAGAGGCCGCCCACGCCGTTGGGCAGGAGGAACATCAGCAGGATGAGCACTATGCCGTACACGATCGACGGCCCGCCGGGCTTCTGCGTCTCCTCGATGATGCGATCCGGAAGCAGCGAGCCGAGGTCCTGTCCCTGCGCCCAGAGCGGCAGGAACGCGACGAAGATCGCGCCGAAGACGAGCCCCGAAAGGCCGCCGAGTCCGCCGACGACGATGCCGACGAGGAGGAAGATCGAGAGCGCGATCGGGAACGTGTCCGGGTTGACGAAGGCGCTCGCGATCGCGAAGAGGCCGCCCGCGATTCCGGCGTACGCCGCGCTGATGCCAAAGGCGAGCGTCTTGTACCGCGCCAGGCTGACGCCCGACGAGACCGCCGCCGTCTCGCTGTCGCGCACAGCGCGGAACGCGCGACCCGTCCGGCCGCGCAGGATCAGCCAGGCGACCGCGAAGAGCACGAGCGCGATCGACCAGGCGAGGTAGTACATCCAGTCGTTGGGCGTGAGCGAGCGTCCGAGGACGTGCACGTTCGAGATCGAGCCCGTGAGCTCGGGCGTCCCGAAGAGCTGGATGCCCGTACCGCCGCCCGTGTACTCCTCGAAGCGCTTCACGGTGGACGGCATCGCGACGGCGATGGCGAAGGTCGCGAGCGCGAGGTAGAGGCCGGACAGGCGCAACGCGGGCAGCCCGAACGCCAGCCCGCCGAGCCCGGCGACGAGCCCGGCGATCGGAAGCGTCCACAGGTCCTTCATCCCGCCGGCCATCGGGCCGCCGAACTGCTCGTTCCCGGCCATGAGGATCGCGGTCGTATACCCGCCGATGGCCATGAACGCGCCATGGCCGAGGGAGATCTGGCCGGTGTAGCCCGTGAGGATGTTGAGCCCGAGGAGCGCAATGAGGTAGATGGCGACGTAGGAGTACTCGCGCGCCTTGAAGTCGCCGACGAACGAGGGCAGGATCGCGACGAAGACGACGAGGGCCCCGAACGCGACGAAGCCGATGGTGCGCTGCGTGCGAGGGCTCATCGGCGAGCCTTTCGCCGATGAGCGTGGAGGGGTGTGGGGAACCGGGAG
>JBMDXR010000017.1:0-3317 GCA_048594925.1 Gaiellaceae bacterium
CGCTTGCGCTCCAGGCCCGTCAGGCGCTGGAGTCGGAGGTCGAGGATCGCCTGCGCTTGGATCTCCGTCAGGTCGAACTCGCGCTGAAGGCCTGCGCGCGCCTCGTCTGGGTCCGCGGAGCCACGGATGAGCGCGATGACCGCGTCGAGGTTGTCGAGCGCGGTCAGGTAGCCCTGGAGAACGTGAGCCCGGGCCTCGGCCTTGCGCAGCTCGAACTTCGAGCGGCGGGTGATCACCTCGCGCTGAAAGCCGAGGTAGTGCTGGAGCATGTCGCGCAGCGACAGCGTCCGCGGGACGCCGTCGACGAGCGCGACCGCGTTGAACCCGAAGGTCGTCTGCAGCGGCGTATGTTTGTAGAGCTTGTTCAGGGCGACCTGGGGGATCGCGTCCCGCTTGAGCTCGATCTGGATCCGCATCCCCGACCGGTCTGAGTGATCGGCGAGGTCGGAGACCTCCGTCAGTACCTTGTCGTTGACGAGATCGGCGATCTTCTTGATCACGCCGGCGTCGCCGCCCTTCTTCACGCCGTACGGAAGCTCGGTGACGATGATCGCGGACTTGCCGCCGCGGAGCTCCTCGATGTGGGCACGCGCGCGCATGACGATCCGGCCGCGGCCCGAGCGATACGCCTCGCGGATCCCCTCCCGGCCGAGGATGATCGAGCCGGTCGGGAAGTCCGGCCCCTTGATGTGGCGCGTGAGGCGGTCGACGTCGATCTCCGGCTCGTCGATGAGCGCGACGACGGCGTTGATCACCTCTCCGAGGTTGTGCGGCGCGATGTTCGTCGCCATGCCGACGGCGATGCCGGCCGAGCCGTTGACGAGCAGGTTCGGGAAGCGGGCCGGCAGCACGGACGGCTCGCGCCGCGACTCGTCGTAGTTCGGCTGGAAGTCGACCGTGTCCGCGTCGATGTCGCGGAGCAGCTCGGTGGCGATCCGCGAGAGCCGCGACTCGGTGTACCGCATCGCGGCGGCCGGGTAGTCGTCGATGTTCCCGAAGTTCCCCTGGCCCTCGACCAACGGGTAGCGCATCGAGAACGGCTGCGCGAGCCGGACGAGCGTGTCGTAGATCGCGGTGTCGCCGTGCGGATGGTACGAGCCCATGACGTCGCCGACGATGCGGGCCGACTTCTTGAACGGCCTGTTCGGCTGCATGCCGGCCTCGTGCATCCCGTAGAGAACGCGCCGGTGTACCGGCTTCAGGCCGTCTCGCACGTCCGGCAGGGCGCGGGAAACGATCACGCTCATCGCGTAGTCGAGGAAGCTCGAGCGGAGCTCCTGCTCGAGGTCGCGAGACTCGATGCGGCCTGCGCCGAGCGGTTCGACGTTAGACATCCAGGAACCTGACGTCGCGCGCGTTCTGCTCGATGAAGAGCCGGCGCGGCTCGACCTGGTCGCCCATCAGCTTCGCGAAGGCGTCGTCCGCGGCGGCGGCGTCCTCCACTTCGACCTTGATCAGCATCCGGTTGGCCGGGTTCATCGTCGTCTCCCAGAGATCCTCGGCGTCCATCTCGCCGAGACCCTTGAAGCGCCCGATCTCGATGCCGTCCTTCGCGAGCTCGAGCACCTCGTGGCGGAGCGCCTCGAAGGTGTCCGCGCTGCGCGACTTCTTCCCGAGCGAGATCGTGAACGGCGGCGGGCCGACGAGCTCGACGAGCCGCGCGTACGACCTCGCGAGGCTCGCGTAGTGCGGCGAGGTGAGCAGCTCGACCGGCACGATCGCGTGGCTCGCGGCGCTCGTCTCCTTCTCGACGATCTTGACGCGGAACGACTCGGCGGACTTCTCGACCAGGTCGAGCTCGTACCCGTCGGTGTCGAGCCCCTTCAACGCGCGCGCGAGGTCGGAGCCCGCGTCCGCGTTCTCGATCAGGCGGTGTTGGATCAGGAAGTTGACGGTCGGCGCTCCGAAGTCGGCGCGGAGCCGCGACGCCCAGCCCTCGAACTCGGCCAGCGCGGTCGTGAAGCGCTTGTAGCGGGTCTCCGTGAGCTTGAACGTCGAGCCGCCGCGGTCCGCGACCTCCATGTCCTTCACCCGTTCGCGGACGAGCAGATCCTCGAACTGGGACTCCTTCTCGACGTAGATCTCCTGGTTTCCGATCTTGACTCTGTAGAGCGGCGCCGCGGCGATGTAGACGTGTCCTTCCTGCACGAGCTCCTTCATCTGGCGGAAGAGGAACGTGAGGATCAGCGTCCGGATGTGAGCACCGTCGACGTCGGCGTCCGTCATCACGATCACGCGGTGGTAGCGCAGCTTCTCGATGTCGAACTCGTCGCCGATCCCGGTACCGATCGCGGTGATCATCGACTGGATCTCCTGGTTGGAGAGCACCTTGTTGATCCGGTTCTTCTCCGAGTTGATCACCTTGCCGCGCAGGGGCAGGATCGCCTGGTTCACGCGGTTCCGCGCCTCGACCGCCGACCCGCCGGCCGAGTTGCCCTCGACGAGGAAGAGCTCGGCGTCCTCCGGGTCGTTGGTCTGGCAGTCGGCGAGCTTGCCGGGAAGGGACGAGCTCTCGAGCGCACTCTTGCGGCTCAGCTGGCGCGCCTTTCGCGCGGCCTGGCGGGCATTTCGCGCCGTCACCGCCTTGGTCACGATCTGCTTCGCATCCGAGGGGTTCTCCTCGAGGAACTCGGCGAGGCGCTGGTTGACGGTCTGCTCGACGAGCCCGCGGACCCACGGGTTGCCGAGCTTCGTCTTCGTCTGGCCCTCGAACTGCGGGTCCCGGAGCTTGACGGAGATCACCGCGGCGAGGCCCTCGCGGACGTCCTCGCCCTCGAGGTTCTCCTCCTTCTCCTTGATCAGCCCCTTGTCGCGCGCGTATTTGTTGAGCGTTCCGGTCAGGGCCGCCTTGAAGCCGGAAAGGTGGGCGCCGCCCTCTGTCGTGTTGATGTTGTTGGCGAACGAGAAGACCGACTCGACGTACGAGCCGTTCCATTGCATCGCGACCTCGACGTTGCCGTTCTCCATCTCGCCCTCGAAGAAGACGATGCGCTTGTGGATCGGCTCCTTCGCGCTGTTCACGTGGGCGACGAAGTCGCTGATCCCGCCCTCGTAGTGGAATTCGTGCCGATCCTCGCCCTCCCGCTCGTCGGTGAGGAGGATGCGCAGGCCGCGCGTGAGGAACGCCGTCTCGCGCAGGCGCTGGACGAGCGTGTCCATCGACCACTCGAACTCGTCCTCGTCGAAGATCTCGAGGTCGGGGAGGAACGTGATCGTCGTGCCGGTGTCCTTCTTGCTCGGTGTCCTGCCGGCGTCGACCAGCTCGGTTGTCGGCTCGCCGCGGGCGAACTCCTGCCGGTAGATCCTGCCGCCGCGCT
>JBMDXR010000018.1:0-1759 GCA_048594925.1 Gaiellaceae bacterium
GTCGACGCGGACTCGACGATCCGCTACATGAGCCCGTCGGTCGAGCGCGTGCTCGGCCACGAGCCGGATGAGCTCGAGGGCACGAAGCTCACCGTGCTGATCCATCCGGACGACCGAGCGCACGTCCTGCAGTTCCTCACGGCGGGCGGTCGTGAAAGCGACGGGATGCCCGGACTCACCGAGTTCCGGATGCAGCACGAGAACGACTTCTGGCTGTACGTCGAGGCGCTGCGGACGAACCTGCTCGAGGACGAGAACGTCCGAGGGATCGTGCTCAACACCCGCGACGTCTCCGAGCGCAAGGCGTTCGAGGACCAGCTGTCGCACCAGGCGTTCCACGACGCCGTCACCGGCCTCGCGAACCGGGCGCTGTTCAAGGACCGTGTGGAGCACGCGCTCGAACGTCAGACGCGCACCAGCGTCCCGGTCTCCGTCCTGTTCATGGACCTCGACGACTTCAAGACGATCAACGATTCGCTCGGGCACGCCGCGGGCGACCGGTTGCTCACCGAGGTGGGTGACCGGCTGAAGACCGGCCTGCGGCAAGCCGACACGGCGGCGCGGCTCGGGGGGGACGAGTTCGCGATCCTGCTCGAGGACGGCGGCGACGGCATCGACGCCGCGCAGGTCGCGGTGCGGATCCTCGCGGCGCTCGAGGGACCGTTCCACCTCGAGGGCAAGGAGGTATTCGTCCATGCGTCGATCGGGATCGCGAGCGCCGAGGGGAGCCGGGCGGGGCCGGAGGGCGCGGAGGAGCTCCTGCGCAACGCCGACGTTGCGATGTATATGGCGAAGGAAGCGGGCAAGGGCCGCTACCAGGTGTTCGAACCCGCGATGCACGACACGGCGCTCCGCCGCCTCGAGCTGAAGGCTGACCTGCAGCGCGCGGTCGACAACGACGAGTTCGTATTGCACTTCCAGCCGGTGATCGAGCTCGAGACCGGCCGGATCGAGGGCCTCGAGGCGCTCGTGCGCTGGGAGCACCCCACACGCGGCACCGTGGCGCCGCTCGACTTCATCCCGCTCGCCGAAGAGACGGGACTGATCGTGCCGATCGGCCGCTGGGTCCTCCGCGAGGCGTGCCTGCAGGCCCGGCGACTCCAGGAGCGCTACCCGCAGACGCCCGCGCTCCACATGTCCGTGAACCTATCGGCGCGCCAGCTCCAGCGGCCCGAGATCGTCGGCGAGATCGCCGAGACCCTGATGGAAACCGGGCTCGCGTCGGACAGGCTTGTCGCCGAGATCACGGAGTCGGTGATGATGCAAGACATGGACCTGTCGATCCAGCGGCTCGCCGAGCTGAAGGAGCTCGGCGTGAAGATCGCGGTCGACGACTTCGGCACCGGGTACTCGAGCCTGAACTACATCCGGCGGTTCCCCGTCGACATCCTGAAGGTGGACAAGTCCTTCGTCGACGGCGTGAACGAGGGTGGTGAGGTCTCGGCGCTCACGGCCGCGATCATCGAGCTCGCCGCGATCCTGCGGCTGAGGCCCGTCGCGGAAGGGATCGAGCGCGCCGACCAGCTCGAGAGGCTCCTCGCCCTGCGATGCGACCTCGGCCAGGGCTTCTACTTCGCGAAGCCGCTCCCGCTCGAGCGCGTCGACGAGCTCCTCGCGGCCCGGCAGACGCTCGCCGGCCGGGAGAGCGAGGTCTCCTCCTGACCACTCCGGGATGACCAGGCCTCCGCAGGGAGGTCGGCGATCGAACGGGAACGGCGGAGGCCCGGAGGGAACCGGTCACGGGCAGGAGCGAAGGGCC
>JBMDXR010000019.1:0-10159 GCA_048594925.1 Gaiellaceae bacterium
GCGCGAGCCCGCCGAGATGTGAGAAGGCCCGCATATGCGGGCCTTCTCGGTCTTGCGGCACCGCGGCTCGCGGGTCAGTGGTTGCCCACAGGCTCGAAGTAGTTCGCCGCTGCGAAGTTCGCGACGTTCGTTCCGAGCTGCACGGCCTGCACGTCCCCGGCGCGGAAGTGAAGGCCTGCCCAGATGCGGGCCTCGACGATCTCGTCGAGTGCCTGATCGAAGCTGCTGAAAGTACGCGTCGCAGGCCCGCCGGGATTCACGGCGCTGCTCGTGATCTCGTAGCCGCCCGCGGGGGCGTCGCCGAAGAACATCCGCAGCACGCCGGTATGCACGCCGTCCTGGCCGAGGTGTCCCGACACGTGATCGGGGTAGGGCGCCGTCATCAGCGGGCTCCACGTCGGGTCGGGCGAAGTCGCGGGGTTGCCGTCCTCCGCCGCCCTGCGGATCGCCTGAAACGGCCGCCAGAAGTCGAAGTGGTACTTGTCGTTCCAGGTGTTGATCGAGGAATCTGCCGCGGCCAGGTTCTGCATCGCCAAGAGGCGTGCGCTGTCGGCGACGTCGAGGTCGTTCCGTGCAATGAGCTGGCGGGCTACGGCGTTCCAGCTCGCGACGGGTGTGCTCTGCCACCACCTGGCGATGTACGTCTGGGTGGCCGTGCGGGCCGAGGGCGTCACCGTCCCGTCGCCGCCGAGCGCCTTGACCTCGTTGACCTCAGCCGCATAGGCGGCGCTGTTGAGCGCAAGTGGACCAGCGGAACGGAACTGCGACGAGCTCTGCATCAGGAACGGCTCGACGCCCCCCACCCAGGGAGTCGGGTCTTGCACCGTCGTCCCGTTCGGCGCCACCGGATCCCAGTGCCCAGGGTTCGCGTTCGGCACCCACTGGGACGGCCCGAACCGTCCATCGCCCTGCCTCGCGTCGATCATGGCCTGCGCCGCCGCCGTCCCGGCAGCGATTCCCATGTCCTTGAACGGCGAGTCGGGTATCGCGTTGATCGATGCGTTGTACTGCGTCTCGAGTGACGCGAGCACGGTTCCCCTCGTAGGGAACGTGATGCTCTGGGGAACGGTCTCGACGATGTTCTTGAGAACCATGTACGCCGCTGTCGCAACCGCGGCTTCATCGGATGCCGTATTGCCGAACCGCCTGTTCAGAAGGTACGGCCGGAAATGCTTCGGCGTGATCGCATTGACCGCGTCGTAGACGGCCCCCTGGACCATTCCCATGTTGATCTGAGAGGCCGGCGGCGCTCCGCCCGCCGGTCCTGGAAGCCCGGTGAGCGTGGTGACCGCAATGACGTTCCACTGTGTCACGGCACTGGCGTCTGCTTCATTGGGTGGTGCGGCCGATGCGCCGACGACGCCGAGCGCGCCTACGAGCGCAGCGACTGCCACCGCAATCAACCAGACGGTTCGTCTACGTACCATGGTGCCCCCTCTCCTCGTGCCCGCCCTTGACTTTATTAGCTGCGTAGCAAATCACTCGTTGCGCGAATTGCAAGGTCCCCCTCGAAGCGACACGGGTCTGAATCCAGTGCATGTCTCCGTACCCCCTTCGTGACTGGACGCTTCCTGCGCACCTCGTCTTCCCTTGTCGGGACCGCCGGAAGCTGACGCCAGCGATTGCCGCGATGGTCGACCACTCCCGAATGTTTCCGGCCATGCGACCACCCCTTTCGACCGATGACGTCCGCTGTGGACCGCTCACGTTGACGCTGGTCGGTCGCAGAGTCACAGTGCGCCGTGTGACTGAGCGTGTGACGGAGGAGGATCTCTGAGCGCCAGGATTCACCTCCTCGGCTCCCCCTGGATCGAGCGCGACGGCTCTCCGATCGATGCTCCGCGCGGTCGCAAGTCGTGGGGCGTCCTTGCGTACCTCGTCCGAACCCGCGTCCCCTCCTCGCGCGAGAGGATCGCCGGCCTTCTCTTCCCCGAAGCGGACGATCCGCTCGGGGCGCTCCGCTGGACGCTCTCGACGCTCCGTCGCCAGCTCTCGTCGGACGTCGAGGTCGGCGGCGACCCGGTTCGGGTCTCCTTCTCACCAGGGACGACCGTCGACGTCGACCTCCTCAGCCGCGGCTCGTGGGTACAGGCCCTGGCGCTTCCGGGCCTCGGACACGAGCTCCTCGACGGCCTGAGCTTCTCGTCGAGTCCGGGATTCGAGATGTGGCTCGAAAACGAGCGGCGAAGCATCTCCGGTGCGACTGCAGCGGTCCTGCGGCAGGCCGCACTGGCACAGCTTGCGCAGGGAGACGCAGCCTCTGCAACACAGCGCGCATCGGAGCTCGTCCAGTTGAACCCGTTCGACGAGAACGCACACGCGTTGCTGGCTCGCTGTTTGCGCGCGACCGGCGATCATGCGGCAGCCGACCGGCAGCTCGCCGTGTGTGAGGAGCTGTTCCGTCGGGAGCTCGGAATCGCCCCGACACCGGCTCTGAGGCAGGGGGGTGAGACGGGGCCGCTGATCGTTCGCGCCCGCCCCACCGGCCGCGCAGCTGTGCTCGCGCAGATCGAGACGGGTCAGGCGATCATCGCTGCGGGCGACACCGGGGCGGGTCTCACGCGGCTCCGTGACGCGTCCGTTTCGGCACGGCAGCTGGATGATCCCGAGGTGCTCGCGCGAGCGCTCGTCGCTCTCGGGGGAGCGCTCGTGCACGGCGCTCGGGGCACCGATGTCGAGGGCGCCGCCGCTCTCCACGAGGGCGTGCACCTGGCCGCGAGGGACGGATACACGGAGTTGGCCGCCACCGGGTGGCGAGAGATCGGCTGGGTGCAGTTCCTCCGTGCCGAGTACGAGCGTGCGGAAGAGTCGGTCACGACCGCGGCGAGTCTCGCCGACGGCAACGACGAGGAGCTGGCCTGGGTCGACGTGATCCTCGGTACCAGCCGCAACGACGTCGGCGACTATGCGTCCGCAGAGCCTCTCTTACGATCCGCGGTCGAGCGGTCGCGCAGGGTCTCTTCGGCACACCCTCTGGCCTTCTCTCTCAGCATGCTTGCGCGGTTGCTGTTCACGCGCGGCGAGATCGACGATGCCTCTGCTCTGCTCGACGAGGCCCTCGAGGTCGTGGACGCGCGGGGGCTCATCGCCTTCCGGCCGTGGCCGGAGTCGTTTCGAGCCGAGATCGATCTTCTCCGCGGAGACGTCGACGCGGCCGAGTCGCGCTTCGAGCACGCGTTTGCGGTCGGCTGTGAGGTCGGCGATCCGTGCTGGGAGAGCATCGCCGCGAGAGGGCTCGGACTCGTGGCTGCGTCACGCGGAGACGTCGTCCGAGCGCTGGAGCTGCTGGCCGACGCTCCACGGCTCTGCCGGCGCCTTCCCGACACGTACCTGTGGATCGAGGCCTACGGTCTCGATGCCCTGTGCTCGGTTGCGATCGAGCACCGGGTAGACGGTGTGAGCGAGTGGGTCGACCACCTCGAGTCGATCACGGCGCGTCGAGGGATGCGCGAGCTCCTGCTTCACGCAGCGCTGTACCGCGTGCAGCTCGGAGAGCCCGGCGCGCTCGACGTCGCGCGCTCGCTCGCCGCTCAGATCGACAACCCGGCGGTAAAGGACCTCGTCGCCGCCGCTGGGCTCGCGGCGACGGCAGCCTGAAGCCCCGCGGACCTCCGCTGACTAAGCTTGGCAGCCGACAAGTCGACGCCCCAGGAGGACTGAACACCCATGCCCGAGCCCGCCAAGATCCGCAACGTCGCAGTCGTCGGTCACCGCGGGACGGGAAAGACCTCGCTCGTCGAGGCGCTGCTCTTCCAGACCGGTGCGGTCAATCGGCTCGGGGCCGTCGAGGCCGGCACCACGGTCTCCGACTCCGACGAGGACGAGCACGAGCGGCAACTCTCGATCTCGATGTCGCTCGAGCACACGACCTGGCAGGATCGGAAGGTCAACCTCGTCGACGTGCCGGGCGATCCGAGCTTCCAGGGCGAACTGCGCTGCGCCGCACGGGTGATCGAGGGCGCTCTCGTGACGGTGTCCGCGGTGATGGGGGTGGAGGTGGGCAGCACGCGTGCGTGGCGGCTGGCCGATGAGCTCGGCCTCGCCCGCGTCGTGTTCGTGAACATGCTCGACCGCGAGCGTGCAGACTTCTTCCGCACGCTCGACGCGCTCCGCAACGGGCTCTCCACGAAGTGCGTCGCGGTTCACGTCCCCATCGGCTCCGAGCACGAGCTGACCGGAATCGTCGACGTGCTCCACATGTGCGCCTACACGAGCCCCGAGGGCGCGAAGGAGGGCGAGCCCGGCCCGATCCCGGACGAACTGGCCGACCTCGCGGCGGGATACCGCGAGAAGCTCCTCGACGCTGTTGTGGAGACGGACGAGGCGCTCATGGAGCGCTACCTCGACGGGCAGGAGCTCGACGCACAGGAGGTCGCCACGGCCCTGAAGGCCGCGGTCACGAACGGCGACGTCTTCCCCGTCGCGTGCGGTGTGGCGACGAAGAATCTCGGAACGCACGCGCTGCTCGACCTCCTCGTCGAGGGCGTTCCCTCACCGGCGAAGAAAGGCTCCCCGATCGACGTCGACGGCGCAGGCACGGCCGCCTTCGTCTTCAAGACAGTGGCCGATCCGTTCGCCGGCCGCATCAACCTCTTCCGCGTGCTGAAGGGCACGGTCACCGCCGACAGCACGCTCGTGAACCTGCGCTCGAAGAGCAAGGAGCGCATGGGGACGCTGCTCGAGGTGCAGGGGAAGGAGCACCATCCCGCGCTCGACTTCGGCGAAGGCGATCTCGGATCCGTCGCCAAGCTGAAGGAGGCCCAGACCGGTGATCTCCTCACCGACAAGGAGGTCGCGATCGAGGCTCCCGACTTCGGCTTCCCGGAGCCGGTGATGAGCTTTGCAATCACGCCCAAGTCGAAGGGGGACGAGGAGAAGGTCGCGACCGCGATCCGGCGGCTGGCGGAGGAGGATCCCACGCTCCGCCTGCGCCGCGACCAGCAGACGGGCGAGGAGATCCTCTCCGGGATGAGCCAGATGCACGTGGAGGTCGCGCTCGAGCGCGCGAAGCGGCGCTTCGGCGTCGACGTCGAGCTCCATCCGCCCCGGGTCCCGTACCGCGAGACGATCCGCCGCGAGGCGCGGGCCCACGGTCGATACAAGAAGCAGACCGGCGGCCGCGGGCAGTTCGGCGACTGCCACATCGTCGTCACGCCGCTCGAGAACGGCGACTACGAGTTCGTCGACAAGATCGTCGGCGGCGTGATTCCGCAGGGCTTCCGGCCCGCGGTCGACAAGGGCATTCAGGAGGCCATGCATCAGGGAGAACTTGCCGGCGCCCCAGTTCAGGGCGTGCGCGTCGAGCTCGTCGACGGCT
The DNA here is from genome assembly GCA_048594925.1 of Gaiellaceae bacterium. GTDB lineage: Bacteria > Actinomycetota > Thermoleophilia > Gaiellales > Gaiellaceae > GMQP-bins7. The sequence goes on from JBMDXR010000019.1 coordinate 5,318, forward strand.
CCTACCACACCGTCGACTCGTCGGAGATGGCCTTCAAGATCGCCGGCTCGATGGCGTGGAAGGAGGCGTACATGAACGCCGACCCGGTGCTGCTCGAGCCGATCATGGAGCTCGAGGTGAGCGTGCCCGACGACGTCGTCGGCGCGGTCAACGGCGATCTCAACTCGCGGCGTGGTCGCCTTCAGGGCATGGAGCCGATCGGCGGCATGACGACGATCAAGGCCGAGGTGCCGATGGCGGAGCTCCTCACCTACTCGCAGTCGCTCACGTCGATGACGGGAGGCCGCGGCGACTACTCGATGCACTTCCTGCGCTACGAGGAGGTGCCGACGCATGTCGCCCAGAAGGTCATCGAGGAGACGAAGCGCGAGCGTGAGGCCGCCAAGGCGTAGCTCCGGGGCTCGCGTGACGGTGTGAGCAAGTTCCTCCACAAGCTGTGGGCAACGCGTCTGCCGGTGCTAGGGTCCGCGCCATGCGCGTGACGAAGGCCAGCGTCCGCCGTGTGTGTGCGGTGTGCGAGCGGACGTTGCTGCAGGGGGAGTACGCGGTTCGCTTCTCCCCCGACGGTGTGGAGTTCGTCGACGTGTGCCCGCTGTGCCAGGACATCGCGCTCGAGTACGGCTGGGTGCGCGAGGGTGGGCCGATCTCGCCCGCGCTCCGGCCACGTACGCGCAAGAAGCGCACGCGCTGGTCGCAGTTCCTGGGCGTGTCGAACGGCGAGGCGCAGCCGGTCGTCCCCGAGCCGGTCCTGCGACGGCTCACGGATTCCGAGGCGGCGCTCGTCGAGGCGGCCGACCTCTTCAACGCCAGCCTCTTCCGCCGGACGATCGAGGGTGTCGCTCGGGCCCTCGGTGCGCCGCTCATCTCCATCGTCCCGCTCTCGGGCGTGAACAGCGAGCTCGTGCTCACGTTCGCCTGGGAGATCACCTGGTACCAGTACCGCGTCCTGCCGGAGGCGGGACAGCCGATCCGCCTCGCCGACCGGGGCGCGGACATCGCCGAGATCGAGACCGCGTTCACCGAGTGGAACGCGACGCTCGACGACGGTGGCCGGGTCGTCCCGAACGTCGCGCGCTGACGCGCTTGCTGGGTAGCTGCCTCTGCGGCGGCGTCCGCTTCGAGGTGACCGCACCCTTCCGGCGAGCGAACCACTGCCACTGCTCACGTTGTCGCAAGCATTCCGGGACGTTCGGGCTCACCCAAGGCCGTGTTCCTCGCGAGGGCTTCCGCCTGCTCGCGGGTGAGGAGCTGATCCGGGTGTACCGCCCGCCCGGTGGCGGCGCCGTGAAGGCGTTCTGCTCCGAGTGCGGCTCGAGCCTGTTCGGCGGGACGTGGCCCGACGGGCCCGAGGTCTCGATCCGGCTCGGCGCGCTCGACGACGACCCCGGTATCAGACCGCAGTTCCACTCCTTCACCGACTCGCGGGTGCCCTGGGACGAGATTCCCGACGACGGCCTCGAGCGCTTCCCGGGGCCTCCGCCGGCCGGCGTGGCGAACCCTCCGGCGTAGAATCGCCCGCATGACGATCACACAGACGACGTTCAGGAACTACATCGGCGGCGAGTGGGAGGACGCCGCCGCCGGCGAGACCTTCGATTCGACGAGCCCGGCCGACGGCGAGCTGATCGGCACGTTCCCGCTCTCCGGCGCCGACGACGTCGACCGCGCCGTCGCGGCGGCCAAGGAGGCCTACGCGGAGTGGCGGCTCGTGCCCGCCCCGAAGCGCGGCGAGATCCTGTTCCGCTTTGCGCAGCTCGTCACCGATCACAAGACCGAGCTCACCGATCTCATGACGCACGAGATGGGCAAGGTGAAGGCGGAGGCTGGCGGCGACGTCCAGGAAGCGATCGACATGAGCTTCTACATGGGCGGCGAGGGCCGGCGCCTCTTCGGGCAGACGACCCCGTCCGAGCTGCGGAACAAGTTCCAGATGTCGGTGCGGATGCCGATCGGCGTTATCGGGGTCATCACTCCGTGGAACTTCCCGATCGCCATCCCGTCCTGGAAGATCGCGCCCGCGCTCGTCGCGGGGAACACGGTCGTGTTCAAGCCCGCGACGGACACGCCCGCGCTCGGGCAGCGCTTCGTCGAGCTGCTCGACGAGGCGGGTGTCCCGCCGGGCGTCGTGAACATCGTCCACGGTGGCGGCGGTGCTGTCGGGGACGGACTCGTACGGCATCCGGACGTCCCGGTCATCACGCTCACGGGCTCGCGCGACACCGGCGTGAAGGTGCTCGAGGCCGCAGCGGAGCGTTTGAAGCACGTGCACCTCGAGCTCGGTGGCAAGAACGCGATCATCGTGATGGACGACGCCGATCTCGACCTCGCGGTGGACGGCATCCTCTGGTCAGCGTTCGGGACGTCCGGCCAGCGGTGTACCGCGACCAGCCGGGTCATCGTCCACGAGAGCCTCTACGACACGCTCGCCGGCCGGATCGTCGAGCGCGCCGAGGCGCTGAGGCTCGGCCCCGGTTGGGAGGACGACACCGACGTCGGGCCGGTCATCAATGGCGCGGCGCTCGAGAAGATCCACTCGTACACGCAGATCGGGCTCGACGACGGCGCAACGCTGCTCACCGGTGGGGAGGTCGCCGACGAGGGCGATCTCGCCAAGGGCTTCTACTACCGCCCGACCGTCTTCGGCGACGTCCAGGCCGACATGCGGATCGCCCAGGAGGAGATCTTCGGGCCGACGCTCTCGCTCATCCGCTTCCGCGACGAGGTCGAAGCGATCCGCATCTCGAACGGCATTCGCTACGGGCTCTCGTCGTCGATCTTCACGCGGGACGTGAACCGAGCGTTCCGCGCGATGCGAGATCTCGAGGCGGGGATCACGTACATCAACGCGGGCACGATCGGTGCGGAGGTGCACCTGCCGTTCGGCGGCGTGAAGGAGACGGGTAACGGCCATCGGGAGGCGGGGCAGGCCGCGCTCGACGTGTTCACGGAGTGGAAGTCGGTCTACGTCGACTACTCCGGGACGCTCCAGCGCGCCCAGATCGACACATCCGATTGAGCCGCGTCAAGCTCGTCTGGTTCGTGCCGGAGGATGCGCTCGACGCCACGCGCGACGCGGTCTTTTCCGCCGGAGGGGGTCGCATCGACTACGAACGCTGCTCCTGGTACACGTGCGGTACGGGGACGTTCTTCGGCAGAGAGGGCACTGCGCCCGCGCGCGGCGAGAGCGGAAGGGAAGAGCGCGTCGCCGAGCTTCGCGTCGAGGCAGTGGTTTCCGAAGGACACATTCGCGACGCGATCGTCGCGCTCACGCTGGCCCATCCGTACGAGGAGCCGGCGTACGACGTCTATCCGCTGCTCGACGCGTGAAGGCAAAGCTCTTCACCGACGGGGGCTCGCGCGGCAACCCGGGCCCGGCAGCCTACGCGTTCGTGCTCGAAGCCGACGACGGCACGCTCCTCGATGCGCGGGGCGAGGCGATCGGGGTCTCCACGAACAACGTGGCGGAGTACTCGGCGCTCGTCGCGGGACTCGAGCGGGCGGTCGAGGCCGGCGTCGACGAGCTCGAAGTCGTTTCGGACTCCGAGCTCCTCGTCAAACAGATGCGAGGTGAGTACCGGGTGAAGAACGCGGCGCTTCAGGAGCTGTTTCTCGCTGCGTCGCACCTCGCTCGAGAGATCCGTCGCGTGACCTACACCGCGGTGCGACGCGAGCACAACGCGCTCGCGGATAGCCTGGTCAACGAGGCGCTCGATCGCGGCGTGCAGTGAGGACGATCCGTGCGCTGCTCGTCGGTGCGATTGCCGTGTTCGCAGGCTGTGGAGGTGGGGGAGGTAGCGGGACTACACTGACGGAGGGGCCGAGGGTGCCCGGATTCGAGTTCACGCAGGAGAGCGCAGTCTCCGACGGGGCAACAATCGACTCGCGCTACACCTGCGACGGCGAGAACGTTTCGCCGGCGCTCGTATGGACAGGCGCTCCGGAGAGAACGCGCGAGCTCGCGCTTGCGGTCGACGATCCGGACGCTCCTGGTGGCACGTTCACGCACTGGCTCGTCTACGGCCTCGACCCTTCGCTGACGGAGCTGCCCGGTGGCGGTAGCGCGGAAGGCTGGACCAGCTATGCACCGCGCTTCCGCGAGGGCAAGAACGACTTCGGCAAGATGGGATACGGCGGCCCCTGCCCACCACGTGGCTCGGAGCACCGGTATGTCTTCCGCCTCCTCGCGCTCGATGCCGCGATCGAGCTCGAGGAGGGCGCGAGCCGCAGCGAGTTCGACGAGGCCGTGGCGCAACACGTCTTCGCGGAAGCCCGGCTGACAGCGCGGTACGCCCGCAAGTAGCCCCTGGCGACCGCGGCTATACTGCCGACCTCCGGCGGATGTAGCTCAGTTGGCTAGAGCGTCTGCTTGCCATGCAGAAGGTCGAGGGTTCGAGTCCCTTCATCCGCTTCGCTAAAGCCCCGCTACGGCGGGGTTTTCTGTTGCCTCTGCAGTAGCCAGCACAAGCTCTCGCGCGCCATTTGTGCCCATTTGCGCCCATTGGATCGCCCGGTCGTACTCGCGAAGGTGGGCACCTGACAGCCGCTCGCGGCGTTTGGTCGCCTTCGCGTACACCTTCAACGTGAAGCGCGGATCGGTGTGGCCGAGCCACGTCGAGGTGTAGGCGACATCGTCTCCGCACGCGCAGCGCAGGCTCGCCGCCGTTCGGCGGAGCGAATGGAACGTGATCGGCTGGATGGGCGCGATGCCGTCCTTCGTCAGCTCCTCATTCGCCCGCTCGATCGCCGGTCGGAGGACGTCGCGCCTGAGGTTCGACGGGCTGGCCTTCCGGCCGGTCGAGCTCGGCACGACGTAGTCGTCCGGGTGGGCGTGCGCCGTTTCTC
>JBMDXR010000002.1:0-3326 GCA_048594925.1 Gaiellaceae bacterium
CCGCGTCCAGGAGATGGCCGGCGGCGTAGAAGGCCGCCGGCCCGGAGCCGATCACGGCAACGCGAACGGGGCGATCGTTCATGCGTGCGATCGTATTGCCCGAAGGGGTAGGGGCGGTACCTGTCCCGCCTGCGACGGGCCGGACAGGTCCGGCCCCTACGAGGTCAGGTCAGTGGGAGCAGCCCGAGCCGCAACCCGGCCCGGCGTCCACGCCCGGATCGGCGTCCTCGGCAACCGTGAACGAGTGCCCGCAGCCGCAGGAGGCGGCCGCGTTCGGGTTGTCGATCTTGAAGCCCGACTCCTCGATCGTGTTGAGGAAGTCGATGGTGGCGCCGCGGAGATAGGGGGCGCTGAACGGGTCGACGACGATACGCACGCCCTCGAGCTCGAGCTCGATGTCCCCCTCCGCCGAGCCCGAGTCGAACCCGAGCCCGTACTGGAACCCGGAGCACCCGCCACCCTGGATCGCGAGCCGGAGAACGAGGGTGTCCGCATCCGGCTCCTCCGCCATCAGCTGCTTCACCTTCGCAGCGGCGACCGGCGTCAGGGAGACGATGGGGGTGGGCTCGGTCTCGAGAGGATGCTCTACGGTTGCCACGGGCTCATCGTAGCGGACGCGGTTGCGGGTGCCAGTGGGCGACTTTGTGACACTCGTATCGCTCATTCCACGGGCGCTTTCGCCTTCCTTCGTGCGCCGCGAGAGCAGAGTGCTAGGCTCGGCCCGGAGTGCACCACAGTCGCCGGCGGGAGTAGAGAGGCGTGCTCGAAAACTGGCTGCCGTTCTTGATCTACGCGCTCTTCGCGGCGGCGATTCCCGCCACGATGGTCCTGCTGTCGTTCAGGCTTCCGCGGCGGCCCGTGAGCCGCACCCGCCAGCGGATGCTGCCCTTCGAGTCGGGTGTCTCCGAGGGCGCCCCTGACCAGCAGCGCCGGTTCACGGTCAGCTTCTACCTCACCGCGATCCTCTTCATCCTCTTCGACATCGAGATCGTCTTTCTCTATCCGCTCGCCGTGAGGCTCGACGCGCTCGGCTGGTTCGGGCTCGTCGAGTTCCTCGTCTTCGTGCTCATCCTCGGCGTCGCGTACGTCTACATCTGGCGGAAGGGAGCCCTCAACTGGCACTGAAGCGAAACGGCGACCGGCAGCTCCCGCTCGTGAGCGACCGGCCGCTCGCCAAGGCCGGTCTCCAGAGCGAGCGCGTGCTCTGGCCCGAGAAGGGGCCGGGCACATTCGAGCGCGAGGTCGAGGAGATCGAGGACGCGCTTCTGCTGACGACGGTCGAGAAGGCGGTCGCCTGGGCGCAGTCGAACTCCGTCTGGCCGGACACGTTCGGGCTCGCCTGCTGCGCGATCGAGATGATGTCGATCGTCTCGTCGCGCTACGACATCGCGCGCTTCGGGATGGAACGGTTCAGCTCGTCGCCTCGGCAGGCGGACCTGCTCATCGTCTCCGGACGGGTGACGCACAAGATGGCGCCGCCCCTGCGGCAGGTCTACGACCAGATGCTCGAGCCGAAGTGGGTCATCGCCATGGGCGCCTGCGCGAGCTCGGGCGGGATGTTCAACAACTACACGATCCTCCAGGGCGTCGACAAGATCGTTCCGGTCGACGTGCACGTGCCCGGCTGCCCACCGCGGCCGGAGGCACTCATGGAGGGCATCGTCCGGCTGCACGAGAAGATTCGCGCCGGCGTCCCACCCGCGTACGAGATCCGCGGGGTCGCCGAGTGAACCCCGCATCGCTCGGAGGCGTGCCCGGCGTCGTGGAGACCCAGGAGCGGCATGGCCAGACGATCCTCGTCGTCGACCCGGCGCGCCTCGTCGAGGCGTGCACGTACCTCCGCGACGGGGTCGGATTCAACTTCCTCAGCGACATCGAGGCGTCCGACTACCTCGGCTGGGGCGACAAGGGAGTTGCAGGCTACGTCGGGACCGCCGACGGCCGCGACATCAACCACCCCGCCTCTCAGGGCTACGCGCGCGTGCCCGATCCGAAGCCGAAGCGCTTCGCGGTCACGTACCAGCTGCTGCGCGTCTCGGAGAGCCCCGCCCGGCTGACGGTGAAGGTCTGGCTCGACGACGGCGAGCCTGTCGACAGCGTCCTTCCGGTCTGGCCCGCGGCCGACTGGTTCGAGCGCGAGGCCTGGGACATGATGGGCATCGAGTTCACCGGGCACCCGAATCTCGTCCGCATCCTCATGCCCGAGGACTGGGAAGGCCATCCCCTCCGTAAGGACTACCCGCTCGGCGGCGAGCCGGTGCGTTTCTCGGACGCCGAGTAGCGATGGCCATCGCCACCTCCAGGCGGATCTACGAGGGCTCGCGCATCCCGCAGCCCGTGCCGACGATCCTCGAGATCGACGCCGAGCGGCACTCGCTCGACGACATCCTGACCGTCAATTTCGGGCCGAACCACCCCTCGACGCACGGCGTGCTCCGGCTCGTCGTCGAGCTGAACGGCGAGCAGGTCGTCGGCCTGCGCGCGGTGGTCGGCTACCTCCACACCGGCTTCGAGAAGAACATGGAGGCGAAGACGTGGTGGAAGTCGGTCACGTACGCGCCGCGGATCGACTACGTCTCCTTCCAGGCGAACGAGCTCGTGTACGTGCTCGCGGTCGAGAAGCTGCTCGAGCTCGAGATCCCGCGGAAGGCGGTCTGGGCGCGCATGGCGCTGACCGAGCTGAACCGCATTCATTCCCACCTCGTGTGGCTCGGCACCTCGGCTCTCGAGATCGGTGCGATCTCGCTCTTCTGGTACTGCTTCGACGACCGCGACGGGCTCCTCGACCTCTTCGAGCTGGTCGGGGGGACGCGCATGCACACGCGCTACTTCCAGGTCGGCGGCCTCGCGGAGGACATCCCGGCCGGCTTCACGGAAGAGGCGCGGAAGTTCTGCGACGCGATGCCGAAGTCGGTGGACGAGTACGAGGCGCTCCTCGACCGCAATGCGATCTGGCTCGAGCGCACGAAGGGCATCGGCCTCCTCTCGGCGGACGACGCGCTCGCGCTCGCGCAGTCGGGCCCGATGCTCCGCTCGACCGGCGTGAACTGGGACCTGCGGAAGGCGGAGCCGTACCTCGCGTACGACGAGGTCGACTTCGACGTCCCCGTCTACCCGAACGGCGACGTCTATGACCGATACAAGGTGCACATGGACGAGATGCGCCAGTCGGTGCACATCGTCCGGCAGTGCCTCGACAAGCTCGACGAGATGGCCGGCGAGCCCTGGATCACCGACGACCGCAAGGTCGTCCTCCCGCCGCGGCACGAGCTGCACACGTCGATGGAGACGCTCATCCACCACTTCAAGCTCGTCACCGAGGGCTA
>JBMDXR010000020.1:0-36232 GCA_048594925.1 Gaiellaceae bacterium
GCGCTCTTCCTCGCTGGAATCCTCCGTGAGCGTCAGAGGACGACGTCAGCCATCGGAGCTCCCGCGATCACGTAAGGCCCGTCTGGCAGTGACCGACACCGCCTCGAGCTCGCGCACCTCGATCCCGCAGGTAGTTCGCGAACTTCCGAAGTCCTCCGCTGAGAATCACGCGTCAGGAATCGACGCTGAACGGCCCGCGCTCCGACCACAGCGGGTAGAGCACGTCGTAAACCTCGCGACGGACATCAACAGCCTCGTAAGCTGCGGGGATCGTCCGCGCCAGTTCGGTCTCACGAAACGCGGCGAGCGCCTCTTCGTTTTCGAAGAAGTAGATCCCGCACACGTCACCGCTCGCTTCCTCGCGACCGTAGATCTTCTGCACGAGACCAGGCACGTCCCGGAAGCGTGGCCGGCGTTCGACCAGACGACGCTCGAACTCCTCGGCATCTAGGCCAGACTTGATACGGACGAAGAGAATGGCGGCCATCAACTCAACCTCCAAACGGTCATGCTGGCGGAGCCTTGCACAAGCCGGGGGGACACTAGCTTCGACCACCCGCCTCCCGCTTGCGCTCCTCGATCCGCAGGTAGCTCGCGAGACTCGGGATGGAGCCCGCGAAAGGTGAGCGTCTACAGACTGGATTCAGCATGAAGAGACGCGGTGCGCGATACTGCCGGGCCAGGTCGCGCAGGAGCGCGACGACGCTTCCCACAGAGGAGGAGAGTTGATCCTGGCAACGGCAAAGATCGAGGATTTCGACCGCTTCTGGAATACGTTCTCAACCAAGGGCGCTGAGAAGCGAAGGCAGTACGGGTCCAAGGGTGCACACGTCTTCCGCGATCCCAACGAGGAGGACCGGATCTGGGCGATCTTCGACTGGGATGAGGAGGGCTGGCAGAGCTTCATCTCCGACCCCGAGGTTCCGGCGATCTTTCAAGAAGGCGGGCTCCAAGGTAGGCCCGTGGCGGCGGAACTCGCCCGCCAGCACGACGCCTAGCCTCGAACCCGAATCGGACCCCCCGAAGCTGCCGGGCTGCGGAGGTATGCGCGGCAGTTCGTTACGTGCTCTCGCCGCTAGTCAGCACGCCCGCCTCGAGCTCCCGCTCCTCGATCCGCAGGTAGCTCGCGACCCGCACCGATTTGGGGGCCGGGTGGCTGCCTGACGCCGCGACGTCCTCGGCTCTCACCCAAGTGGGCCCGGCCCCACCTGAGACGCTGACAGAGTCGACGCTGTCTGACTAGAAGCCTCTAGCGCGCAGCCACGGCGAGACGAGCCGGCCTCATCTTCACAAGTGCCTGAATCGCGTATCCCGGCGGCGACTCGACGACGTCGACGACGCGGAACTCTCCGTGTTCGGTCGCGACCAGGTCGTCGAGCTCGATCGGCGAGGGGACGTGCGCGTAGCCGACCCCTCTCGCACGCACGTACAGGCCGAGCATGCTGAAATCGTGCCACCTTCCCCGGTTCGTATGCAGTGGCGAAAACGGCCGCGTCAGGGAGGGCCACTGTTGGCGAACTCACACTGGACCGATCCCTTCTGGGGCCTCGTGCGTTTCTTCCCGAGCCCTTGACAAGCGAGGAATCGAGACAGAGAACCTGTAACCCGGAAGCCGGGTTCAGAGGTGTGCGGGTAGTCCCCTCTGAAGGTTCCCACTCCCCGAACGACCGGCACGACCTCGAACACGCGCCACCAGTACGAGCGCTGCCGCGAAGGCTGTCTGCGCGGGGTGATGACCTTCCCGGTGTCGCGTCGAAGCTCCTTCTCGACGAGCGTCTTTAGCACGGTGCGTGCGTAGTCGCGGCCGCGCCGGAGAGACTTCGTCTCCGGAGCCAGCGCTGCACATAGCCGATCGTCCACGGCGTCTCGATCACGTCACGGGGGCGATCGAGCGCACGCATGGCGATGGCGTGCTCGATGACGTTTACGGCGTCGAGCTCGAGCTCGGTCCAGTCGCGGCGATGCGGCAAGAGGGAGACGCGAGGCAGCGGTGCCATCTACGCATCGCCTTCCTCCTGCAAACGAGGGCTTTCTTTCGTGGGGAATGTTTCGCGCGTTCGATTCCCGCCGCTTCCATGATTCGCTCAGCAAAGCCGTTTGAGCCGACAAACACGGGGAATAGTTGGTGGCGACCGGAATGGTTGGCCGCAGCGTCATAGGGGCTCCATTCGCGCAAGTACTCGGACGGGATCGACACGGAGAGGGACGAGTCGGCAGCGAAGCGATGCATGCCACCGCTGATTGACAGCGGGACGGTTATAGAATTCAGCCGCCAGATCGCCGGCCCCAGCCCCGCGATCCCAGCGACCACCCCACCCGATCCCGTGGAGGTCACGCGATGAGCAGCCGACTTCGGCGTTCCCTTGTTCTGACGACCTTGCTGGCCCTCTTGCTCGCGGTATCCGGCGCCGCGGCGCTGATCGGCCTCGCGGCCAACCCGACGAACACCAAGGTCGCCGGTATTGACGTCGACGCGACTACGATCCCGGAGCTCCAGGAGTTGATGAACTCGCGCCGGATGAACTCCGTCCAGCTGACGAACTTCTATCTGCGGCGCATCCGCCAGCTCAACCCGATGCTCAAAGCGGTGATCACGGTCAGCCCGACGGCCCTCGCCGACGCACGAGCGGCCGACCGGGCGCGACGTAACGGCGACGACCGTCCGCTGCTCGGGATTCCGATCATCGTCAAGGACAACGTCAACACCACCGGCATGCCGACGACAGCCGGCTCCTGGGCACTCGCGGGGAGCACGCCCGACGGCGCGTTCATCGCGGAGCAGCTGAAGGCCGCCGGCGCGATCATCATCGGCAAGGCCAACCTGTCCGAGTGGGCCAACTTCCGGTCCGGCCCGTCGTCGAGCGGCTGGAGCGGCATCGGTGGCCAGACGAACATGCCCTACGTCCTCGATCGCAACCCGTGCGGCTCGAGCTCCGGCTCCGGCGTCGTCGCGGCTGCCGATCTCGCGGCCGCGGCCGTCGGCACGGAGACGGACGGCTCGATCGTCTGCCCGTCCGGCGCCAACGGCGTCGTCGGGATCAAGCCGACACTCGGGTTGTGGAGCCGCGCAGGCGTCGTCCCGATCAGCGCCGACCAGGACACGGCCGGCCCGATGGCCCGCAACGTGACCGACGCTGCGGTTCTCCTCGGCGCAGCGACCGGCGTCGACCCGGACGACGCCGCGACCGCCGATCAGGCCGGGAACGCCTTCACCGACTACACCCAGTTCCTCGACGATGAGTCGCTCGAGGACGCCCGAATCGGCGTCTGGCGCGCCGGAACATTCGACCCTGGCCTGACAGGCCCGGTCATTGAGCCGCTCCTCGACGATGCCGTCGCCGCCCGGGAGGCCGAGGGCGCTACGGTCGTCGAGGGGGTGGACATCGACCTGTCGGCGACGGTCGGCGAATTGGACGCGCTGCTGTGCGAGTTCAAGACGGACATCGCGACGTATCTCGAGACCTACGTCGACGGGACGAACCCGGTGACCGGCGAGGCCTACCCGCAGACCCTCGCCGAGCTGATCGAGTTCAACCAGGACCATCCCGAACTCGAGGGCCCCTGGAACGACCTCGTCTTCGAGCTCGCTGAGGCAACGAACGGGCGGGACGAGGACTGCGCCGACATCCGTGCTGGCGTCACGCCACCGGTCCAGGACGCGATCGACGAGCTGATGGCCACCAACGACCTCGACGCGATCGTGGCCCTGACGAACGGTCCTGCCTGGCCGACCAACTCGAACCCTGAGGAAGGCGACCTCGACGGCCACTTCGAGTACTTCGTCGGTTCGTCGTCGGCAGCTGCGGTCTCCGGCTACGCGGACATCACCGTCCCGGCCGGCTACGTCGAAGGGCTACCGATCGGAATCACGTTCATCGGCGGCCGCTGGGCCGAACCGGAGCTGCTCGGCTTTGCCTACGACTACGAGCAGGCGACGGACGTTCGTGTCCCGCCGCAGTTCATCCCGACGATTGGCGACGATCTGTTCCCCGGCGTCCCAAACCCGCCGGATCAGGCGCAGCGGCAGCAGGCGACCCAGGCTCAGCGCGATCTCGTCGTGCGCTTCCGGTAGAGGCATGTCGCGGAGACAACGAAGCCCGGCCGTTCGGCCGGGCTTCGTGCTCTGGCCGCCTGGTCGGCGGGGCTGTGGGGGTTGTCCTGAGCCCAAGCTCCGATCAGGCGTACCCGAACACGGGCGGAAAGACGATCACGACGATCGCCGCCCAGACGGCATAGACGGGAAGGTAGTCCGTCTGCCACCGTTCGAGGCCCGTGACCGACCCGCGCCCTCTCAGAAACCGGATGTAGAGCACGGCTGACCATGCCAGGTTGACGAGCAGAATCACGTTTGCACCGAGTGCGGCCACGCGGTTCGGGCTGAAGCCGAACTCGGTGATGCGCGCAGAGATGGCCCACAGCGCTACCGCGTCGGCGAGCAGCGCGCTGACCACCAGCACGACCTGCATCACGTCGAAGGCGCCACGAGGCGACCGCGGGTCCCGGGCGGAGAGGGAGTAGAGCAGAAGGCCGAGGACCACCACCAGGAGCAGGTTGAAGGTGATGAGCAGGTCCCGCTCGAACTCGACTCCGCGTCCGGTCCACGGCAGGGCGCCCAGGAACGTGACCAGGACGGTGGCGAAAAGGGGCGTGAAGAGGCGCGTCAGCACGGGCGCCATGTTCTCGATCACGCTCTGCTTGGCCTCCACCAGCCAGGCGGCGACCACGACAGCTCCGGCCGCCCCGCACGGCAGCAGCCACGACTCGATGAACGACTCCGGATCGATTCCGATGCTCTCGAACATGGCCACCATGAACGCCGTGAGGACGCCGCCGCCGAGGGCGATCAGCACGTAGTAGATGAACAGCTCCCCGGAGAATCGGATGAAGTCCATGCGGCCCTCGACCTGGCTCCAGCGCCCGCCGGCATACGCGACGCCCACGACCAGCCAGAGCACGATCGGCAGGTGCAGGCTCGTCAGGGCTTCGGTGGAGCCCTCCGCGTCGAACGGATAGACGTTGGCGAATACGGCTGCAGCGACGAATGCCACCGCCAGCCAACGGACGGTAGACGGGTTCAGCCGCCGTTTCCAGACGAAGTAGCCGGTCAGCAGCGGCAGGACGAAGAGGCTCAGGTTGCGGGCGTAGAAACCGGCGTCCTCGTCCAACTGCATTCCGAAGAGCGCCGGCACCTTGATCGCCACGGCGGCGGCCGCCGCAAGACAGAACGCGACGACGGCATCCGTTCGTGCCGCCGCCTGCGACTCCCTGGTGTCGGTGGGGGACACCACCAGTTGCTTCCAGAGGCGGTCGGAATGCTCGCGCGCGAACTCTCGCGAGAGGGTGTCGAGGTCGCCCATGCGCTTCACCGCTACGAGGAACGCCTCGTCCGTGGCGAGTCCTGCGTCGGCCAGCTTCGCTATCTGCTCGCGCAGGTGGTCCTCCAACTCCGCCACGTCGACGGAGTGGATCGCCTGCCGGCGGCGGAGGTAGCTCCGCCATTGGTCGATCTGCTCCTCGAGCGATACCGCGTGACCTGGAGCCGGGATCGTCAGGCTCCCTGTGGCATCGGCGCGGCTGGCGGCGGGTGGACGGCCGGTACGGGGACGACGAGCGCCCGCCAGATGAGCCGAAGCGTCGCGTCCACCGCTTGCCATTGCCTCCGCTGCTCGGCGAGCTGAGCCCGGCCCTGGGACGTGATCCCGTAGTACTTGCGGCGGCGGCCATTTTGCGCGACTTCCCACCGCGCCTCGACGTGTCCGAGCCGCTCCAGCCGGTGCAGAACGGGGTAGAGCATCCCGTCCGTCCACTCCATGCGCCCTCCGGACAACTCCCGAACTCGCTGGAGGATCGCGTAGCCGTAGCTGTCCTCCTCGGCCAGGATCGCTAGGACGACTGGCGTCGAGGAGGCGGCTATCAAGTCCTTGTTGATCTCCATGCGTTGACCGTCTCGCTGGTGCGAACGAGCGGCAAGTACGTAGCAGCACTATACATAGCAGCATGAGGTATACCGAGGCGCGAGGACCATGGCTGCGGGTCACACGCTGTCTACGCGTCGGGGACATGCCTGGACGCTGGGCGGCGAGTGCGCCATGGCTTGACGCTGATCGAAGTCTTGCCCGGTTCGTTCCCGCCGCCACCATTCCTGGCTGGGCCGTCTCGGGAACTCGAAAGCTGGAGCTAGCAAAACGAGAGACGGCTGGGCGGCCAGTACGTGAGTATCGCTCGGCCGATCAGACTGCCGCGAGGCACGGTACCCCAGATGCGGGAGTCGCAGGAACGAATGCGATTGTCGCCGAGGACGAAGTAGTGGTCGCGCGGAACGCGCGGCCACCTGCCGTTCGCGTCTCCGCGCAGACCCGGATCGACGTAGGGCTCGGTCAGACGTTCGCCGTTGATGAAGATGACGCCCTCACGCATCGATACCACTTCGCCGGGAAGTCCGATCAGGCGCTTGATCAACGTCGAGCCTCCATCACCCGCTCCGCATCGGTCGGCCGCGGGAGGAGCAGTGAAGACCGCGATCTGTCCACGTTCTGGGTCGCCGAATCGGTACGCAAGGCGGTCTGCGATCACTCGGTCGCTGAATCGGCCCTGACAGAAGGCAGCAGGTCTGGCGCAGTGGAGCGTTGGCTCCATCGACGGCGTTGGAATTCGGTACGGCTTGGCCACTTCCGCCTGGAACGCAAGGACGAAGGCAATTGCGACCGCGATGGTGATGAACCAGTCGACGATCGTCCGCCACGGCTGCGGGATCCGGCTCTGGGCTCGATCGAGAACCTTCATGGCTACTCAGGCATTGTGCGCGCGGCTCTAGTCGGTACGGAATTCGTTGTCCGCTGCGCGCCCATCCCAGACGTTCCGGGTGCCCTCGGATCGAGGCGCTTGGCGGGGTCGGCACCTTGGAGAGGGATGCGGAAAAGTCGCAGCACGATCAGTGTGACCCTCGATGCGCGTTGTGCCGCGCGCCGTCATCGTGGCAGCACCTACACGAGGAGGCCGACAATGCGCACGACAGTCCTCGCCTCTTTCAGGGCGCTCGTGGTTGCTGTGTTCGTCGTCGCCGGACTGGTCGTCGCCGGGTGCGGCTCCTCCGACGATCGCGTCGAACGGAGTCTGGAAGATCCTGAGGGCGATGTCGCGGCGGCGACGGGACCGGATGTCGTTGCTGTCACCGTCGAGCGCGACGACGAGACGATCACGTTCCGTGTGCGCTTTGCCTCCGAGCCGCCTCTCCAGGTGAGCGAGGAGGCGGGCTGGATCGACATGCTCCTGATCGGCATAGATGTGCCGCCGCCAGGTCCTCGGCCCGCAACCCCGGGCGGGGAATGGAGAGGAGCCGACTACGCCCTTGGCACGCACGGCCCGTTCGAGACGGGCACGCTCGTGCGGCTCACCGCCAACGCATCTGACGACCAGGCCTTGTCGGAGAAGAGGGCCGACATCTCGATCGAAACCGACAGCGCGACGGTGTCGCTTCCCGTCTCGCGCGAGGACATCGGTGACCCGGGAACCGTCGCAGTGTCGATCGCGGCCGCGCGTGAGTGGGACGAGGCCGAGGACGAGCCGGCCGGAGTAACGCCGGACATCGTGCCCGACACGGGCACGTGGACAGTTGAACTCGACGAGTAGTTGATGAGCGGCCGGCTCGGTACCAGGAGCGGCACCCGCGGTCCCCTGTAGGAGTCTTGTGCGTGGGTCCGATTCCCGCCGCCTTCATGAACAGTCCGCTTCGGTGCTGGGCCGATGGGCGACCGGCATCGGCGAGACTGAAGTCGTGTCCATTCCCCTCGGCGGGGGTACAGGTCTCCTCTCATCAGCTTGGCTGAGCTGCGTGCTCGAGGAGTCTCCCGAGTGGCCGCATGGTTCAGTGCGCGTTCTCAGTACGAGCCGGATCGGCGCCGAGCACGGCCTGAGTGGACAGGTCCATCGTGTGGAAACCGAGACGACGCATGGCGGACCTCGATCTTTCGTTGTCAAGGAGGAGACCTCTGCGGCGGTCGAGCGCGAGTTGTTCTTTCGCAGCCACTGCGGCGAGCTCATGCGCGGACACATCCCCGATCTCCTCTACGGTGTGACCGACGCCGAGGCGGAACGCGGAGTGCTGATACTCGAGGACATCGCGCCCGCAGAGCAGGGCGATGTGCTCTACGGGTGCACCGACGAGCAGGCCGAGTCTGTCGTTCGCGTTCTCGCTCGGCTTCATGGCGGCTCCAGGAGCGTGACGAACGACGCCGACCGGGCTGGCGTGCCTCGCTGGATGGCGCAGCCCATGGAGTCAGATCGGTGGCGCGAACGACTTGCGCGAGCACGGGTGCGCTTTCCGGAGGTCCTGGCGCCGAGTGCCTTGCTGCTGCTCGATCTGCCGGAGAGGGTCGAGGACGCGGGGAGCGTCCTCAGCCAAGGTCCGGCCTCCTGGCTCCACGTCGATGCCCACCTCGACAACGCGCTCTTTCGCGCAAACGGTACGGCCGTGCTAATCGATTGGTGCAACGCGGCGATGGGGCCGCCGGTCGTCGATCTGACCCGCTTTCTCGCCGAGGGCGTCGTCGTGCCATCGCAACCGGAGCGGGTCAGCGCCGTGCTGTCGTTCTACACGGACGAGCTGCGCCGACTCGGAGTCCACGACGTCTCTCTCGCCGAGCTCCGATCGAGCTTCGAGCTGGCACTCCTCCCCCTGCTTCAGGGTGTGGTCGGCTGGGCCGGCCGCGACGACCTCGAGCTAGGCGGTCGTTCGGGCGCGCTCTGCGAGAGCTTCCTTCGAAGCATGTGCGGCTGGGTTCTCGGCGACGAATCGGGATCGCAGCGCGGAGGCAGGGCGGTCTGACAAGGCTCGCTGCGGAGATCTTCGCTCTCTGTCCAACCCATCGCTCCATGCACGTCGCCAGACGCCGGGGCGACGCTGACCCAGCCCTGCGGATTGCGTTCATTGCACACGGCACCGGTTGCGCCGTGGCGTCCTTGCCCGCTCCGCGGCGGCGTCAGCGATGATCGTCGACAACGAAGTGCGCCGGTGTGTCGAAGAGAGGCTCCTCGGGGTGGAGCCGCATCGAGACGCCGATTTGCTCCGTCCGAAAGTCGCGAGCGAGCAGGCGACGGTACGCATCGAGGCGTCCCGTATTGATTCCCGCCACCAGTCGGCGCAGTCCTGACTCCGCTGCGAACGCCTCGCAGGCGTCAAGGAGTCGCTCGAAGCGTCCAGCTGCGCCCTCGCCCGGCCGAACCGCTGCGAACTTGACGTAGCAGGTGTCGCTACCCGCCTCACTCCCGGCCCCGCAGTGACACACGGCCATGCCATCCAGTGTCCCCTTGCGGCGCAGCAGGATCGTGTCGCCGATCCCCTGCTCGTTCGCCGCAACGATCTCTCGGCGAAGGTCGAGTCCCCTGAAGACCTCATCTGTCAGCTCCCGGATCTCGTCCAGGACGCGGTCGTACCGTCCCTCGACCTCTTGGGAGACGAGAGTGTGCGGGCTCGGCGCCTGCGCGCCGGTCGCCTTCGCCATGACAACCGTCAGAGATCCGGGCCAGAAGCCGTGCTTCTGGTAAAGCCCGAGGTGCTTGGGGCTCGCCGCGAACGTGAAGAGCGCGGCTTGCCGGACGTCCCAGCGCTCGAAGGCCTCCAGCACGGGCCGGATCAGCCGGGTTCCGATGCCGTGGTCCCAGAGGTCGGGGTGGACGGCGAGGGGGCCGAAGAAGGCGAACGAGCCCCAGCGCGTCGCGAACACCGACCCTGCGACGTTCCCGTCGACCTCGGCGACCCACGCAGACTCGGGCGCGGCTCGGAACCTCGTGCGTACAGCTTCACTGTCGCCGAACGCGGCGCTCGGGTCCGTAAGGCCACGAGTCGTCCCGAACGCCAGCCGCGTGACGCGATCTGCAGCGTCGACGTCGTCGTCGAGCATAGGCCTGACGAGCACGGCGCTACCGGGCGCGAGGCTTCCCACCTCGAGCGACATTCGCGAACCCTCGCATACTCGAGCGACTCGGCGGCGCGCGGGCGGTCGGTAGAGGAGTCCCACGGCCGAAGGAGCGGGCTCCCTGTCCGTCGACTCGGCACCGACGCCTCAGGCAGGCGCACCGGGGGCGAATCTGCCTGCAAGTACTGATGCGCGGCGCCGCTCGTCGCGGCACTCTCGAGGTAAGAAGGGAGGTGCAAGGCGATGCGCAATTTTGCGCTGTTCGTGGGTTGGGGTGGCACCTACCCCGGGCGTGAGTCGTTTGCCCTCAAGCACCAAGCCGAGTGGGAGGAAATCCTGACGCGGGCGAAGGCGGAGGGCGAGATCGAGGACTTCGAGACTGTTCTGCTCGGGCCGCACGGCGGCGAGCTGGACGGTTTTACCCTCGTCTACGGCACGCCCGAGAAGATCCTCGCGCTGCAGATGCGCGACGATCTCATCGCCCTGCGGACGCGGGCGACGCTCGACCACGCGAAGGTCAGCGTGATTCCGGCGATCGTCGGTGACGGCGTCGAGAAGCAGTTCTCGATCTTCAAGGAGGCGCTCGCCGAGTACGAGCGCGAGCCTGCTCTCGTCTGAGGGCCGCTGGGCAGGAGAGGGGCCGGGCGAGCCCCGGCCCCTCTCGTTGGCAGCAGTGCCACTCGTTACTGGTCAGCCGACAGCTGTACGCGGGAGCGCAAGAGTGGTGTCGCAAAGGGGGTGATTTCCGTGTCGATTACGCATGCACCTCCGGTTCATGCACACCCTGACCGTGGAACGTCTCGCGCCGGTGGAGCCGTCGAATGCCCCGAGGAGAGAGGTCTCGGGTGCGGAGTTTCGGATCGAGAGGAGGTGAATGTGGCGTCGGTGACAAGGACGGGCTACCGGGGCGAGCGGGACTCGCGTCACGCCCACGTTGAGGTATCACGGACTTTGGTGGATCCGATCGTCGTGCATGGCCGAAATACCAGACGATGAGCACGCCGCGGCGCATCGGCGCGCTTCTGGGCGTCTTCGCCGTCGTCACAGCCTCCTTTGGAGCTCAGGCGAGCTCGGACACGACGGCAAAGCCGGCGCTGACCCGTGCCGTCCAGGCAGGCGGTGTTGTGCTCGTGCTCCGGCATGCCGCGACGGACTTCTCCATGCCTGACCAGGACCCCGTCGACCTGAGCGACTGCACCACGCAACGCAACCTCGATGCGCGTGGACGGGCCGATGCGCGCCGGATCCGTCGTGGAGTGCGACGACTCGGATTGCGCGTTGGCACCGTGCTGTCGAGCCCGTTCTGTCGTACGAAGGAAACGGCACGCCTGGCCTTCGGTCGTTTCCAGGTCAGCTCCGCCTTGCTCAACACGATCACCGCCGCCCACGATGCTCGCTGGCGGAGTCAGATCCGGGCTGCTCGCCGCCTGCTCGGGACGAGACCGGCACACGCCACGATCACTGTCCTCGTCACCCACGGCGTCGTCGTCGGAGACATGACCGGCCTCACGCTCGAGGAGGGTGAAACGCTCGTCTTCAGGCCACTCGGCTCGAGCCGGTACCGACTCCTCGGACGCATCCTTCCGCCCGAGTGGGGGACGCTCGCACCCGACTGATCGGCGCCCTGTTCTCGTCGAACGGCTATCCGGGAAGCCAACCGTCGCGGTAGGCGGTCGGCGCGCGGGGCGGGACTGAGCCATACGCGACGTCGCCGTCCGCCGTGTCCTCGTCGACGCTCGCCCCGTGCCGCTTCGCGACGTCGTCTGCCAGAAATCCGAGCGAGTCGGGCTGCCCGTCGTGTGCCCGAGAACCGACGGCGATCACGAGGCACGGTGCGCTTCCCGCGCCGACGATCACATGCCCCGTGTTGGGCGGACAGTGCACGAAGTCCCATGCGCGTAGCTGTCGCTCCTGCCCTTCGACGATCAGGACCGCCTCGCCCGAGACGACCAGGAAGTCCTCCTGGTCGGCCTCCCAGTGGTACATGGACATCGGCTCGCCCGGCATGAGCGCGAACGGATTCACGCCGAGCTGGTCGGCGGCACGCCGCCAGCCCTCGAAGTCGTCGGAGACGATGCAGACGGCGCCACGGCCCTCGGCGTGCCGCCACTCGGCGTCGCGCATGTTGAGGACGTACCACCCCTCGCCACTCGGGGCGAGGCCGTGCTCGGTCTTCTCCAGCTTCGATTCGGAAATCACGTCCGGTGTCAGGAGAGCGCGCGCTCGAGGGCAGCTCGGTCCGTGGGGCTGCCGTGTGTCGCGAGCACGTGCTCGACCGGGAGCTCGGGCAGCGGCCGCAAGCCGTCGACGACCTGCTCACGGCTCACGCCTTCGCGAAGCCAGCCGAGCGGGATCTCGAGGCCTTGGCCGAAGTCGACGAGCGTGTCGCCGGCGATCACGGCGCGCTGGCCCTCGACCCAGAGCACGACTTCGTTCGTCTCTCTGCTCGGGAATGCCTGGACTCCGTCCAGAGGTCGATCGCCGGGCCCGCACGGGCGTGCCTCGCCCTTGTTCTCGCGGAGCAGCCAAACCAGGTCGGGGCTCCCGCCCCCAGCCTGCTCGGCGGTGATGCCGTACTTCTGCACGAGGTCCTCTGTCGTGTCGGGCAGCGGCGTGTAGACCGGCACGCCGAGCCGCTCGACCAGGCTCTGCGAGTCGCGCCATGCCACGGCGCGGTGAGCACGATCGCCGTCTCGCGCTCGGCCGCGAGCTCCTCGATCTCCCTCGGCGGGGCTATGGGATCGAACAGAAGGAGCCGCTTGCCGTCGTCGATTGCGTACGAGGAG
Source organism: Gaiellaceae bacterium (assembly GCA_048594925.1). Lineage (GTDB taxonomy): Bacteria > Actinomycetota > Thermoleophilia > Gaiellales > Gaiellaceae > GMQP-bins7. The sequence continues at coordinate 12,701 of JBMDXR010000020.1, forward strand.
ACCTCCTGGTCCCACGGCGCACTCGACTGCCAATCCGGGTGCGGCGCCGTCCAGTGCCAGAGGCCTGCCCGAAGCTCGTGCACGGCGGGCATGCTAGACACGCGGCCGCAGTCTGCGCGGCGGTGTCAGAGGAGGGGAGAGATGGCCGCGAAGATTCCGCCTCTGAGTCGTTCACCGGCCCCCGACAGCGCTCGTCCGGGCGACGAAACCGCCTCTGCGGGGGCGGAGAACCGCTCCTCGAGCTGCGCGGCCAGCAGCGACGAGCGGACGAGGAGGTCGATCTCGAAGAAGCGCTTGAGGCTCCAGGCCTCGAGGTTTGCGCACGCCGGCATCGAGCAGCGCCGCGTGGTGGACCTGCTGTGCCGCGGCGCACGCCCAGTGGCTCGCGTTCGCGGGCACGACGAGCCGGACGCGCACGTCGCGGCGAGCGGCTCGTTCGATGCGGCGGATCATCCCCCGGTCGGTCACATACGGGTTCACCACGTCGAGCGACTCCCGCGCGCCGTCGAGCAGTCCGGCGATCGCGGTCGTTATCGGTCGGTACCTGCCCGGCGCGTTGTGCAGGACCACAGCCGGCAGCCAGAAAGGTCGTGTTCTCATCGCGAAGTTCAGCAAGCGGGACATGGAGACGCTGCGGGAGCCGCTCGAGGCGGGAAGGCTCGCACCGGTGATCGGCAGGCCCATCGCGCTCGACGAGTTTCCGAAGCCTTGAAGTACTTCGGAGAAGCGCATCCGAGAGGAAAGGTCGTAATCGCGGTCTGAGTTGACGGGGCGCGTCGCCGCGCGGCACCCTAGAACGTGGCGCCGTGCTTCGTGTTCTTCTCGCCTTGCCGCTGGCAGCCGTCGCGCTCCAGCAGTACGACTCGAGCATTCGACCGCTGCCCGACCCGCTCCGGTCGACTCTCGACGGCCGCTTCTGGCAGCCCGGCTGCCCGGTCGCGCTGTCTCAGCTTCGACTCTTGACCGTTGAGCACTGGGGATTCGACGGGAAAGTGCACGAGGGCCAGCTCGTGGTGAACCGGGACTCAGCGGCCTCGCTCGCGAAGGTGTTTCGTCGCCTCTACGAACTGCGTTTCCCGATCAGGCACATGCGGCTCGACGACCTGTACGGGCCGAAGCGCGCCTTCCCGCGCGACGGCGACGTCAGCGGGGCGTTCCATTGCCGCGAGGCCGTGCCCTCACCGTGTACGGGGGGGACCCGAAGCGGTAGCTGGTCGAACCACGCGTACGGGCATGCGGTCGATCTCAACCCGATCGAGAACCCGTATGTCGGCTGCGGCCGCGTGCACGACCCGGACAGCCGCCCGTACGTGGATCGCTCGCGCCTGCACAAGGGTATGGTGACGCCCGCCGTGGTGCGGGCCTTCCGCTCGATCGGCTGGGGTTGGGGCGGCAACTGGACGGGCGCGACGAAGGACTACATGCACTTCTCCACGACAGGTCACTAGTGGTCCCCGAAGCCGTCCCCGAGCAGACGGAGCACGGGCTGCTCCCGACCGAAGGAGGCTGGTTCGTCCTGAATGCGCGCGAGGCCGCGTGGCGGCAGGCCGAAGGGCGCGGCAAGTGGCCGCGACTGGGAGGCGCTCGACCCCACTTCACCCAGCTCGGGGTGGGGCTCACCCTGCTCGAGCCGGGCGAGCCGATTGCTATGTACCACTGGGAGACCGACCAGGAGGACTTCCTCGTTCTCTCCGGCGAGGCCGTCGCCGTCGTCGAAGGCCAGGAGCGGCCGTTGCGACAGTGGGACTTCCTCCACTGCCCGGCCGGCACGAAGCACGTGATCGTCGGAGCCGGTGAAGGCCCGTGCGTCGTCTTCCGGGTCGGGTCGCGCCAGAACCACACGTATGCCGTCGGCGACGGCTCGATCGACGGTAGGGACGACTGGGTGCATACACGGTCGACGAGGTTGCGCTGCGGCACGGGGCGGGGGGCGAGGAGGAGACGACGGACGCGGACGTCGCCTACACCCGGTTCCCGTCGCCGGAGGTGGCCCGCTACCGTGACGGCGCGCTTCCCGACTAGCTGCCTTCCGGCCAGCGGGGAGCGCGAGCTTCCGAGCGCTCGCGCGATCGCCAGTCAGCACGAGCCGGTGCGAACAGATCAACGACGACTGCGCCGTCGGGCCCCGTGTGGACCTCGTGGGGCGTGTTCGGAGCGATGCGCCACGTATCGCCCGGTCCGAGGGCACGCTCGTCGTCGCCGATGCGAAAGGAGACCGAGCCTCGGACGACCATCCCGAGCTGCTCGTTCGCATGGCTGTGCTCCGCGACGACGCTGTCCGGATCGAGCTCGACGACGGCGAACGAGCAAAGCTCGCCGTCCACGGTGCGGGCGAGCACGCCGTCCCAGATGTCGATTGGCGCGATCTCGTCGAGGCGTGCGAAGGCGTTCACGAGCGCGCACCGTAACGCAAGGCCGCTGGTCGCCGAGGACGAAGGCCCAGCCGCTCGGGATCGTCTGGTATCGGTTCTTCACGCCCGAGAGGCACGGTGAGGGGTACGTCGACGAGGAGACGCCAGAGCTCGCCGTCGCCGTGGTGGACGGTCACCGAGGGCAGGGAATCGGGAATGCCCTCAAGGATGCGATCCACAGGCGCGCGCGCGAGCAGAGCGTGACGCGAATCTCGCTGGGCGTCGACGCCGACAACCCGGCGAAGCGCCTCTACGAACGGCTCGGATACGTGGAGCTCGCGCCGGACGACGAGAGGATGATCCTCGTGCTGACGTAGGGTCTCGCGACGTGGAGGATCTCGTTCCGCACCCCTCGTCCGGCCGGACATTTCGCTCCAGCTACCGGGTCCGGCTCTCGGACACCGATGCCGCCGGTCGGGTCCGCCTGGACGCCGTCGCTCGCTACCTGCAGGACGCCGCGACTGACGACGTGGAAGAGACGGGCTGGGGCGCGCCCGACCATCTCTGGGTGCTCCGCTCCGTGCGGATCGACGTCCTGGGGCCGTTCCTCGCGGACGCCGACATCGCGATCGTCACCTGGGGAAGCAGCTTCTCGTCGCTCGCGGCGGGCCGGCGCTGGTCGTTGACCGGTGACTCCGGCGGGTCGATCGAGGTCGACAGCACCTGGATCCACCTCGGCCCCGACGCGCGCCCGGCGCGAATCGGGACGGGCTTCGACGAGTACGCGGAAGCGGCCCAGGGGAGAGTCGCCTCGACGAAGCTCACCCTCGCCCCACCGGCGACGGACAGCAAGCGGACGCCCTGGCCCCTCCGTGCCACCGACGTCGACCGGATGGGTCACGTCAACAACTCGACGTACTGGGCCGCGATCGAGCACAGGCTCCTGGACCGTGACCCGGACCTCCGGCAACCGATGCGGGCGCGGCTCGACTACCGCCACCCGATCGACCTCGGCGAGACCGTCGAGCTCGTCGAGAGCTTCCACGGCGACCGCTACAGCGCCGCCTTCGTCGTCGGCGAGACCGTGAAAGCGGTCGTCTGGGTCGAGCCGCTGAAGCGCTAGGGCGTCTCGAGGTCTCGCCGCTCGATCGCGTAGGCACCGAGGACGAGGGTCACTCCCGCGACGGCCAGAACGACCGCGATTCCGACGGCATCGGCTCCGCCCTGCAGCGGCGACGAGCCCACGAGCCAGAAGGTGGAGAGGAACCGGAACGGGTCGAGCCACCCGGCGAGCTCGTGCAGACCTCCGACGAGGTACCCGGCGGCGGCGATGCCCGCGGCAGCCCCGATCGCGAGCGCACGGCTCGGGTACATCGCTCCGACGGCGAGCGCCAGCCACCCGTAGAAGAGTCCGAGTGCGACGAGGGACGCCGCCGCCCAGGTGACGTCCGGGAGTGAGAGCTCGAGCCCCACGAGGGGGTCGAAGACGAGGATGGCGGCCGTCGCTGCCGCGGCCGCGAGCAGCACCTCGACTCCGACCGCTGCGCCCTTCGCGAGCACGGCGTTCCGCCGCCGTAGGGGATAGGAGAGCACGAGCTCGAGCCTTCCCGCGTCCTCTTCTCCCGCGATGGCGCGCGCACCCGAGCCGATCGCGAGCACGACGACCAAGAGCGGGAGCATGAAGCTGAAGAGCTCGACGTCCAGATACCCGGCCCCGGACGTCAAGTCGCCGCCCTCTGCGATCCCGAAGAGCGACTTGAGCACGTCGGGGTAGTTCTCGATGAGCTGGTTGAGCTCTTCTGAGCCCTCGATGGAAGGGAAGATGGAGGCGACGAGGGCGACGTAACCCGCGATGCCGATGCACCAGCCCGCGAGCGCGCGGCGGTGATCGCGTAGACCGCGCCGAAAGAGCTCAACCGCCATCGGGTTGCTCCCGGTACAGCTCGAGGAAGATCTCCTCGAGGTCGGCTGGTTGGGAGACGAAGTCGAGTATCTCCTGCTCGGCAACCCGCTTGACGACCGAGTTCATCGCCGACTCAGGGCACGACAGGCGCATGACCCCGCCGTCGACGCTTGAGACCCGGACGCCGTCGAGGCCCTCGAAGGGCCTCGTGTCGGCTTCATGGGTGAAGGTGATCGTCACGTGCCGAAGAGAGCGCTCGCGCAGGCTCTCCACCGAGTCCACGTCGATGAGCCGCCCGCTGCGGATGACGCCGACCCGATCCGCGACGTGTTGAACCTCATCGAGCGAGTGCGACGAGATGAAGACCGTTCGCCCCTCGGCCGCCGTCTCGCGCAGCAGTGACCGCACCTCCGTCTGCAGCAACGGATCCAGCCCTGCCGTGGGCTCGTCCAGCACCACGAGGTCCGGGCGGTGCATGAACGCCTGAACGAGCCCGACCTTTTGCCGGTTTCCCTTCGAGAGCTGTCGAATCGGGCGGTCGAGGTCGAGGTCGAGACGCCGGCAGAGCTCGTCGCGGTGCCGCGCGTCGACCCGTCCCCGCAGCCGAGCGAGCGATTCGAGCTGCTCGCGGCCCGTGAGCCGGTCGGCGAGCCGCAGGTCGCCTGGTAGATAGCCGACCTCACGCCGGGCGGCGACAGTGTCGGTGCGGGTGTCGCGGCCGAAGATCGCTGCGCGACCGGATGTCGGGAGGATGAGCCCGAGCAGGAGGCGGATCGTCGTCGACTTGCCCGCTCCGTTCGGCCCCAGGTACCCGAAGACCTCGCCGCGCTCGACCTGGAGGTCGAGCCCGACGAGCGCCCGCACCGAGCCGCCATACGTCTTCGACAGCCCGACGGTCTCGATCGCGGGCGGGTCCGGCACGGCTCGATCGTACTGCTGCGCTCTTGGCAGACGCGCAACCTCACTCTCAGCGAGCTCTTAAGCGGGGTCCGTACTCTCCTGGGATGAGCGAGGCGCCTCGCACCCCTCAACACCGGATCTCCCGCGGCAAGGCACTCGTCAAGCTCGGCGGGTTTGCCGCTGCCGCTTTCGGCGCCGCCGGGGTGGGCGCCCGAGAGCTCGTAGAGGTCGAACAGGCCGAGGGAGCGGGGACCGGACTGGCCGCCTTGGAGTCGGGGCTCGTCAGTTGCGTTCTGGCTCCCGAGATGACGGGAGGGCCGTACTACCTCGAGGGCGACAAGGTGCGCCGCGACATCACCGAGGGGAAGGCAGGTGTCCCCCTGGCTTTGCGGCTGACCGTGCTCAATGTCTCCACCTGCAAGCCGATCCGGAATGCGGCGGTGGACATCTGGCACTGCGACGCCGGCGGAACGTACTCGGGCGTCCAGGGCGACACGGGGACGTTCATGCGCGGGATCCAGCGGACGGACGAGAACGGACTGGCGAACTTCAGGACGATCTACCCGGGCTGGTACTCGGGACGCACGGTGCACATCCACCTCAAGGTGTATCTCGGTGGCAGGACCGTGCACACAGGTCAGCTGTTCTTCCCGGACTCGCTCACGGACGTCGTCTACCGGCGCTCGCCGTACTCGCAGCGCCCGGACCGCGACGCGCGCAATGCGAGCGACTCCATCTACCGTAATGGCGGCAAGCGCTCCCAGCTCAAGCTGAAGAAGAACGGAACGGGCTACATCGGGTCGATGACCATGGGGGTGCAAAGGTCGTAACCCACAAACTCGAGCCCACCTGCTTACGTATGTACCTCTGAGCCGCGAGAGAAGGGAAGGTGTATGGCCGTCGAGAGCGAGGAACGTCCTCTTCCAACCCCCGAGCAGGCGCAGGAGCAGCTGGAGCAGGCGCTCTTCGAGATCCGTCGCATCATCGCCGGGCAAGACGCGATGCTCGAGCGGGTTCTCGTGTGCCTGCTCGCGCAGGGGCACCTCCTGATCGAAGGGGTTCCGGGTCTGGCGAAGACCCTGACCATCAAGACGACCGCCGGTGTTCTCGGCGGAACGTTCGCCCGCGTTCAGTTCACTCCCGACCTTGTCCCCTCCGACCTCGTCGGGACGCGGATCTACCGTTCGCAGGAGGGCACGTTCGACACCGAGCTGGGCCCCGTGTTCTGCAACTTCCTGCTCGCGGACGAGATCAACCGCGCGCCGGCCAAGGTGCAGTCCGCTCTTCTCGAGGTCATGCAGGAGCGGCAGGTGACGATCGGGCACGAGACGCACCCGGTGCCGTCGCCGTTTCTCGTCATGGCGACGCAAAACCCGATCGAGTCCGAGGGAACGTACCCGCTCCCCGAGGCTCAGATCGACCGCTTCCTGTTGAAAGTGCTCATCGGCTACCCGCGGCACGACGAGGAGCTGACGGTCGTCCAGCGCCAGCTCGTCGCTCATCCCGAGTTGCGCCAGGTGCTCTCCCTCGAGGAGCTCGCCGCTCTGCAGCGGGCGGTCTACGAGATCTACGTCGACCCGTCGCTCGTAAGCTACGCGGTCGACATCGCCACGGCGACGCGAGAGCCGGCAGCCCACGGGCTGCCCGACCTGGCCCAGTACATCTCGTTCGGTGCGAGCCCTCGCGGACCGATCAGTCTCGTCCAGGGGGCACGGGCGCTCGCGCTCATCCGTGGGCGGGAGTACGCCGTCGTCGACGACCTGCAAGCGCTCGCACGCGACGCCCTGCGACACCGGCTCGTCCTGTCGTACCAGGCGCTCGCGGAGGAGGTGACTCCCGACTCGATCCTCGACCAGGTCATCGCCGCAGTTCCGGTGCCGCAGCTCGATCTCGCCCGCGTGAGCGCCGCATGAGGCCGCCGGAGTGAGGAACGCCGGCGCGCTCCTCGCACGGCCGACGCCGGCCCGCCCGGGGCCGGGGCCGATGGCGGAGGGGCTGCTGCGCGCTCTCGACATCTCCATCGGTCGCCGTGTCGAGGGGCTCCTGGCGGGCGACTTCCGTTCGAACCTGCTAGGAACGGGTACGGAGCTCGCGATGGTCCGTCCCTACGTGCCCGGCGACGACGTCCGGCGCATCGACTGGAACGTCACGGCTCGGACGAACGAGCCACACGTTCGTGTCGATCTCGCCGAGCGCGTCCTCGTGACGTGGCTCGTGCTCGATACGTCAGTCTCGATGCAGTTCGGCACCGCCGACCGGCGAAAGGCGGACGTTGCGGAAGGTGTCGCGGTTGCGATCGGACACCTCGCCACGAGACGCGGCAACCGCCTCGGCGTCGTGACGTTCGGCGGTACCGAGGATCGCGCGCTGCCGCCGAGGCAAGGACGCGTCGGGCTCGTCGGATTGCTCACGGCCATACGCCGTGAGCCGCCTGCCGAGGGACCGGGGATGTCGTCCCTCTCGCAGGCCGTCGGCCGGACCGGTGCGCTCGCGCGCCAGCGTTCGCTGGTGGTGGTGGTCTCCGATTTCCGCGGTGACCGCGGCTGGCGCCGGCCGCTGCTCGAGCTCGCCGGGCACCACGATGTCGTCGCCATCGAGGTCCGCGATCCGCGCGAGCAAGAGCTCTCCGACGTCGGGCTCCTCTATCTCGTGGATCCCGAGACGGGGCGTCAGCTTCGCGTGGACACGCGCAGCAGGCGCCTGCGTGAGCGGTTCGCCATGGCAGCGGCGGCCGAGAGGGCTCAGGTGGCGCGCGAGCTCTCGTCGGCCGGCGTCAGGCATGTCGTCCTGACTACCGCCGGCGATTGGCTGCGACCGCTCGTCACCTTTCTCCGCAGGAGCCGGTCGTGAGCTTCGACTGGCCTCTCGTGCTGACGGCCCTCGCGGTACTGCCGATCCTCGTCGCGCTCTACATCGATCGCGACAAGAGGCGCATCGCCTCGCAGGCAGAGTTCGGGAACCCGGATCTCCTGTCAAACGTCGTCGACCGGACCCCGGGCCGGCTTCGCTTCCTCCCGCCGCTCGTCCTGCTCGTCGCGCTCGTGTTCATGATCGTCGGCGTCGCACGCCCGCATGCGACGGTGAGCGTCCCGCGCGAGGAGGCCACGATCATCCTCGCGATGGACTCTTCGCGTTCGATGAAGGCGACGGACGTGGAGCCCACCCGTCTCGACGCGGCACGCACCGCCGCGAAGACGTTCCTCGACGACGTGCCGGAGAAGTACCGCGTCGGCGTCGTCTCGTTCGCGACGCGAGCCGCGGTTGGCGTCGCTCCCACCGAGGACAGGACACTCGTCGCCGCCGCGCTGGACAACATGAAGCCGGGGGAGGGGACTGCGATCGGAGACGCCGTTGCGCTCTCGCTCCGCGTCGGACGCGCGCGGGAGAATCCGAACGAGCCGGCGCCGCCCCGGGCGATTGTGCTCATCTCGGACGGCGCGCGCGACGGAGGCCGGATCGAGCCCGCAGAGGCATCGCAGGAAGCGAAGCGGCGAGGCGTGCCCGTGTACACGGTGCTCGTCGGAACGCCGAACGGCGTGGTCGAGGAAGAGCTCACCGGCGGGTTGAGGCGGATCATCCGCGTCCCGCCGAGCCCCGAGACCCTCGAGCAGGTCGCGACGACGTCCGGGGGGCAGTTCTTCGCGGCGCCGGACGCTGAAGGGCTCAAGGACGTCTACGAGGAGCTCGGCTCGCGGCTCGGCTCGCGTGACGAGGATCGCGAGATCACTGATGTGTTCGCGGCGCTCGCAGCCGCGCTCCTGCTCGTCGGTGCGACGATGTCCGCGTTCCTCTTCCAGAAGGTGCCGTGAGGAGCATCCGCGTCATCGGTGCGCTCGCCGTGGCCCTCGCGTCGCTCGCAGTCGCCGCGCCCGCGGGCGGGGCCAACGAGTGCGACGGGCTGATGGTGTGTGTTCCCGTGGCAGGCCCGTGGGTCGTCGTCCCGTCCTCGACGAGCGTCCCGCGCGAGCGGGTGGAGTATCAGCTGACGTGCCCGCGCGGTCACATCGTCGGGGGGCTCGACGCCCGCCTGAGCGCGCGCGGCATCGACGTGACCTTCCTCGGCACGCTCGGCAGTCCGGTGAACCCCGGCATCACGACGTCGCGCTCGGTCGTCTTCGTGGGGACGTACGTCGGGCAGTCCGACCGCGCACCGACCTTCAAGCCGCTCATCGGGTGCATGCCGGCCGCCGGCGGGGGCTCGCGCGTTCCGACCTCCGTCACGGCCTTTCCGCCGGGCCGTCCGGTCACGAGGCGCGTGAAGACTGCGCGCGTTCGCCCGGGGACGGCCACCGTCGTCCAGCGGTGCCTCTCCGGTGAGCGCCTCGTCGGAGGGTCGCACGCGTTCGCCTTCGCGACCCGCACACCTCCGAGCGCGAGCCTCGTTGCGAGCGTGTCAGGTGTGCAGACCGTCACGGTCGACCGGGTCTCCGTGCGAGTCGACGGTGACGCGGAGCTGGCCGGCGTACGAGCGATCGTCCAGGTTCACGCACTGTGTGCGAGGTCGCGGTGATCAGCTTCAAGAGCCCCTGGCTGCTCCTCGGCCTGCTCGTGCTCGCGCTGGCGATCGGCCTGTGGGTGCTCGCAGAGCGTCGCCGTGCGCGCTACGCAGTGCGCTACACGAACATGGACGTGCTCGCGACCGTCGTCTCGGGGCGCCGCTCGTGGCTGAGGCTCGCTCCTCCCGTGCTCCTGGCGCTCGGGCTCGCCGCGCTGCTGCTCGGTCTCGCCCGCCCTCAGGTCGAGCGCACGCTCCTCAAGGACCGTGCGACCGTGATCCTCGTCGTCGACACGTCACGCTCGATGCAGGCCGAGGACGTCGTCCCGACGAGGCTGGGCGCGGCGCAAGAGGCGCTTCGTAACTTCCTCGACGACGCACCGGACGACCTACAGGTCGGACTGGTGGTCTTCGCCGGCGAGGCGCAGGTCGCGACGCCACCGACGCGCGATCACGAGCTCGTCGAGACGGCGGTCGACGAGATCGACCAGTTCCTGGTCTTCGGCGGCACGGCGATCGGCGACGCGTTGCAGAGTGCCGTGGAGCTCGGCAAGCGGGTGACCGGCGACGAGTCGTCGGAGGAGGGCGAGATCGCAGCGCCTGCACTCGGCCCCACGCGTTTCCTCGCTCAGGCGCAATCGTGCGGGGACACGAAGAGCCCCGTGTCGATTCTCTTCCTCTCGGACGGCGCTCAGACGCGCGGTGTCCTGCAACCGATGCAGGGAGCAGCCCTCGCCAGGGAGGCATGCTTCCCGGTCTACACGATCGCGCTGGGCACGCCCGAGGGGGTCATCGAGCGTGGGCCGTTCGGCGGCTTCCCGGGTTCGGACCAGGGGCAGCTCATCCCCGTTCCGCCCGATCCGGACACGCTGCGCGAGATCGCGCGCGCGACGGGCGGCGAGTTCTCCGAGGCGCGGAGTGCGGAGTCGCTCGAGCGTGCGTACTCGAATCTCGGCTCGCGGCTCGGACGCGAGCCCGGGCACAGCGAGGTCACGTGGCTCTTCGTCGCGGTTGCCGCAGGGCTCCTCGTCCTCGCGGGGTTCGCCGCGACGGTCGTCTCTCCGCGGCTTCCCTAGTAAGGACTGATCACACGACGACGAGCGTGAACGGGGTGTCGATGCGGTCGTCGCGTCCGGCTGGATGCATCGTGACCCGGAACACTCCGCCCGGAGCGGCCTCGACGTTCGCGTAGACGTCGCCCGAGGCGCTGCCGACTCCGCTCGCGTCCGAGATCCCGGCGAATCTGACCTCGAAGACCCCGGCCTCGACCCGGCGCGCCTGCACTGCCCTGCCCCTGCAGTTGAACTTCCGGCTGAGCCCGGCGCCCGTGAACTTGTCGGGGAAGTTCGCGATGCCCTGACTCGGGTTGCCGCTGACCACGGCGATTCCGCGAACGGCGCCGTTCGTGCAGCGCTGCTGAGCGACGGCGGCGCCCTGGATGCGCTCGCCGACGGCGAACGCGGACCCGCCGAGTGCGAAGAAGAGGGCGATGAGACCGAGAGCCGCCCCCGGTGAGATCGAGGCTCGTCCTGTGCGTTCCATTGGGTAGCTCCCTCCGGCTTCGGTGACGTTCTCGCGATAGGTTCCCCGCGATGTCGGACGGCACGGCGACGCGCCGGCGGGGGCTGACGAAGAACCACAAGCGAATGCTCGGAGCAGCCGGGTCGATCGCGGTGGTCGTCCTCGTCTTCGTATTCGTTCTCCCGCGAATCGCGGACTATCGCGAGGTGCTCGACGTCGTGCGTGGTCTCGGCTGGGAGGACTGGCTCGTGCTCGCGGGCGCGGTCGTGCTGAATCTCGCGACATTCCCGCCTCCGTGGATGGCGGCCCTGCCGGGTCTCGGCTTTCGCGAGGCCATGGCGATGACGCAGGCGTCGACGGCGCTCTCGATCGTCTCGCCCGCGGGGGCGGCGGTGGGCATGGCCGCCTCGTACTCGATGTTGCGCTCGTGGAGGTTCGGTGCGGCAGCGGTCGGCCTCGCCGTCGCGATCGCCGGCATCTGGAACCAGCTCGCGAACCTCGCCTTCCCGATCGTCGCGCTCGCGCTGCTGACGGCGGAGGATCAGGATCATCCGGCGCTTCGCACCGCGGCGCTCATCGGCGTCGCGGTGCTCGTATTCGCCGTTACTTCATTCGTCTTCATGCTCTCGCGCCCGGTGCGCGCACGGAGCATCGGCGACCTCGCGGCGAGGCTCGCGAGTTTGTGCCTGCGCGTTATCCGGAGAGCTCCGGTGAAGTGGGGTGGGGAGTCGTTCGCGCGCTTTCGGTCGGAGGCCCTCGGATTGCTGCGGCGCCGCTGGCACGTCCTCACGGTCGCGACCCTGGCCGGCCACCTGACCGTCTTCGTCGTCCTCCTCGTCTGCCTTCGGGTGGTGGGCGTCACGGTCTCGGAGGTCTCGATCGTCGAGGCGTTCGCCGCGTGGGCGCTGGTGAGGATCCTGGGAGCGCTCCCACTGACGCCGGCGGGGGTCGGTGTGGTGGAGGTCGGCCTGACGGGAGCACTGGTCGGGTTCGGCGCGCCGAATGCGGAGGCCGTGGCCGCAACACTGCTCTATCGCGCGCTCACGGTGCTGCCGACGCTCGCCCTCGGCCTGCTGGCCGCCGTCACTTGGCGCAGCCACCACCCGAACGAGTCGTTAGAGTCGCCCGGTGATCCCTGACGAGAGGGGCAGGATCACTGAGCCGAGGGACGTCGCCTCCCTCGGCCAGGGGACGGATCCCAGCCGCCGATCGAGCACGGTACGAGCCGTGGCCTCGGCGTCTGCGGCAACATCGGTCCGTTTCGTCGCGAGTGCGTTCGCGGTCGTGTCGTTGCTCGCGTTCCTCGTGGCCGGGCGAGCCGATGGTGCGCAACGCTCATGGAGCACCTATCTCGCCCCCCAATCGACCTGTCGCGGGGCAACCGACCCCGCGGCGGCGGTTGGCGTTCAGGTTCGTGCCGTCAGGTGCCTCCTGAACTGGGCGCGCGCCCAGGACGGGCGAGGAGGGCTCGTACGCCGCTCGGCGCTGGAGCGCGCCGCGGTGCTCAAGGGGCAGCGTGTGGCGTCGTGCGGTCAGTTCTCGCACACTCCGTGCGGCTCCGCGGTGACGGCGGCCGTCAACGCGGCCGGCTATCACTATGCCTCGTTCGGCGAGAACCTCTTCGCCGGGACGTGGGGCCGGATCTCCGCGCGAGACGTCGTTTCGGCCTGGCTGCAGTCACCCCCGCACAGGGCGACGCTGCTGAGCCCGGCCTTCCGGCACCTCGGCACCGCTCCGGTGCACGCTAGCGGGCTCCTGGGCGGCACAGACGCAGTCGTGTGGACTGCGGCGTTCGCCACGCCGCGCTAGCACGCAGGACTCTCGTCCTCGGCCGGGAATCAGCGGGCCGTGCGCGACGAAAGCCACCTCGACGAGATGCGCTCCGCGATCCGCGGCGACTTCGAGCGGCTCGCCGAACGCCGTGGTGAGCAGGAGCTGATGCGCGTGACGGACGTCGAACCTGAGCTCCGGCCGGAGCCGGAGCAGCCGGATCCGCTGCCGAAAGCCGAGGCAGAGCAGCCGGGCGAGGCGAAGCCCGAGCCCGAGCCCGAGCCCGAGCCCGAGCAGCGATCCTGGCTCGCGCGGTTCTTCGCCCTCTGACCCGGCGGCGGCAGGTCTAATCCCAGGGTGGACAAGGCCGAGCGCGACGCGATCATGCGCCAGGGCGTCGTCCTCCCGGAGACGCCGCGGCAGCGACGCGAGCATGCCGCCCTCGAGGAGGACCTCGCGACGATCCCGCTCGCGGGCAAGCCGCTCCCGATTCGAGCGCGGCACTTTCGTCCGACCGCCGAGGCCTACCTCGTGGCCACGAGGGGGCCGCTCCCGTACATGCTCCGGCTACGCGAGATCGAGCAGCGGACCGAGGCGCACGAGTCGTCGCTGCGCGAGGCCTGGCTCGCGCTGGCGGAGGACTGCGCCGGGGACGCGTCGCGGTTCCGCCATGAGTGGAGCGCCTTCGCGCAGGCGCAGGTGTTCGACGAGGTGAACGACCTGATCGACCGCCACAACCGCTGGTATCCGGCCGAGTCGAGGCTCCCGATGGATCCGCGGAGAGGTGACTACGTGCTCGTCAACGGTCGCGACTACCGGCTCGAGCCGCTCGACGCCGGCTGGATCCTCGAGCGGTTCCCGGCGGATTTGGCTCTCGTGCACGCCTAAGGGAAAACCTCCCCTCCGAGCGGGGAGAATGGCGCCATGACGCTCGCCGAGCTCGCCGTCACCGTTTCGATGCTCGGTGTGCTCGGTCTGGTGGCGAGGCGCTTCGGCCTCTCGGCCATCCCGGCCTATCTGCTGGCGGGGCTGCTGCTCGGCCCGAACGAGCCCAAGCAGCTCGCGCTGATCAGTCCATCCGAGGTGACGGAGTTCGTGGCCGAGCTCGGCCTCGTGTTCCTCCTCTTCTTCCTCGGCCTCGAGTTCAGCCTCGACCGTCTCTCTCGGACCGGACGCCATTTCGGACTCGGCGGCACGGCAGACCTCGCGGTCAACGGAGTGCTCGGCCTCGCGGTTGGCGTCGTCGCCTTCGGCTTCACTCCGGCCGCGCTCGTGCTCGCGGCGTGCATCTACGTCTCTTCGAGTGCTATCGCCGTGAAAGGCCTCATCGACTTCCGCCGTCTGGGCGACGACGAGACCGACCTCGTGCTGGCGATCCTCGTCTTCGAGGACATCGCCGTCGCGTTCATGCTGGGTTTCGCGGCTGCGGGCGGTGGCGGCCCGTCGGAGACGCTCGTGCTCCTCGCGAAGGTGCTCGGCTTCATCACGGCGGGAGTTGCGGCGTCGCGGTGGCTCAGTCGCCCGTTCGACCGGCTCCTCGATCGGCTTCCGCTGGAACTCTTCGTGCTCTTCGTGTTCGGCTTCCTCGTCGCAAGTGCAGCTCTCGCGGACGAGCTCGGCCTATCGGAGGCGATTGGTGCCCTGATGGCCGGGATCGTCCTTTCCGAGACCGGCGTCCGGGAGCAGATCGAGGAGCGGTTCTTCAGTTTCCGCGACGTCTTTGCTGCGCTGTTCTTCTTCGTCTTCGGCCTCTCGATCAACGTCTCGGCCTTTGGCGACGTGGGCTGGATCATCCTGCTCGCAGTCGCCGCCACGCTCGTCGGGAAGGTCGGCGCGGGCCTCGCCGCGGGACGCGTCGGCGGCTTCACGCGCAGACAGAGCTTCAACGCCGGTATCGCGCTGATCGCGCACGGCGAGTTCACGATCATTCTCGCCCAGGTGGCCTCGAATAACCCCGCCATCGATCCCGACGCTCGAACCGACCTCGTCGCCTTCGCGGGGCTCTATGTGCTCATCACGGCGACGATCGGCATCGTGCTCATGAAGGAGTCGAAGCGGCTCGGTCGCTACCTGTTCCCGTTCCGTAGACTGGCGCCCGAAGCCTGATGCCCGTCGACCTTCTCGAGACCCGGCTTCCCGGCGTCGGCGTGAAGTACACGCTGCGCACGGCGCAAGGCGGGCGGCTGGCCGTCATCCTGCACATGGACGGCCAGCGGGAGATCTACTACTACGAGCGCGCCACAGACGACGAGCCAAAGGCCGTGATCGAGTTGCACGACGACGAGGCACGCCAGCTCGGCGCCGTGATCGGCGGCGCGTACGAGCGCCCCAAGATCGTCGAGGAGCTCGAGATGGCGCTCGGAGAGCTCCAGATCGAGTGGATCCCGGTTCCCGACACGAGCCCTGCGATCGGCTTGACACTCGCAGAGTGCGGGTTGCGAGCGCGCACCGGAGTGACGGTGATCGCGATCCTGCGTGAGCCCGAGCCCGTCAGCGGCGCACAGCCGGAGGACGTCATCCAGAGGGGCGACAGGCTCGTCGCAGTCGGTAAGACGGGGCAGTTCTCCGAGTTTCGCCGCCTGCTCCGCGAAGGCCCCTTCGAGAAGCCGCGCGCCTAGGCTCGCCTGGCTCTGACGAGAGCGTCGATGGCGTCGCGGTCCTCTCCGTCGACGTCGCGGAAGACCCGTATCGCCTTCAGGACCTCGAGCTCCGAGAGCTGGTCGGCGATCTCGTCCGGCGTATACAGAATGGTGGGATCGCTCGGACCGCCGACGCCGCCGGTGATGTTCGTCCGGTCGTGACCGAGGATCAAGATCGTGCCTCCGTCGGCGAGCGCGGCCCTGCCTCGGGCAAGCACGATGCGGAGCTCGGACGGAGGGAGGTGGAAGTACAGGAGGAGTACGAGGTCGAACGCCCTCGGCTCGGGCTCGAACTCGAGGAGATCCGCGCACACGAACTCGACGTGGACGTCGTCGCGCTCGGCACGTGCGCGCGCTTTCGCGATCGCGACCTCGGAGTAGTCGACACCCGTCACGTCCCATCCGAGCGTGGCGAGCCAGATCGCGTTCTGGCCCTCGCCGCACGCCAGGTCGAGCGCGCGGCCAGGAGGAAGCTCGGCGACCTCGGCCACGAGGAAACGATTCGGCTTCGCAGACCAGAGGTTCTCCACCTTGGCGTACCGGCGATCCCAGTCCTCACGCTGCACGGGGCCTCAGCCTCCCTGCGACTCGGTACGTCGCTGCGAGCGTGAGTGCGCACAACGATGCGCCGACGAGGTATGGCACGGCGTCGCTCGAGGAATCCGCGAGCGCTCCCCCGGCCGTCGGTCCTACGAGCGCGCCGAGCGCCCATGCGGTGTTCATCACGCCGAAGGCGAGACCCTGCGCGAGCCCGGTGGTCTCGGCTCGGTGCGATGTCAACGACATGCCCGGCGTGTACAGGCCGCCGAAGCTGATCGCAGCGGCACAGACCAGCAGGGCAAGGATCACAGCGTCTGTGCCCGCAGCGAGCGCGACCGCGACCACGGCCGAGACGGCCAGCGCGCCGCGGATGGGCAGGAGGCGGCCGACGCGATCGGTGAAGCGGCCGAGGACCGGGTTGATCACGACCTCCGCGAGGCCGGCCACGAAGAACACCGACGCAATCGAGAAGGTGCTCCAGCCGTCATCTGCGAGCGCCAGCGGCGCGAGGACGGCGAGGAGCCCGAACAGCATCGCCGGCAGCGTGTTCAGCCAGAGGCCGCCGAGGAAGCGTTGATCGCGGAACGCTCGCGTTAGCCCGGCGAGCGAGGCGGTCTCGGCGGTCGCCGCGTCCCCGAGCAGTGCGAGCCCCGTGAAGCCGAGCGTCACGACTCCCACGACACCGAACGCGAGCCCGACTCCAACCGTTTCGGCGACGCCACCGAAGACTGAACCGAGCACGGCACCGAACACCGCTGCCCCGAACGCCGTCCCGATGACCTCGCCGCGTCGCTCTCGCGGCGCGCTGACGGAGATCCACGCGAGGGCTCCCGCCCAGGTTGTCGTGCTCGAGAAGCCCTGGACGAAACGCGCAAGACCGAGCGCGACGGCACTGTCGGCCGCGGCGATGGCGAAGCTCGCGATCGAGAGGAGCAGCAGGCCGGCCACGACGGCCTGTTTGGGCCCGAACTCGGCAGCCGCCAGTCCACCCGGGATCCCGCCGAAGATCGCCCCGGCTCCGAACGCCCCGACGAGGAGCCCCGCACCAGTCTTCGAAAGGTCGAACTCCTCCGCGTAGGCGGGGACGAGCGGCGTCAACGCGGTGAAGAGGAGCGCGTCGACGAAGATGATCGCGCTGACGAGTGCGAGCAAGCGGCCCATCAGGAGGACGATACGCGCCCAACAAAAATGCACCGAGCCGGTGGCGCCCTCGTCCGACTTTCCGACTGACCACCGCCGAAGCGACAACCACTCGGGGAGCCATCAACCTCGGACGCTCCGTACTCGGTGCATCGCGGACTCTAGGGACCGGCTGGTCACAGGTCATGCACCACCCGAGTCGAATTCGGAGGAAGTTCCGCCAAAGCTCATGGGTCGGTCGAGGCGGTGCTTGCGCCCGACCGTACGCGCGTACGAAGAAATGCACCGAGCCGGCGGCGCCTTCGTCCGGCTTTCCGACTGACCGCCGCCGAAGCGACTGCCGATCGGAGAGCCATCAACCTCGGACGCTCCGTACTCGGTGCGTCGCGGACTCTATGGGGCCTCCTGGGACTCGTCAAGGAGCCTCGGAAGGAAGTTGTCGCAAATTGCGATCTTTTCTTTTCACACAGGTCGCAACTGCGACTCGCGGTGCATGCTCTGGCGATCGAAGCGGCAAGAAAAGCGAGCCGGGCACGAACGCCCGGCCACACGAGCCGCCGGCTCGACGGAGGCTCCAAAGAGCGGAGGTGCCCGCGTCGCCGGCGCCGGAGCGGGGAGAGTTCGCCGAGCCGGGAACGCTTTCGTCCACCTTCCCGACGAACCTTCCGCTTCCGCGTAGTGCTCCTCGGGGGGCTTCGTCCTACCGGCGCCCCGTGCTCGGCGCACGCAGAAACCTATGACATGTAACGTGTCCGATCAAGGGGATCCGACGCAGAACTTCACGCTATTTGCGACCGCGCGCACGCGCTGACGGGCAACGTGCTCGGACAGGCACGGTCACGCGCGAAGACGAGCACAGCTGGGAGACGGAGCGCGAGGCGCACGCACCGAGCTCGACGGTGAGATCGTGCGGGTGCTGCGCGTCAGCCGCGAGTCCGGCAGAGGTCGCGCGATGGAGTGCTCGGACGGCACACTCTGCATCGTGGAAACCGAGCCCGCATGAAGCCGCTGATCGGCATCACCACGTACGCGCAACCGGCTCGCTGGGGAGTCTGGGACCTTCCCGCTGCGCTCATCCCGCTCGACTACGTGGATGCCGTCGAGCGGGCGGGCGGACGACCGATGCTCGTCCCGCCCAGTGAAGACGGCGTGGAGGAGACGCTCGATGCGCTCGACGGGATCGTGTTCTCCGGCGGAGCCGACGTCGACCCGGCTCACTACGGCGCCGACGCGCACCCCGAGACCGATGTTCCGCAGACGCGACGAGATGCCGGCGAGCTCGCCCTCCTGCGTGCTGCGCTCGAGCGGGACATGCCGACGCTCGCGATCTGCCGCGGCGTCCAGCTGCTCAACGTCGCGCGGGGCGGCGACCTCGTCCAGCACCTGCCTGAGACCGTCGGGACGGACGACCACAGGCAGATTCCCGGTGAGTTTGCGGTGCATCCCGTCGAGATCAAGGACGGCTCCCGCCTCGCCTCGATCGTCGGCGCCCGTTCCGACGTGACCTCGCATCACCACCAGAGCCTCGGTCGCGTCGGCGAGGGGCTCGTGGAGATCGCATGGGCCGCCGACGGGACGCTCGAGGCGGTCGAAGATCCCTCGCTCCGCTTCGCTCTCGGCGTTCAGTGGCATCCGGAGGCCGGCGAGGACGCCGCACTCTTCGACGCGCTCGTGGATCAGGCCAAGGATTACCGCGCAGCTCGTACGAAGTAGGCTCGCCTCCCGCGACAAGGAGGAGGGTGTGTACTACTTCGGGTTCCTCGTCATCTACATCGCGCTGTCCGTCTTCTTCATCGCGGACGTGTTGCGCCAGCCTCCCACCGCGCTGTCCGGCGCGGGCAAGGCGCTCTGGATCTTCGCGCTGCTCGTCGTCCCTGTATTCGCCTGGGTCGTCTACGGCATCTGGCGAATGCGACAGAGCCGTGGGCTGTCAGGTGTTTGAATCCAGGGTGTGACGCTCACGGTCTCGAACCGGCGACGGAGGAGCCGATCGCCGAGCTCGAGCAGGCGGGCATCGAGGAAGCTGACGCCGCCGTCGCGCGAGGGAAGGCCGCTACGGCGGGCTGGCGACGCTGGTCGAGGAGAACGCGGAGGAGCTGGCGCGGATCGAGTCGCAGAACGTGGACAAGCGGGTCTCTGGAGCCTGCGGCGAGATCGCGATGGTCGCGCAGGTCTTCCACCTCCGTCGACAAGCACGGCGGCGAGACGATCCCCGTCGAGGGCGGAGTGGCGGCGACCCATGCACGCGCTCGACGGGTACTCGGAGATCAAGAGCGTCTTCATCCCGACGGAGGACTGAGACCATGGCGAGACTCGACGGGAAGGTATGTGTCATCACCGGCGCGGGCGGCGGGATGGGCCGCGAGGCGGCGATCGTGTTCACGGGCGAGGGGGCGAAGGTCTGCGCTGCCGACCTCGACCTCGAGCTTGCGGAGGAGACGGTGTCCGAGTGCCCGGGCGATGCGTTCGCACTTCGCGTGAACGTCGCGGATGAGGATGACGTGAGGCGGATGTACGCATCGACAGCGGAGCGCTACGGTGGCATCGACGTCCTGTACAACAACGCGGGGATCTCGCCGGCCGACGACGCCTCGGTCCTCGACACGAGGGTGGAGGCCTGGCAGCGCGTCCAGGATGTCAACACGAAGGGTGTCTTCCTCTGCTGCAAACACGGCATCCCGTACCTCCTCGAGCGTGGAGGAGGATCCGTCATCAACGTCGCCTCGTTCGTGGCGATCCTCGGCGCGGCCACCTCGCAGATCTCGTACACGGCTTCGAAAGGCGCCGTATTGGCCATGTCGAAAGAACTCGGCGTCCAGTTCGCGCGAGACGGCGTGCGCGTGAACGCGCTGTGCCCCGGCCCGGTCGAGACGCCGCTCCTGCTCGCGATCTACGGCGACGATACCGCAGCGTTCAAGCGCCGGCAGGTCCACTGGCCGACGGGCCGTCTCGGGAAGCCGCGCGAGATCGTGAACGCGGCGCTCTTCCTCGCGAGCGACGAGTCGTCCTTCGTGAACGGCTCCGCGTTTGTCGTGGACGGCGGCATCACGGCCGCCTACGTGACGCCCGAATAGCTAGACGCCGACGACCTGCACGAGCCAGCGCCGATCGCGTTCGCGATCGAGCTCCAGGAACAGCACGCGCTGCCACTGACCGAGGCACAGCTCACCATCGCGAACCGGTATCGACTCGCCGGCCGGCCCGAGGAGCATGGACATGCAGTGTGCATGCCCGTTGCCGATCTCCATGTCCTCTTCGCAGACGTTCTCGGTCCGACGATCCCAATCGTCGTGCGCGTAGTAGTGCTCGCTGGGGACGAGCCGCTTGAGGAGCACCGCGAAGTCCTCGAGGAATCCGTGCTCCCACTCATTGACGCGGACGGAGCACGTGGTGTGCGGCGAGTAGACGGAGCAGATGCCGTCCGCGATCCCGCTCTGGCGTACCGCCTCTTGAACGTCTTCGGTGATGTCGGTGACAGTGAGGCCGCCAGCGGTGCGCAACTGGTGCTCGAGCTGGAACGTCTTCACGGCATGGACATTCTGTCAGCCGGACAGCAACCCGTCTCCCCGGAACCGTCGGATACCCTCAGTTCGGCGGGGCCCGTAGCTCAGCTGGTTAGAGCAGCGGACTCATAATCCGTTGGTCCCAGGTTCGAATCCTGGCGGGCCCATTCAGGCACTAGGCCTGGAGCCAGATCCGCACGGTTGAGCGGGTCATGCGTGTCGGGTATGGCGGGTTAGGGCATGAGGTGCCTACCTGGGTGCCCTACCCGGCCCTGCATCGGGAGGCCTGAAACCGTCGGTCACTCGTCGGTCATCGATCCGAAGCTGGCGTGCCCGACCATGAGTGCGACGAGCAGAAGGCCCGGGGAGCGACCAGCCGGCCACGCGATCGCGCCCGCCCAGATGACGAGGCCGACGACGAGCATCCTGATGCTGGTCGTCCTCATGAGACCGGGCCGCTCTCGGCGAAGCCGACGAAGGCGGCGACTGCGGTGCCGACAGCCTTGATTGGCCTCGCTCCTGACGCGACTTCCTTCGCGTATACCTGTCGCGCCCGGCGTCCCCTCTCTGTGAACAAGGCGACGAAGACGACGGCGAGCCCGACGAGCGCCAGGCGTTTCAACGCGACTCGCGAACTTCAGCCGCTTCGCGAGGAAGGTGATCGTGCCGCTACCCCGCTTCGGGTCACGACCTCGCCCTTCATCCCAGCCTTCTCGGCTGCCGCCTTCGCCCGCCCCTCGAACGTCGTCTCCTTCGCCACCGTCGAATCCTGCTATCGAACTCGGGCTGTCGATGCGGCGGCGATCCTCGGGCGTCGCTAGTCCGGAGCGAAACGGACAACGTAGATGGGACGCGCGATCGGCGATCTCTTCCGGGAGCGGCCGGTACGTGTGGGGTGGGGGGTGAGCTGGTCAGGCAGCCGCGACGCAGAGATTCCGCAATGTCTGCGCGTTGTGGACGGCATAGCCGTGCCAGTCGTTGTTGAAGTACGCGTAGACATCGCCGGTCGCGTCCGCGATCCGTCTTGCCCACTCTTCGAGCTGGCGTGCGGAGTAGTTGCCACCACGCGCGCGGCCATGGTGGAAGCGAAGGTACGACCAAGTAGCCGTATCGAGCCAAGGGCTCGGCGGATCGGGCGCTCGGTCCGCCACGACGAGCGCGACGTCGTGCGTTCGGAGAAGGCTGTAGACGTCGTCCGCGAACCAGCTCGCATGTCTGAACTCGAAGGCATGCCGACCCGGCGGCAGATCGGCCAGGGCGGACGCGAGACGCTCCTCGTCGCGGTGGAAACGGGCTGGCAGCTGCCACAGGATTGGTCCGAGCTTCGCGGAGTCGCGCAACGGCGCGATGCGTCCCTCTAGGCGTTCGATCCCCTCAGGCAGACCCTGCAGGCGCTTCACATGCGTCAGATACCGGCTCGCCTTCACGGCGAAACAGAAGTCCGCCGGGGTCTCGCGAGCCCAACGCGCGACTGTCTCCGCACGCGGCAGCCGGTAGAAGGTGGCGTTGACCTCCACCGTCTCGAAGAGGTCGGCGTAGGCGCGCAGCCAGGCGGCCGTCGGTCCCGAGCTGGAGTAGAGGACTCCCCGCCAGTGCGGGTAGCTCCAGCCCGAGCATCCGATCCGGATCATGCTGACCTGGACCTTGCCTGCCACAAGCGCATCCAACCGGGATGTCGCGTTTTCGTTCTCCCCGCGCCGGTACGTCCCTCCCAGGGAAAGGAGGCACACGTGCCGGACAAGCGACCGAGCGTGAAGAACGAGAAGCAGTACGAAGCTCTCAAGGAAAAGGGAATGTCCAAGCAGCGAGCCGCGCACATCGCGAACTCACCGGGCGCCTCGAGCCGCGGGGGTGAGAAGTCCGGATCGGGCGGCAGCTCGAAGCAGGGCGGCACCACCGCGCAGAAGAAGGCCGCCGGCAAGGGCGGACGGGCCACTGCGCGGAAGCGCACGTAGGGACACACGCCGCATCCGAAGCAATCGATCGACGCAACCCGGCTCCTGGGGGATGCGGCGCGGATTTGCCCTTGCCTGGAACAATGGAAGACGGATGGGCGTTCAGCCGTCTCATGGAAACGGGACCGCAGCGCGGACTGTTTCTGCATGCTCGATCGACGGGGCGAAGGCTCCAGGAGGAGGCAGCAGATGAGCTTGACCATCAACGACACCGCACCTGACTTCACGGCCCAGACGACCGAAGGCGAGATCTCGTTCCACGACTGGATCGGCGACTCGTGGGCGATTCTCTTCTCGCACCCGAAGGACTTCACGCCCGTGTGCACGACCGAGCTCGGGTACATGGCCAGGATCAAGCCCGAGTTCGACCAGCGCAACGTGAAGATCATCGGCATCTCCGTCGACACGACCTCGGACCACGAGGCCTGGGCGAAGGACATCGAGGAGACGCAGGGTGCCGCGCCCAACTACCCGATCGTCGGCGACGCGGACTTCAAGGTGTCGAAGCTGTACGGGATGCTCCCGGCCGAGGTCGAGGGAGATCCGAAGGCGCGCACTCCGGCCGACAACCAGACCGTGCGCAACGTCTTCGTCATCGGCCCTGACAAGAAGATCAAGCTGATCCTCGTGTACCCGATGACGACGGGCCGTAACTTCGACGAGGTGCTGCGCGTGATCGACTCGCTGCAGCTGACGGCGACGCACAAGGTCTCGACGCCGGTGAACTGGAAGCAGGGCGAGGACGTGATCATCGCCGGATCCGTCTCGAACGACGAGGCGAAGGAGATCTTCGGCAGCTGGGAGGAGCCGAAGCC
>JBMDXR010000021.1:0-1503 GCA_048594925.1 Gaiellaceae bacterium
CTGCTCGAATACACGCGGAACACGTTCCGTCGTTCGACGGCCATCTCCACCACAGCTCCGGCCACGGTGGACGAGCATGGCATGACCTTCGACGTGCGACTCGAGCCTCACGGGTCGTGGACGACGGAGTTGGCGGTCGCCGTCGACCCGGAGTCGACTCGACCGAGCGTTGCCTCAGGGCGCCGCCCAGGGGCCGCTGAGAGCCTCGAACACTGGATGGCCGAAGCGCCCCGCTTGGAGTGCGACTGGGAGCCGCTGAGACGCACATACCAGCGGAGCCTCGTCGACCTAGCGGCACTGCGGTTCTCGCCGCCGATCATGCGCGGGAAGAGCCTCCCCGCGGCCGGCCTGCCGTGGTTCATGACCATCTTCGGCCGCGACAGCATCTTCACCAGCCTGCAAGCCTTGCCGTTCGCGGCCGAGCTCGCCGCAACGACGCTTCGAGTTCTTGGTCTCTGGCAGGGAACGCGCGTCGACGACTTCCGCGACGAGGACCCCGGCCGGATCCTCCACGAGATGCGTTACGGCGAGATGACCGCGTTCGAAGACCGGCCTCACTCGCCCTACTACGGGTGCGCAGACGCGACCGCTCTCTACGTAGTCTTGCTCGACGAGTACGAGCTTTGGACGGGTGACCGGAAGCTCGTCAGAGAGTACGAGCAAGAGGCCCGGGCCGCGCTTCGCTGGATCGACGAGTACGCAGATCTGATGGGTAACGGCTACGTCTCGTACCGGCGCCGCAACGAGGAGAGCGGGCTCGAGAACCAGTGCTGGAAGGACTCTTGGGACTCGATCTCCTATCGCGACGGCCGACTCCCGGGATTCCCTCGCGCCACGTGTGAGCTGCAAGGCTACGCCTACGACGCGAAAGTCAGAGGCGCACGTCTCGCTCGGGAGATCTGGAGGGACGGGACCCTCGCCGACGAGCTCGAACGGCAGGCGGCAGATCTGAAGCGTCGCTTCAACCGCGACTTCTGGATCGAGGACGGTCAGTATTTCGCGCTGGCGCTGGACGAGGATGGCAACCAGGTCGATGCGCTCACCTCGAACATCGGCCACCTGCTCTGGAGCGGCATCGTCGACAAGTCGAAGGCAAAGGCAATCGCCCGTCACTTGCTCAACCGACGACTCAACTCCGGCTGGGGAATCCGGACGATGGCCGAGGGCGAAGGCCGCTACAACCCGGTCGGCTACCACGTCGGCACGGTGTGGCCGTTCGACAACTCGTTCATCGCGTGGGGTCTGCGCCGGTACGGGTTCAAGGAGGAGGCGGCACAGATCGCGGCTGGCATTCTCGACGCCGCAGTGTTCTTCGACGGGCGACTGCCCGAAGCGTTTGCCGGCTACGACCGCAGAGCGACGAAGAACCCGGTGCAGTACCCGACCGCCTGCAGCCCTCAAGCCTGGTCGACTGGAGCGCCGCTGCTCTTCCTGCGAACGATGCTCGGCCTCGAGCCGATCGGCGATCGACTTATGGTCGACCCGGCGCTCCCGGCCGGTATA
>JBMDXR010000022.1:0-91480 GCA_048594925.1 Gaiellaceae bacterium
TGAGGGTGTCCCACGCTTGCTCACGGGTCGGCCGCATGGCGCAGTACCATAGCCGCCGCCGTTGGACCCCCAGATCACTCAGAAGACCGTCGCGCCGTACGGGACCTGGGCCTCGCCGATCTCCGCGCAGATGGTCGCGGAGGCAGGGGTGCGGCTGTCGATGCCGTGGATCGAGGGTGGCACCGTCTGGTGGCTCGAGGGCCGTGCGGCGGAGGGCGGGAGAGTCGTCCTCGTGAGGCTCGATCCGGGCTGCGAGCCGCAGGACGTCGTCCCGAGCGGGTTCAACGTGCGGACGTCCGTTCACGAGTACGGGGGAGGTGCCTACTGCGTTCACGAGGGGGCCGCGTTCGTGTCGGGCTTCGACGACCAGCGCCTCTACCGGGTCGACCCCGGAGGCGAGCCCGCTCCGATCACGCCGGCCGTCGAGGGCAGGCGGCATCGCTACGCGGACGGCCGGATCACACCGGACGGCTCGCTCTGGATCGGCGTCCGGGAACGTCATGCCGAGAGCGATCGGTCGGCCGACGTGGGGAATGAGATCGTCGCGATCCCGACCGACGGCTCCGGCGAGCCGCGCGTCATCGTCGGCGGCCGCGACTTCTACTCGAACCCTCGAATCTCTGCGGACGGGTCCCGGCTGTGCTTCCTGGCCTGGAACCTCCCGTGGCTGCCCTGGGACGGATGTGAGCTGTACGTCGCCGATCTGACGGCAGACGGCGAGGTCGAGAACGTCGAGCACGTCGCCGGCGCAGACGGATCGGAGTCGATCTGGCAGCCGGAGTGGGGAGGTGGGGGCGAGCTCGTCTTCGCAAGCGACCGCAGCGGCTGGTGGAACCTCGAGCGCGTCCAGGACGGCACGCGCGATGTGCTACACGCGGCGGAAGCCGAGTTCGGATATCCGGCGTGGCTGTTCGGTGCGCGTTCGTTCGCTCTCCTCGGCGACGGGCGGATCGTGTGCGCGTACGACTCCGACGGCTTCACGAGCTTCGCGGTGCTCGACCCCGCGACGGGCGGGCTCGACAGGCTCGACGTGGAGCTCGACTCCCTCTGGGGCACGCCGTACGTGAATGCGGACGGCGACGTCATCGTCATCGTCGCTGGGTCCTCGACGATCCCGAACGGCGTCGTCCGCGTCGACCTCGAGTCCGGTGCAACCGAGACGCTGCGCACGAGCGTCGACGTCCCGGTCCCGACCGCGTACCTGTCCGTTCCGCGCGCGATCGACTTCCGCACCGAGGGAGGACTCATCGCGCACGCGCTCTTCTATGCTCCCGCGAGTCCGGACTTCGAGGCGCCGGAAGGCGAACGGCCCCCGCTGATCGTCGAGTGCCACGGCGGCCCGACGGGCAACGCGACGGCGATCTTCAACCTTGCGGTGCAGTACTGGACGAGCCGCGGCTTCGCCTTCGTCGACGTCAATTACGGGGGCTCGACGGGCTACGGCCGGGAGTACCGCGAGCGACTCAACGGGCAATGGGGCGTCGTCGACCTCCAGGACTGTGTGAATGCGGCGAGATATCTCGCCGATCAGGGCGAAGCCGACGCCGAGCGCTTCCTCGTCACCGGGGGGAGCGCGGGCGGATACACGGCGATCTGCGCGCTCACGTACACGGACGAGTTCGCTGCCGGCACGACGTACTTCGGCATCGCCGACCTGGAGCAGTTCTCAGGCGGCGAGACGCACAAGTTTGAGCTGCAATACGAGCACACGCTGGTCGGGCCGTACCCGGAGCGCGCCGACCTCTACAGGGCGCGGAGCCCCATCCACTTCACGGACCAGATCACCACCCCGATGCTCGTCCTGCAGGGATCGGAAGATCGTGTCGTTCCGCCGCGACAGGCCGAGACAATCGTCGCGGCACTCCGGGAGCGCGGAGTGCCGCATGCCTATCTCCTGTACGAAGGCGAGGGGCACGGCTTTCGCAAGGCGGAGTACATCGCGGGCTCCCTGGAAGCGGAGCTCTCGTTCTACGCCCAGGTGCTCGGCTTCGAGCCAGCCGGGCGGGTGCCTACGCTGCGGATCGAGCACCTCGAACGCCAGCTGACACGGTGAGCGAGCTACAGACCGCGAGTAGCATTGCCGGCGCGATGCAGTCCTTCGTGATCGAAGGCGGCCGCCCCCTGAGCGGGACCGTGCGCGCGTCCGGGAACAAGAACGGCGCGCTTCCGATCCTCGCGGCGTGCGTGCTCGCGTCCGAAGAAGTGCGCCTCTCGAACGTCCCGCGCATTCGCGACGTCGAGACGATGGTCGAGCTCCTCTCGGATTTGGGCGCCGACGCCGAGTGGACCGGGCCGAACGACGTCCGGGTCGACGCGCATGGAGTGGAGAAGACCGATCTCGACGCGGAGCTAGCACGCGAGATTCGCGCCTCGTTCCTGCTCGCAGGCCCGCTGCTCGCCCGTTTCGGTCGGGTAACCGTGCCGCCTCCCGGTGGAGACGTCATCGGGCGGCGCCGTCTCGACACACACATCCACGCCTTCCAGGAGCTGGGGGTCGCTGTCGAGTTGAACGGGGCGTACGAGATGCGGACCGAGGGGCTGCGCGGAAAGCGGCTCTACCTCGACGAGGCGTCGGTCATGGGTACGGAGAACGCGATCATGGCCGCTGTCTTCGCCGAGGGAGAGACCGTCCTCGGGTACGCGGCCTGCGAGCCGCACATCCAGGATCTCTGCCGCTTCCTCGTCTCGCTCGGCGCACAGATCGACGGGATCGGTTCGAACGTCCTCCGCGTCCGTGGAGTGCGAGAGCTGCGGGGCGGCGAGTACCGGATAGGCCCAGATCACATCGAGGTTGCGAGCTTCGTCGGTCTTGCTGCAGCGACCGGCGGCGACGTCGTGGTGGAGGACGTCGAGCCCGACGATCTGATTTCGATCGTCCCGGCATTTCGCAAGCTCGGAATCGACATGGAGATCCGCGACACGAGCGTGCACGTTCCTCCCGAGCAGGACCTGCACGTCGTCGACGACCTCGGAGGACAGATCCCCAAGATCGACAGCGGCGTCTGGCCGGCGTTCCCGGCCGACCTCACGTCGATCGCGCTGACCTGCGCGACGCAGTCACACGGAACCGTGTTGATCTTCGAGAAGATGTTCGAGAGCCGTCTGTTCTTCGTCGACAAGCTCGTTGCGATGGGCGCTCGCATCATCCTTTGCGACCCGCATCGCGCCGTCGTCACCGGGCCCGCACGTCTCTACGGGCAACGGCTCGAGAGCCCGGACATCCGGGCGGGCATGGCGATGCTGATCGCGGCGCTGTGTGCCGAGGGGACGTCCACGATCGGCAACATCGGCCAGATCGACCGCGGTTACGAACGCATCGACGAGCGGTTGCGCGATCTCGGCGCGGCCATCGAGCGCAGCGACCTGTGACGAGCACCGGTGCCGCGCGGATCGACCTCGCCGGGAGCGAGAGCCGCGTTGCGACCGGAATCGCGGTGCTCGACCACCTGCTCGAGGAGCTCGGTACGGCCGCAGGGTTCGGGCTGAGCCTCGAGATCGCACCGGACGATCCCGAGGCGGAGGTCGAGCACGCGGGCGCGGCGCTCGGCGAGGCGCTCCTGCCACTCCTCCAGGCCGAAGGAGCAGGTCGCGGCTTCGGCATCGCGCCTGCCGACGAGGCGCTTGCGATGGTCGTCGTCGAGGCTTCGGGGCGCCCGCTCGTCGTCTCCAACGTCGACCTCTCGTCCACGCGAGCGGGCGGCCTTCAGACCGACCTCGCGGCGACGTTCCTCGACGAGCTCGCCGAGACGGCCGGCCTCACGATCCACGTGCGGCTCATCGAGGGCGAGAACTCGCAGCACGTCATGTCCGCCATCTTCAAGGCGCTCGGCATCGCGCTTGCACGCGCAACCGGAGGGGAGGGATAGTGGCCGAGAAGGAGGTCATCAGCACCGATCGGGCACCCGGGCCGTTTCAGCGAGCGCCGTACAACCAGGCGATCCGCGTCGGCGACCTCGTCTTCGTCGCAGGTCAGCTCGGCATCAGCCTTGAGACCGGAGCCCTCGCCGGCGTCGGTGTCGCCGAGCAGACGGAGCAGATCATGACGAACCTCGCCGCGATCCTCGACGCTGCGGGGAGCGGCCTCGACGAGCTCGTCAAGACGACGGTGTTCCTCATGGATCTGGACGATTTCGCCGCGATGAACGAGGTGTACGCGCGGCACGTCGGAGACCGGCCGCCTGCACGCTCGACGGTGCAGATCTCTGGCCTCCCGAGCGGCGCGCTCGTCGAGATCGAGGCGATCGCACACGTCTGAGCTGTTCTTCGTCCGGCCGGCCACGGCCGAGGACGCGCCAGGCATCGCCCGGGTCCGGCGGCGCTCCTGGGGAGAGGCGTACAGCCACATCTTCACCCGCGAGCAGCTCGATTCGATTTCCGAGAACCAGGACGCCTTGCGGTGGGGCCGGTTTCTGACGGAGCAACCCGCCCGGACGGCCGCGTTCGTCGCATCGCGAGGCGGCCGCGTGCTGGGCTTCTCGTCCCTCGGCACAGCCCGTCCGGGCGACGACCCGCAGCTGGGTGAGCTCTTCACCATCTACGTGGACCCCGACGACTGGGGAAGCGGCATCGGGCGTGCGCTCATGACGGCGACGCTCGATCGACTTCGCGACGAGGGCTTCGTCGAAGCCGTCTTGTGGGTGCTCGAGGACAACCCGCGAACGCGCAGGTTCTACGAGCGTGCGGGCTGGAGTGCCGACGGGGCCACCGTGGAGCAGGACTGGCTCGGAAGCTCCGTTCGCGAGGTCCGCTACAGGATCACGCTCTGAGGCGGGGCACAATGCGCTCATGCGGGCCGAGCAGGTCATCGCAACGCACGGGAACACCGACTTCGACGCGTTCGGTGCGATGCTGGCTGCGCGTCTTCTGTACCCGGACGCGGTCGTCGCCATCGCGACGCTGAACCGGAACGTCCGCGACTTCTACCGCCTCCACGCCGACGAGCTCGGTGCCGTCTCCGAGGTGAATCGGCTCGACCTGGACGCCATTCGTCGTCTCATCGTCGTCGAGGTCTCGAGCGCGTCGCGCCTCGGCGAGCTCGAGAGTGTCGCCCTGGACCCGGGAGTGGAGAAGGTCCTCTTCGACCACCACGGCGAGCACGGAGTCCCCGAGTGGGTGTCGGAGGACGCTGCCTTGCTGTCGACCGACGGAGCATTGACGACCACGCTGGTCGGAATCGTCGCGGAGCGCGAGCTCTCGCCCACGGAGCTCGAAGCCACTGCATTCGCGCTCGGGATCCACGAGGACACGGGATCGCTCACCCACGCGACGACGACGCAGCGCGACGTCGACGCACTCTCGTGGTGTCTCCGGCACGGCGCACGCCAGGATCTCGTCGGCGAGTACCTCCACACGCCGCTTGCCGCCGCGGAGCGCGAGCTCTTGAAGCACCTCATGGAGCGGCTCGAGCCGGTCGAAGTCGGGGGCGACGAGGTGCTGCTCGCCGCCGTTCGCTGGCCCGAGTACGTGGACGGGATCTCGAACCTCGCGCACAAGATCGTCGATCTCACGGATGCGCGGGCGCTCGTCCTCCTCGTCGAGATGGACGAGCGGGTCTTCGTCGTGGTTCGGAGCCGGTCCACATCGGTCGACGCCGCGGCCGTCGCCGAGGCTTTCGGAGGCGGGGGACACGCACAGGCGGCCTCGGCGATCTCTCGCCTCGATCTGGACGCGGCGCGGGAGCACGCCGTCGACGCCCTTCGGCGTACGCGAGCTGCTACCCGGCTGGCGCGGGACGTGATGTCGACGCCCCCGCGAGTCGTCCGGCTCGACTCGACCGTGGGCGAAGCCATGAGGCTCTGCCAGCGTCACGGCCAGAGCGGCGTCTTCATCGTCGACGACGGCCGGCTTGCCGGCGGAGTCAGTCGGGAGGATCTCGACAAGGCGATCGGCCACGGGCTCTCGCACGCACCCGTGCGAGGGATCATGAGCAGCCACGTCGTGCGGACGGGGGAGGAGGCGACGCTGGCCGAGCTCCGAGCGCTGGTGACGACCGCCGAGGACGGGCGGGTCGCAGTTCTCCGAGACGACGTGCTCGTCGGCGTCGTCAGCCGCGCCGACCTCCTCCGCGAGCTCGAGGGAACGGCCGTGCGGCCGTCCGAGGACACGGCGAGCCTCGCGGAGCAGCTCCGCGCCAACCCTCGCCTCCGCGCCATCGTGGACGCGGTGGGTGCGCTCGGAGAGCGCGCCGAAAGCGTCTATCTCGTCGGCGGAACGATCCGCGACATCCTCCTGGGCGAGGAGTCCTTCGACGTCGACATCGCCGTCGAGGGCGATGCGATCGCGTTCGCCTACCTGCTTGCCGACGTGCTCCAGGGGCGCGCGACGCCGCACGAGAAGTTCGGGACCTCGATCGTCTCCTACGGCGAGGACGACCGGATCGACGTCGTGACCACCCGCACGGAGTTCTACGACGCGCCCGGGGCGCTGCCCACGGTCGAGCGCGCCGGTCTCCGGGAAGATCTTTTCCGCCGTGACTTCACGATCAACGCGATGGCTGCGTCGCTCGCGGCCGGGGACCTCGGGCGTCTCGTCGACCCGTTCGGAGGGCGGGCGGATCTCGACGCTCGCATCCTGCGCGTTCTCCACAACCTGTCCTTCATCGACGATCCGACGCGCATCTTTCGCGGAATCCGCTACGAGGCGCGCTACGGGTTCCGCTTCGACGAGCACACGACGCGACTCGTGCGCGCCTGTATCGAGATGGGCCTGGTCGGCGACCTGTCGTCCTCGCGGCTTCGTGACGAGCTGCAGGCGCTGCTCGAGGATCCCGGCGCCGCGGAGGGCATCCGCCGACTCGGCGAGCTCGGCGCAGACCGCGCGATCCATCCCCACCTCCGCGGCGACGAAGCCGCGGCTGAGTTGTTCGCACGTTCTGTTTCGCTGCGCGACGAGCTCGGGGTCGAGGTCCCTGCCTGGCGAATCGGTATCGCCGCACTGGCCCGCGAGCTGACCTCCGAGGAGGCATACGACTGGCTCGAACGCCTGAAGGTGCGACGGCGGGACGTCGAGCGCATCGTGGGCGGCGTCACCGTCGCGCCGCGGATCGTCGAGCGACTCCAGACGGAGTCGCTCGAGCCGGCGGAGGTCGTCGCGCTCGCAGATGCGTTCGCTCCGGACGCACCCCTGCTCGCGCTCGCCCACGCCGAGCGGCCGGAGTTGCGGGAGTACTTCGGCCGCCTCCGGGACGTGCGGCTCGAGATCGGCGGTGCGGACCTCATTGCCATGGGTCTCGAGGAATCGCCACGGATCGGAGACATCCTCGGGGAGATCCGGAGGCGAAAGCTCAACGGTGAGCTCGCTGGGCGAGAAGCCGAGCTGGCCGCCGCCCGCGAGCTCGTCGCCGCCACCTCTCCGGTATGACCATCGCTCCTTCGAGCGCGATCGCGGAGCGCTACGCGTGCGTGCGGGCGGAGGTGGGCCCGGGCGTGACGGTCGTGGTCGCGACGAAGTACGTGTCGCCTGAAGGCATGGCGACACTCGCGGAGGCCGGGGTCGAGGTCGTGGGGGAGAACCGCGCGCAGGATCTCGAGCGGAAGCACGCTCTGTACGGCTCGGCCTTCAGGTGGCACTTCATCGGCCACCTCCAGTCGAACAAGGTGAAGGTCGTCAACGAGCTCTGCGAGTTCGTTCATTCGCTCGGCTCCGACTCGGCCGCGCAGCGGCTCACGATCCCGGCTCTGCTCGAGGTCAACCTCTCGGGAGAGGCCTCGAAGTCGGGTGTGGACCCGGACGAGATCTCAGGATTCGTCGAGCGCTACCCGCTGATCCGGGGGCTCATGACGATGCCGCCGTTGACGGCGGATCCGGAGTCGTCGCGTCCGTACTTCCGGCGTCTCCGCGAGCTCGCAGACCAGCAAGGGCTCTCCGATCTGAGCATGGGGACGTCTCAGGACTACCGCGTCGCCGTGGAGGAGGGTGCAACGCTGGTGCGGGTGGGCGAGACGATCTTCGGCACCGGCGAGGGCTAGTATCCCGCGGTTATGGGCTTCAGCGACCTCTGGAACAGGACGCTCGTCTACTTCGGCATTGCCGAGGACGAGGAGTGGGACGACGACGGCCTGCAGACGAGCGAGCAGCTCGCGGAGAGCCACAGCCGTCGCGACCGACGCAACGTCCGACGGCTCCCGAGCGCGGCCGAAATGGACGAGTGGGAGTCCGCGGAGGGGGGGCCTGCGCCGCGTCGCGAGCGCTCACGGCTGCGGAGCGTGTCGGCTCCCGCGCCCGCGAAGGTCCACCTCGTCGCGCCCCGTGCGTTCAACGACGCCAAGCAGATCGCGGATCGCTTCAAGGCCCAGATTCCGGTGATCCTCAACCTTCAGGGTGCGGACACGGAGCTCTCGAAGCGGCTCATCGACTTCGCGAGCGGTCTGACGTATGCGCTCGACGGGAGCATGCAGCGTGTCGCAGACAGGGTCTTCCTGCTCACACCACGTGACGTGGAGCTGTCCGCCGAGGAACGCGCGCGTGCGATCGAGCGCGGCGGGTTCTACAACCAGGCGTGAAGCGCTTACGGCTCGCGGAAGGCGCTGAGCGCCCTGTCCGCGAGGCGGTCCAGTGCAGGGAGTCTGAGGGAACCGGAGGTTCCCTCAGCAGTAGACGCAACGAGGAACCTCAGTCGGGGTGGCGAACACGCGTCCGATGGGCGCGTATGCCTTTCTCGGCCTCCTTGCGGACGCGGCGTCGGCGCTGCAGAGCTTCGTGCGCGTGTTCACCTCGATCTACATCCTTTTCATCATCGCGTACGTCCTGCTCTCGTGGGTCCAGCTGCCCTATTCCAGTGTGGTCACAACTCTGCAAACATTCCTGGACGAAGTCTGTCGTCCATACTTGGGCCTCTTTCGAGGCCGGATCCCGACGCTTGGGCCACTCGACCTCTCGCCGCTCGTGGCCATCGTCGTCCTGCTCGTTGCGGCCGAGCTCGTCAACGCCCTGATCGGGGCTCTGCTGTAGGAGGTCAGATGCCGCTCACTCCAGTCGAAATCAGACATGTCGAGCTGAGACGGGCGTGGCTGCGTGGGTATCGCCGCCGCCCCGTCGACCAGCTGCTCGAGGAGATCGCCGACAGCTTCGAGGGAGTGTGGCGCGAGCGCGCCGACCTCTCCGACCGGCTGGAGGAGCTCGAGGCGGAGGCCGCCAAGCACCGTGAGCTCGAAACGCTCCTCCGGTCGACGCTCGTCTCCGCCGAGCGCGCCGCGCAGGACATGAAGGAGCAAGCGCGACGGGAGTCGGATCTCATCGTCCATGAAGCGCACGCCGAGTCGAGGCGTGTCGCGCGCGAGGCCGCCGCGGAGAAGCGCCGCCTCGAGGAGGACATCGTGAAGATCCGCGCGCAGCTGCGCGCCGCGTTCGACTCGCTGGGCGAGCGGCCGGGTGACGAGGACAAGGAAGAGCAGGAGGCTCCACCGTCTGCGGTGTCTCGACCGACACCGGTCGAAGAGGTCACCGACAGCGGTATACGCAAGGTCGCCGGTTAGCGGCGGATATCCTTGGGCCGTCATGGCCCTCCGCACGACGATTCGGCTACGGGTCGTTCCCGGCGCAACCAGGCCAGGGATCGTCGGACGCTACGGCGATGCCTGGAAGATCCGCGTGGCGGCTCCCGCAGAGGCCGGGAAGGCCAACAGCGCCGTCCTCGCGCTGCTCGCGGATGCGCTCGCCGTATCACGCCGGGATCTCGAGCTGACGTCGGGGACGGCGTCTCGGGACAAGGTGGTGGAGCTCGACGGACTGTCGAGCGAGACCGCCGACGCGCGACTCGCCGCCGCCGCGGAGGCACCCCGATGACGGTCGGCCTCGATCTCGACCGGTTCCGCCGCGCTCTCGAGGACGAGCGGGCCCGCCTCCTGCACGCGGTGGCCACTGTGCATCACGACGGGTCGCTGCTCGACGAGACCGGCGATCTCGCGATCGGGTCGGGAGATCACCTCGCCGACAGCGCATCGGAGACGTACATGCGCGAGCTCGACGGAGGGCTCGAGGAGAACGCCGGACATCTCCTCGTGGAGATCGACGCCGCGCTCGCGCGGATCGACGAGGGGACGTACGGTCTGTGCATGAGCTGCGGTGGGCCGATCGGGGAGGAGCGCCTCGCCGCCGTGCCGTACGCGACGCTCTGCATCGACGACAAGCGCGCGCAGGAGCGGACCTGAGCGAGCCCGCAAGGTCCGACGTTCCTAGGGTCGACGTTCGTATCGGCTCGACGGCGAACGCCCTGCAGCCCGTCTCGTCCGCCGAGCGCTCGCTCGGCGCATCGAGGGCCCAGTGGCTCGTTCTCCTGATCGTGGCAGGTGCGGCGATTGCCGCCGACCAGCTCACGAAGCAGGCCGTCGGGCGTACGCTGGCGCTCGGCGAGAGCGTGGACCTCGTGGGGCCGTTCTCGATTCACCACGTGCAGAACTCGGGGATCGCGTTCGGGTTGTTCGGGAGCCGCACCTCGATCGTCATCGCGGTCACCGCGGTCGCCGTCGGAGCGATGCTGGTCTTCTTCGCGCGTTCGGGTCGGCGCCACCCCGTGCTTCCGGTCGCGCTGGGCCTCGTGCTCGGCGGAAGCATCTCGAACCTCATCGACCGCGTACGCCTAGGGCACGTGACCGACTTCCTCGATCTGGACGCCTGGCCTGCGTTCAACCTCGCCGACACGTTCATCGTCGTCGGCGTCGCGATCCTCTTCGCTGCGCTCGTCCTCGGGGATCGCTCACACCGCATGCACGGGGCGCGCCGTGGCGACGCTTCGTTTCTCCGTCGCTGAGGCCGATGCAGGGTCGCGGCTCGATCGCGCGCTCGCCGCATGTCCCCAGATCGGGACACGCTCGGTCGCCGAGCGGCTCCTCGTCGACGGCGCCGTGATCGTCGACGGTGCCCGACGACCCAAGAGCCACCGGCTCGAAGCCGGCTCGGTCGTCGAGGTGGAGCTTCCGGCCGAGAGCGGAGGTCTGAAGCCCGAGGCCGTGACCGTCGCGATCGCGTACGAGGACGAGCACCTCGTCGTCGTTGACAAGCCGGCAGGGATCACGGTCCACCCGGGAGCCGGAACGTCAGTCGGCACGCTCGCCGCCCAGCTGGTGACGCTTGGTGCCGTCGGCGGTGACGACCCGCAGCGCCCTGGGATCGTCCACCGCCTCGACCGTGAAACGTCAGGGCTGCTCGTCGTTGCTCGAACGGAAGCGGCGTTCGAAGCGCTCCGGGCCGCGATCCGACGGAGAGAGGTCGAGCGACGCTATCTCGCGCTCGTGCGTGGGAGGCCGCAGTCGCGGACAGGGCGGATCGACGCCCCGATCGGACGCGATCGGCGTGATCCGACGCGACGCTCACTGAACACGGAGGAACCACGCGACGCCGTAACGTGGTTCGAGGTCGTCGAGACGATGCCGGAGCACGCCCTCCTGGACGTACGCCTCGAGACGGGACGCACCCACCAGATCCGGGTCCATCTCGCGGCAATCGACCTCCCCGTGTCCGGCGACCCTGTCTATGGCGTGGAGGGCGATCTCGGACTCGTGAGGCAGTTCCTGCACGCGCATCGCCTGCGGTTCGAGCATCCCGTGACGGCCGCCGGACTCGATATCCGGTCAGCGCTGCCCGCCGATCTCGCCGGCGCGCTCAAGCGCGCGCGATCGCTGACCAGGTGACACAGTGTCACAAGGTGCCGAGCGGCCGCTAGAATCCGATCGCATTTTCGTCCCTTCGACCCGGTGATCAGCCGAGGCGGGGGTGCCGTCGCTCTGCGCGCGGTTCCGCCCGGCCCGCCGGTGCATCACAGTCAACCAACCGGAAAGGGGCTGATCGCGTGTCAGTCGTCACGATGCGAGAGCTGCTGGAGGCCGGCGTGCACTTCGGTCACCAGACACGCCGCTGGAATCCGAAGATGCGCCGCTACATCTTCGGTGAACGCGGCGGGATCTACATCATCGACCTCACGAAGACACAGGAGCTGCTCGAGGGGGCACACGATTTCGCGCGTAACGTCGCCGAGCGAAACGGGACGATCCTCTTCGTCGGGACGAAGAAGCAGGCGCAGAACGCGGTCGCCGAGCATGCGACGCGCGTCGGGATGCCGTACGTGAACAACCGCTGGCTGGGCGGCCTGCTCACGAACTGGAAGACGATCTCCGAGCGCATCGCTTACCTGCACGACCTTCGCCGACTGAAGGCGGACGGGCAGCTCGAGCTCTTGCCGCCG
The DNA here is from genome assembly GCA_048594925.1 of Gaiellaceae bacterium. Taxonomy (GTDB): domain Bacteria; phylum Actinomycetota; class Thermoleophilia; order Gaiellales; family Gaiellaceae; genus GMQP-bins7. The sequence continues at coordinate 12,179 of JBMDXR010000022.1, forward strand.
AAGGAGCGCATGGCGATGGAGGCCGAGCTCGAGAAGCTCGACGCAAACCTCGGAGGCGTCGCGGACATGAAGCGCCAGCCGGACGCCGTCTTCGTCATCGACCTGAAGAAGGAGCAACTCGCGGTACGCGAGACGCATCGCCTCGGCGTCCCGGTCATCGGCCTCGTCGACACGAATGCCGATCCCGACGAGGCGAACTTCGTCATCCCCGGCAACGACGACGCCATTCGCTCCTGCGATCTCGTGGCGCGCGTCGTCGCGGACGGTGCCGCGGCTGGGCGCACGAAGGTCAGCGCGGCCGAGATGGCTGCTCCCGCAGCCGCCGTGCCCGCGAAGACAGAGGCTCCTGCCGAGGACACGCCGGAAGCCGCTTCGGCGCCCGAACCCGAGCCCGAGCTCGAGACCGCTGCGGTTGCGGAAGGAGGCGAGAGCGAGTGAGCACGACGATCAGCGCATCGCTCGTCAAGCAGCTTCGCGACGCGACGGGCGCGGGCATGATGGACTGCAAGCGCGCTCTCGAGGAGACCGGCGGCGATCTCGACGCTGCCCGGACCCTCCTGCGTGAGCGCGGGATGGCGTCTGCGGGCAAGCGCGCCGGGCGAGAGACCACCGAGGGCCTCGTCGGCTTCATCATCGACGGAAACGTCGGCTCGATCGTCGGCATCGGTTGCGAGACGGAGCCGGTGTCGAAGAACGACGAGTTCCAGGAGTTCGCAATCAAGGTGCTGCGCGCGGTCCACGCCGATGGATCCGACTCTGCAGAGAGCTTCGAGGACGAGCGCATCGAGCTCGTCGCGAAGCTCGGCGAGAACATCGTGATCGTGAGCCCGACGCGCTTCGAGGCGCCGGATGGCAACGTCCTCGCAGCCTATGCACATCCGCCGGCGAACAAGATCGGGGTCCTCGTCGAGCTGGAAGGAGGCTCCGAGGAACTCGCTCGCCAGCTCGCGATGCACATCTCCTTCGCGGCGCCCGAGTGGACGACGCGGGACGATGTCCCCGCCGACGTCATCGCCGCCGAACGCTCGATCTACGAGAACACGGAGGACGTGCAGTCGAAGCCGGAGGCCGCACGCGAGAGAATCGTCGACGGCATGCTGAACAAGCGCTTCTTCGCAGCAGTGCCCGGTGGTGCTCTCGTCGAGCAGGCGTGGATCCACGAGCCGTCGGAGACCGTCGGCCAGGCTCTCGCCGACGGAGGCGCGTCCGTCGCGAGGTTCGTGCGCATCTCCGTCGCGGGCACGTGAGGTGAGCACGAGCACGGACGAGGTCGCACAGGCTGAGGCGACCGAGCGAGGCACGCGGTTTCACCGTGCGCTGCTGAAGCTCTCCGGAGAGGCGCTGCTCGGCGGACGCGAGTACGGCATCGACCCGAAGACCGTCGTCGCGATCGCGGAGGAGATCGCGGCGGTTCACCAGGCGGGGACGCAGCTGGCCGTCGTCGTCGGCGCCGGGACCATCTACCGCGGAATGGCGGCCGCGGCGGACGGCATGGATCGCGCGACCGCGGATTACGCAGGGATGCTCGCCACGCTCCTGAACGCGCTGTCCCTGCAGGACGCGCTCGAGCGACTCGGGGTAGATACCCGCGTGCAGTCGGCGATCGCGGTCTCCGAGGTCGCGGAGCCGTACATCCGCCGGCGGGCGATCCGCCACCTCGAGAAGGATCGGGTCGTCATCTTCGCGGCGGGTACGGGGAATCCGTTCTTCACGACCGACACCGCCGCGGCGCTGCGTGCGCTCGAAATCGGCGCCCAGGCGATCCTGATGGCGAAGAACAAGGTGCAGGGCGTGTACGACGGCGACCCGAACGAGGATCCGAATGCACGCTTCATTCCCGAGCTCACGCATCTCGAGGCCATCGAGCGCGGACTGAAGGTTATGGACACGACCGCCCTTTCCTTGTGCATGGACAACCGCGTGCCGATCCACGTGTTCGAGCTCGCGGAGGACAACATCCGGCGTGTCGCGGCCGGCGAGCGCGTCGGCACGATCATCAAGACCCCGTAAGGAGGGCGCATGGCAGCGATCGAGGACTTCCTCGCGGACGCGAAGAGGCGCATGGACAGGTCGATCGAGGCGACGCACCACGAGTTCAACTCGATCCGCACCGGCCGTGCGTCCCCGGCGCTGCTCGACCGCATCTCCATCGACTACTACGGCACCCAAACGCCGCTGAAGAGCCTCGCATCGATCTCGGCGCCCGAGCCGCGCCTACTGGTCGTGCAGCCGTTCGACCCTGGGGCGATCAAGGGCATCGAGCGAGCGATCCAGGAGTCCGATCTCGGCCTGACGCCGTCCAACGACGGGAAGGTCGTTCGGCTGCCGATCCCCGCCCTGACCGAGGAGCGTCGCAAGGATCTCGTCAAGGTCGTTCGCCGGGTCGCGGAGGACGGCAAGGTCGCGATCCGAAACGTGCGGCGCGACGTGATGCAGCATCTCAAGGAGCTCGTCGTGAACGGCGACGTGGGTGACGACGAGGAGCGGCGCGCCGAGCAGCAGGTGCAGAAGATCACCGACGAGCACACGAAGTCGATCGACGACCTCTTGAAGGTGAAAGAGGCCGAGATCATGGAGGTCTGAAGCTGCCGGACGAGGCGGGAGCGGCAGCGAAGAGCGTCGCGATCATCATGGACGGGAACGGGCGCTGGGCGGCCGGACGTGGACTGCCTGTCGCCGAGGGACACCGGGAGGGCGCGCGGGCGCTGCGCCGAACGGTGGAGGCGGCCGTCGACCTCGGGATCGAGTCGCTCGCGGTGTACGCGTTCTCTACCGAGAACTGGACTCGTCCGACCGCCGAGGTCGAGTCCATCATGGAGCTCCTCGACGAGACGATCGATCGCGAGCTGCCCGACCTGGCCAGGCAGGGCGTGCGCACGCGCTTCTTCGGACGGCGCGACCGCGTACCCGTCGAGCTGCAGGAGAAGATGGCTCGGCTCGAGACGGAGACCGCGCATCTCGACCGGCTCCAGCTCTGGATCGCGTTCGACTACGGGGGACGGGCCGAGCTCGTCGACGCTGCGCGTGCGCTCGTCGCGGACGGCGTGCCGCCCGCAGACGTGTCGGAAGAGGCCATGGCGAAGCGGCTCAATGCGCCCGAGCTTCCGGATCCCGACCTCGTGATCCGCACGTCGGGCGAGCAGCGCATCTCGAACTTCCTGCTCTGGCAGTCCGCGTACGCCGAGCTCGTCTTCGACGAGACGCTCTGGCCCGACTTCGGCGAGGAGCGGCTTCGTGCCGCTGTCGAGGAATTCGCGAGTCGCGCCCGGCGGTTCGGCGCTCGGTGAGCCGATGAGCCCTCTCGTGTCGCGTTTACTCGTGGTAGCAGTCCTGCTGCCGCTCGTCATCGGGCTCGTCTATCTGGGCGGGTGGTGGCTCTTCGCGCTCGCGCTCGTCGGCGGACTGCTCGCGCTGCACGAGCTGTACGCGATGGCGAGGGAGCTGCGCCCGCTGGTCCTCGGCGGCTATCTCGGTTTCGTGCTCACGCTGCTGGGACTCGAGCTCGGAGGGCTCGAATGGATGCTGGGCGGCCTGCTCGCGACGTTCTTCTTCGAGTTCGCCGTCTACGGGCTCGGGAGCATCCGGCAGTCCGCGACGACATCGTTCGGTGTGACGCTGCTCGGCGTTGCATGGGTGGGTGCAGGCATCGGCTGCCTCCTCCTGATCCGGGACATCTCGGAGTTCGGCTTCTGGGCGGTGATGACCGTCCTCTTCACGGTCTTTGCAGCGGACACGGGTGCGTTCTTCGTCGGCCGAACATTCGGCCGACATCGCATGGCGCCCGCGATCTCGCCGGCAAAGTCCTGGGAAGGGTTCGTCGGGGGCGTCCTCGTCGCGGTCGGCACCGCGTTCGTGATCCTCTACCGCGACCGGGACGAGTTTCTGACGATCCCGGAGTCGCTGATCCTCGGCCTCGTGATCGCGCTCGCCGCAGTCCTCGGGGATCTCTTCGAGTCAGCGGTCAAGCGTGACCTCGAGGTGAAGGATTCCGGCCGTGTGCTCGGCGGCCACGGGGGGATGCTCGATCGCCTCGACTCGTTGCTCTGGGCCGGACCCGCCGCCTACTTCACGATTCTTGCGTTCGATAGCGCATAGCGCTGCCTGAACACGACCGCGGTTAGCCTTCGTCGGTGCGCGAGAAACGAATTGCTCTGCTCGGGGCCACCGGCTCCATCGGCCGACAGGCGCTCGAGATCATCGCGGCGAACCCCGATCTGACCGTCTGCGCGCTCGCTTCCGGGACGCAGGCGATCGACGATCTCGCCGCGCAGCTCGCGGTCGAGCACGTCCAGGTCGGAGGTGACCTCCCGAAGCTACTGGAGGCCTCGCAGCCCGACCTCGTCTTGAATGCCGTCGTCGGGTTCGCGGGCGTCGGCGCCACGCTGTGGGCGCTCGACCGGGGCGTCACGCTCGCGCTCGCGAACAAGGAGAGCCTCGTGGCTTCGGGGGAGCTGGCAGTCGCGGCCTGGAAGCGGGGAGGAGGCCGGCTCCTGCCGGTGGACAGCGAGCATTCGGCTCTCTTCCAGTGCCTCGAGGGACGGACGACAGAGACAGTCGAGTCGGTCGTCCTGACGGCGTCGGGCGGGCCGTTCAGAAACCGATCGCACGCGGAGCTCGAATCAGTGACTGTGGAGGAGGCGCTCGCCCATCCCACGTGGTCCATGGGCCCCAAGATCACGATCGACTCCGCAACCCTTGCCAACAAGGGTCTCGAGCTGATCGAGGCGCACTACCTCTTCGGCCTCGAGTACGAGAGGATCGACGTCGTCGTGCACCCGCCGGCGGTCGTTCACGCACTCGTCCGCCTGCGCGACGGTGCGACGCTCGCGCACCTCGGCTACCCGGACATGCGCGTTCCGATCTCGTTCGCCCTCACCTATCCCGAGCGCCGAGCGACGCCGGTGCCGAGGCTGGACTTCTCGTCGCCCTTCCACCTGGAGTTCGAGCCACCCGATCCAGAGCGCTTTCCGCTGCTCGCCCTCGCTCGCGACGCGGGAGAGCGCGGCGGCACGTATCCGTGCGCCTTCAACGCCGCCAACGAGGTTGCGGTGGATGCATTCCTCCACGGTCGCATCGGCTTCCTCGACATCGCTCGCCTCGTCGAGGACGCGCTGGGCGCGGTGGACGGCGCTTCTGCACGCGATCTCGACGAGCTCGTCGAGGTGGACGAGGAGGCACGGCGTATCACAGAGCGAAATCTGGCGGCGGCAACGTGAGCCTCTTCATCGCCATCCTGGGCCTGGCGTTTCTCATCCTCGTGCACGAGGCGGGGCATTTCTTCGCATCGCTCGCGGTCGGCTTGCGACCGCGACGGTTCTACGTCGGGTTCCCGCCCGCGATCGCGAAGACCACGCGCAACGGAATCGAGTACGCGATCGGGGCGATCCCGCTCGGAGGCTTCGTGACGATCCCGGGGATGCACCGCCCGATTCCGCACGACGCGGAGCGGCGGTTCGCCCGAGCGGTCGAGGAGGCGCCGGCGCTGGGAGGCCCCGTCGATCGCGTGAAGCGCGCTCTCGAGGGCGACGATCTGAGGCTCGCCGAGCATACCGTCGACGACTTCGAGGAAGCACTGGCGGGGCAAACGGTCTCGCCGGCTGCGCAGGCCTCGGCCGAGAAGGGCGTCACCGAGCTGCGCGACGCGCTCGGGTCGGACGCGTACTGGAAGGCGGCCACCTGGAAACGGCTCGTCGCGATCGGCGCCGGCCCCGCGGCCAACATCGCGCTGACGATCGTGCTCTTCGCCTTCCTGTTCATGACCGTTGCGGGTCAGGCCACGCGGACAGTCGCGATCGTCACGCCGGAGTTCGAGGCCGTCGACACGGCATCTGGCCAGACCGTCGTGGTCGAATCGCCCGCCAAGCTGATCGGGCTGAAGGAAGGCGACCGGATCCTCGCGATCAACGGCCGGCGGGTGAAGGCCGACGAGATCGCAGACACGATCGCGGATTCCGGCGGCAGGGAGCTGACGCTCACGGTCGTACGCGACGGCCAGGAGATCGACCTCGGGCCAATCTCCGCGCGACTCGTCGACGATCGCTATCGACTCGGCTTCGGCCTCGAAGGAGAAGGGCTCGGCTTCTTCCCGGCGGTGGCGCGCGCGGTCGAGGTGACCGGTCTCGTGGCGAAGGAGATCGTGAAGTCGCTCGGACGCCTGATCACCGGCGAGGGGCGGGACGAGGTCTCGAGCCCGATCGGGATCACGCAGGCGTCTTCCGATGCCGTCGAACGCGGTGCGGAGAGCTACCTGTGGGTGCTCGGGTTGATCTCGCTATCGCTTGCGCTCCTGAATCTCCTGCCGCTGCTGCCGCTGGACGGTGGCCACATCCTCTTCACGCTGATCGAGGGCGCGCGCGGAAGGTTCCTGCGCCGCGAGATCTACGAGCGCGTCTCGATGGTGGGCCTGGCGGTCGTGCTACTCCTCTTCTTCGTAGGCCTCTCCAACGACATCGGGAAGCTGTCCTAGCCACCGCCGCTACGCTCCAACCGTGGCGAGCGAGGTTCAGATCCGCGTCGGTGACGTCGCCGTCGGCGGCGGCGCCCCTGTCGCCGTACAGTCGATGACGCTGACGAAGACGCACGACGTGGCTGCGACCACCGCGCAGATCGCCGCCCTCGCATCGGCCGGCTGCGAGATCGTACGTGTGGCGGTACCGAAGAACGAGGACGCTGCGGCCCTGCCGCTCATCGTGCGACTCTCGCCGCTGCCCGTCATCGCGGACATCCACTTCAACGCATCGCTGGCGCTCAAGGCCATTGACGCGGGGGTGGCCGCCGTGCGGATCAATCCGGGAAACATCGGCGGGCCGGACAAGGTCGAGCAAGTCGTGAAGGCGGCGAAGAAGGGCAGGATCCCGATGCGCATCGGCGCCAACTCCGGATCACTCCCGAAGCATCTTCACCCGCTCGCGCAGCAGGATCAGGCCGAGGCGCTCGTCGCGGCCGCGCTCGAGGAGGTCGAGCTCCTCGAGGGGCTCGAGTACCGCGACTTCAAGATCTCCGTCAAGGCGACCCATGTGCCGACGATGATCCGCGCGTACCGCATGCTCGCCGCCAAGGTGCCGTACCCGCTTCACCTCGGCGTCACGGAGGCAGGCACGGAGTTCGCGGGCGCGATCAAGAGCTCGGTCGGCATCGGCTCCCTCCTCGCGGACGGCATCGGCGACACGATGCGTGTGTCGCTCACCGCCGACCCCGTGAAGGAGGTCGAGGTCGCATGGGAGATCCTGAAGGCGCTCGGCCTCCGCGAGCGCGGGCCGGTCATGATCGCCTGCCCATCCTGTGGGCGCGACAACGTGGGCGTCGAGAACCTCGCCCGCGTGGTCGAGGATCGGCTGCGCGCCTACCCGGAGGCCTTCGAGGTCGCGGTGATGGGCTGCGCGGTGAACGGACCGGGAGAGGCCGGCGACGCGGACTTCGGAATCGCGGGCGGACGCGACGTCGGGTTCATCTACGCGCACGGTCGCGTGCTCAAGAAGGTTCCGTCCGAGACGCTCATCGACGAGCTCTTCGTCGAGATCGACCGCTGGCTCGCCGACGGCATGAAGCGGCCGAGGCGCCTCAAGATGGCGAAGCCCGCCGCGCTCGCCATGGCCGAGGCCTCGCTGATCCCGCTGGACTAGCCTAGGCGGACAACGATGATCGCGAGGCAGTCACAACTGTTCATCCCGACCCTGCGCGAGGCGCCGGCGGACGCCGAAGCGGTCTCGCACAAGCTGCTCGTCCGCGGCGGGTACATCCGCCAGGTCGCGGCCGGCGTGTGGACGTTCCTCCCGCTCGGCTGGCGCGTGCACCAGAAGATCGTCCAGATCATCCGCGAGGAGATGGACGCGATCGGCGGCCAGGAGATGCTCATGCCGGTCCTGACCCCGCTCGAGCTCTGGCAGCACACGAAGCGCGACCACATCGACGAGGTCTTCAGGTTGAAGGACCGCAACGGCCGCGACTACGTGCTACCGATGACTCACGAGGAGACCGTCACCTTCCATGCGAAGGAGATCTCGAGCTACCGGCAGCTTCCGCAGCTCCTCTACCACTTTTCGGTCAAGGAACGCGACGAGCCCCGTTCGCGCGGCGGACTGCTTCGGCTCCGCGAGTTCATAATGAAAGACGCGTACTCCTTCGACCGGGACGAGGCCGGGCTGGATGTCGCGTTCTGCAAGAACGAAGGGGCATACCACCGGATGTTCCAGCGCGCCGGGCTCGAGTACTCGGCCGTCCAGGCGGAGTCGGGGATGATGGGCGGGAAGGAGTCGGTCGACTTCCTCGCACCGTCCGGCTCCGGCGAGAACACGCTCGTCACGTGCGAGAACGGCGACTTCGCGGCAGACCTCGAGGTCGCACGCGGACTGCCTCGTGCCCCGGAGTTCCCTGAGCGGCTCGACTCTCCGAAAGAGGTCGCAACGCCCGGCGTGACGACCATCGAGGCACTCGCCGAGATGCTAGGCGTCGACTCGGCGGCGACATCCAAGGCAATGCCCGTCCTGAAGATGGACGGAACGCTCGTCCTCGGGCTCGTTCGCGGCGACGATCGCCTGTCCGAGTCGAAGATGGTCGCTGCGCTCGGAAGCGACTATCGCCCCGCCACGGACGAGGAGATCCGCGCGGCGTTCGGGGCCGGCGGCGGTTCTCTCGGTCCCGTCGGCATCCACGTGGAGATCGTCGCGGACGAGGCGCTGCGCGACGGCCAGTTCGTCGCGGGCGCGAACCGGGACGGTTGGCACCTGCTCGGCGTCGAGGCGGGCCGCGACTACCAGCCGCGCTTCGCGGACATTCGCGAGGCCGTGGAGGGCGACGGGTGTCCGGTCTGCGGTGGAGCGCTTCGCTTTCAGATCGCCATCGAGGTGGGCCACATCTTCAAGTTCAACGACCGTTACTCGACCCCCCTCGGCGCGACGTTCCTCGACGAGGACGGAACCGAGACGCCGCTCATCGGCGGCAGCTACGGCGTCGGCCCGGCGCGAGTCATGGCCGCGGCCGTCGAGCAGTCGCACGACGAGAACGGCATCGTCTGGCCGGCCTCGATCGCGCCGTACGACGTCCACGTTCTCACGCTGGACGGCGGCGTCGCGGAGGTACGCGCAGAGGCGGAGAGGGTGGCGGCGGCGCTCGACGAAGCGGGGTTCGAGGTTCTGCTCGACGACCGCGACGAGCGACCGGGAGAGAAGTTCGCGGACGCGGACCTGATCGGCTGCCCGGCCCGCGTCATCGTCGGGAAGAAGACGCTCGACGACGACGCAGTCGACCTTCGCCGGCGCGATGGCTCCGCCGAGGGCCGCGTGGCGGCGTCAGAAGTGCTGAAATGGGTAAAGGACGTCTGATGGCGAGACGGCGGAGATACAGCGACGACGGTTTCGGCCCGACGATCGAACGCCTGATGGCCGAGACGGGTACGACGTATCGGGGGCTCGCAGACAAGGCGGATCTCTCCGCGGGCTACCTCAATCACATCGTCCACGGAAACCGACCGGTACCGTCCAACGACGTCATCGCCCGCATCGCGGACTCGCTCGGCGTCGAGCCGGAGCACTTCCGCGAGTACCGCATCCGCGTGATCACCGACAAGCTCGAGTCGATGCCCGACCTCATCGATCGCCTCTACAAGCGCCTCGCGTAGCCGCCTGCGGTACCCTGCCTGGTCGCGGGGCGTGGCGCAGCCTGGTTAGCGCGCTAGTCTGGGGGACTAGAGGTCCCGAGTTCAAATCTCGGCGCCCCGACTGAAGATTCATGCGGGTTGCGGTGTAAGACTGGATTTCGACGTGGCGCTCTGAGTCCCCGCAAAAGTCTCCGAACCCCAATCCATGACCAGTCGTCACCGAGGGAGCGCTGGTACATCTACATGGCGAAGGGCACCCTCATTACCGAGCGTTTCGACGCTTTGATGAATCTGGTCAAGGAAGCTGACGACTTGAGCGCGCTTCTTGACGCCAGCTTGATGTCCAGCCATATCTGGGTATACCGGCTCAAGAGACGCGCGATCTCGGTCATTCTGAAGCGGCGCGGCGGAACCCCACTCGTACGCGTGTACGGGCTCGTCGGCGACTAGGAGCGAGGATCAAACTCCTCGCTGATCTCAGCGCCGACGCCGATCTTCGTCACCACCCAGTAGCGCTTCTCCCGCTGGACCACGCGCTCGATTTCGGGGTTCACGTGTTCGGCTCCGGGCGCAACGACAAATCGCGTGGGCTCGGCGCGAATCATCTCGTACTCCTCGATCGACAGCTCGACAGACTTCGCGCAAGTCATGTCGGCGCACTCGCACACCCACTCCGAGAAGCTCTGGTTCAGCGATGCCGGGTATGCCTTTAGCCGCTCGTTGAGGTCTCGAAGAACGACCTCGTTCTTCGCAGCGCGAACAGCATTGTCCGTTCCCTCTGCCCTCCCTCAGTCATCGTCGCTGCCTTACCTCGCTGCGGGAAGCTTGCTACGAGCTCGGCGCTCCCAAGCCTTCTTCGCGAGCCAGAAGAGGAGTGCGTACCGCCACTTGAACATGAGAAACGTCTTCCTCCTTCGTCGTTTCAGACTCAGTGTCTCCATCGTTACCTCAGGGCTAAACCTCACCGAACGAACACGCAGTCTTGAGGACAGCCCGCTTCGCAACCCACGCGCCTCGGACGAACGAGACATTCGACGACGGCGAGGCGCTCTACGCGGCTGTTGTGCGAGCGCGGACTAGACGGCGTCGTGGCGAAGAAGCTCAGCGTCCGACATCGACTAGGGAGTCGTTACTCGATCCAGCGGAGGAATCCCGGCTACCGGCGGCGCGACTCCGAGATCGAGGCCATGCGGCGATCAGCAGAACGCAGACGAGTCAGAACTGCACTTCGCTACCCGCGGCGTCGGCGAAGCGCGACAGCCCCCTGTTGAGAATAGGTTCGAGCCAAGCAGCGAGGAACGCGATCTCCAGAAGAGCGTCGCCCAGGTACACACGGGATTCGGTCTGGGATGCGCGGACACTCGCGAGTCCGAACGCAATGCAACTCGCGGCCCCGAGAACGATCGTCTCCGGTTCCTGCGCCCGCCGTCGAACAGCAATGCCGAGCGAGGCGCCGATGGCAATGGCTAACGCGCCGACCGTTTGCACCAGCCAGTAGTCCTCCTTCGGGCCCGTGACGCGCTCGAAGGACCGGCGATGCGCAAGCGACCAGACGCCGGTCGCCACAAGGTACGGGGCGTACAGACCCCTGAGCGTCGACGCGTAGCGCACCCTCGCGTCGTACCCACTTCGACCGGGACACAACCGTTCGAGCTAGCCGAGCAGGGGAGGGGTTACGCGAATCGGCCGAGCACGGCGCCGAAGTGCGCGTGGCGCCAGGTAGCTTGCCCGAAGGCACGCGGGTTCGTAAGCAGCCGAGGCACGCCCGACTCACCGCGTGCCGGGTGGAACCGATCGACGAAGTATGTGAGCGGAAACAGAGCGACGTGCTCCGTCAGTGCCATTCCGACGGCGAGCCGGCGGGGGTCGAGGGAGACCCGCCGTCTCACTTCGTAGAACACTAGGCCGAAGACCGCTCCGTTCACCGCGTGGATTCCGAGACCCGCGACGGGCCATGTGGCGCCGCGCGTGACCGCCTTCCCGAGCACAGCGACATCCGAGTAATCGCAGCGAAAGAGTCGCTTGTCCAGCGGCTCCTGGAGCCCCCATACCGTCGCGGCCGTTGCGCCAGCCAGCGCCGATCTGATTCGTCCATTCACGCGCTTCCAGGTGCCCTGTGACGGCGATCCCGTAACGCGCTCAAGGCTTTCGCCCGCCGTAGCGCGAACAATTGGAAGGCTTCGCTCGAAGCGTTCGCGCTCCTCATCGCCGACCCGGCGTATTTCGTCTATCGGCTAGCGTCAAGTAGCGGTCACTCGCGAGGACGACCCGGCTCGACAGCTCGGCGGGCTCGCTCCGCCGCCTCCTCACGCAGCGGGTCGTGCTCGTCCTCCCCCGACAGCCACGTGTCGTCGCCGTCGACGGGGCCGATTGGCTGCTGTGCCTCTCGCTTGGTCTTGGTCGGCGGGCCGTCGTCGTCCTCGTCCGAGTGCCCCTCGGGACGCTTGTCAGTGGTCATGACTCGGCAACTTCCTGTGGTACGTCGCCGCAAGCGACGACGTCGTCTGGCCGATCCGCGAGACCGACCTGGATGTTGTAGTCGCCGTTGAGAGGGTCGGTGAGCGCGAGCTCGACCGTCGTTTCGGAGGTGGCTCCGCTCAACTTCTCCAGTTCGAAGACCATGTCCTTGGGCTCGTCGCACGCCTCGAGATCCAGTGCGTCACCGTGTCGGGCAATCACGCGGTGGTCGCGGGCACGATCCGCGAATCGAGCGATGCGTCGTGGGTCGGTCTCACCGCCACCTCATGGCTGATCGACAACGGTGGCACCGCCAGCGCAACGCGAGACCAGGAAAGTGGGATTTTCGTCAATTCTCCGGCGGACGAGTGTGTGTTCCCGGAGGGCTACCCGAGAGTGTGTCCATCGGCGACCGAGGCACCGTGGGGACCTATTCTGTTCTACGACGTGGTGCAGGGCGACCTCGTCGTGCACGACGCGGCCGATTAGTCCACCCGCAAAAAGATCCTCCGAACGAGGGGCCGCGTGAGCGGCCCCTCGTTTCCCGCCCTACGTCAGGCGGCGACGGGCGGCGGGCGACCGGCTCATCCACTGTTCGGAGTGCCACCGCGAGGTGGACGAGTTCACCGCGATCGCGGAGCGGTGGGGCTACTGGTCGGACGGCTGCGGCGACCTCCTGCCCGGCGCAGCGGATCGGACTTCTTCGGCGCGAGGCGATGCAGCGCTCGCGGGAGCGTCGGGTGCGAACTCGCGTCTAGCGCACTCGGGGCAGAACGTGTGACCCTCGTCCAGTCCGAGTCGACGCTCGCTATGCGAGTGGAATGTCGCGCTCCTGCTTGCGGTCTTGGTAGTGCTCGGAGAGGTCGCGGTAGGCCGATCGAAGCTGGGCGACCTGCTCCTGCCGCCTCGCTCGCTCGTCCTGCGATCCCTGCTGGACCAGATCTAGGAGGTAGTAGCTCTTCCAGTACGCGTTCTCATTGGCGTAGGCTCCATCGCGGCAGCGGAAGACCTCGGCGAGGATCGCGAGGTCGTGCGGGATCGAGAAGTCATCTCTCGTGTCCTCGTACGAGAACAGGTAGTAGAAGTTGTCGAACCCGCTCCAGGTAATCGCGGATAGACACATCGAGCACGGCTCGTGGGTCGTGAGGAAGAGGCACTCTGTGGGCGGAGGGCGGCTCTCGCGAGGGAGCGACCAGAAGCTATTGAGACAGGAGATCTCCGCGTGCAGAAGCGGGTTGTGCGCTTCGTCGTTCGCTCCCGCCATCACGAACTGGAGCGAATCTTTGTGCAGGACGGCGGCTCCGAACGCCTTGCTTCCGTGACGGACCCCTTCCTGCGTCAGGGGCAAAACTTCTTCTTGCAGAACGGCGAGCATTCGGTCAACGAGCATCTCTCTTCCTTCCCTCGACTTTGCCTTCCACCCAATCGCAGAGGTCCGCTTACCTGCGCATGAGCGGGGCGAAGCAGGTAGCGCCTTCGTCGCGAACCGGTACTGCCGTCAGTTGGTCGGGTGCCACGAGCCGCTGCCCGCCTCGCCCACGCGATCGTCCCGCTGATACTGGCCACGCGCATCGGCAGAAACTGCGCAGTTGCCGCCATGCCCTCACACCGCTAGCACCGCGCCATTTGTCCAATCTCCCCGGCCGTGAAGCGGGACTAGCTATCCAGTAGTTTCGGTTCTTCGTCTTGATCCAACCGCGCTCGTTCGCCTTGTAGCGGCTCTCCAGCTGCTTCGCGACCACGCCGTCCAGGTCGAGCCTGCACACGGCGTCGAATAGCGCTGGGCCGTCATCGAACGCCTCGGAGGTCGTCCACACCACTCCGTCGAGCTGCAGTTCTTGGAGGACGGCTCGTCGTCGGCGTAGGGCCTCGATGTGAGGTCATCGCCGTCGCGACGGAGGACGTCGAAGATCACGTAGGTCAGTGGAACAGACATGTCCCGGTTCAGAACCCGGCGGCAGACGAGCGGGAAGTAGGGCTCGCTCCCCTTCCAGGCGACCAGGCCAGGCCGACAGAACGAAAGGTGAGACACGATGACAGACCGCAGCGAGTGGCTTGCCGAACGCGGCGAGGAAGCTGCGGACGTCGCACTCGGCAGTGCAACGATCGCGAGGAAGGCGGCGGCGAAGGTCGTCGACGTCCTCCCGACGCGTGACCCGCGCGACAACGTGAACTACCCGAGGGTCGAAGCGGCGCGCAAGGCACCTCCTTGCCGTGGCCGCTGGGAGAGCCGACCCCGAACGCGCAGGCGCGGGGTGCCGACTGGAAACCACACTCGCCCGGTCGGCACTTCCGCCACCCCCAAGGCGACCCAAGGGACCCCTGGGCAAGGTGCGAGGCTTCCCTTAGTCAGCCGCTGTTGCTGCGGACGCGTTGTCGCGTTGAGATCAGTCGCGTCTCGCCTTGGCCAGCCTCTCGGCGGCCTCCGTTTTCTGCTTCCGATGGCGAGCCGCTAAACCGATCCTGTGCAGGATGGATCGTTGCCTCCGCGACTCGAGATCTTCCGTGAGTGCCGTCCGCAGGGCGCTACACGCCTCAAGTAATCCGCTGTACACGGGGTCCGGTATTGGGCCACTCGGTTGCGCAGGCATTGGCTGGCCTTCAGGCGCTCCGAGATGCGTAGCCATCAACTCTTGCACCTCCCCATAGCGGGCGCGGCTGTTTTCCGAGAGGTGCAGGCCACCCGTTTCGTAGTACCAGCTCCGGAACGACCGGTGGAACTCCTCGAGATCGGAGTACGTGTTTGTCATCCGCGGCCACCGTGAGAAGCTCGACGTCAGCTGCCAGAGCAACGGGTACGAGGTGAGTCGTAACTGCCGCATCTCTTCGTTGATCTTCGCGCGCGTCGCAAGCGCGCCGTTCACGACTGCGCCAAGGACTGTGCCGGCTATACCGACTAATGCGATGAGTAGCGGGGTGCTAATGACCTCGGCCACCTACTCGGGTACCAATTCTCGCAGCAGCGGCATCGCACCGAAACTCTGAGCGGGGTGTGCAAGCGTGCAGCTGACGGCGGCCTGGCTAGAGCCGCGAGCATCGGAGAGTCCGAACTGCGCGCGAAGTTTTGGCGGCCCTGCGCAGTTTCTCGGCGCTAATGCTTGGGCTCCGGTCCGCGGGCACCGCCGCTCGCTGTCCTTCGCTGAAGACGTGACCTGGTGGGGGCTTCGGCCCCCACGGGGTCAGCAAGGCGGGGTTCCGGGGCGTCTTCAGGCGAAAAGAGAGGCATGGCGGTGCAGGGCAGCAAGACCTCAGTGGCCGACGTTCCGGGGAGCACCCCGGCCGGGTGGTACGTCGACCCCGAGTTCCCGGACCTGCGTCAGCGCACGATCTACCGGGCGCTCTCAATACCGGACTCAGGGTTGGACTCATTTCTTCACCGCTTTCGCGGGCCACCACAGCTAGCCGGACGTTAACTCGGTTCGACGTCGCTGCGGCGGTTCTCGCCTCGCGGCCGTGGCCCACTAGTGGCCCAAACGAATCAAGTCTCGGGCTGCTGGCGATCGAGTCCCCGTTGCCGGATGTCGTCGCCCCCGTCGCTCTCATACGCTCGGAGCCATTCGTTCAGCTCTCTGGCGACTTTGCGAATCGCCCCTCCAAACTAGTCGAGGTTTGCGTCAACTCGGGCGTACCCCGACTCGGTGTGTATGAGCGAGAAGAACGCGGCGGAGGCGTCACCCACGAGCCGCCTTGCGGTTGCCCCTGCGCCACATGTACACGGCACCTGGCTCGGCCGCTGACGAGACGGCATCGTCACCGAGGTCGTCGACTCGGACTGGGAAGAACCAACCGAACGCACCATCCCCTGGAGTGCATCGAGACCCTCGTCCGCCCCGGCTTCGTCGCGAAACAAGGCCGCTCGTCCTTCGGCGAAAGCGACCCTTGGGAGAACTGGCGCTGAAATCCAGGTTCCGTGAGCGCCTCGATCCGGCTCTTAAGCTCTGGCCGCCCTGGCTCGACGAACTGGCGCAACTTCGCCAACGACAACTGCTGGATGCCGTCGTTCTTGGTCCACGACGACTCCTCCGGCATGGGCGGGCAGCATCGAGGAGGGCAACAAGGTCGTCTCGCGTGAAGTTGTCCGAACTGGAGTCTCCCCCGCACCCGGGTTCTACCTAAACGAAGAGAGCCCACGAGAGAGATCGAATACTCGACTTCTTGTGAGGTTTCGCACGATCTCGGCGGTCGTCATTCTGGCGGTGGCGGCTGCGGGGTTCGTCGCGCTCGGGACCGAATCGGAACCGAAAACGAGCACTGGCCACTACCGCTCGCGCTTGCCGCGCTGTTCGAGCCGATCCCGCGCGGGCCGCGCCGCTGAAGATCGGCTGTTGGATGAGGTTTGCCCCGACGCTCGCGAGCGTCGGGGCAAACCGCGTGGCCTAGGGCTCGGCGAAGAAGCCGTGATCCCCGTTGCAGGCGAAACCAGGATGGAGTGTGAACTCCCCCTGCCCTACTTTGCCCGGGTTCTCCGTGCTCGGATCGAGGCCGCCAGCCCTCACGTCCTGCCCGTAGGACTGCGTTCGGCCGGGCGGGCCGTTCTCTGGATCCAAACCAAGCGGGTCGTCGTTCTGTCCCGAGAAGACGCAGATCGAATTAGCGTGTGCCGGACCTTGTGTGTCCTTGCCGTTTCCGGTTTTCTCACCGGCGAACGCTGCATTCGCAGTGAATGCTGCTACGGCGATCACACAGACCGCAACCGCGAGCAATGACCTCTTGCTCATGCGATACCTCCCCCTCGTAGGTGTTGACGCCGCAGTTGACGCCAGCCGGAACGTACTCCGATAGAGGGATGTCGTCAACCGTCCCTGAGGAGCGATCTCTGGTGCTCCGACCCCTTCTTTGCGGCTGCGCTGGTCGAGTCGATCCGCATCGGTTGACCAGGATCAGGGCTCTCCCGATGCACCGATCGAAGACACACGAGATGCTGGCATGAGACTCGGAAAGAGGTGATCAGAGATGCCTCCCGCGGTGCTAGGGAAGAACGTGGCTGTTGCTGGCCCCCAGCGAGCCCGAGCTACGCGTCGTTCAGTCGAGGCGGACGCCGGAGCCGCACCTAATCACTTACGTCGTGGGCTCGGCGATTCTCTGGACGCTTTGGGCAGCTATGTTCGGCTCGTCGGATGCAGGGTCGCGTGCAGCGAGACCGGCGACGAGCTCCGCGTAGTGCTGGAGCCTCGGCTTGCCTTCCGTCAGATACCGCTCGAGCCAGCGCATCGCCGCCCCTCGTACTTCGTCCAGCCGCGCTCGGCGTACAGGTGCACGAGCTGCAGGGCGTCGTCGAGCGGCAGGATCGGCAGCTCGCGGGCGGCGTCCTCGAGGTCGCGTCTGCGGCGGCGCGGGACGCGCTTCGCGGCAAGCCTGACCTTCCAAGGCGTGGCACATTCTGATCGACACGTGGTTCCCGAGACGCGGTACGCGAACAAGGACGGCCTCCACATCGCCTACCAGGTGGTCGGCGAGGGCAATCTCGACCTGCTGCTCGTCGGCTCGTGGTACAGCCACGTGGAGGCGCGATGGGACATCCCCGACATGGCCCACTACCTTCGGCGACTGGCTTCCTTCAGCCGGTTGATCTCATTCGACAAGCAAGGGATGGGCCTTTCCGACCCGATCGCGCTCGACCGGCTCCCTCTGCTGGAGGAGTGGATCGACGACGTGCGCGCGCGGTGCTCGATGCGGTCGGCTGCCAGCGGGTGGCCGTGATGGGCGCAAACGAGGGCTGCGCCATGGCGGCGCTCTTCGCCGCGACCTATCCAGGGCGCGTTACCGCGCTCGTGCTCGTCACGGTGACGGGGCGATCGGCGTGGGCTCCGGAGCACCCGTGGGGGCTGACCGCTTCCTCGCCCCGCGGGCGGCAGGGCTCTCAGCACGATCCTCTTCGCCGATATCGTCGAGTCGACGGTGCGGGCTGTCGAGCTCGGCGACGCCCGTTGGCGCGAGCTGCTCGAAGTGCACGAGGCGCTGTGCGAGCGCGAGGTCAAGACCTTCGGCGGCGTCATCTCCGACTTCGCCGGAGACGGCATGCTCGCCACCTTCGACGGCCCCGCGCGAGCCGTCTATTGCGCACTCGCGTTGCGCGACCAGCTTCGCGGCCTGGGTCTCGAGATGCGGGCAGGGCTGCACACGGGCGAGATCGAGCGCCGCGGTGACCGGCTGGCCGGAATCGGCGTCCACATCGCCTCGCGCATCCTGTCCCTCGCTGAGCCCGGCGAGGTACTCGTCTCGCGCACGGTGAGAGATCTCGTTGCCGGTTCGGGGCTCACGTTCGTCGACCATGGGACGCACGCCTTGAAGGGAGTCCCGGACGAATGGCAGGTTCTCGCCGCCGGCTCGAACTTCGGAGACCCGCGCTTGGCGTAGAGCTGGACGAGCTGGAGGGCATCCTCGAGCGGCAGGTTCGGCCGCTCGCGCGGCATCCTCCGCGATCCACAGAGCACGGCGTTCGACTGCGCTGCGGAATGGACGTGCGCGTGAGCCACCGCGGTCACGAACGTATGTTCCCACGGCCGCCCTCAGTGAGGGTTCACGGTCGCCCTCAGTGAGGGTTCAACGAGTCCGCGAGCGCGAGGAGGAGGAGGAGCTGTTCACCGCGTGATCGGCCACCGAGGACGAGCTCGACCGAATGTAAGCGTGTTCGGTAACGACCACGAGACTGTCACCCGGCCGCTGGCAGAGGGAGGCTCTGAGCTCGGCCTGCGCAACATCTCCGTCTGACACGCGGAAGCGCTCGACTCGACCGTCATCCTTCAGGACTAGCAACTCGTGAATCTCCACCCAGATTCACCTCAAGAGGTCCGCAGGGAGAGAGATCTTGCGCACGTCCGACGTCGTGTGTCAAGAGTGGCAACCGATGGTAGAAGTGGCGGGCGAGCGCCCGTTTGACGCAGCGGCGTGCTTCTCTCATGAACTTGCCCGCTGCCAGAAGCCGCTCGTAGTAGGCGCTGGTCTCGGGGTGGTGGCGGATCCGTTGCAGGGCGATGACGTGGAGCGCCCAGTTGAGTTGGCGATCGCCGCCACGGTTGAGCCGCTGCGGGATAGGCGTTCGGCTAGACCGCAAAGCGGGCGAGGTCGCGCGTGCGCTTCGTGCTGAGACTGCCCGGCCGGAATTCTAGACTCGCGCGAATGCGGGCTATTCGTCTAGAGACCATGGTGCTCTGTGCTGCCGCCGGAGGGACGGCCGCTGTTCTCGGGTTGATTGAGCTCGGGCGCCGGTCCCTTTGGATAGACGAGGCCATTGACATCAACCTGCGAGGTCTCTCGTGGAGTGACTACATTCAGATTGCCTTCCACAGAGAGGGCAGTCAGGCCCTCTACCTGCTCTTCCTGAAGCCATGGCTCGAGGTGACTTCAACGAGCGAATGGGTGGCGAGACTCCCGTCGGTCGCCTTCGCGGCAGCTGCTGCCGGATTACTGGTCGCGCTCGGAATTCGGCTCTTCCGGTCCCACATGGTCGGGCTGGGAGCAGGGCTGCTTCTAGCCACAAATGCCTTTGTCGTCTCGTGGTCGCAGCAGGTTCGCACGTACGCGCTCGCGATGTTACTCGCGGTGGTCGTCACCTACCTTTTCGTTCTCGCTCTGGAGTCAGGAAGTTGGCGCCGGTGGCTCGTCTATGGCGCCGTCGCGGGAACCTCCGTCTACGCGCACTTCTTCGTCGGCCTCGTCCTCGCCAGCCACGTGCCCGCGGTTGCAGCCGCCTGGGACCGGGCCACCGTCCGCCGGTGGGCGGCTGCGGCTGGGATCGGCTTTGTGATCGCTCTGCCGGCTATCGACTTTGCGCTTCGCCATGACCAGGGTCAGGTTTCCTGGATCCCGGACGTCACGACCGACTACGTCCGAAGCGTCGTCTACGACGTCTCCGGAAGGAGCTGGGTGCTGCTCGCCGCCGCCTTTGCCGGACTTCTGGCCTTTGTGTTCGCCGCCACGAGCGGTCGACGCGATCCGTGGAGGTACGTCCTAGTTGCATCATGGCTCGTCGTTCCGGTCGTCCTAACAATCGTGATCTCGTACTTCAAGCCGATGCTGGTCGACCGCTATCTCATCGTGATTGTTCCTGCGCTCGCGCTAGCCTCGTCGTACGCGATCTCGAGGCTGGGCCGGCGCGCGGGCACCGTCACGCTTGTCATCCTCGTCCTGATCGGATTGGTTCATGTTCGCGACTGGTACCGCTCGCCCTTCACGGAGAACTGGCGGGGCGCAGTTGCGTATGCGGAGCGAGGGCATCCAGGCGAGCAGGTGCTTGTGTATCCAAGCTGGATGGGGGATCCAGCCGTCTACTACGCCGGGTCTGCAGTCGATCTGAGCGAGAAGTTCGCTCAGGACCGCGCGCGGGTAATTGCCTTGGTCAACGCCGAGCAAGCGGTGCAAGAGTGGGTGTCCAGCGCCGGTTACCGGGTCGTCGACCGCACGAATTTCGGCGCTGTCGATGTTTGGCGGGTGTCGCGTGTAGCAACGGGTTAATCGTGGGACCCAGGTTCATGACGCTTACGAGCCGGGCCTTCTACGCTCGAGGACGCGCTCTAGCTCGTCAAGCTCCACAGCGAGCGCGGATCACCCAAGTTCGAACGTGCTGCGATGCGGTGGCTCGAGCGCTGGCTAGGGGAAGGCCAGCCCACCCTCCGGCACTTTGTGGATCTCGCGAGCGAGCTCCCGCCGAGGCTCGACACGCGTCCGCTCTTCCCGAGCAGGCGACGCGCCGGGCACCTCGACCTCCCGAGCTGGCGCCGCCGCCACTGGGATCCCGCGGTTGCGCCGCGGGGCTGGAGCACCGGAGCCCGTACGCGCTGCGCCACACGCACGCGTCCTCGGCGATCCCGCGGGCGTCTCTGTTCGAGCTGGCCCGCTTTATGGGAACGAGCGTCTCGCAGATCGACGCGACGTACGGTCACTTGCTATGCGACGCGCTTGACCGGACGCGCAGCGCGCTCGACTTCTTCCTCGCGAGCGACGACGAGCAGGAGTCGCCGAGCAGTGGAACGCAATCACACCGCGATCGACGCGACCGCCCCGCCGACCATCGTCGGCGTCGTCCGGCGCCTGGGGGGACCAGTTGGGGCCAAACGATCGAGAACGCTCTCGCGTAGCTAAGCCAGCCCGACTCGGAAGTCGCTGCAAAACGCAGGCGTGAGCCACTTCCCGCCACCTCGCGACAGCGCGGACCACGTTGCCTGATGAGTCTGGCGGACCAGAGCATGCTCGGCGAGCAACGAGGCAGGGCCGAAACGCCGGGGAAATGCCGAGATAGAGTCGCCTGACGGCAACGACGTCCCCTCGACGCCGCCAGGGAACGTCTCGGCCCTTCGATCAGCACAGGACAGCGGAGCCAATTTCGGAAGTCGCCTCCACTAGTTCGGGGAAACCGCCGCGAAAACCGGAAGCCCGCCTCTCAAGCCGTCGATGTCGGAGGCGGGCTGCCAAGGCTGGGGGTGCTGGGAGAGGGGAGTCTTGCCAGCACCCTCGCCGACGACACTAGCCGCGAGCACGCGACCCGTCATCGGGACGAACTACTGAGCGGCTCGTCACCGCGTCGCCGCCCTGAATGGGCTGCCTTGGCTTGCATCGGCGCTCTTGCGACCCCCGGCACTCGCGCTCGCCGGCGAGAACTACGGATGCGCGAGTGCACTGCACCGCGGATGCTCTCGGACGGAGCGATCGTGAACGCGTACCTGCTCATGATCACCTTCCGCGTTTGGTTCTTCGCGATCGCGGTGTCAGGGGTCGACTAGTTCATCCTGATGAACCGCGTCTACGCGCCGCGTCGGCCAGTTACGCGCTCATCAGATCGGAATGATGACAAGGGTCGTATCATCTTCGTCTTCAGCCGCCGACAGCCCCACTCGCCCAAGACGCCCGTCGATAAGCCAGCCCGGTTGCACGTCGCTCGTTCTTGGGGGAGAATTGAGTGTCAGGCGCGGCGCTGGAGGGTTGACCCGTAAGAGGGGACTACGGGGGGCAAGCGGCTTTCCCAGGGTCGGCGGAGAGGCTGCCGCGCCGGCCCCCCGCCTTCTTCATCCCGCCTGTCCGCTCCGACGCCAAAGCGGTAGCCCAGAGTCCCGCACGGGCGATAGCCACGCAGGCGGTGATAGCTCGGGGAGTCAGGCTTATCGCAGCGGGAGCTCTACGAGCTGGCAATCGGCCTCGATCCGGTTTCGAACCGGTCGAGCACGGTCGACGTCGAGAGGGCGAGCGCCCCGGCGAGCTCTGCGGCCGTGAGGAGCTGCTCGCTCATGCTGTCCTCGGGCCAAAACCGAGCACCGTCAGGAACCGTAGTCCCTGACGGGCCGGCGTTTGGACTCCCCTTTCGCCGGCCCCAATCCTAGTCACGTTGGCGAGGAGTGCTGCACACTTCGGGCCATCGATTCGCGAGATGTGACCCGAGAGATCAAGCGGGTGGTCTGGCCTGCCTTGCGTGACGACGGGTTCGACTCGTTCACAGGGCGCTCGGCGTGGCGGTACTGCGAGCCGGCCGTCGACGTCGTCAACTTCCAGTCGTTCAGCGCGAGCCTTGCCGACGCCGTCGGGTGCACGCCGTACTCGTTTTCGCTCAATCTCGGCGTGTGGGTGCCCGGTGGCATCGAGGCGAGGGCACTGAAGCCTGACGCGAAAGGACGCTTACGACCGGCGGAGTGGGAATGCATGAAGCGAACGCGCCTCGCGAAGTCGATCAAGCAACCATGGTTCGAGCCCTTCTCGAGTGAGAGTTCGTCCCGCTGGCCGCGCGGCTTGCGCTTGCATCGAGAAGGGCTCATGAGGATCGTTCGCCGAGATCGACACGATCGCGAGGACACCTGGTACGTGGTCTCCGACGGCTCCAACGTGGGCGCGATGGTCGAGGACGCGCTTCAAGCCGTTCAGAAGACGGGACTCGAATGGTTCGAGCTCGCCCGCGCTGATGCCGTGCGCGAGCATGAGGGGCGCTTGCGCCAGGGGCTCCTGTAGGCGCTCGCTCACTGGGGCCTCCCCTCGTTTAGCGCCGTGGGATGCGGGCATTCCCTCACCACAATGGATGGGCTGCGACAGGTCACCTTCCGCTTCGGAGGCAACACCGAGGTGCGCTACCTGCCCGACATCCCGGAACCGGGCGATCTCGTCACACACGGAAGCGAGCTCTGGGTGGTCGCGTTCGCGACGGCCGACTCCTTCGGCACCACGGTCGTCTGCGAACCGCCGCGCGGCGACGATCGCCACATCCGGCACGTCGCCTGATCTCGACGCGATCTCGGATATCGTTTTCCCGCCTCGGCCTCAGCTCCACGAGGGGGATGAGCGATGAGCTCGATAGTGGTGCGCTTCCCTGACGGAACCAAGGAGTTCCGCTTCCCGGAGAAGATGCTCGCGGAAGGCGATGTCATCTGGCATGACGGCGAGCGATATCGCGTCATCAGCGTCAGCGCGGACGACGGCCGCCACGCGGTCGTAGTCGTCGAGCTCGAATCGCCGACTATCGGTGACACGCTGATGTCGGAAGAGGGCGCAATTCGACTCGACCCGATCCACGCGGACTAGTCGAGGCCGCGTCATGCTTCTCGCGGCCAAGTGTGACCCTCGTTGCGTCTTCCGTTGCGCGGGACGTGCAGCAGGGTCAGCAGGCAGTCACGGAGCCGCGCCGGATGCGCGGAGTGACCGACGAGGCGGGCGAGCGCGCCCCATCGAGGCCGGAGAGCTCTGATCTCGGGGAGGAGCTCACGGACGCCGCGGCGGCCGGAGCAAGGGAGAAGCAACCCAGGTCCTTCGACGCCTGATCCTCCGCGGGCAGCCCGGCACTCGCGATGTCGAGCCTGGTGATCGCATCGCCGAACGTCGCCCATTGCTCCAGATGCATGTTCGTCTCGGCGAGATAGACGGAGAATCCGACGCTGCCTGCTTGGTCGAGCAGATCCGCGTAGCGCGTGGCGGTTGGCTCACCCTGCTGGCCGCGATAAACCCCAACGGTGGGATGGATGGCCTCGGAGCGGAAGAAGGCCGCCGCTCCTTCGACACACGCGGACGGCGATGCTTCGGCCCCGAAGTCGTTCACGTATGCCTGCGGGAGAAAGGCGAACCCCGAATCGCTCCACGCTCTCCAATCGACGTCTTGCGTGTCTGCGCGGCAGTAGGACGAAATCGCGGCAGCGATGTCTGGCTCGAGCTGGCGGAAGCGTGCGACGAAACGGTGTGAGCGCGAGAAGCGCTCGGTGCTCTGGCCGTCATCGCCGCTGTACTTGTACTCCGCCTCCGCATTCGCGATGTAGAAGTCGAGCGACAGCTCGGCCAGCAGTCGCTGTGCAAGCTCGGCTTCCGCTTCGGGGCGCGTGCGCAACACCCCCCAGCCTCCGACTGCGAGACCGCTGGCACTGCGAAAGCGCGTGATCCAGTCGTCCTCGATGGGGTCGACCGCGACTCCATCGTGGAGGAGGATGGCGACCCAGGAGAAGCCGCTCTCGCGGAGCTCCAATCCAAGTCTCTCGGGCGAGACGTCGGTCTCGTGCCAGACGAACGCTCCCGCGCGGGTCCACATCATCGCGGTGGGAAGCGAGGGCAAGAGCGGCGGAGACGCCGAGATCTCAGGCCTGCCTTCGCGCGAATCGCTGGACACCGGCTCGGTAGTCGGTGGCTCCTCCAGACGAGTGTCGGACTCTCGTGGGACCCGCGGGGCGGGCTCGAGCGTCGGCTCATCGCCGACCGGCGGTGCGCACGCAGTTGTCGCCGCAATGACGGACATGCGCTCCGAGCGCTTTCCTCGAAAGCCGACAGCTTCGATCGCGAACGTGTGGGCCGTATTGCACGGAAGCCCTGTGAACGTGTACACCGTCCCCTTTGTCGCACCGACATGGTTCGTGTCGATGAAGAGGCCGAAGCGCTTATGGGGTCGTTCGTCGTCCGT
This sequence comes from Gaiellaceae bacterium, assembly GCA_048594925.1. Classification (GTDB taxonomy): domain Bacteria; phylum Actinomycetota; class Thermoleophilia; order Gaiellales; family Gaiellaceae; genus GMQP-bins7. Next base: position 37,087 of record JBMDXR010000022.1, read on the forward strand.
GATCCACGTGAGGGTGATACTCGTCGAGGTTGCGCTGCGCACGGCAATCCCATTCGCAGCGGCCGGCTTGTTGTGACTCGCGTCCGAGCGACCGACCGCCGGTACGAGGAGCGCCGCCGCAGCGACAAGACTGGAGAGGAGGCGCGGGCCGCCCACGTCATGTCGGGAGAGAAGCCATCGCACGATGTTGGTGCGATCGGCGTACTGCCTCGAACGAGGCTCCCCCTAAAGGGGCATCTGTAGCCAGGCAGAGTCGAACCGAAAAGGCGTCATCGACGTGAAGCCGCGTCACGTCGCGCGAACATGCGGGTCTGTCCGCTCGCCGTCCGTTCCCGTCGGTGCCTGCTCGCGGCGGGGACTAAGAATCCCGAATTCAAATCTCGGCGCCGCCCCGGCTGGAAAGGCCCTGGGAATGGGGGGCCTTTCCTGTGCGACGAACCTGCGTTCGCCGTCTTCGCGATCTCGCGACGGCGCTCGTCGGAACGATCGCGCTCGGCTGAGATTCCAGGGTCTGCCCCCACGGCGCCGTGGCGAGGACGTTTGAATGCCGGAGTTCACCGGGTATCGGCTTGTCGGAGGTGAAGCAAATGCCAACCTGGGCATGGGTTCTGATCATCGTCCTACTCGCTCTCTTGCTTTTCGGCGGGTACGGCTACTCCCGCAGATAGTTGAGGCCCGAGGCTGAGGCGCTTCCGGTTCCGCCGATCCGAATTGAGGGTCGCACCCAGGAGCGCCTCGACCCGGCAGCTCACGATCGGAGAACCGGAAGCGGCTAGCTTCAGTGCGCTTGGCGCCGTGAATGGCGTCGAGTAACCACGCAACGTCTCGGGCCGAGTAGGAGCCGGACGTTGAGCGAACCCGTCATCCCGCACGCAATTGGCGACATACGAGGATTGGAAACCAATCCCGTCGCAGGTGCGTCAGGACCGGATCGACTGGGACTGGACGTCGGATGAGTCCCGCGCACTCGGGCTCCAATACGCCCGCGCCTGTGGACTAGAGAAAGATCACGAGTGCCACGACGACTGCACCCCAAAACAGGAGGCACGCCCCCACCGCGACGAGCAAGCCCCACTGCTGGGGCGGTCTTCCCTCTTCGCCGCGGTGTGGTACCGCGCTCACGGGCCGAGAGTGTAGTAGCCCGGGCGGCCACAGTCGGCAAAACCGTCCCGGGGCTACAAACGTACGTTTGTTTCGTCAGGGGAGGAAGAACTACGCATGCAGTGCGCCGCATCGCGTCCGACCGTCGAAACGTGAAAGATGGAAGCCACCATAGGACACCGGCGAGCCACACCGCGCGGGCTCAGGTGACGCGGGAGCAGACGCGCGCCGGGCGCGCCCAGCCTGCGAGAGCCGGTCGGCCGTTGGCACCCGGCGGCTCAAGAGCTACTACTCCTCCTACGGACAAGGTGTGGTCGACGTAGCGGCGCCCGGAGGCGATACACGGCACCGAACCCGAACGTTTCGACCATCGCCAACGCCATCCTGTCGACGACTTTCAACGCGGTCACGCACACGAACGGCTGGGGCTATATGCATGCAAGGCACCTCGATGGCCAGTCCCCACGCCGCCGGGGTCGCGGCGCTGACGCTCTCGGTGCATCCGGGGCTCCAACCGGCGTCACGGGCTGCGTTCCTGGAGCGGACCGCCGAGCCGCTGCCGTGCCCCGAGGGCATCTACAACCCGCGCCCCGGGCTCGATCAATTCCTGGCCGAGTGCAACCGGCGGGACGCGCAACGGGTTCTACGGTGCCGGCGAGGTGAACGCCTACAAGGCCGTGAAGTGACGACCTAGCGGAGACGGGGTCGCCGGGAATGGGCAGAGCTGCTCAGACCCGACGACTCCCAAGCCGAACACGGGATTGCTTTTCATAGGCTCGGGCCTCAGGCTCGCGGCCGTTCTTGCCGAGAACGTGAACATGGCCAAGTGGTCGATTCGCGAACTGTGGCGCAAGCGCTCCGAGAAGAAGGAGCTGAGCCCCGAGGTCCGCAGCATGCTGCTGAGCCTCGACGGCGTTTACGAGCCGCGTGGCTCGGACAAGTCGCCCGCGCCGGCCCAAGACGAGCGGGCAGCTCAGGCGTCAAAGCGCTAGCTCAGCCCTCAAGCGGCGTTGCCGACGACGAGGGGCCGCCAGTCCTCGTCCTCCGGTCCCTTCACCAGGAGTGAGGTGTGGTCTGGGCTCGCCTCCGTGGGTTCGGAGAGCATGGCGTGAATGTCGACGGCCGAGCGGAAGTGACCTTCGAGGTCGCCTGCCCCGTCCATGCTCCAGTGATCGATGAGCGCCGTCGTGTTCACGTCCCATCACACGGTATGCCCCGAAAGGGGGGCCGCAATCCCTCGAACGAGTCCTCTTTTCGGGGTAACAAACCTCGCGCTGAACCTCATGCACGACATCGTCAGAGGGCAGAAGACTATCGACGAAGTGCGGGCGTATTACGCGAAGGAGTTCCTCGACCACCGGCCCAAGCAGCCCACCCCGTACATGGAGAGGCTCCACTTCGACGCGGCCGATGACACGGCCGACACCGACGTCCGAGTCCTGTCCGACGAGGAGTTGGAAAGCGCGGTGGACGAGGGGAAGAAGAAGGCTGCGGCAGCGGCCTAGAACTCGATGCGCGTCAGACTCGGCGGAGTCTGTCCGCCTGCGCCTCTCCGAAGACCGCCTGGAGATCTCCCAACTCGCCTCGTCGGCCGGGACGATCCTGACCGCTGGCGTCGTCGCCGCACCGGTCATGCGGGCACCCTATAGCCGGCCGCAGTGTGTGCCTGTCTCGGTCAGCGGGTACGGACAGAGCAGGGGGTTGTGATGAATTGGGCGATTGCGGTTGTGCTCCTCGCTGCTCTCGTGGCAGTGGCGTGGTTCCTGTGGGAGGCCAGGTGAGACTCCAGGACGTCACGACCTACGGGGTGCGCGGATGCTGCCGAGGTACCGCGCGATGCGTAGCCGCTCGCCGTAGACGCGCCTGAGCTCGCGCAGCTCGCGCCTTCTCAGAGCCGGCCAACGACGAAAGAGCGGTACGAGATGATGGTCACGAACTTCGCACTGCTCAGCGAGCTCGTCGACGCCCATCGCCGCAAGGTCGTCCGGTAGCTCCTTCATGGGTCGGGAGTTCCTCCTTGCGCGCAGTTGGAAACGTCCTCGCGTAACGTCGCGCCACTGTTGGTCGGACAGAACCGCCGGCTACGGATCGGCGAAGATGCGTGTGGTGCGCCGCCTCCCGCTCGTCACGGTCGTCGTCGTCGCGGTCTGGACTCTCGGGGGGCTCTGGGCCGACCACCAGGTCGGCGGCACCGGTCAGCTCGCACTCGGCATCTTCACGGCCGGCGTTCTCGGGGCTCTTCTCGCCCTACACCCGAGGGCGGTGCGCCTCCAGACGCTCGGTGTGGTCGCAATCGCGACGCTCGGCGAGATCGTCGGCTCGATCATCTGGGGCGTCTACACGTATCGGCTGGACAACCTTCCCGCGTTCGTCCCCCCGGGTCACGGCCTCGTATACCTGTGCGGATTCTCGCTGGCGGTGCTCGCCGCTCGCCGGCCGAACGTCCTCCTCGTCGCCGCGATCGGAGGAGCAACGCTCTGGGCGATCCTCGGTCTCACCGTGCTGCCTGCGACCGACCTGTCAGGTGCGATCGGGTGCACGTTCCTCGTTCTCGTTCTCCTGAAGACGCGCCGGCCAGTCTATGCCGGCGTCTTCATGGTCGTCGCAGGGCTCGAGATCTACGGAACGGCGATCGGGACCTGGACGTGGGAGGGAGTCGTTCCCGGCCTCGGCATCCCACAGGGGAACCCGCCGAGCGGTGCGGCGAGCGGCTACGTCGTGTTCGACGTGCTCGCGATCGCGCTCGCCGCCCGACTTGCGCCCGTGCTGGCTGCTCTTCAGTCGAGCAGGGCTCGAAGCGCGCCTGCGTCGACGACCGCGTCCGACCGGATCAGCTCGCGTGCCGACTCGACCTTGTCCCACACGTCCCAGAGCAGGAACCCGGAGGCCCTTCCCTCGCCGTCGACGTAAGCAACGACACCCTTCCGGTTCGGCTCGGCCCACTCTCCGACCTGGTCGAGGCGCGAGTCGACGTCGCCGACCGCCTCGTACCCCAGGTCGAAGAGGTCGGAGTAGAAGAAGGGCAGATGGTCGTAGGGCCTGTTGGCGCCGGCCATGTTCGCCCCCACGGCGCGGCCATGCGTGTTCGCGTGGTCCTCGTGCTCGACGCGTCGTGTTCCGCCGAGCGCGGCGATGGGGAAGCGCGCCACGTCCCCGGCGGCGAAGACGTCGGCGCGGCTGCCGGCGCGGCCGAACTCGTCCACGAGGATCCCGTCGTCGACGTCGAGCCCGGCTGCCTCGGCGAGGTCGGTCGACGGCTCGATCCCGAGGCCGGCCACGACGATATCCCCCTCGATCGTCGCGCCCTCGCTCGTCTTCACCGACGTGCCTGTAACGCCGTCGACGCGCTGCTCCGCGAACACCGTGACGCCTTGCTCGCGGTAGTAGTCGTTCACGAACGTCGACAGGTCGAGTGGGAAGAGCTTGGCGCCGATTCCGACGTCCGGGAAGACGATGGTCACGTCGCACCCGTTCATCGCGAGCGCGGCGGCGATCTCGGAACCGATGAAGCCGCCGCCGATGACCGTCGTGCGCACGCCGTCGCCCGCGAGCCGCCGCAGTCGCCGATAGTCGTCGAGCGTGCGGTAGTAAAGGACGTCCCCACCGTCCGGCAGCCGGCGAGGAGTCCCTCCCGTCGCGAGGAGGAGCTTCTCGTACGAGTGCGTCTCCCCGGTGTGGTCGGTCGCTGTTCGTGCGTCGAGGTCGAGTGAGCCGATGCGCCGCCCGGAACGCAGGCCCACGCCGAGATCGGGCGTCCCGAGCCAGACGGACCCCTCCTCCTTGCCCTTCCAGAGCGCCTTGGACAGCGGCGGTCGTGCGTACGGCTCGTGGGGCTCGGACGCGAACATGCCGATCGTCCCCTCGGTGTCGTGATCGCGAATGCCGCGGCATGCGGCGTCGGCCGTCATTCCACCTCCGACGATCAGATACCGGAACGTAGCCATCCCTCCGCGATCGTAACGGCGTCGGTCACACTGGCGCTGTAGAGTCCCGCGCGGCGTTGAGCGCACAGCGACTATCCGCTCTGCTCGCCGCAGCGATTGCGGCGGTGTGCGCCGCGCTTCCGGCGTCAGGAGCCGCAGGCGCGGACGTGCGTGAGCGCACGGCGATCTTCTACTACCCCTGGTACTCAACCCCCGCCAAGGACGGGCGCTGGGCGCACTGGTACGTCGAGCACGACGGAACACCGGCGCTCTCGACGCCGTACTTTCCGGCTCGCGGCCTCTACTCGTCGTCCAACGCCAAGGTCGTCTCGGCGCAGATGCGCGAGATCGCTGCCACGGGCGTCGGGACGGTGGTCGCGTCGTGGTGGGGATTCGATTCGCCCGAGCACGAGCGTTTGGCCCTCGTGGAGCAAGCCGCCGCGCGCTACGGGCTCGAGGTCGCGGTCCATGTGGAGCCGTACCGCGGGAGGACGCCCCTTCGCGCAGCGGAGGACATCGAGGAGCTCCATCAGGAGCACGGGGTGACCGACTTCTACCTCTACGACGCCGGCCGTGATCCCGCCGCCGAGTGGGCGGAGGCGCTGGAGGCTCTCGACGGCGTCCGCGTCTTCGGTCACACGACGATGGTCGGGCGAGCCAAGACGTCGGGCTTCGACGGGCTCTACACGTATGACGTCGCCACGTGGAACGGTGCGCTCTTCCGCCGGCTGTGCACGCAGGCCCACGCTGCCGGCTTGCTCTGCGCGCCGTCCGTCGGCCCCGGCTACGACGCGCGGCTGGCGACGCGGCACGAGCTCGTCCGTGCCCGCAACAACGGCGTGACGTACGACCGGATGTGGAAGACCGCGATTCGCGCAGGGGCGGATCTCGTGACGATCACGAGCTACAACGAGTGGCAAGAAGGAACCCAGATCGAGCCCGCACGGGTCGCCGTCGGCAAGCCGAGCTACGAGGGCGCATGGCGGAAAACCGGAGTCGCCGCTCAGCGTGCGTACCTGGCGGCAACAGGGCAGTGGGTCGCGCGCCTGGACGGGGTCCCGGGCTAGTAGAGCAGCGTCGCGAGCCGACGGCGGTACGTGACCGTCACCGGGTCGTCGTGCCCGAGATCCTCGAATACCGCGAGAGCGATCTCGCGCAGTCGCTCGCGACGCTCCGGCGGGGTGTCAGCGATCTCCACGAGGATGAGCTCGAGAGCCTTGGCGGGGTCGTTCGCCTCGAGCGCTGCGAGCAGGCCCGGAAACTCACGGCTCGCGCGCAACTCGTCGACGATCGCCGCAACCCGCGGCGGTGCGAGCAGCTCGTCGAGGAACGAGGCCACGGCGATCGGCGAGCGCGCGCCGACGAACTCCGACACGACTCGTCCGTCGCGAAACGCCTTGACCGCAGGAATGCCCTGAACCCGGAACGTTGCAGCAAGCCCTGGATTCGCGTCCACGTCGACCTTGGCGAGGACGACGGAGCCGTCCCGCGCCGCGACTTGCTCCTCGAGCACCGGCGTGAGCGCGTGACAGGGACCGCACCATGCCGCCCAGAAGTCGACTACTACCGCTATCTCGCGCGAGCGCTCGATGACGTCGCTCTCGAATGTGGCCTCGGTCACGTCCATGTCTGTCACAACCTAGTGAACACGACGTCGGCGCCGCAGCCGGCGACGAGAGCCGCGGGAACGTGTGCAGGTGCGACGCCCGCGAGCGAGCGATGCTCGAGGTCGACCTCGATCTCGGGCCAGGACGTGAGGCCGAGGGACCACGCGCCGACGTCGGCGCCGAACGCGTAGAGCTCGTCCGTCGAGAAGACTCCGCGGCGCCCGGTCTGACGACGCGCGATCCCCTCGAGCTCGCGGAGCTCCTCGAACGGATCGATGCGCACGTTGGAGTCGGAGCCGATGCAGAGCGGGATGGCCCGCTTGCGGATACGCTCCGCGGGCAGGAAGCCGTCCCCCAGGTCGGCCTCGGTCGTCGGGCAGGCGCAGACCGTAGCTCCGGTCGACGCGAGCAGGTCGAGCTCCGGCCCTTCCGCATGGGTCGCGTGCACGACCGTCGTGTGGTCGCCGAGACAGCCGGTGCGGGCCAGCAGCTCGATCGGCCTGCAGCCGTGCTCCGCGAGACACTCCTCGATCTCCTTCGGTTGCTCGTCGGCGTGGATGTGCAACGGCAGAGTCTCCGCCTCGGCATACCGGCCGATCTCTTCGAGCCAGTCCGCGGGGCAGGCGCGGACGGAGTGGGGGGCAAGCCCGACCCGGATACCCGAGGCGCGCAGACCTTCGACCTGCGCGATGAACTCCGCAACCGACTCCTGGCGGAACCGGGGCAGGCCACCGCGTGCGTACGCGACGTGGAGGAGCACAAGCTCGATTCCGGCTGCTGCTGCCGCTTCGGCTGCCGCGCGCCCCTCGGCAACTCCGAGATAGTGGAACTCCCCGACCGCCGTGTATCCGGCGGCGAGCAGCTCTCGGTAGGTGGTCTCGTACTCGCTGCGAACGACTTCCGGCGTCTGACGTTCGGCCACCGCGAGCATCGTGTCTCGCCACGCCCAGAAGTCTCCGCCGGCGGCGCTCCCCCGCAGCGCACGCTGGAAGGTGTGGCTGTGCGCGTTCACGAAGCCGGGGAGTCGGAGCATGCCCGCCACGCGCGCGACGCTAGCAGGGGCGGCGTACTGTTTCGCCGTGTCCTGGAAGGAGGCGCGCCGCTCGATCCCGAACGCGCTCACGATCGCGCGCTTTGCGGCAATTCCGATCTTCGTCTGGCTGTATCTCCAGGCCGGCGAGGACGCGGCGTGGGGGGCAGGGTTCTTCTTCGCGGCCGCGGCGCTCACAGACCAGCTGGATGGCTACCTCGCCCGCCGCTGGCACGTCGAGTCGAGCTTCGGGAAGGTCGCGGACCCGGTCGCAGATCGACTCATGATCGGCACGGCGGCGGTCCTGATGCTCGCCACCGGTCGCATCCCGATCCTGGCGGCGGTCGTGATCCTCGGGCGCGACCTCCTGCTCGTCGTCGGCTACAAGGTGCTCTCGCCCGGGGGATACGAGCTCGAGATCACGTTCCTCGGGAAGGTGGCCACCTGGGTGCTGTACGCCTCGCTGGGCCTCGTCCTCGTCACCCCGGAAGGGACGACGTGGCCGATCGTGCTCCTCTGGATCGGAATCGCGCTCTCGCTCGGAGCAGGCGCGCAGTACGCGCTGCGAGCGTGGAGGCATGTGCACCCGGAAGGGACTCTCGAGCCGAGGGCGAACCCCGAGAAGGACTGAAGTCTCAACCTGAGGTTGACCCCTCGGCACGACTGCTGCTTTACTCACGTCACCCTCGAGGAAAGGCCGCTGGTGGAACCACTTCCCGACCTGACGACACTGAGCGACGACGACCTTCGCGTGATGATCCGCGAGCTCGAGAAGGAGGAGGACGAGATCTCCTTCCGGCGCCGCGTGCTCCACGGCCGCATCGACATCCTCCGTGCCGAGCTCGTCGCGCGCCTGCGCGAGCAGGTGAGCGCGGGGGAGGCGCACCTGGCGGACGTCGAGCGCCTGAGTGAGATCCTCAGCACGAGGGCGGGCCCGACGGACGAAGAGTGAGTCACGTCTACTGTCCGGAGTGCGGGTTCCAGAACCCGGAGTCCTCCAACTACTGCTCGCGCTGCGGCGCGCTCCTGTCCACCGATACAGGATCGGAGACGACGATGAGCTTCGACATGGCTGAGGACGGCAACGAGGTCGACGTCCTCGAGTCACTGGGCATCACGGGCCCGGCGCTGGTCGTGCGCTCGGGCGGAGGAATGGCGGGACAGTCGTTCCAGCCGCAGGAGGGCCGCACCGTCATCGGCCGGTCCCCCGAGTGCGACGTCTTCCTCGACGACGTCACGGTCTCGCGGAGGCACGCAGAGCTCGTCCGCGACGGCGACACGTTCTCGATTCGGGACCTCGGTAGCCTCAACGGCACGTACGTGAACCGGCGGCGGATCGAGTCTGCCGTACTCGAGAACGACGACGAGGTGCAGATCGGCAAGTACCGGCTCACCTTCCTCAACCGATGAGCACGGTTGCGACACGGCGAGAGCGGGGTGGGGCGGAGCCGCGGTTGCGCACGATCGGATCCGTGTGCGAGGAGTTGCGCACGCAGTTCCCCGACATCTCGGTCTCGAAGATCCGCTATCTCGAAGATCAGGGGCTCATCTCGCCCCGCCGTACGCGCGGGGGCTACCGGCTCTTCGCTCCCGACGACGTCGAGCGGCTGACGACGATCCTGCGCCTGCAGCGAGACGAGTTCCTGCCTCTCCGCGTGATCCGCGAGGAGCTGGACGGGCCGGGAGCGACGAGCGATCGGACACGGCGCCGGAGCGTGAGCCTGCTCGGCCACGAAGGCGAGATCGACGAAGCCGAGCTGTGCGAGCGGGCCTCTGTCTCGCCCGAGCTCGTTCGTCAGCTCGAGGAGTTCGGCCTGATCGTGTCCCGCCCGGAGAGCGGGGAACGGATCTACACCGAAAGCGAGGCCGATATCGCGGCCGCGTGCGCGAGACTGGCGCGCTTCGGCATCGACGCACGGCACCTCCGGACGTTCCTGACGGCCGCGGGCCGGCAGGCAGCCCTCGTCGAGCAGCTTGTCGCGCCGGGCCTCCGGTCGCGAAACCCCGAACGTCGCAAGAGTGCGCTCGAGGACATGGAAGCCCTCTCTCGCGTCGCGCAGGAGTTGTCGCATCTTCTCTTCGTCCGCGATCTCCGGGCGACCGTGGAGCGAACGTCATGAGCCTCGATTTGCGGGACCGGATCCGCGACGTCCCGGACTTCCCTACCGAAGGGATCATCTTCAAGGACCTCATGCCGCTCATCGCGGATCCGGAGTACTTCGCCGAGACGATCCACCGATTGGCCGAGTGGGCGCGGACACGCGAGCCCGATCTGATCCTGGGAGCCGAAGCACGCGGCTTCATCTTCGGCGCCGCGCTCGCATACGAGCTCGGTGCCGGGTTCATCGCGGCGCGGAAGCCGGGAAAGCTGCCGCGCGAGACCGTGGAGGCGACCTACGCGCTCGAATACGGCAGCGACAGCCTCCAGGTACACCGCGATGCCGTCCCAGCAGGTGCTCGCGTCGTCGTGCTCGACGACGTGCTCGCTACCGGCGGCACGGCAAAGGCAAAAGTAGAGCTCGTGGAGAGCCTCGGCGGCGTCGTTGCCGGCGTACTTTTCGTCATCGAGCTCGACTTCCTGCACGGCCGCGACCGGCTCGACGGGTACGACGTGCACGCGCTCATTCACTACTGAGACCGCTCCGTCCGAAGCCGTTCGTAGAAGGAGAGTGTGGCCTCGGAACGGAACGCGCGACGTTCACTCCCGCCAGGGATCGCGAAGCGCAGAGGGTTGTCGATGCCCGTTCCATGAGTGCCGCCGTACTCATCAACGTGGCTCCTGCCGCGTCGAAGCGGATCCTCGAAGACGTCAGTGCCCTCGCGGCGCCGGAGCAGACTCCCAAGGAGACTGCTCTCGAGCGTCTCGAGCGGGCGATCGGGCGCGACTTCGCGGACCGTCTCGTTGCTGCATTGAGCGAAAAGTCGGGCGACCCCCGACACTAGACCGCAGCGAACGCTGAGGGGAGCGTCGCCGCTACCGCGGAGGGGATGCGCTGCCTCCGCGCAGGCGGACGAAGAGGAAGATGCCCGCTGCCGCGACGAGCGATACGACGAAGGCGATACCGCCTTGGACGTCGACGGCGAGCGCGCCGAGCCACATGTAGAGGAAGAACACGACCGACCACGCGAACGCGTGCACGCCCTGGTCGACGCTCGGTGCGCGGAGGTGCATCCCGGGCGATCCTATACCCCGAGCGGACCAAGAATTCACCGAGCCGGTGGCGCTTTCGTCCACTCGACCCGCTGACCGTCCGCTTCCGCGTAGAGCCTGCGAGCTGAGCTTCAACCTAGTTGCGCTCCGTGCTCGGTGCAGAGGGGAAGCTATGGCAGACGGCCTCACGGGTCAAGCGCCGCATTCACCGGATTGCCGCAATTTGCGTGCGATTTCTTTCCGGATGGATTCGGAAGCCGCGACACATAGGATCTCGCCGTGCGCCGCTCCGTCGTGTTCAGCGTCGCGGGTGCGGCGCTCGCCCTGGCCGGCGCGCTCACGTTGGCCGGAGTGGGGGACGACCCGTCAGCGCTGACGAACGGCCAGGCCTTCGTGCTCGGCGTCGTCCAAGGGCTGACAGAGCTCCTCCCGATCTCCTCGTCGGCTCACCTCATTCTCGTCCCCTGGGCGGCGGACTGGACCTACCTCGAGGAGAACGACCGGTTCAACCAAACGTTCGACGTGGCGCTGCATCTCGGGACACTGGTCGCGGTCGGCGCGTACTTCTGGAAGGACATTGTCGGGCTCGTCCGAGCGTGGCTCGGCTCGATCGCGCAGCGCCGCGTCCGGAGCCCCGACGAGCGGATCGCCTGGTTCGTCCTCGTCGCCACGATTCCGGCCGGCGTCGCGGGGCTGCTCGGCGGGGACTGGATCGCCCACAACCTCGGCGAGCCCTGGCAGATCCTCGTCTTGCTCACGGCGGGAGCGCTGCTCCTGCTGTGGGCGGATCGGTCATCGCAGAGCCGTGCGATGGGAGATCTCGGGTACCGGAATGCAGTCGTGATGGGGCTCGCGCAGGCCCTCGCCCTCGCACCGGGCGTCTCGCGGTCGGGTATCACGATCACGGCCGGACGGTTCATGAGGCTGCATCGCGACGGCGCCGCGCGCTTCTCGTTCTACCTCCTGTTGCCGACCGTTCTCGGCGCGGTCCTGCTCGAGGGCGTCGACAACGTCCTCCTCGGCGACCTCCCCGATGGCTGGGCCGGGCCGTTTCTCGTGGGAACGCTCGCGGCGCTCGGAAGCGGCCTGCTCGCGATCCAGTGGCTCCTCGACTACGTACGCCGCCACACCTACGACGTGTTCGTCGTCTACCGGCTCGTCGTCGCAGCTCTGGTGCTGCTCGTCATCGTGAGTGGGATCCGCGACGCGACGTTCTAGCGCCCGAGCATCGCCTGACGCCGATCGGGTCCTGCCGTCGGAAGGGACGGTGAGGTTCACCGTCGCCCCGGTCGCCTATGACACGTGCTCGGCGAGCACCACGCCCAGCACGATCCAGAACTCGACGGCCAAGCCGAACAGGCCGATCAAGCCCCAATTGACTCCCGAGTGTGTCGCGGCCCGGTCTCGGTTCATGCGGCCGCAGCCTGACGGGTGTGACCGTGCAGCGTCGCAGCTCGTCCAGCCGGCGCTGCTCTACCGTCGACGCTGGATGTGCGCCGCGCTCGCTGCGTGGGCGATGCGCGTACCGACCATGACCAGTCGAGCCTCGGTGAGCCGATGGAGAACCGTGCGGAAGGAGCGAGATTGCGCCCGCAGCACCGGCCGAGGGATTCGCTGTGTCTGGGTGGGCTCGTCGACGTCAGGCGTCGCCGGCGGAACCATGAGGCACCCGTAGATGTGGTTCGCGTCACGCCACTCAGAAGCCAATGGGCCGAGTATGCGCTCTTGCGCCGTTCGCTACAAGTGTGTCGAGCGAGCTCGCTCGGACGAATCCTCTAGACCCGCGGGAATCGATCAGACCTAAGCCCACAGCGGGGATCCAGCCGGCCACGAGAGGACTCCGATGCCCATTGACTCCACACTCGCTGCACTCGTGGTCGTGCGCAGGCCTTGCAGAGGTGAGTCAGCCAGAACATTTGACGCTCGCGACAGGGAGTATGGATCCGTCGAACAGGTTGGGCACTCCAGGAGGGGCTCGTGAGGGTCCCTCTCATCTGACGCGCCTTGTGGAAGATCACGCAAAGCTGATGTTCGGGGACCGTGAACCGCGCTAGCCGCCCGTTACCTGTCACCGTCTGAGGAAGTAGTGCTGGCGGCTCTCGATCCGAATGCCTGCCGGATCCGACAGCCGCCAGCCGAAAGCCCCAATGAGTCACCGACGGGACTGCCGAGACAGCCGAGTTGGGGCGCTGCTGACGCCCAGGCTCGGTCAGCTGGCTTCGACCACCCGGTCCGACCGCAGCTTCCATGAGGTCCGCGGTGCAGCCACGATCGCCGCGGTAACTCAGTCCATTTCGCCCTTCCCCGATACTTGGCAGAGCAAATAGTTTTGCTGCGGCGCGTCGACACGGGCAAACCGTCTCCCGCGCGTCGAGCTGGAGTCCCGTCGGCGGGATGACCGCTTCCCGACGGCGCGAGCCTCAGGCTTGCGGGTTCTATCATCGGGGCGATGCCTAGAGCCCTAGCGGGGGGCGGTGGCCGTCGATCGAATGTTGCTGTCGCCCGTATAAGCGTCCTCTTGGTGACAACCACCGTGGCTGCAGGATGTGGCACTTCTGGAACGACGAGCGGCGATGGTGACGCAGCCACCGCGGTAGAGGTTGGAGAGCAGCTGAAGGCTGCAGGCGCCCCAATCACGCGTCCGATTCGGGACACGACGTTCGAGAGCCGGTGGGCGGATTACCGGGGGCTGACCTCCGATGCCGAGACGGCAAGCAAAAGCCTGGAGCTCGCGATCGAGGTTTACGACACCGCCGCCAATCGCAGGTGGGCAGGCAAGCAGCAGGACAAGAACCTCGTGAAGAGTGCGCCGTACTCGACGATGAAGGTCGAATGCGGCGTCATCCTGGTATCGGGAATCGGGAGCAAGACCGGAGCACGCGCCGCGGCTGAGCGCCGTGAGTTCAAGAAGATCGAGAAGGCGCTTGTCGCGAACTTCGGGCCCTGCTGACGGCAGTGCGTTCGACTTCGCAGAGCCAGGCCGATTGAATGGTCGAGCGCACGATGATCGGCGGACTAGCGCGTTAGGGGCTAGCGGCCGTTCGTACGTCGGGGTGGGTAGGGCCAACTCCTCCGCGGTAGGAGACAGGTCTCCAGTCAGCCGCGGGCAACTCGCAGCGTCGCGCGCGTCTCGGACAGCCACGTCCGCGCGCGACGGGGCATACGGGGGCATACGGCGTACACTGACTCACAGAAGCTCCCTCCTTCCGCTGATGCGCGCTCCATGGTCGCGCCAGGTCTGAGCCCAACTGGAAGGAGAGCGCTGGTGGCAGATTCATCCGGCAGGTTCGATCTCAAGACCCAGTCGACCGCCATTTCAAACGGCATCGCGGCCATGCACCGCGAGCACTACGGGCGGGGTGCGGACCGCACACGCACCTTGATCCATCAGGACGTTGTCATGACCCGTCTGGAAGACTGCTTCACGACCGTGGAGAAGACGATGATCGCGGAAGGTGCCTTCGGTCAGGTGCGCGAGACGCGGACGATGTTTCAGGATTGGATGCGGCCTCGCTTCACGGAGATCGTCGAGGGGCGACCGGCCGCAAGGTTGCGGCCTTCTTCTCACAGGTCTCCCACGACCCTGACATGGCGGTCGAGCTCTTCCTGCTCAAGCCGGCTGGGCCCGAGCATGAGACGGTGAAGTAGCAACGCGGTAAGATCCCGAACTGACGGCGGCCCAGCTCCGATAAAGGGGTAGGAGCGTCGGACATATGTGCGCCTCGGCGCCGAGGCTCTGTTCGGGTTTCGCGGCCAGCGCCTTTGAAGCACCAACCGCTTGGAGGCATCCGGAGGATGCCCCGACAACGAAATGCGGCGGACCTCCCCCGTCCTCCGTCAGCAGCCGCCCCGTGAGCCCTGCCGTCTCTCCCTCCCCCGGGCCCGCGGGGCGGCTGTCCCCGTTCCACAGACCATGACGCCCTCGTCGAACGCGGCGCAACGCGCTCGAGGGGTGGCTTCATGTGGCGACGACGTCGCTCGTCTGCGCGGTGTGCTGCCCGATCCGCGCGCGCGAAATGCGAAGGATGGACGAGAGGCAGCTGACAGGCGTCAGCGCTTCCTCGAGCGGGAGCGCGAGGAGGAGCAGCTCGTCTGGTGAGAGCGCTGCAAAAGGCTGGGGCGAGTGAACTGCGAAGGGGCTTACCCGCCGAACGGGGCAACCTGTGCTCGTCCCTGCAGGTCGGTTCTCTTGTGGCAGCAAGAGCGCGACGACCCACATCACCTAGCCTCGGCTGAATCCGGTGTGCTGCGAGTAAACAACTACGTCGCCGGATCCCAGCAGTCGCATTTTATCCCGCAGCTGCTGAAGAGCTCTCTCACTCGGCTCGCCGTAAATGTGGATTGCCGACAACGTGAGGAGGTCCGCGAACCGTTGGAACCGAGGCCCTGCAACGTCCAGGTGGTAGTCGAGCGATGCGGCGTCGGGATGCACATGCACGACCGTCATCCGAGTTCCGTGCGGGTCGAAGTAAACGTTGTATGCGATGAGCTGCGGCTCATTCTCCTCGACGAACTTCGCGAACTCAGCGATTGCCTGCCGTAGCTGCCGCAGCGCTCCCTCACGAACGTCCGACATATCGATGTAGACGAGCTGGAACATGAGCAGGGCAGGCGCAAGTCTTACCCAGCGGCAATCGTTACGCTGAACCACCGGCTACTCGGGAAGCAGCGAGGGCGATCTTGCGAACATGGGAGTGGGGTGCCAGTCGCACAACCAGGGCCCACTTCCTGGAGGATGTGCGCTCGTATTCACCCACATCTCGCGATGCGCGCAATCGAGTCTTGCGAAAGCGTGCGAGCACTTAGGGCGAAGCGCAGGCTTCACCCACAGCTCGCGATGACAGACTCAACCTGCCGCGATCCGCAGCGATGTGTCGTTGTCACTCCTGACACCGCAAGCGTAGAATCTCGCCCGGTTGACACGACGCGAGAGGATCGCGTTCCTGCTCGTCCACTACTCGGACGTGCTTGCGGCGTCAGGGATCGGGGCGAGGGGGCGAGAACATCCCACGACGTGTCGTGTCTGGACAACCCGAACTACCAGGAGCTCGAGCGGCTGCTGCCACTCCTCAACGCAGACTCTCGCCCGCTCTACCGCGTGTACGTGTTCCGTCGTTCGCCGCCGTACCATCTGTCCCCAGTGTGGGCGTGTGAAGGAAGCAACGAGTTCGGCTCGTTCGTCATCGACGGCGAGGTCTGGATCTCGTACACACCGGCTCACTGAGTTCTGTCTGATCGGAGGGTGCCCCGGCGCTTGATCCACCTTGGGCTTTCGGGGCACCTTTCTGGGTCGCGGCGGATATCAGTGTGGCCGCGCGAGGCACCCGATCCGCGAGTCGTCGAGCCGGCGGCGACGGGTAGCTAGCACGCATGGGAGCCGATTAGCCGCCCTCCGAGCGGTCGGGTGGACTCCCGACTACCCCCTGAGGTCGGGATCGTGCTGAGCCCTTCGTCGTCATAGGTGTCGGCGGCGTCACGAATCGGTTGCGACGGCAGGCGTACCTGAGCCAAGCTGAATCCGCAACGCACGATAATCGGCGTTATGTCAAGTCGAGCCGGATCCGGATCCTCTCGTCACCCCTCCTCCGGCGCGCTAGGGTTCAGAAAGCGCTCGTCCACCTGAGGGGGTGTCGGACATGTTGGTCGTGAGCGTCCGGATGTTTCTCATTGCCGTCGTAGTGCTCGCAGTGGTCGCCTTGGCGTTCCTCATCGCGACGGCCTGACGCGCACGCGGCCGCATTGGTGACCCGGTCGAGGGAAATGTCGTTCGACCCCTAGACACGGGCGCGCGAACGCGAGAGATTGTCACCTACCGCGTTCCCCGCGTCCTCCGTCGCGTGTGACCCAGATCGACATCGAGCACATCCTCGTCATCGAGGACATCCGCCAACTGCTCGAGCAGTCCGAGCAGGTGGGCAGCGTTCGCGTCTCCGACCTCGCCGAGATCGCCGAGACGTACGAGCTCACCGAGCTCGAGCAGGACGCATTGCTGCGCGAGCTCGATCAACGCTCCATCGAGATCGTCGAGCAGCCTCCCCACTCCGAACTGGTGGTTGCGATGACGGCTCCCGTCGAGACGACGACCGATGCGCTGCAGCTCTTCCTTCGCGAGGCAGGTCGCCATCAGCTCCTCACGGCCGCTCAGGAGGTCGAGCTCGCGAAGCGCATCGAGCGCGGAGACATGGAGGCGAAGGAGCGCATGATCCAGTCGAACCTGCGCCTCGTCGTCTCCATCGCGAAGAACTACCGCAACCAGGGTCTTCCCTTCCTCGATCTGATTCAGGAGGGCACGCTCGGGCTCATTCGGGCGGTCGAGAAGTTCGACTGGCGGCGCGGCTTCAAGTTCTCGACCTACGCGACGTGGTGGATCCGACAGGCCGTCGCACGCGCACTCGCCGACAAGGCCAGGACGATCCGCATGCCGGTCCACATCGTGGAGCGCCTGCAGAAGATCAACCGAGCCGACAGGCAGCTCTGGACGCAGCTCGGGCGTGAGCCGACGCTGGAGGAGATCGCGGACGAGGCCTCGCTCACGGTCCAGCAGGTGCTCGAGGTGCGGGCCGCGGCCAGAGCCTCGACCAGCCTCGATGCACCGGTAGGGGACGGCGAGGACGCGGTGTTCGGCGACTTCGTCGCCGGTGAGGAGCCGCTTCCCGAGGAGACCGTCGAGCTCAACCTCCGCAGCGAGGCGCTCCGACATGCGCTTGCCTCCCTCCCCCAGCGCGAGCGGGAGGTCGTGGTCATGCGGTATGGGCTCACCGGCGCCGAGCCGCAGACGCTCGAGGAGATCGGTCGGCGACTCGGCCTGACGCGAGAGCGCGTTCGCCAGATCGAGCTCGAATCGCTCCGCCGCCTCGCATCTCTGCGGGAGATGCAGTCCGTCGACGTTACGTAGCCGGCTACGACCGCAGATAGAGCTCGAGCCCCGGTGCGATCGTCCGGAGCTCGCGGAGCGCGCGTGCTTCGAGCTGTCGCACGCGCTCGCGGGTGATCCCGAGGTTGGAGCCGACCTCCTCGAGCGTACGCGGCCGGACGCCGTCGAGGCCGAAGCGCTCGACCACGACGAGGCGTTGGCGAGGCTGGAGCTTCGCAAGAGCTTCGAGCAGCTCCGAGGAGCGAGCACGGTTTGCGGTCTCGATCTCGGGCTGCTCGGCGCTCGTGTCGGGAATGAGATCGGCGACACTCGAATCGCCGTCGCCGATCGGCGTCTCGAGGCTGACCGGGTCGAGGATCAGCTCGAGGAGCTCCTGCACGCGCTCGGGCGTGATCCCGATCTCGGCCGCGATCTCGTCGAGCGACGGGTCGCGGTTCAGCTTCTGACCGAGCAGGCGGCGCGTCTTGGTGACCTTGCGGACCTGGTCGGCCACGTGAACCGGAAGGCGAATGGTGCGTCCCTGCTCGGCGAGCGCGCGGGAAATGGCCTGCTTGATCCACCAGGTTGCATAGGTCGAGAGCTTGAAGCCCATGCGGTAGTCGAACTTCTCGACGGCACGGATGAGGCCGAGGTTCCCCTCCTGGATGAGGTCGAGAAGAGGCACGTCCGCACGCGTGTAGTTGCGCGTGATCGACATGACGAGCCGCAGGTTCGACTCGATCAGCTTGCGCTTTGCCGCCTCGTCCCCGGCGTCCTTGCGCCGTGCCAGCTCGCGCTCCTGTGCGGGCGTGAGCAGGCGACCGTCGCCGATCTGACGCACGTACAGCTTCAGCGGGTCATCGGCGCTCGGTCCCGCCAGCCCGGGAAGCTCACGAGATGTCGTCGGCTCCTCCCCGACGGGCGATTGCTCCTCGTCCGTCGGGTCGAAGAGATGCTCGGCCGCATTGCCTTCCACGCCCGGTGTATCGGCCGCGAAGTTGCCCCGCTTGAGGGATGACAGCACCCACGAGGGATCCTCGGGTGCGCGGAGAAGCCGATCCATGCAACGCGTTCTTCACAACCCACCCCTCGATGCGTCGTCTACCGTCTACGTGTCGTCCGATCTGCGGAGTCGAATTACCTCATGTGCGGCATAGCGGGATTCAGCGTCAGCTCTGACTCGCCCGTCGATCGCACGTTGGCCGCGCAGGCCCTCCTCGCGGGGATCGCCGAGCGCGGAGCCGACGCAGTCGGGTACGCGCATCGCGGGACCGCAGCCCCGGTCGGCGTGACGAAGCTGCGTGGCGGAGCGAGCGCGCTCCTCGACGAGCTCGACGTTCCGTCGGAGACGAGCCACGCGCTCATACATGTGCGCGACTACACCAAGGGGCATCCGGAGATCGAGGGGAACAACCATCCGATTCGGCACGGGAGCGTCGTCGGGATCCACAACGGCGTCATCGAGAACGACGACGCACTGCTCGCCGAGTACGGCCTCGAGCGCGCCGAGCCGCACATGACGGTCGACTCCGAGGCGATCTTCGCGCTCATGGAGCACCGTCGACACGACCCACGTGCGCTCTCCGAGCTGCGCGGCGCGATGGCCGCGGCCTGGCTCGATGAACGCGACGACACGACACTCTTCCTCGCGCGCGGGCGACTCCGCCCCCTCTGGCTCGGTCGAACGGGCGACTCGCTCTACTTCGCCTCCACGCGGCGCGCGCTGACGATCGCCGCAGCCGCCTTGAGAACGCGGCTGGACATCCGCGAGGTGCGAGAGGGACGGCTGCTGCACGTGGTCGACGGGCGCGTGGTGCGCGAGCGCCGCTTCCGGCCCGGCCGCTACCGGGAGGACGGCTACCTGCCGCCGGTTCGGGCCCCACGCGAGGCGGTTTCGTGTCTCGAGCGCCTCGCAGCGCTCGCCTCAGCCGCTCCCGCGTAGGGCTCCGTCGGGTAGCACCTCCCGTCCGTCTTCGCGCAGGCGCTCGCGCACGAGGTACTGAAACGCCGTCCATGCTCCGCGAGGGACGTCGAGAAGGCGGTACACCTGCCACTCCGACAGCAGCGCCGGGTCCGCGCGGCGGGCCTCGGCCCAGTCGGACATCTTCGGCAGACGGCCGAGCCGGACCGCCAGGACAGCGCCCTGCTCGATCGCGCGCTCCAGGCGCTCCTCACCCTGGAGGACCTCGAACCCGGCCTCGCGCAGTGCATTGCCGAGCGAGCCGAACGTGTGCGCGTAGAGGGAGGCGGACGGGACGGACTTCCCCCGTATCGCCAGATCTCGTGCGGTCGGCGTTCTGCCGAGCTCCTCGCCGAGCCCGCGAAGCTGCTCGAGGAGCTCTTCCCGGGTAAGGAAGCGTCTGGGAAAGAGGCCCGCAGCGCGCTTCGCCGCGTTCCACGTGCCGAAGTGCTCGATCACGGTCTGCGGATGCACGCGCGCCTCGGGATCCTGGGCGAACTCGCGCATCGTCGGGGACCGCCCCATGCGTTCGGCTGCCGCACGAAGCTCGGCGAGTATCTCCTCGTCCGAGTACCGCCGCCGCAGTCCCGCGCGAAACGCGGCCAGCTCGACCTCGTCGATGCGCACCGAAGCGCGCTTCCGTGAGCGCGGACGCACCATCTCTGCAAGCAGCTTAGAGCGTTCTACGCATTCTGCAAGCACTCCAGAGCAGCCTCCCTCCCTCCCACTCGCTACGCTCGCCGCCGATGGGCCTCCGGCTCGCACTCGAGACGTCATTGGCACGGGCGCTCGGCGCGCTCTCGCGCGCGTCCGGGCGTGGCGGGGGCACCACGCTGCCCGGAAAGGTCCTGTGGAAGGTGGATCCGGGCTCCGTGGACGCGCTCGCTGCCGGACTGCCGAAAGGTGTCGTCGTCTTCTCGGCGACGAACGGCAAGACGACGACGATGGCGATGGCGGCGAAGATCCTCGGCAAGAGCCACCGCCTGGCCTGGAACCGGGCGGGCGCCAACCTGCTCTCGGGCGTGGCCTCTGCCCTGCTCGCGTCGCGGCGCGCCGAGCTCGGGCTCTTCGAGGTGGACGAGGGAGCGCTCCCCGAGGCCGTGGCGCGCACGAGACCCCGCGTGGTCGCACTCGGAAACCTCTTCCGCGACCAGCTCGACCGCTACGGCGAGCTGGAGCTCGTGGCCGAACGGTGGCGGAGCGCCGTCGCCCGGCTGCCGGCCGAGACCACGCTCGTGGTGAATGCAGACGACGCCGTCGTCGCCGACCTTGCCGACGGTCGGACGAGAGCGCTGCGGTTCGGCCTCGACGACCCGAGGCACGCGCGAACGGGTCTCCCGCATGCGGCCGACTCGAAGTACTGCCTGCGCTGCGGCGCGCCGTACGAGTTCGCGGCAGCCTATGTCGGTCACCTCGGTGACTATCGCTGCTCGAACTGTGGACATCGGCGGCCCGAGCTCGACCTCGTCGTGCGTGACATCGAGCTGCGCGGCCTCACGTCGTCACGGTTCCGGCTCGCGATTGGTGCCGGTGAAGTCGGAGTCGAGCTGGGTCTCCCCGGCCTCTACAACGTGTACAACGCGGCGGCGGCGGCCGCGCTCTCCCTGGCCACGGGTGTATCGCTCGTGGACGTCCGAGACGGCCTCGAGCGCTTCAGCGGAGCCTTCGGTCGCTTCGAGCGCATTCCCGCGGGTGGCAAGTCGATCGTGCTTCTCCTGATCAAGAACCCCGCGGGCGCGAACGAGGTCGTGCGCACGCTCGAGACGGGTGTCCCGCCTGTGCTCGTCATCGCGCTGAACGACGCGATCGCCGACGGCCAGGACGTCTCCTGGATCTGGGACGTCGACTTCGAGCCTCTCCTCGAGCATGCCGGACTCGTCATCGTCAGCGGCGACCGAGCCGCCGAGCTCGGCCTCCGGATGACCTACGGCGGGCTTCCGACCGAGCGACTCGAGGTCATCCCGCCGCTGGAAGCCGCGCTCGATCGCGGACTCGAGCTGCTCGAGGCCGGAACGGACCTCGTCGTCCTGCCGACGTACACGGCGATGCTCGCGCTGCGCGCGATCCTTGCCGAACGCGGCGCCGTTCGCCCGTACTGGGAGGAGCGGGTCGCATGAGGATCAGCGTCGGCCACTTCTACCCCGACTACCTGAACATCTACGCGGATCGCGGCAACATCGCCGTGCTCGCGCGACGCGCCGCGCTCCGCGGCCATGAGCTCGACGTTCGACCCGTCGGTCTCGGCGACGTGCTCGACCCCACGGCTCACGACCTCCTGTACGTCGGCGGAGGCCAGGATCGAGAGCAGGCGTTGATCGCTCCCGACCTCGCCGCGAAGGCAGAGGCAGTTCGCGCCGCACAGGAGCGTGGCGTCGCCGTACTCGCGGTCTGCGGCGGCTACCAGCTTCTCGGCCGTGGCTACCGCGGTCGCGACGGCTCGTTCATGCCCGGCGCGTCGCTCTTCCCCCACGAGACGGTGGCCGGCGAGACGCGGATGATCGGAGACGTGCTCCTCGAGTGCGAGCTCGAACCGGGCAGGGGTCGGCAGCTTGCGGGCTTCGAGAACCACGCGGGCAGGACGCTGCTCGACGCCGGCGCCGAGCCGCTGGGACGGGTCGTCCACGGATTCGGGAACGACGGGGCGTCGGGATACGAGGGCTGCCGGGTCGGCAACGCCATCGGGACGTACCTGCACGGGCCGCTGCTTCCGCGCAATCCATGGCTCGCCGACTGGCTGCTCGCACGAGCACTGGCGCACGCCGGTGCCGGTGAGGCGCCCGAGCTGGCGCCGCTCCCGGACGAGTTGGAGGCGGAGGCGTTCCGGGTCTCGGCCGAGCGTGCGCGAAAGCGCGGTGGGAAGAGGCGCTAAGAGCGGGAATCGCGAGGGGCACCCCGGCCCACCACCCGCTGTCAGCGTAACGAGCAGAGTGCGACGTGTGGTGATCGGAACGTGACGAAAGTGAGGAAGCTGGGCCGCCGCTCTACGGCACCCACATCTCCCCGAGATAGACGGCCGGGTCGCCCGGCTGCCACCGCTGCAGGAAGCGGTTGATCGGCGGATGAACCGTGATCGAGTCGAGCTCGCGGGTCAGAAAAGCGCGATGCCCGTGCACTGCGTCGTCCTGCGAAGCCACGTCCACGAGCGATCCGCTCACGTCGGCGGCAAAGATGACGTGGACGACATGCTTGCGGTAGGAAGCGCTGTCGGGCGAGATGGAGTCGACGATCGCCACCGGCCCCTCCAGCGGCACCTCGGCACCGTCCGGGAAGAGGCCCGTCTCCTCCCAGAGCTCTCGCGTCAGGGCACGCACGAGGCTCTCGCCGACCTGGACGCCGCCTCCGGGCAACAGCCACACGTCGCCGCCGGGTTTCTGGTGACGAAGCAGCAGGATGCGCCCACGCCAGCGCAGGATCGCCGACACCCGGATTCTCGGTTCGGTCACCGCGTCAGCTCGCCGACGATCCGAAACCCCGGACACCTCGTTCACTGCCCGTGAGCTCGTCCACCTCGACCAGGCGCACGGCGGCGACGGGCGCGATGACGAGCTGGGCGATGCGCATTCCGGGCTCGACGACGAAGGACTCCGTCCGGTCGGTGTTGATGAGCACGACCCTGATCTCGCCGCGGTAGCCGGAGTCGATCAACCCGGGCGAGTTCACGACGCCGATCCCATGACGTGCCGCGAGGCCCGAGCGCGGCTGCACGAAGCCTGCATAACCATGCGGGATCTCAACCGCGAGCCCCGTCGCGACGACGGCCCGCTCGCCCGGTCCGAGCACGACACCGTCGCACGCGGCCAGGTCGACCCCGGCGTCGCCGTCGTACGCCTGCTCGGGCACCACTGCATCCGCGCGCAACCGATGGACGGCGACCTCGATCATCGCGCCGAGGCCTCGTCGAGCTCCTGCTCGCCCGCGACGAGGTAGCGCGCGAACCGGGCCGCCTCGGCGCGCGGGAGCCGCGCCCGCACGCGCACTCCTTCGGGCGTGTCGTGACGCTCCGCGATCGGCGCACCGAGGTCGTAGAGCGTCGCGAGAGCCGCGCCGTCCGAGTATGGGACGAGCAGCCGGACGTCTTCGAAGCGATCGGAGAAGAGCTCCGCGATGCGGCTCTTGAGCGCCTCGAGACCCTCGCCGGTGCTCGCCGAGATCAGAAGCGCGCGCGGATAGGCGTGCTCGATGCGGCGCCGCCCGAGCGGATCGAGCACGTCGACCTTGTTCAAAACGAGCTCGACGGGGATGTCGTCGGCGCCGATCTCTGCGAGCACCGCTCCCACGGCGGCGATCGTCTCGGAGAGGCGGTCCTCGGACAGCGACGCGTCGGCCACGTGCAGCACGAGATCGGCCACGAGGGTCTCCTCGAGCGTCGCGGCGAAGCCCTCGACGAGCTGGGTCGGCAGCCGGCGTATGAAGCCGACCGTGTCGGTGACCAGGTAGCGCTTGCCGTCGTGCTCGAACGCTCTCGTCGTCGGGTCGAGCGTCTCGAAGAGTCGATCGTCGACCGAGGCGTGCGCCCCGGTGAGCGCGTTCAAGAGCGTCGACTTTCCGACGTTCGTGTAGCCGGCGAGGGCGATGGTTGGAACGCTTGTGCGCGCACGTTGCTTGCGACGGGTTGCGCGCTGGCTTTGCAGCGTTCGGAGCCGTCGCTTCAACAGCGACACGCGGGTGCGGGCGAGACGTCGGTCGGTCTCGAGCTGGCTTTCGCCGGGGCCGCGGGTGCCGACGCCGCCGCCCAGTCGCTCGAGGTGCTGCCACATCCCGCGCATGCGCGGGAGGTTGTACTCGAGCTGCGCCAGCTCGACCTGGAGCTTGCCCTCCGCACTCCGTGCGTGCTGGGCGAAGATGTCGAGAATGAGCTGCGTCCGGTCGACGACGCGGGCGCCGAGCGCATTCTCGAGCGCCCGCTGCTGCGTCGGGCTGAGCTCGTCGTCCGCCAGGAGAACCTCGGCGGAGGCGCCCGTGTACGCCTGCTTCAGCTCCGCGAGCTTGCCCTTGCCCACGAACGTACGCGGATCCGACTGGGCGCGATGCTGGACGACCTCCTCGACGGGATCGACGCCGGCCGTACGCGCGAGCTCGCGGAGCTCGGAGAGCTCGAGCCGGCCGTCCGCGCCCTTCGGATACACCCCGACGAGAAGCCCGCGCTCCGGCTCCGCCCCTGGTGCGGGATCGGGCTGGCGCGCAGTCACTGCGTGATTATGCCGCGGTACGCTCCGGCGGTGACCGGGCTCGCCGACCGCCTCGCTGCGCGGACGCTCGAGCTCGTGAACATCCCGTCCACGAGCGGCGACGAGGCGGCGATTCGCCGCCACGTCCTCGATCTCGTCCCGTCGACGTGGGAGGAGGAGTACGCGGGTGACGAGGCGTTCCTCTTCGTCTCCCCACGGCGTGCCTGCGCCCCCCTCGTCACGCTCGCCGCGCACTACGACACCGTCCCACCCCAGGACAACCTTCCCGGCCGGATCGCGGACGGGGCGGTGCACGGGCTCGGCGCGAGCGACATGAAAGGAGGACTGGCGGTGGCGCTCGAGCTGGCTCGCGACCTCGACCCGGCCTCGACGACGTGCGATCTCGCACTCGTCCTCTTCGGCCGCGAGGAGCTCCCTGCCGAGGACAATCCGCTGCCTGCACTGCTCGACGCATCGCGCACTATCCGTGACGCCGTGCTCGCAATCGTCCTCGAGCCGACCGATCTCGAGATCCACTCCGGTTGTCTCGGAAACGTCGTCGCCCGGCTCTGTTTCCGCGGAACGAGCGGCCACTCCGCACGGCCGTGGCTGGCCGATAGTGCGCTCGAGCGCGCGGTACACGGACTCGCTCCGCTCATCGACCTCGAGCCGCGGGTCGCGGTCGTCGATGGGCTCGAGTTTGTCGAGGTCGTGTCCCTCACGCAGCTCCACGCCGGGGTAGCTGACAACGTCATCCCCGGTGAGGCGACGGCGACCCTCAACCTCCGGTATCCGCCGGACCGTGATCCCGCAGCCGCCGAGGCGTATCTCGCGGAACTCGTCCCCGACCGAGCGACGCTCGACATCGTCAGCAACGCTGCCCCCGGACGAGTCGTCGTGGACTCTGCCGCCATCCGCGCGCTGCGTGCGGCCGGAGACCTTGCGATCAAGCCCAAGCAGGCCTGGACGAACGTCGCCGACTTCACGGCGCGAGGTCTCGATGCCGTCAACTTCGGACCCGGGCACACCGCCTTCGCCCACCACCCGGGCGAGCGTGTCGACATCGCGTCGCTCGTCAGGGCGTACGAGACGCTGCACCGCTTTCTGGAGAGTCCGATCGGAGAAGATGCGCCGTGATGAGCCTCGCGGACCGCATCGACGACCTCTGGGAGTCCGGCAAGCTCGATCCCGAGCCGATCGAGGCGGCAATCGAGCGACTCGACCGGGGCGAGGTGCGGGTCGCCGAGCGGGACCGTGACGGGTGGCGCGTCAACGAATGGGTGAAGAAGGCCATCCTCCTCTACTTCCGGCTGCGCAAGGTCGAACCGATGGAGGTCGGCGGGCTCCACTTCCTCGACAAGATCCCCGTCAAGGACGACTACGCGGACCGTGGTGTGCGGGTGGTGCCGCCCGGCGTCGCTCGCTACGGGTCGTTCCTGTCGGAGGGCGTGGTCCTCATGCCGGGCTTCGTCAACATCGGAGCCTGGGTCGGGCCTCGCACGATGGTCGACACGTGGGCAACGGTCGGATCGTGTGCGCAGATCGGCGCCGACGTTCACCTCTCGGGTGGCGTCGGCATCGGAGGTGTGCTCGAGCCGCCGCAGGCGCGACCCGTCATCGTGGAGGACGGTGCCTTCCTCGGCTCACGGGCGGTCGTCGTCGAGGGCGTCGTCGTGGGCGAAGGGGCCGTGATTGCCCCGAACGTCGTCCTGTCGGCCTCGGTACCCGTGATCGACGTGACAGGCTCGGAGCCGGTCGAGCATCGCGGACACGTTCCGCCTCGCGCAGTGGTGCTGCCGGGGACGCGGCCGAAGGAGTATCCGGCGGGCCGCTACGACCTCCCGTGCGCGCTCATCGTCGGATCGCGAAACACGTCGACCGACCTCAAGACGTCGCTCAACGACGTTCTCCGAGAGTTCGAGATCGCGACCTGAGAGACGTCGTCGAGATCGCGCTCTTCACGGACGACGTGTCCGCCGCGAACGCCTTCTACCGCGAACGCGCCGGCGCCGCCCCGGTGGCCGAGCGGCCAGGTGGGGTGGTGCCCTCTTTCGCCGTCGGTGAAGTGAAGGTTTTCGTGCACGAGCGCTCCGGCGCCATGGATGGCGGCCCGGCGAGCGAGGATCACTTTGCGATCTCCGTCCCCCAGCTCGACGAGACGTGCGCTGCGCTGGGCGCGGGCGGCGTCGAGCTGCTCGTGACGCCGCACGACTACCCGCGGGGTCGGGGCCTACCTGCGCGACCCCGACGGCCGTCTGGTCGAGCTCGCGCGGGCGTAAGTCACGAGACCCGTTCGACGGTGCCGTGGAGCGTCGCGCGGCCGTTCTCGAGACGCACGCGAAGATCCCCGCCCGGAAAGTGGACGACGACCTCGCCCTGATCGTGCGTCGCGGCGGCGACGGCGACCGCGCTGGTCCCCGAGGACGGCGTCTCCCCCACGCCGCGCTCCCAGACCCGTGCCGTGACCTCCCCCGGCGCGTCGACGCGTGCAACCTGGACGTTGGTGCGATTCGGGAACCGGCCGTGCCTCTCGAGGAGGGGCCCGATTCGTGCGATCTCGGACGGCTCGCCCATGACGACGGCGTGCGGATTGCCGACCGAGACGGGGACGAACGGCACGCCCTCGAGGGTCTCGGACGCTCCCACGACGACTTCGCCGAGGTCCTGCTCGAGCTCGCCGGAGTCGTGGATGCGCGTGCGGACGACGCGGTCGGAGACGACGACCTCGATCTCGCGGTCGCTCGTCCGCTCAGCGAGCCACGCCGCGGCGATACGCGTCCCGTTCCCCGACAGCTCTGCGCGCGAGCCGTCGGGGTTCCAGATCGCGACCTCGACGGTGCCGGGTGAGGCTTCGAGGATCTCCACGACCCCGTCGGCGTCGGCTGCGAGCTCGGACGCCTGAGCCGGATCGAGGCGGCGGTCGGGCTCGACGACGACGTACGTGTTACCGAGAGCTCGCCACGTCGAGGATCGCATGTACCACCTCTCCGGAAGGGCGGTCGCCGTCGATCATGACGACCCCGGGGATGCGTCGCATCCACTTGCGTTGGTACGCGGCGTAGCGCCGTGTACGCTCGATGAGCTCGGCTCGGGCCTCGTCGAGGGGAAGGGTCGTGAGCAGATCCAGGCCCAGGGCCTTGCCGGCGGTCTTCGACAGCCGACCCCGCTTCGCGGCTTGCGCCTCGGCGACGACTCCGCGGCTGATCATCTGATCGGTTCGCGCGATGATCCTGCGCTCGAGCTCCGCCGTCGGCACGTCGAGACCGACCACGAGCGTGGGACGTCGCAAGTCCTCCGACCACAGCCGGTCACGCTGCGGGGACAGCGAAGAACCGGTCTCTGCGAGCCCGAGCGCGCGCACGACCCGACGACGATCGTTCACGTGGACCGCCTCGGCTGCGACCGGATCGAGTATGCGGAGTCTCTCGTACGCTGTGCTCGGCTCGGCGTCGTAGCTCCGTTCGAGCTCTTCTCGTCGCGACTGGGTGACCGCGTGCGGGATGTCGATGTCCGCGAGGGCTGCGCGCAGGTAGAGGCCGGTGCCGCCCGCGACGACGGCGGCGCCGCGGGAGCCCACGAGCTCATCGATCGCGGCGTGTGCGAGTGGCGCGTACTCGCCCACCGACATCGTCTCGTCGAGGTCGCGCACCGCGACGAGGCGTGTCGGGCCGGACGGCTGGTTCGTGAGGATGGGAAGCCCGCGGTAGACCTGAAGTGCGTCGGCAGAGACGACTTCGGTGCCCAGTCGTGCGGCGAGCTCCTCGGCAACCACCGACTTCCCCGCCGCCGTCGGGCCGAAGATCGCCACCACCTCGTACTGCAGATTGGTCATGGCGCCTGGGGCACCCCAGCCCACCACCCGCTTCGAGCGTAACGCCGTAGGTCGTACGCGTGTGTCACGGATCGTGCCGAGAGTGCACACGTCGCACTGGTCAGGCGGCGACAAGCGACGCCTCGCGACCCCGGAGCGTCGTCGACGTCGCCTGCTCGATCAGCACGTCCACGAGCTGACCCGAAGCAGCCGCGCCGGAGAAGTTCACGGTCGTGTTCCTCCGGGTACGCCCGCGCCGGAGCGAGGGATCAGTGCGACTTGGGCCCTCGACGAGGACCTCCTCGACTCGTCCGACGCGCTCCGTGTTCCGTTCCGCCGCGATCCGCTGCACGAGATTAACGAGCTCCTCCAGTCGCGCGTGCTTGACGTCCTCGGGCACCGGATCTGGGAGCGTCGCAGCCTCCGTGCCCGAACGCGGCGAGAAGATGAACGTGAACGCGCTGTCGAACCTCACCTCCTCCACGAGAGACAGCGTCTGCTCGAAGTCCTCGTCCGTCTCGCCGGGAAAGCCCACGATGAGGTCGGTCCCGAGGGCAAGATCGGAAATGGAGACCCGCAGCCTCTCGACGAGCCCTAGGTACCGCGAACGGTCGTACGTCCGTCGCATCGCCTTGAGAACGCGCGACGATCCCGACTGCGCCGGCAGATGGACCTGCTCGCAGACGCTCGTGCAGTCGGCGATTGCCGCGATGACGGGCTCGCGGAAGTCCTTCGGATGCGGGCTCGTGAACCGAATCCGGTCGATGCCCGGAACGGCGTCGCACGCACGGAGAAGCTCACCGAACTCCGTCCGGATCGCGGGTGCGAGGTCGCGTCCCCAGGAGTTCACGTTCTGCCCCAGGAGGGTGATCTCGCGAATGCCCGAGTCCGCAAGCCGCACGACCTCGGCGACGATCTCTCCGGGCCGACGGCTCTGCTCGCGGCCGCGCACAGCGGGGACGATGCAGTACGAGCATGCCGAGTTGCAGCCCATCGATACCTGCACCCATGCCTGGAAGCGGCGCTCGTTTCGCATCGGAAGGTCGGCCGCAAAGTGGTCGTGCGCGCCGAAGCGACCTCGCGGCATGGCGTATCCACCTGCCGCGATCCAGTCGCCGAGGTGCGGGATCGATCCAGGCCCGAAGGCCACGTCGACGAACGGGTAGCGCTCGAAGATCCGCTCACGCTGTGCCTCCGCATAGCACCCGCCCACCGCGATGACGAGATCGGGGCGCTCGCGCTTCAACGCGCCGGCGTTCCCGAGGTGGGCGGCGAGCCGCGTATCGGGCTTCTCGCGGATCGTGCACGTGTTGAAGACGACGACGTCCGCCTCCTCAGGGGCGATGGCCTCGCCGAGCCCGAGGGATTCGAGCATGCCCTTGATGCGCTCCGAGTCATGGGCGTTCATCTGGCACCCGAAGGTCGTCACGTGATACCGGCGCATCAGGGCGAAATTGTAGGGACGGGCCGCTTCGAGTCAGTCCTCGAGCGCCCAGGCCGCCAGCTCACATCGCCCCTCGGCCTGGGCCCAGGCATCCCTCTGCTCCACCACGAGACCGTCCGCGTCGAAACGGAGGAGCGAGGTTCCTGCGAGCGACTGCTCCGAACCGGAGTTCGACGTGACGACCGCCCACCAGTCGACGGCGGCACGCATCCCGTCGACGACGGGCTCGCCGAACCGGCACTCCGCCGCCTCCTGGTCCTCGAACGCCCACTCGGCGTATTCGGACGGCTCCTGGTGATCACGAAACGGATGCGAGTAGAACACGGCGTCCCGTGCGTACAGCGCCGCGATGGCGTCGACGTCGGCACCCGGCCACGCGCGCGCCCACACGGTCGCCCACCGGCGAGCGGCCTCGCGCGTGTCTACTTCGCCACCTCGATCGCGCGCGACTCGCGGATGACGATGACCTTCACCTGGCCCGGGTATTCGAGCTGATCCTCGATCTCGCGGGCGATCTCGTGCGAGAGCAGCACGGCGCCGTCGTCGTCGACCTCCGACGGCTCGACGATGACCCGGATCTCGCGCCCGGCCTGCAGGGCGTACGCCTTCGCCACCCCGGTCTTTGCGGTGGCGATCTCCTCGAGTGCCTCCAGCCGGCGAATGTAGTTCTCGAGGCTTTCGCCGCGGGCGCCGGGCCGCGACGCCGAGATCGCGTCCGCCGCGATGAGCAGGACGGCCTCGACAGTCTGCGGCTGCACCTCGTAGTGGTGCGCCTCGATCGCGTGGACGACCCCTTCCGTCTCCCCACACCGCCGCGCGAGCTGCGCCGAGATGAGCGCGTGCGACCCGTCGACCTCGTGGCTGACGGCCTTGCCGATGTCGTGGAGGAGTGCTGCACGCTTCGTGGTCTTCACTCCGGCCTTCAGCTCGGCCGCCATGATCCCGCTCAGGTGAACGACCTCGAGCGTGTGCTTGAGGACGTTCTGGCCGTAGCTCGTTCGATAGCGCAGGCGCCCGAGCATCCGCACGAGCTCCTCGTGGAACTCGCCGCAGTTCGCCTCGAAGACCGCCTGCTCGCCCGCCTGCAGGACGTGCTCCTCGAGCTCCGCCTTCGCCTGGTAGTACATCTCCTCGATGCGGGCGGGGTGAATGCGTCCGTCCTCGATCAGCTTGTCGAGCGTCATGCGTGCGACCTCGCGCCGCAGCGGGTCGAACGAGGAGAGGACGACGGCATGCGGAGTGTCGTCGATGATGAAGTCGACCCCGGTGAGGTGCTCGAGCGAGCGGATGTTCCGGCCCTCGCGACCGATGATGCGCCCCTTGAGGTCGTCCGACGCGAGCTCGACGACCGTCACCGTCGCCTCCGCTGTGTGGCTCGCGGCCACACGCTGGAGTGAATCGGCGATGAGTGCCCGGGCGCGGCGGCGCGCGTCGGAGCGTGTCTCCTCCTCCATCTGGCGCACCTCACGCGCAAGTTCGTGGCGGACGAGGTCCTTGGAGCGGTCGAGCAGCTGCTGGCGTGCC
Organism: Gaiellaceae bacterium; assembly: GCA_048594925.1. Classification (GTDB taxonomy): domain Bacteria; phylum Actinomycetota; class Thermoleophilia; order Gaiellales; family Gaiellaceae; genus GMQP-bins7. Next base: position 68,659 of record JBMDXR010000022.1, read on the forward strand.
TCGTGCACGGTCAGGCCCGAGATCTTCTCCAGCGCGGCGAGCGCCTCCCGCTGCGCGTCGCGCAGCTCATCCTGGAGCGCCTTGATGTGCACCTCGCGGTCCCCGAGTCCTTGCTCACGGCGCTCGAGCTCGGTGAGTCGACTGTCGACGTCGAGCTCCTTCTGAAGGACGCGCTCCTCGACCTTTGCGATCTCCACCTGCCGGTCCCGAACCTCGCTCTCGATCTCGCCGCGGAGCGCGACCGCCTGCTCACGTGCGTCGACCTGGGCCTCACGCCTCACGGCTTCCGCCTCACGCTGCGCGTCGGCCAGCAAGCGCGTGCGCTCGCCCCGTGCCGCCGCGACCCGCGAGCGCGACGACCCCAGCAGAATCACGGTCGCAGCGATCGCTCCGAGGAGGATTCCGATGAGCGCTGCGCCGACCGAGAGCATGAAGCCTCCGAGGGAGGATGTCCTTGTCCGCGGTCCCTCCGCGGATGCTCTCACCCGGCACTCGACCTGCACGATCGCGGCCGGAATCTCCCCGGACGTTACGTCAAATGGTGGCGCAGCCTCCGGGTTCGGGCGTCGTGCGACCGAGTGGATGACATATCGAGGGCCAAGATCGAAGACATGGATTCAGAAAGCGCGTGCGTGCAGGAAAAACACCGAATGAAAGCCCGCTCATCCTATCGCCTCGTCCTGTGAGTTCGCAACGACGGCGTGCACGACGTCCTCGGCGAAGCCCTTGCCGGCGAGATGACGAGCAGTCTTCGCACTGACGCCGCGGCGCGCGACGATGAGCTCGGCGCGCGCGAGCTCTCCGGCGAGCGTCGCGACGGCGTCCTCCACCACGCCCCGCTGGACCCCCGCGCGGATCAGCTCGTGTCGGATGAGCGCATCGCCGGCCCCTCGGCTCGCGAGGGACGACGCGCGCAGCTCGGCGTAGCGGCGGTCGTCGACGACGCCGGTACGGACGAGCGTCTCGAGCACGCTCCGGCGCTCGCTCTCCCCCACCCCACGGGCTTCGAGATATCTGTCGAGCTCCGCTTGGCTACGCTCGCGGTGACGCAGCGCGCGCAGTGCCTGCTCGAGCGCGTCGCTCACGCGCGTCGTGGCGTCAGCTCTCGACGGCGACCCGCTCCTCGGCCTCGACGTCGCCGGGCTCGATGACACGAGCCTCCTCCGCCGGTGCCTGCGAGGGGAGGAGCCGTGCCGAGATGACCTGCTCCTCCGGGGCCTCCGCCTGGATCCGGGCGAGGATCTGCTGCACGAGGTCGGGGTTCTCGGAGAGGAAGCTCGTCGCGTTCTGCCGGCCCTGGCCGAGCCGCTCGTCGCCGAAGCTGAAGTACGACCCTGCCTTCTGGACGACCTTCTTTTCGAGCGCGACGTCGAGCACCGTGCCCTCCCAGGGGATACCGGCTCCATAGACGATGTCGAACTCGGCCTGCTTGAAGGGCGGCGCGACCTTGTTCTTCACGACCTTGACCCGGACGCGGTTGCCGAACGCCTCGGCGCCGTCCTTGAGGGTCTCGATGCGGCGGATGTCGAGGCGGACCGACGAGTAGAACTTCAGCGCACGACCGCCCGGCGTCGTCTCCGGGTTCCCGAACATGACGCCGATCTTCTCGCGCAACTGGTTCGTGAAGATGCAGATCGTGTCGGTCCGGTTGAGCGTGCCGGCGAGCTTGCGCAGCGCCTGGCTCATCAGGCGCGCCTGCAGCCCGACGTGGGAGTCCCCCATCTCGCCTTCGATCTCCGCCTTCGGGACGAGCGCCGCGACCGAGTCGACTGCGACGATGTCGAGCGCCCCCGAACGGATGAGGAGCTCCGCGATCTCGAGCGCCTGCTCGCCCGTGTCCGGCTGCGAGACGAGCAGCTGGTCGATGTCCACCCCGATCCGGCGTGCGTACGACGGGTCCATCGCATGCTCTGCGTCGATGAAGGCGCAGATGCCACCGCGCCGTTGCGCCTCGGCCATCACGTGGTAGACGAGCGTCGTCTTGCCGGAGGCCTCCGGCCCGAAGATCTCGATGATGCGGCCGCGCGGGAGCCCGCCGATGCCGAGCGCCATGTCGAGGGCCAGCGAGCCGGTCGACACCGCGCCGACCGCGACCTGCGGCCGGTCGCTCATCCGCATCACCGAGCCCTTGCCGAACTGCCGCTCGATCTGACCGAGTGCGACATCGAGCGCTTCTTCGCGTTTCATCGTCCCAGCCTCCTAATACCTAGCCTCCTGATGCCCAGCCTCCTAATGCCTAGCCTCCTAACGCACACGACTCCAGTACCTCGTACCGCGCCCCCGACGGGTGCAGACGTGAAAGGAAAGCAGCGGCCCCGGACGGAGCGAAGGGCCCGATCGCGGGGAGCGGCGGGTCGAGCTTCGGTCGCTCCCGAAACCGCAAGACCGTGAGGTGCGGCAGCCATGGTCGGCGCTCACGAGCGTACAGGCCGTGTCGCTCGAGACTCGTCTGGACGCGGTCCGCAAGCGATGCCGCGCGCCCGCTCGGGTCGGCGAGGACGAGCATGCCGACGGAGCGCGTCTCGCGGTAGCGCACGGGCTCGAGCTCGAACGGCTCCGTCGCCGATGCCTCGTCCCGCAGGCTGTCGAGGATCGTCGAGAGAGCTGCCCGAGGCTGACCGCCCAGGAACGCCAGCGTGACGTGGAAGCTCTCCGGTTGCCTGCCGCGCGAGAGATGGCGAGCGCCCCAGCGACGCAGTCTCGTCGCAACCCCGTCCGGGACCTCGAGGGCAAGGAAGAGCCTGATCCGCTCATCTCCCCCGACGGTAGCGGCTGAGCTCACGACGAAGTGCGCGGACTCTCCAACGATCGGCGAACAAGATGGAGCGCCGCTGCGGTCGCCCGACCACGGATCATCTCCCGATCGCCCGGCAGCTCCGTGCGAACGGCCTTCTCGCCGTCCGGCCCGGTCGCGTGGGCGAAGACGAGCCCGACCGGCTTCTCGTCCGTCCCTCCGCCGGGGCCGGCGACCCCCGTGACGGCGACCCCGACGTCGACGCCGAGTCGCTCCCGCACGCCCTGTGCCATCGCCGCGGCGGCCTCGGCCGAGACCGCCCCGTGCGCCTCGAGCACGCTCGCGGGAACTCCGAGCGCACTCTCCTTCACGCCGTTCGCGTACGCCACGACCGACCCGAGGAAGACCTCGCTCGCGCCCGGCACGGCAGTGAGACGTGCCGCCACCATCCCTCCGGTGCACGACTCCGCAGTCGCGAGCGTCAGCCCACGCGCACGACAGAGGTCGAGCACGATCTCGGCGATCGAGCGCTCGTCCTCGCCGAACAGGTAGCGGCCGAGCGTGCCACGGAGCGCAGCGACGACGTTGTCGGCGCGCTGCGCTGCGCCGGGCTCGACGAAGAGGTCGACGTGGATCTCGAACTCACGCGCACAGATGGTGACGTCGAGGCCGTCGCCTTCGCCTCCGGCGGCGGCCAGTGCCTTTGCCACCGCCGACTCGGGCGTCCCGAAGAAGCGGAGGACGCGGTGCTCCCGCTCGGGCGCGCGAGCGAGGACTCGGCGGACGGAGTCGGTCTCGAGCGCTCGCGGCCACAGGCGCTGCAGCTCCCGCGGCGGGCCCGGGAGGACGACGACGACCCGCTCACCGAGATCGAGCACGAGGCCGGGGGCGGTTCCCGCGAGCCCGAGCGAGACGGATCCCTCGGGACGGGTCGCCTGCTTCCGGACCCCGTGCGTGAAGTCGGAGTACGGCCGTGCGAGCCGATCGGCAATCGTCCGGGAGATCGTTGCGATCTCGCGCTCGAGAGCCTGGTCGACCACGAGCGGCCGCCCGGCGACGTGCGCCACGAGCTCGACGGTGCGATCGTCGTGCGTCGGCCCGAGCCCGCCGGAGACGAGGCACAGGTCCGCCTCGAATCCCTCGCGAAACGCACGCTCGAGCGCGTCGGGCCCGTCGCCGACGATCGCGATCCGGGTCGGCTCGAGGCCGAGCCGAACCACCTCGGCTGCGAGGAAGGGACCGTTCCGGTCCTCCCTCTCCCCTCGGACGAGCTCCGAGCCCGTTACGACGATCGCCGCCCGCGGACGGCTCAAGAGGTTGCCCGCGTGATCCTCTGCGAGGTGACGAGGAACGTCGTGCCGTTCGGAAGCTCGACGCGGTTCCCGTTCACCCGCACGACGACGTTCTCGGGCTCCGCGAGCGCGAGCTGGAGGCTTCGCGCTTCGAAGGTCTTCCGCTGGCCCTGCTCGAGCGTCCCGCTGTACAGCAGCTTCCCGGCACTCGACGCGGACCGGACCTCCATCCATGAGCTCCCCTGCGTCGCTCTGACGACGAGGCGCGCCGTCCCCTTCGCCCGTGAGGTGACCTGACCGCTGGTCCCCGACCTCTCGAGCCCCGGCACCTTCTCGCCTTCCGGGCCGCCGAACTTCCACGCCGCGATCACGAGTGCGGTGACGACGGCGATCGCGACGAGAGCGACCGCGGCCATGCGTGACTCACGCGGTCCCCGCTCCCGGCGCGGCATGGGCGCACGGCGAGCGCGAAGAGGCGCATCGTCCTCGCCGACCGTGAAGCGCGAGTTGTACTCGTCGACGAACGGCTGGCCGTCCAGGCCGAGTGCCTCGGCATACGAGCGCAGGAACCCGCGCACGTACGTCGGCGCCGGCAGGATGTCGAAGCGCTCGTCCTCGAGAGCGCGCAGGTACTTCGGCCGGATCTTCGTACGCTCCTCGAGCTCGGGAAAGTCGAGGTTCTGGCGCAGTCGGGCTTCGCGGAGGCTGGAGCCGATGTCGAACATGAACGGCGGATTGTAGACGGTCTTCCGCCGAGGTCATTCGCGCGAGCCGACGTACTCGAGCAGGCCGTACACGCCGAGCGCGACCAACGCCGACGCGGCCATGCAGAGCCCCACGATCCCGAGGACCCGGCCGGCAAGCCCGACACGACCTCCGTCGACTGCGAGCGAGACGGACGAGCGGCGCCGCTCCGTGCGCGCGAGGACGATCGCGACCAGTCCGAAGGCGGCGGCGACGGGGATGAGGAACGCCGTGTGCAGGAGGTCGTAGCTGTCGCTGAAGCGCGTGAGGTAGACCGCCAGCGGCAGCGCCGCGACGGAAACGACCCCGGCCAGGACCGATCCCCACGCGGCTCGACCTCCCGACCGCACCCTACTGCTTCACGTATGGCCGGCCGATCGAGGCCGGTGGGATCGACCGGCCGATGACCCCCGCAACGGCGATCAGCGTGAGGACGTACGGGAGTGTGTTGAAGAGGAGCGGCGTCGCGCTGCCCTGTTCGAAGTACGCCGGCAGACGATCGCCGAGCGCACTGGAGAACCCGAAGAGCAGGCATGCGGCGTACGCGCCGAACGGGCGCCAGTTGCCGAAGATCAGCGCCGCGATCGCGATGAATCCGCGGCCGCCGGTGAGGTTCTGATCGAAGAGATTCACGTCCGCCACCGACAGGTACGCGCCGCCCAGCGCTGCCAGCGCACCCGAGGTGATGACCGCCGCGTAGCGGATCGCGTACACGTTGATGCCGACCGTGTCGGCAGCGCGGGGGTGCTCGCCGACCGCCCGGATGCGCAGTCCGATCGACGTCCTGAAGAGAACGATGTAGCTGACGATCAAGAGCAGGAAGCTGAGCCAGATCATCCAGTTCAGGTCACCGAAGACCTCCTTCAGGAACGTGCCGCCGACCTCCACCGGCCCGACCGACACATCGGGGATGTGACCGAGGAAGTCGAACGACGGGCTCGACACGCTCGGCACGTCGGTCGGCGAGCCCTCGGCGCCGTAAATGGCGACGAACGCGTAACCCGTTATTCCGAGCGCGAGGAAGTTGATGCCCGTCCCGACGACGATCTGATCGGCCCGCAGGTGGATGCAGAAGAAGGCGTGCACGAGCGCGAGCGCCGCGCCGGCGGCCATCGCGCAGACGAGCCCCAGCTGCCAAGAGTCGAAGACGTCGGCGCCATAGAAGCCGAAGAACGCCCCCATGAGCATCATCCCCTCGAGCCCGATATTCACCACGCCGCTCCGCTCGGAGAAGAGACCGCCGATGGAGGCGAACGCCAGCGGCGTCGCGTAGCGCAGGGTCGCCCCGAGCAGCACGGACCAGGCGAAGACGAGGTCGAGGTTGCCCGTTCCGGACTGCTGAGCCGCGATCCCGAGACTCATCCCGATGAACGCGGTCGCTGCAGCGCCCCAGCCGACCCGCCCGCCGCCGCGCGTGATGGACGCAATTGCGGCGGCGAGTGCGAGGATGCCGAAGATGATCGGCCACCCAAGTCCACGAGCCTGGATCGGCGGCAGCGCGAGCCAACAGGCGATGATGCCGAGGAAGATCCCGAGCACGCCGATCGCGCGCGGCGTCGTCAACCGGCTCACCGGACGAGCGGCGACCGCGAGCGTGCTCATGCGGCGCGCTCCGGGTGCGCCTGCGGGACTGGCTGCCGGCGGGTCAGCTTCTTCCGGGCGTTCCACGCGTAGAGGATCAGCAGGTCGGCCCCGACGAAGAGCACGACGAGCCCCTGGATCAGCAGCGTCAGATTGCTCGCGAGCTCGGGCTTGAATATCTCGGGGTCGAGGTTGCGCTGAGACGTCCCGGTGAGCAGCGCGCCGAACAGAAGCGCCGCAAGACCCGTGCCGATGGCGGTGTTCCGACCGAGAAGCGCCACGGCGATACCGAGGAAGCCGATCTGCGAGAGGGAGATCGTGCTCGCCGCCAGCCGGTACTCCCAGCCGAGCACGTCCATCGCGCCGCCGACCCCGGCGAACGTCCCGGCGATCGCCATCGCGAGGAAGTAGCTGCGCGCGACGCTGATCCCGCCGTAGCGGGCGGCGTCGGGATTGTGGCCCACGGCCCGCACCTCGTAGCCCAACGTCGTCCGGTTCACCACGAGGGCGTAGACGACGAGCGCGGCAATCCCGACGAACAACCCGACATGGGCGCCCTGGAGAACTCCGAGCCCCCAGAAGGTGGGCAGCTTGCCGGAGTCCGTCACCTCCGCCGACGTCGACGTCGCGACATTCGCGTTCAGAGGGCCGTCCGAGCCCAGTAACCACTGGCCCGTCCAGAACATGATCCAGTTCAACATGATCGTCACGACGACCTCGTGCGCCCCGACGGTCGCCTTGAGGATGCCGGCGATCCCGGCGAGAAGGGCGCCGGCGAGTCCGGCGGCCGCGATCCCGAGGACGACGTGCGGGAATTGGGCCATGCCCGCGAACGACGACCCTACCCAGACAGCGGCCAGCGAGCCCGCGATGTACTGACCCTGACCGCCGATGTTGAACAAGCCGCAGCGGAACGCGAACGCGACGGCGAGCCCGGTGAAGATCAGGGTCGTGGTCAGGAGGAGCGTCTGCTGAAGCGCGTACGCGTCGCGGGACTCGAGGCTGTTCGTGTCAAACGGAAACCAGACGCTGGAGTCCGTGAACGGGATCCCGACGCTGTAGCTGCCCGGATGGAGAAACCAGCTGAGGCCCGTGCCGTTGAAGATCGCGCGGTAGGTCGAGAGCGGGTTGTGCCCGGTCGTGATGAGCACGACCAAGCCACCGATCAGGAACGCGAGCAGCGTCGTGACGAGCGGGACGACAAGCCCGCCTGCTCGCTGGAACGCGGAGAAGCGCTCGGCAACGCTCGGCGCGTAGCCGCCAGGCTCTCCTTGAGGCGGCAGCCCCGAGCCCTCGGCGGGCTTGCTCATGCGGCGTCCTCCTCGTGTTCCCGACCCCCTCCGATCATGGCGATCCCGAGCGTCTCCGCGTCCACGTCAGGGGCGAACTCGCCGACGATTCGCCCCTCGTATATGACCAGGATGCGGTCCGACAGCGAGAGGATCTCGTCGAGCTCGAGCGATACGAGCAGGATCGCCCGGCCCTCGTCTCGCTCCTCGACGAGCCTGCGGTGCACGAACTCGATCGCACCGACGTCGAGGCCGCGCGTCGGCTGTGCGGCGATCAGCAGGCGCGGGTCGCGCGAGACCTCGCGGGCAACGACGAGCTTCTGCTGGTTTCCGCCGGAGAGCTCCGACGCCTTTGAGGTGGGCCGTCCGCCACGGACATCGAACTCGGAGATGAGCCGCCGCGCGGACGCGACCATCTGGCTCGGGCGAAGCCAGCCCAGGTGCGAGTTCGGCTCGTGGCGGTAATCGTGCAGGGAGAGGTTCTCGGCGAGCGAGAACTCGACGATGATTCCGTGGCGCAGGCGGTCCTGGGGAATGTGTCCGAGACCGGCTTCCAGGCGGTCGCGCGCACTGCCCGTCGTTACCTCGATCTCGCCCAACGTGACGCGACCGGCAGTCGCACGACGGAGCCCCGTGAGCGCCTCGACGAGCTCCGTCTGCCCGTTGCCGTCGACGCCGGCAATGCCGACGATCTCGCCCGCACGGACGCTGAAGCTCACGCCTCGCACCGCGGGAAGGCCCCGGTCGTCCCGGACCTCGAGATCGTCGACCTCGAGGAGCGTCGTTCCCGGCTGAGCCGCTTCCTTTTCGACCTGGAGGACGACTTCGCGCCCCACCATCATTTGTGCGAGACCCTGCTCGGTCGCGCCCTCGCGCGGGACCGTGTCGATCAGCTTGCCGCGACGGAGCACGCTGATCCGGTCCGCGATGTCGAGCACCTCGTGGAGCTTGTGGCTGATGAAGATGACCGACATCCCCTCGCGCGTCAGCGCACGCAGGATCTCGAACAGGTCGTTCGCCTCCTGTGGCGTGAGAACCGCGGTGGGCTCGTCGAGGATGAGGATGTCCGCGCGCCGGTAGAGCGCCTTCAGGATCTCGACGCGCTGCTGCTGGCCGACGCTGATGTTTTGGATGCGTGCGTCGGGGTCGATCGCGAAGTTGAAGCTCGTGGCAAGCTCCCGCACGCGCCGCTCGGCCGCGCGATGGTCGAGGAAGACCCCGGCCGCGTTCGGCTCGGTGCCGAGGACGATGTTCTCGGCAACGGTCATGACCGGGATGAGCATGAAGTGCTGATGCACCATGCCGATCCCGTGCTCTATCGCGTCCACCGGCGAGTGCATCGTCACCGGCTCCCCCTTGACGCGGATCTCGCCCTCGTCGGGCTTGTACAGGCCGTAGACGACGTTCATGAGCGTCGACTTGCCGGCGCCGTTCTCCCCGAGCAACGCATGCACTTCCCCACGGCGCAGGTCGAGGTCGATCCGGTCGTTGGCGACGATCCCGGGGAAGCGCTTCGTGATTCCGAGAAGCTCGAGGACCGGTGCCGGGGCCGCCATCGTGCGCGATTCTATGGTGGTCCAGCGACGAGGGGGCGCGGTAACGCGCCCCCTACTCGCGTAACCGGCTTCTTCCTACAACGAGCTCGGAACCTTGATCTTGCCCGAGATGATGAGCGGCCTCTGAGCGTTCATCCTCGTGATGAAGCCCTGCGGCACGCGCTTGCTGATTCTGCCGACGTCCTGGCCCTTGTTCTTCAGGTTGAAGACGAGGTCCTTGCCCGCCCCGAGCTTGCCGGAGCTGGCGAGCCTGTAGAAGGTGAAGACGGCCGTGTCGACGCGCTTCACGCCGCTCGTGAGGATGTGCGAGCCGAGGTAGTACTGATCCGCGTCGACCCCGATGCCCCAGACCTTCTTCTCCTTCGCGGCCTGGAGGGCGCCGAGTCCGCAGCCGCCGGCGACCTGGAACACGGCCTGCGCGCCCTGCGAGATGTGCTTGAGCGCAAGCTCCTTGCACTTCGGCGCCGTCGAGTTGGTGAAGTCTCCGGAGTAGTCGATCAGGACCTTGAACCGCTTGTCGAGGGCCCTCGCACCGGCGCGGTAACCAGCGATCCAGTTGTCGACCGACGGAATCTTCTTGCCGCCGACCGCGCTGAGGACGAACCTGCCCGAGGACCTGCCGGAAGGCCCGATCTTCGCCTTCGCCATCGCCGCGGCCAGGTAGCCGACGAGGAAGCCGGACTCCTCCGACTTGAACGTGAGCCCGTACGAGTTCGCCGGCTTGTCGGCGAGCGCGACACGTGGAAAGTCGGTGATCGCCCACTTGATGTCCGGAAACTGCTTCGCCGCGGTGTTCGTCGCATCCGCGAGCAGGAAGCCGTTCATAACGACCGCGCGTGCTCCCCACTGGGCGGCCGCGACCGCGTTCGGCAGGTAGTCGGCCTCGGTCGCCGAGACGTACACCTTCGTCTGGATGCCGAGGTCCTTCTGGGCCTTGACTCGGCCGATGTTGCCGAGATGGTTGAAGCTCTTGTCGTTCAGGCCGTTGGTATCCGTGTTGAACGCAGCCTGGAACGTCTGCTTGTACGACGCCGTGCCGCCGCTGGCCAGCGCCATCATTGCGACGAGCGCCGCAATCGTCACTGCGAGCGCAGTGACAGACAATCTACGTACCTTCACGTGCCCTCCTTACGAGTAAGCCTGCCGCCCTGATTGGACGCTTGATCTAAGCGCAAGTTGGGCCCCTTCACAAGTCTGTAAAGAGGCCGACCACGGCGGAAAGACTACCGCGCGGACGGTGCTCAGACGGTGTGCAGCTCGCTCTCCGAGACGAGCACGCGGCGCGGTTTCGAGCCCTCGTAGCCGGAGATGATCCCGCGCCGCTCGAGCATGTCGATGAGCCGTCCGGCGCGCGTGTAGCCGACTCTCAGTCGGCGCTGGAGCAGCGACACCGAGGCCGTCTGCGTCTGGACGACGATCTCGAGGGCCTTGTCGAGCAGCGGATCCTCGTCGGGGTCGAAGTCGCCCTCCTCCTCCCCGTCCTCGAAGGCCGCCTCACGGGCCTCGAGGAGCGACTCGTCGAGATCCTGGCCGCGCTGCGAGCGGCACTGCTCGACGACGAGCGCGATCTCCTCCTCGCTCACGTACGCGCCCTGGAGGCGCTGCAGGCGCGACGTGCCGAGCGGCTTGAAGAGCATGTCCCCCTGGCCGAGGAGGCTCTCGGCGCCGGCGCCGTCGAGGATGACGCGCGAGTCCGTCTGGCTGGACACGGCGAAGGCGATCCGCGACGGCACGTTCGCCTTGATCATCCCGGTGATGACGTCGACCGACGGGCGCTGGGTCGCCAGCACGAGGTGGATGCCCACCGCGCGCGACTTCTGCGCGAGGCGGATCACGCAGTCCTCGACCGCTTGCGGCGACACCATCATCAGATCCGCAAGCTCGTCGATGACGACCAGGAGGTACGGCAGCGGCGCCTCGCCGCGCGCACGGAAAGCACGGTTCGCCTCGGGCAGGCTGCGAGCGCGAACGAACGAGAGGCGCTCGTAGCGGCGATCCATCTCCGCGACGACGTTCATGAGCACCGTCGCCGCCTCCTTGGGGCTCGAGACGACCGGCGTGAGCAGATGCGGGATCGACTCGTAGTAGCCGAGCTCGATCCGCTTCGGGTCGATGAGGATCATCCGCACCTCGTCCGGTGTCGACCGGAGGAGAGTCGAGGTGAGGATCGTGTTGATGCAGCCCGACTTGCCCGATCCCGTCGTGCCGGCGATCAGGAGGTGCGGCATGCGCGCGAGGTCGGTCCAGATCGCGTTGCCGGAGATGTCCTTGCCGAGCCAGACGGACAGCGGGCTCGCGGTGGCGGGCAGGTCGCCGAAGATGTCGCCGAGCGTGACGAGCTTCGGCGAGAGGTTCGGGACCTCGACCCCGACGGCCTGCTTGCCCGGAATCGGCGCGAGGATCCTGATCTCGGTCGTCGCGAGCGCGTACGAGAGGTCGTCCTTGAGCCCGGCGACCTTGGACACCTTCGTCCCGGGAGCCAGCTGAAGCTCGTAGCGCGTCACGCGCGGCCCCGAGATCTGACCCGTGACGTTGGCGTCCACGCCGAACTCGGACAGCGTGCGCACGAGCAGATCGGCCGTCTTCGCACCCGAGTCGCCGGCCGCGGAGGCGCCGGCGGGCGATGCGCGCAGGAGTGAGCGATCCGGAAGGCGGTACTCAGGGTGCTCGGAAGACGCTTCGATGACGGACTCGATGCTCTCGAAGCCCGGCTCGGGCTCGTCCGGTACGAGCCGGATGGTCTCCTCCGAGCGCGCGGCGGGGCCGACCACGTCCGGGTAGGCCTCGGCGCCGTCGAGCAGGCGGTGGTGCGTCTCCGCGGGCGGCGTCCGGACGGGCTCGATGTCCTCGGCGTCCTCCTCGGTCTGCGACTCGCTGGACTGCCACTCGAGGGCTCGCCGCGTACCCGAGCCCACCTGACGCATGACATGGCCGGTCCGACGGAGGATCACGCCGGTCGAGGCGCCGCTGACGAGCAGGAGCCCCGCGACCAGCAGGGCGCCGCCGATGATCGCGGCGCCGGTCTCCCCGATCAGTGCGGCGAGCGTGCCGCCGATGGCCATCCCGATGAAGCCGCCCGAGTCCTTGCCGAGCACCGTCATGAGCCCGAGGAAGCTGACCCCTACACCAAGCCTGAAGGGCCGAACGTCGAGAAGGTCGCTGCGGGCGAGGAGCAGCCCGCCGAGCCCGACGAAAGCGACCGGGAGGACGTACGCGGCACTGCCGATGACGTCCTCGAGCACGTCGGCGAGCCAGGAGCCGACCGCGCCTCCGTCGAGACCGACGTAGAGGATGGCGGCGAGGACGAGACCGAGGGCGAGCAGAGCGAGCCCGAGGAGCTCGTTCTCGTGCTGCGAGCGCGAGCGCGTCCGCGTCCGTCTCGTCCGCTTCTTCACGCGCGCAGGGACGCGTGGCCGAAGCGGCCGCTTCTTCCTCCGAGCAGCCATGCTCGCGCGATTCTCCGCGGGCGGTCGGTCTCCTTCGCCCGCGATGACCGGATCAGGGTGCGTGCGTCGCACGGGCCCTGGCTTCCGCGACGACGCGTTCGGCGTCCGCGCGGTTGCCGTACCCGTGCGTCTCGACCTTGGCCTCCTCGAGGTCCTTGTAGACCTGGAAGAAGTGCTCGATCTCGTTTCGCAGCTCCGCCGGGATGTCGTGGACGTCGCTCACCCGCATCCACGCGGGATCTTTCAGCGGCACGCAGAGGATCTTCTCGTCCGGTCCCTTCTCGTCCGCCATGTGGAAGACGCCGACGATGCGCACGCGGATCCGGCAGCCCGGGAACGTGGGCTCGCCGACGAGAACGAGCGCGTCGAGCGGATCGCCGTCCTCCCCCATCGTCCCCTCGATGAAGCCGTAGTCGGCCGGATACGCCATCGAGGTGAACAGCCGCCGGTCGAGGACGACTGCGCCGAGCTCCTCGTCGAGCTCGTACTTGTTCCGCGATCCGGATGGCACCTCGACGAAGACGACGACAGGCTCGGGCATGGCCTGAGGCTAACCCAGCAAGGTGATCCGATCGACGAGGAGGTCGAAGAAGGCGTCGACGTCGAGGGAGACGCCGACGTGGGCATTTGGAGGCCGGTCGGTCCGGCGCCAGAGATCGACGACGGTTCTGCCCCGGCAGAGGTCGGACTCGAGCTCGACCTCGACGTTCCGATGCCGTGTGTCGACGAGATCGGCGTCGATCAGGTGCGCGACCGTGACCGCATCGTGGATCGGCGCGCCCTCCCAGCCGTAGGTCTCCCGGTGGTAGCGGGTGAAGTAGACGTTGACATCGGCGACGAAGGCACCAACCCGGCCTGCGGCGCGAAGACGGGTCTCGACGGCAGGGCCGAGCAGCGCCTGGTGCGTGACGTCGAGCCCCATCATCGTCACGTCGAGGCCACTGGTCAGCACGCCCTGCGCAGCCTCGGGATCGCACCAGATGTTGAACTCGGCCGCCGGCGTGAAGTTCCCCTCGGCGATCGCGCCGCCCATGAGCACGATCCGCTCGACTCCTGCCGGCCCGTGTGCCGCGAGATAGCGGGCGACGTTGGTGAGCGGCCCGGTCGCCACGAGCGTCACCGGCTCGTCGGCGCGTTCGATCTGCCGTGCGACGAAGTCCACCGCGTCCTCCGGCGTCGGCTGCGTCGCAGCTTCCGGAAGGACCGGGCCGTCGAGGCCGCTCTCCCCGTGCACATGCGCCCCGACGACGAGCTCACGTTCCAGGGGCCGGTCGGCGCCGGCGGCCACCGGCACGTCACCGCGCCCGACGAGCTCGAGGACGCGAAGCGCGTTCGCGGTGGTCTTGGCGAGCGTCTGGTTGCCGTACGTCGTCGTGACGCCGAGCAGGTCGAGCTCCGGGCTCGCGAGCGCGAGGAGAAGCGCGATCGCGTCGTCGTGGCCCGGATCGCAATCGAGGATGATCGGCGTCGCCACGGCGCGGAGTATCGTGCGGCCGCGTGCCAGGCGTGCGGGACAAGGTGCTCTCGTTCGCGCTCTCGTTCCCGGAGAGCTTCGAGGATCGCCCCTGGGAGGACGACGTCGTCGTGAAGGTGCGCGGGAAGATCTTCGTCTTCTGTGGCCCGGAGGGCTCGAAGCGCATCGCCGTCAAGCTCGCCGAGTCGCACGCGCACGCCCTCGCGATCGACGGCGCCGAGCCGACCGGATACGGCCTCGGCAAGGCCGGCTGGGTGACGGTCCCGCTGCGCGCGCCGGGCGTTTCGGTGGACATCCTCCGCGACTGGGTCGAGGAGAGCTATCGCATCGTCGCGCCGAAGCGACTCGTCGTCGAGCTGGACGCCGGACCTAGTCGCTGAGGATGGCGTCGATCTCGGACACCAAGGGCAATGAGGGTTGCGCGCCGGCCCGTGAGGCGGCGAGAGCACCGGCCGCACACGCTCGCCGGAGTGCGTCGGCGTAATCGCGCTGCTCGAGCAGCGACACAAGGAGGCAGGCGGTGAAGGCGTCGCCCGCAGCCGTCCCGTCCACGACGTCGACCTCCGGAGGTGTCGCTCGGGCGACCTCCTCGCCGTCCTCGAGCAGCATCGCTCCCTCTGAACCGAGCGTGACCGCCACGAGCCCGTCGCGCCGCGAGAGGGCTTCGAGCTCGTAGCGGTTCACGACCGTCAGATCCGGGTCGACCGCAACGGCCCGGGCCGGCGCAGCATTGAGGCAGAAGACGCCCGTGCACGCCTCCCAGGCCGCTTCCACGGCCGCGTCGGGTATCTCGAGCTGGCAGAGGACGGCGTCGTGAGGCGGAACCGCGACTTCTCCTACGTCGGCGTTCGCTCCCGGCGAAACGACGATCTCGGTCTCTCCGCTCTCGTCGACGAGGATGAGCGCGACGCCCGTGGGCTCGGCCGATTCGTGGAGCTCGAGCGCGACGCCGGCCTCGCGCAAGCCTGCGAGCGCCTCGTCAGCGAATGGATCACGGCCGACTGCGCCGATCATCGTCACCTCGGAGCCCAGCCGGGCGCAGGCGACCGCCTGATTCGCTCCCTTGCCTCCCGGGTAGCGCGCGAAGGAGGCGCCGGTGACCGTCTCCCCCGGCCTCGGAAGCCGCTGGGCGCGCGCAACGAGATCGAGGTTGATCGAGCCCACGACGGCGATCCGAGGCCCCGCCATCGCGCAATCGTGCCAGCGCATGAAAATGTGCCCGGGTCATGGTGAAGAACTCGGCCTCCGGGCCCACGGAAGCAGGTTGGGCGGCGCTTGCCGCAGGCCGCTGGCGTGAGGCGGCTCGAGCCTTCGAGGACGCCCTGGCGACCGAAGAGACGGCCCACGCGCTCGAAGGCCTCAGCTGGGCAGCGTGGTGGCTCGACGACGCGGAGGCCGTCTCCCGTTCGCGCGAGCGCGCCTACCGTCGGTACCGGCGCGATGGAGACGTCGCGGGCGCTGCCAGGATGGCGACCTGGCTCGCCGCCGACGCGCTGGACTTCCACGGAGCGGTGCGGGTTGCGGGCGGCTGGATCCGCCGGGCCCACCGTCTGCTCGACCCACTCGAGCCAGGGCCGGAACACGGCTGGCTTGCGTTCCACGAGGGGTTCATCGCGCGGCTCGGAAACGACACGACGACGGCTCTCGACCTCGCACGACAGGCGGCAGCTTCCGGTCGTAGGTTCGACGTCGTCGATCTGGAGATGCTCGGACTCGCACTCGAAGGCGGGACGCTGGTCGACTGCGCCCAGATCGACGCGGGGATGCGTTGCCTCGACGAGGCGACGGCGACTGCGCTGGAAGGCGAGGCGTCGATCCCGATCTCCAGCGCCTGGGCATGCTGCTTCCTCGTCAGCGCGTGTTCGGCCGTCCGTGACTACGAGCGGGCGGCCGAGTGGTGCGACCGCATCGCCGCCTTCGCCGAGCGATACGAGAGCCGGTACATGCTCGCCTTCTGTCGAGCCGAGTACGGCGAGGTGTACCTCTGGCGAGGACGGTGGCAGGACGCCGAGGAGCTGCTCGTCGCCGCGCTCGACGACTTCTCGTCCTCACGTCCGGGCTGGGCCGGCTCCGCCCGCGTGGCGTTGGCCGAGCTTCGTCGCAGGCAGGGGCTTCGTGACGAGGCGATCGAGCTCCTCCGCCACGCCGGTCCCGGAACCGCCGCTCAGCTCGTGCGTGCTCGAGTCGCCCTCGACGAGGGCAGGGCGGGACGAGCCGTCGACCTGCTCGAGCGGGGTCTCCGTCACGCGTCCGAGCGACCGACTGCGCAAGCAGGCAGCCTGGAACTCCTCGTCCGCGCGCAGGTCGAGCGAGGAGACCTCGAGAGGGCTGCAGCCGCCTTGCGAACGCTCCAGGGGATCGTCGAGCTCGTCCCCACCCGTGCCTTTTGCGCATCGGCTGATCTCGCCGAGGGCGTGCTCGTCGCTGCGCGAGGCGATCACCCGGCGGCGCGGCGGCACTTCGAGGACGCGGTGGACGCGTTCGATCTGATCGGTGCGCCGTTCGAAGCCTCGACCGCGAGGATCGAGCTCGCGGCCGGCCTTGCAGCGCTGGGCGAGCACGAAGCGTCCACGACGGAGGCCGCCGCGGCGTACGAGCGGCTCCGCGAGCTCGGCGCACCACGGGAGGCCGAGCGTGCGCGGCGGGTCATCGGCGCTCCGGCGCCTCTCGACCGCTCAGCGATCGCCGTGACTCCGCGAGAGCGAGAGGTCCTACGTCTCATGGCCGAAGGCCTGACGAATCGCGAGATCGCGGAAAGGCTCGTCGTGAGCGAACACACGGTTCACCGCCACGTCACCAACATCCTTCGCAAGCTGGACGTGCCGTCGCGGACCGCGGCCGCGACCTATGCCGTCCGCACAGGCCTCGTCGAAACCGGCTCCGGATAGCCAATTTCGGCCATAACGGGACGTGGCCATAATGGCCGGTCCGGGCGAAGTCGATCGTATCTCTCCGTCGTACGGTCGGTGCCGTGAGTGCGCGGTCGAGTCGAAACGTCTTGCTCGAGGCGGCCGCCCGCGCCCGCATCGACCAGCTCACGAAAGGAGTGGTTCCCGCCATGACCTCTCATGACACGGCCGTCTCGAACATCTGGGGACTCGGCGACTACCACCGGTTCGCGATGGAGACGGTCTGGAGCCTCGGCCCGGTTCTCGTTAAGGCGTGTGGGATAGGACCCGGCCAGAGCGTGCTCGACGTCGCCGCCGGCTCGGGAAACGTCGCGTTGCGCGCGGCCGAGGCGGGCGCCGATGTCGTCGCGTCGGACCTCTCGCCGGAGAACCTGGAGGCTGGGCGGCGGGAGGCCGCCATCCTCGGCGTCGCGCTCGAATGGGTGGAGGCCGACGTCGAGAACCTCCCGTTCGACGACAGCACGTTCGACGTGGTCACGTCGTCGCTCGGCGCGATGTTCGCTCGCCACCATCAGGCGACTGCCGGTGAGCTGCTCCGCGTCTGCCGCCCGGGCGGGACGATCGGGATGCTGAACTTCACGCCCGGCGGTCTCGCGGGTCGGTTCTTCGGCACGTTTGCTCCGTACATGCCGCCGCCTTCTCCGGAGGCGCAGCCGCCGTTGCTGTGGGGTGACGAGGCCCACGTACGCGAGCTCTTCGGGGACGACGTCGAGGCGCTCGAAACGACCCGGGACACCTACGTCGAGCGCGCTGCGAGCCCCGCCGCGTACTGTCGGCTCTTCAAGGAGACGTTCGGCCCCGTAGTGGCGCTGTACGCAGCCTTGGCCGACCAACCCGAGCGCATCGAAGCCCTCGACCGCGACTTCATCGAATTCGCGCAGGGCGCCAACAGCGGCGCCGCGGGAGGACCAGCCGAGTACGAGTACGAGTATCTGCTGGTCGTCGCGCGAAAGCGCGCGTAGTGCCGCGTCAAGCCGCCAGTGCGCGGAGGTCGTCCACGGTCGACCCGAGCAGCGTGTCGCGGAGGTCGAACAGACCGGCCCAGAGCGACGAGCGATCCGGCGCCGCGTCGAGGCTCGCAGCCGTCGCGAGCCCCTCGAGCGCACGAACGAGGACTGCGAGCTCGAGATAGACGGCGGCGACGCGGTTCGGGCAGGCGTGCACACCCGCGCGATCGAGGACGGGACGCCACTCGACGAGCTCGCCGGCCCCCGGCCCCGCGTACCACGACCGACCCTCCGCCCGCTCCGGCTCGAGCTCGAGGAGGAACTGCGAGAGCGGCTGCTCGAGGCCCGCGAGCGCGGTCTCGACACGATCCGCCGCACGGCGCAGGGCGGCCTGGCGCCCGCCCGGTGTCGCCGGCATCGCATCCCCTCTCCCCCAGCGCTCGAGGAGCCTGCAGAACGCGAGCGCGGCAGCCTCGCAGGCGCGCAGCTGCGCCACGAGACGCCGCGCGGTGAGCTCGCTCGCCGCGTTGCCCTCGATGACTCCCTGCCAGCCGCCCATCGCTATCGCTTTCCTGGGGCGTCGCTCGCAAAGGAGGCGAGCGCGAGGCGCGCAGGCCAGTACTCGAGGTACGGACAAGCGCCGAGCGCGAAGCATCCTGCCGCGAGCGGCGCCACCCTCTGGCGGAGCCGGGCTGTGCCCGGCGATAGCAGGAGGCGTCCAGGGAAGCGAGAGCTCATACCTCAATCACTACTGGAAGGACCATCGGCCGTCTACGGGTCCGGTCGTAGACGATCTGCCCGACGGCGTCGTGGATGTGCTCCTGGAGAAGCTTGATCTCGGTGATGTGACCGTTCGCGAGCCCACGCACGACGCGGTCGGCTTCCGCGCGCAGCTCGTCCAGCAGCTCGTCCGTCTCCGCAAAGCCGCGGGCGATCAGCTCGGGCGGAGCGATCTCGGCTCCGTCCGACAAGGCGAGCGTCGTGACGACGATGAGCACGCCGTCGTCGGCGAGCTTGCGCCGGTCTCGGAGCGCGACGTCCTTGACGTCCCCGACCCGCAGGCCGTCGACGAAGGTGACCCCCGAGTCGACCTTGTCGACGAGCCGCGCCCCACCGCGGGCAAGCTCCACGACGGAGCCGTTCTCCGCGATGAGGATCCGGTCCGCGGGCACTCCCGCCTCCCGCGCGAGTTTCGCGTGGGCGGCGAGCATCCGGTACTCGCCGTGGATCGGCATGACGTGGCGAGGACGGAGCAGCGACAGCATCGTCCGCAGCTCCTCCTGGTAGCCGTGGCCGGAGACGTGCACCGGCGCGATCTCCTCGTGCAGCACCTCCGCACCGGCTCGCGCGAGCTGGTTGATCGAGTCGTGCACCCGAAGCTCGGTCCCCGGGACCGGCTTCGCCGAGATGACGACGGTGTCCCCCGGCTCCACCGAGACGGCCTGGTGGTCGCCGTAGGCGATGCGGGTGAGCGCCGACATGGGCTCACCCTGGCTCCCCGTGCAGAGGACGAGCAGACGCTCTCCCGGCAGCTGCGCGGCCTCGTCCGGGTTCACGATCGCGTCCTCGGGGAACGACACGTAGCCCAGGTTCCGCGCGATGTTGAGGTTCTTCCGCATCGAGCGGCCGACGACGACGACCTTCCGCCCGCACTCGACCGCGACGTCTGCGGCCTGCTGCATGCGATGGATGTTCGACGCGAACGAGGCGACGAGGATCTTCCCGCGCCGGAGCGGGAAGATCGAGCGGAACGCCTCGCCCACGAGTCGCTCGGAACCCGTGTGCCCCGGGCGCTCGGCGTTCGTGGAGTCGCCGAGGAGGAGATCGACGCCCCGATTTCCGATCTCCGCGAGCATCCCCACGTCGGTCTTCAGCCCGTCCACGGGCGTGTGGTCGAGCTTCCAGTCACCCGTGTGCACGACCCGGCCTGCGTCCGTCTCGATCACGAGCGACGCCGAGTCGGGAATCGAATGCGCGACGCGGATCAGCTCCACGCGGAAAGGACCCAGCTGGAGCGGAGCGTCGCCCGGCGCGGCGTCCGTGAGCTCGGCCTTCTGCCCGAGCCCGTGCTCGTCGAGCTTCGACTTCACGAGCGCGAGCGTGAGCGGGGTGGCGAAGACGCTGTCGACGTCCACCTCGCGCAGCAGGTACGGGAGCCCGCCGACGTGATCCTCGTGGCCGTGGGTGAGGATCACCGCTCGTATGCGCCGGCCGGCGAGGTAGCCGATGTCCGGCAGGAGCAGATCGACGCCAAGATGCTCGTCACGCGGGAACGCGAGACCCGCGTCCACGACGAGGATCTCTCCCGCCATCTCGTAGACGGTCATGTTCTTGCCGACCTCGCCGAGGCCGCCCAGAGGGATGATCCGCAGTTCAGCCATCCACGACTGAGTCTACGGGGGCTGTGCCGCGGGAGGCGCTAGGCAGCGACCGGGGTGAGCAGCCCGAGCCGCTCGAGGCAGCCGCGCACCGCTTCCCGCTCCTCGTCCGTCGCCTCCACGAGCGGGAGGCGAAGGCCGCCCACCTCGTGGCCGAGGAGATTCAGCGCCGCCTTGATCGCAATGGGGTTCGGAGCGACCCGGAGGATGTCGATGGACGGCCGCAGCTGCTCGTCCAGCTCGCGCGCGCCCGCCTCGTCGCCAGAGCGGAAGCGTCGGACCATCTCCTTCACCTGCGGGCCGACCACGTGTGTATGGACGCACACGCCCCCGAGCCCGCCGACCTCGAGGAACGGGAAGAGGATGTCGTCGTCCCCGGCGTAGAGGTCGAGGCCGAGCTCGACGATCGCCCGTGCCTGCTCGAGATCCGAGTTCGCCTGCTTCACCGCCCGGACGGTCGGAATCTCCGCGAGCTGCGCGATCGTCTCGGTCTCCAGGTTGAGCACGACGCGTCCGGGGATGTTGTAGACGACGATCGGACGGTCGGACATGCCGGCGATCTCCTCGAAGTGCCGGACGATGCCGCGCGCAGGGGGCTTGTTGTAGTACGGGGTGACCACGAGGAAGCCGTGCACCCCCAGCTCGTGTGCGCGTGCCGTCAGGTGCACCGAATGCGCGGTCGAGTACGTCCCGGTGCCCGCGATCACCGTGGCGCGATCGCCGACCTCGTCCACCGCTGCCTCGTACAGCCGGAACCGCTCGTCGTCCGAGAGCGTCGGCGACTCGCCCGTGGTTCCGGTGACGACGAGCCCGTCGGATCCGTTCGCGACGAGATGCGCAGCCAGTGCACGGAAGCTCGCGACGTCCACGGATCCGTCGGGTTTGAACGGCGTCACGATCGCGGTAAGGATCTCGCCGAGCACGTCCCTGATCCTATCCCCGGAGGAGGCAGGCGCTGATGATTCGAGAGTTTCGCGACTTCCTCATGCGTGGCAACCTCGTCGAGCTCGCCGTCGCGTTCGTCATGGGCTTGGCGTTCGCCGCGCTCATCACCTCGTTCGTCGACGACCTGATCATGCCGATCGTCGCGATGATCATCGGCAAGCCCGACTTCAGCGATCTCACGTTCACGATCAACGACGCGGTCTTCCGATATGGAGCCTTCATCACGGCCGCCATAACGTTCATCACCACGGCCGCTGCCATCTTCTTCTTCGTCGTGAAGCCGGTCGACGCGATCACGGCACGGAGGGGGAAGCCCGAGGAGGACGTCGTCTCCGACGAGGAGCGTCGCCACCAGGAGTTGCTCGCCGCGCTCGAGGGTCTCAGGCGCTAGGCGCGGGCGAAGAGGTCGCGCAGCTCGTCGTCGAGGAAGACGAACCGGATCTCGTCGAAGCGGCTCTCGAAGGGTCGAACGGCTTCCACCGCAACCGGAGCGGCGAGCTCGGCCGGATACCCGTAGATGCCCGTCGAGAGCGCGGGAAACGCGATCGTCCGGCAGCCGAGCTCCTCTGCGACCTCGAGCGAACGGCGGTACGCCGATGCCAGGAGCTCCGCCTCACCGCGCTCTCCGCCGCTCCAGATCGGCCCGACGGCGTGGATCACGTACCGCGCGGGGAGGCGCCCCGCTCCGGTCGCCTTGGCGTCTCCCGTGTCGCAGCCTCCGAGCCGCGCACACTCCTCGAAGATCTCGTCTCCTCCGGCCCGGCGGATGGCGCCGCACACACCCGCCGCGGCCCCGAGGGCCTCGTTGGCCGCGTTCACGATCGCGTCGACGCGCTGCTCGGTCAGGTCACCGACGACGAAGGTGATCATCGTGGCGCTTGGACCGGAAGCCCGAGCGCCGCTCCAGTGGCGCTCAACCGCTCGTCGTAGCTGACGAACGCGCCAAGCTGGGGTGAGAGCGTCTGCGCCGTGGCCAAGTGGAGCGCATCCAGCGACCTCAGTGTCGGAGGCTCGAGCAGCCCGGCCGCGTGCAGGATGGGCTGGGAGATCTCGATGAGGACGAGCTGCTCGAGCGCCTCGAGCGCACGGTGCAACGCAAGGGGCTGAGACCGCCGAATCGCTCGGACAACCTCCGTTCTCGCGAGCTCGGACGAGGCGTGCGTTTCGTAGTCGCGAAGGAAGAGCGTCAGGCGGGCCGATCCATCCTCTTCCACGATCGTCTTGACGACCGCCGACGAGTCCAGGTATGCGAGCGATGACATGAAGTCAGCGTTCGTCGGCGCGAAGCTCGGCGAGCGCCTCCGATGGCAGCATCGAGCCCGGCTCGGGCTTCAGAGGAGGCGGAAGATCCGACAGATTTCCCTTGGGGCGGGTCGCTAGACCCTGGGCGACGAGCCGCTCGACGACGTCGTCGTCCCGGGGCATCGGGACGAGCATGGCCACGGGTCGGCCACGCTGAGTGATCTCGATCGACTCTCCCTCGAGAACGCGGCGCAACAGCGCGCTCGCGTTCTGCCGTAGCTCCCG
>JBMDXR010000023.1:0-34347 GCA_048594925.1 Gaiellaceae bacterium
GGTCCTGCGAGAAGAGGTCGTAGCCCTCGAGCGGCGGCGGCTGGTTCGCAGCTCGCAGATATGCGGACGTCGTCACGTCAGATCGTCTTGAACTGTTCGAACGGCTGGCGGCAGTCCTCGCAGTAGCGGATCGAGCGGCAAGGCGTCGGGCCGAAGAGGTTCTCGAGTCTCGTGCTCGTCGACCCGCAATAGGGGCAGCGGAACCCACGTTGCAGCTGCACGAGCTCGAGCTTCCCCGTCGCTCTCGGAGCCGGAGGTGCGAAGCCTGCGGTTCGGAGCTTCTCACGGCCTGCCGCGGTGATGTCGTCCGTCGACCACGAGTCGTCGAGGCGGACCCGGATCTCCGCCGACGCGCCGAGCTCAGCGACCTTTCTCTCTATCTCCCGTTGCATCGTCTCCAGGGCCGGGCAGCCCATGAACGTCGGCGTGAAGTCGACGCGAACCGTGTCGTCCTCGACCGCGACGTTCTTCACTACGCCGAGGTCGACGAGCGAGATCACCGGGATCTCCGGGTCAGGGATCTCGGCGAGCGCTGCCCAGACGTCCTCCGCGGTCACCATCGCGATCCCGGAGGGGCCGAGCGCCGGACGGACGTCATCTCCTCCCAGAGCTCGGCGAGCTCGGCTTCGTGCACGCCGCGCGGCACGGGCTCGACGTCCGGCAACGCACGGCCGAGCCGCTCCACGACACGCGCGCGCAGCTCCGGCCGGAGCGCGTCGTCGAGGACGCCGAGCGCGTACGGCCAGAGCTCGTCGACGGCCTCGTCCAGTCGCCGCCGCCCCTCCTCCGTCGCGAGCAGTCGATCGATCCACATCTCCGCATGCATGCGGTGGTAGGCCTCTTCGCGATCCATCTTCGCCGCGATTCCGGCGATGTCGGGATCGTCCGAGGCCTTGAGCGCGGCGAGGCGGATCTCGTCCGCGGTTTCGTAGAGCCAGTGCCGCGCGATCGTCCTCGCCCATTCGAGACGGCGAAGCTCGACGAGCGGAGCGGATCGGTACTCCTCGGGCTTGCGGTCGAACGCGAGCTCGTCTGCCGTGGTGCCCAGCTCGGCCGCGGCCAGCTCGTACAGCGCGCGTGCGTGCCCGATCTCGTTCTGCGCGATCGACGAGAAGGCGACGTCCTCCTCGAGGAACGGGGCGATCCCCGTCCACTCGGAGTTGCGCCATCCGAGAATCAGCTCGTCGTCCGCGATCGCGAGCAGGAGATCGGTGCGTTCGCTCATGCCCCGTTCTCTCCGGAAGCGACGTCGACCGTACCGGCGCGCTCGCGCGCCTCGCGCAGCCGGGCCTTGATCGAGTAACCGTCGACGCGGCGGTACTTCATCTCGAACTCGTCCGGGAACTCGTCGATCTCGCGGACCGCGGCGCGCGGGACGAGCCACAGGGCGACGGATTCCTGCCGCCGGCCGTACTGCTCGCGTGCATATATCTCCGCGAACGCCTCGTCTGGCGCGGTCACCGACCCCGCGTGCTGGAACGGCTGGCCCTTCCGTTCCTGCCGAAACACCTCGAAGACCACTACGCCGCCTCCGCGAGCACCACCCGCTCGACCCAGGCGACGTCCTCGCGCGAGAGTCGCCGGAACGCGAGTCGCTCCGCCGACGCGGGCCCGTGGCCGGTGACGACGGCTCGCAGCTTCTCCCAGTCGGGCTCCGTGTACAGCCACTGGCCGGTTTCCTCGTCCTTGCGCAGCGCCGGGTCCGGGATCTCGAGGCCGAGCTCTCGGATCTGCGGCACGTAGCCGTCGAGGAACTGCTGGCGCGCCTCCTCGTTCCCCTGGCTCTTGATCCGCCAGACGAACATGGGATCCTCGTCCGCGGGAATCGGATTCCCGTGGAAGTGCATGAGCGGCTCCCACCAGCGGTCGAGAGCTTCCTGGACGAGCCCGAACTGCTCGTCGGTGCCCGTGACAATCGCGAGGACGACGTCGCGGCCGTGGAGGATGTGAAACGACTCCTCCCAGCAGATCTTCTTCATGATCCGGGCGTACGGCGCGTACGAGCACTTGAGGAGCGCCTTCTGCGAGATGATCGCCGCGGCGTCGACGAGCCAAGCGATCACGCCCACGTCACCCCACGTGCGCGTCGGATAGTGGAAGACGTTGTGGAACTTCGCCTTGCCCGAGACGAGGTCGTCGAGGCACGCGGTTCGCGGCTTGCCCAGGTCCTCGACCACGCGGTAGATGAGCTGTGCGTGGCCGACCTCGGCCTGGATCTTCGCGGTGAGCGCGAGCTTTCGCTGAAGCGTCGGCGCGCGCAGAATCCAATCCCGTTCGGGAAGCACGCCCATGAGCTCGGAGTTGCCGTGCATCTCGATGAACTTCACGAGCTTCTGGCGGTACTCGTCGGGCATCCAATCGGTCGTCTCCACCTGCCCACCGGACTGGACGTATTCGAGGAACTCCTGCGCGCGGGTGTCCACCTGACTGGCCTCCCTACCGAACGGTCGTTAGCATCGAGTATATGGCTACGAGGAAGGCCGAGCTCACGCGCGAGGCCGCGCGGCTCTTCGCAGAGCGTGGCTTCCACGGAACGTCGATGGACGCGCTCGCCCAGGCTCTCGGCGTCCAGAAAGGATCGCTCTACTCGCTCACGGGCTCGAAGCAGGAGCTCCTGTTCGAGACGATGCGCCAGGGCGCGCAGGCGTTCCATACGGCGCTCGATGCCGTGCCCGAGGACGCCCGGGCCGTCGAGCGCGTTCGGCTCGCATTGCGTGGCCACCTCCGAGTCGTCGCCGATCAGCTCGACGTCGCGACCGTCTTCACACGTGAGTGGCGCTACCTGGAGGGAGAGCACCGAGACGAGATCCTGAATGAACGCCGCCGCTACGAGGACCGCTGGCGGGCGCTCTTCCGTGAAGGCGTGGAGTCGGGCGACCTGCGCACGGATCTCGACTCCGGCGCTGCCACGCTCCTCGTCCTTTCGGCCGCGAACTGGGCGTACACGTGGCTCGAGCCCGGCCGAGACACGGACGATCTCGCCGATCGCTTCACGGCGCTCCTCGTGGACGGCATCCGGGGCTACGCGACCCCTCAGTACGACGCGAGGGCGAACGCCCCGTAGCCCACCACGCGGCTGCGGTCGCCCGTCGTGTCGGCGGATGTGCGCAGGTCCAGGAGCTCGATTGCGAGCCCACGGCGCTTGGCGAACTCCACGAGCCCGCGCAGCGCGAACACGCCGCAGGCGTCGCCGTCACGGATGGCATGCACCTCGTGGCGCAGGACCGCGTCGACCGTCTCACGATCGCGAAGGCGTGCGAACTCGTCGGACAGGTCGTGGCTGAGGTCAGTGGACACGACCACGAACGCGTCGAGCGCGTCGAGCAGGCGGACGAGGTCGCTCTCGACGCAGCTGCCGACGGCGACAGGAAGGATCTCGAGCCCGCGCACGCACGCGCGCTGAAGAAACGGGAGCTCAACCTCGAGCGCGTGGTCGCGCTCATGTGGCTCGTCGTCCACGAACGCCCCCGCGGCAATCGCTTTCCTGCGGAGTCGGGAGCTCACGCGCACCTCGCCGAGCGGCGTCGACCACGCGCTCGCGCTCGAGAGCGCGAGCCCGGCCAGCGAGACGAAGTGGGACGGTCCCAACAGGACGACGCGCGCCTTCTCGGGTGCCAGCGCGAAGGCCGAGGCCGCGACCGCTCCCGAGTAGACGTAGCCGGCATGCGGCGCGACCAGCGCGCGAAGACCGGGAGCATCGCGGCTCCCCGCCGTGCCGAGCAGGTCGTCGACGGTCGTCGCGAGCGCGCTCGGATCGGCCGGGTAGAAGGTGCCTGCAGCGACCGGAGGCCTGATCACGCTGCCAGCCTCACGGGCAGCCGCCGCGAGCCCCAGCGCCCGGGGCGCTCCTCGAAGACTCCGGCACACGGCTGGCCGCACGATCGGCAGCGGCCTTCCCTCAGGTTCCAGGCGCCCAGCTCGTACCAGTCGCGCGCGACGAGCAGCGCGCCGCACGCGTGACAGTACGTGCTCTGACCCATCCGGTCGTGGACGTTCCCCGTGTACACGTAGTGAAGCCCGTTCCCGACCGCGATCTCGCGTGCTCGGGTCAGTGTCGCCGGTGGGGTGTGCGGGCGGTCGCGCATCTTCCAGTCGGGGTGGAAGGCCGTGAAGTGGAGCGGCACGTCGGGTCCCAGATGCTCGACGAACCATTCGGTCTCCGCGGCGATCTCCTCGTCGGAGTCGTTCAACCCGGGAATCAGCAGCGTCGTGACCTCGACCCACACATCCGTCTCGCGGACCAGGTACTCGAGCGTCTCGAGGACGGGACCAAGGTGTCCGGCGCAGGTCTTCGCGTAGAAGTCCTCGGTGAACGCCTTCAAATCGACGTTGGCTGCGTCCATGTGCGAGAAGAGCTCCTCTCGCGCTCCCGGGCTCACGTACCCCGCGGTCACGGCCACCGCCTTGAGCCCTCGGTCCCGGCAGGCCAGCGCGATGTCCGCCGCGTACTCGAGGAAGATGACCGGGTCGTTGTAGGTGAACGCGACGCTGCGGCAGCCGAGCCGCTGCGCCGCGTCGGCGATTGCCTCGGGCGTCGCGGAGTCCGCGAGCGTATCGATCTCGCGCGACTTGGAGATGTCCCAGTTCTGGCAGAACTTGCAGCCGAGGTTGCAGCCGGCGGTGCCGAAGGAGAGCACCGGTGTCCCCGGAAGGAAGTGGTTGAGCGGCTTCTTCTCGATCGGATCGACGCAGAAGCCGCTCGAGCGGCCGTAGGTCGTAAGCACTACCGCCTCGTCCTCGCAGGCTCGGACGAAGCAGAAGCCGCGCTGCCCGTCGTGCAGCCGGCACGCTCGTGGGCAGACGTCGCACTGGACGCGCCCGTCCGCCAAGCGGTGCCAGAAGCGCGTCGGATGTGTCATTCCACTTCCATGATGCACCGTTCCGCACTTGCTCATCGTCAACGGCACCGCGGCCGCGCGAGGCCGGCTCACTTTCCGACCACACCGGAACGGGTGGTAGCGTGAATCGCGTGGAGAACCAGCTCGTCCTCGGCCCGATCGCCAAGGAGCAAAGCCGCCCCTCCACGCTGCGTGCGTGAGCGCGCTCCTCATCGTCAATCCATTCGCTTCCGGCGTGGACTCCCACCGACTGGCGGCCGTCCAGGCTGCGTTGCCCACCGAGACCGAGACGCACCTCACGACCAGCGCTGGTGAGGCGACGGGCATCGTGCGGAACGCCGGCGACCTCGAGGCGATCTACGTGCTCGGCGGCGACGGGACGTACAACGAGGTGCTGAACGGGCTTCAGCGGGACGTACCGCTCGGCTTCCTGCCCGGTGGCGGAACCAGCGTTCTTCCGCGCGCGCTCGGACTCCCACGCAACCCCGTGAAAGCTGCACAGCGCGTCGCGGAAGGCCGAACGCGCCGGATCGGCCTCGGTCGGGTCAACGGCCGCCGCTTCGGGTTCAGCGCGGGGCTCGGCTTCGACGCCGAGCTCGTACGCAAGGTGGACGAGCTCGGGCGACGGCCCGATGGGCGCCGTCCAGGCGATGTCACGTTCATGAGGGTCGCCGTTGGGGCGCTGCGTGATCGGCATGCACGCTTCAGCGAACAGCTCGAGATCGACGGCGCCGGCCGCGCAGCGTTCGTGCTCGTCGCGAACTGCTCGCCGTACACCTACGCGGGCTCGATCCCGCTCGATCCCGTGCCGGATGCGAGCTTCGACGAGGGGCTCGCCTACTTCGCCCCGGTGAGGTTGCGTGCGCGCGATCTCCCGCGCATGCTCCTCCACAGTGCACGCGGCGGCGGCCTTGGAGACGGGAAGGCCCTGTCTGGCCACGATCTCGACCGCCTCGTCGTCCGCTGCGACCGACCGCTTCCGTTGCAGGTGGACGGCGAGGACGCCGGCGACGTCCTCGAGGCCGTCTACGAAGCGGAGCGAGACGCGGTCACCGTTCTCGTGTGAGCCACGCGGTCTGCTGGCGTCGCAGAGCCCCGGCGTAGACTGTCGCCCGCGATGAGCCGTGTGCTGGACCTCGAGGATGGCCTGCGCCGCGTCATCGGTGACGGGGAGGGGCAGGCAGACGGCGAGGTCGACGGTCTTTCGTCCGAGGACCTTCTCGCTCTCTACCGCAACCTCGTCCTGCTCCGCACGTACGACGAGCGGTCGCTCGTCTACCACCGGCAGGGCCGGATCGGGACGTACGCGATCTTCTGGAATCACGAGGCGATGCACGCCGGCTCCGTGTTCGCGCTCGAGGAGCGGGACTGGATCTTCCCCAGCTACCGGGATTCGGCCATCGGGCTCCTTCGCGGCATGCCCGTCTCCACGGTGCTCTCGTGGTGGCGTGGGCACCCCGCGGGCTGGTGGAACCCGCGCGCCTACAACGTCGCCTCCATCTGCGTTCCGATCGCGACGCAGATCCCGCACGCCGTCGGATTCGCCTGGGGCTCGCGTCTGAAGCGCGAGGACACGGTCACGATCGTCAACTTCGGCGACGGCGCGACCTCCGAAGGGTCGTTCCACGAGGGCGCGACGTTCGCAGGCGTCATGAAGGCGCCGGTGATCCTCTTCTGTAACAACAACCAGTGGGCCATCTCCACCCCCCTCTCCGAGCAGACCGCAGCGGCGACGCTTGCCGACAAGGCCATCGGCTACGGGATGCCTGGCGTGCGCGTCGACGGAGGAGACGTCCTCGCGGTGTACGAGGCGACGAAGGAGGCGGTCGCTCGCGCTCGCGCGGGTGAGGGCCCCACGTTCATCGAGGCGGTCACGTATCGCGCCGCGCCACACGCGACCGCCGACGACCCCTCGCTGTACATCGACGAGGAGCGGGTCGAGGAGGAGCGAGAGAACGAGTGTGTCGGCAGGTTCGAGCGCTACCTGCGGCGCGCGGGCGTGGTGACGGATTCGCAGGTCGAGGAGATCAGGGCCGAGGCGCTCGAGGTCATGCGCGCCGGGATCACCGAAGCCGAAGCCGAGCCGCCCGCCGACATCGGGCTCGTCTTCGAGCACGCGTATGGGGCGCCGCCGCCCTCGCTCGCCGAGGACCTTGCAGAGCTTCGGAGGATCCTCGATGGCTGAGCTCTTGTTGGTCGAGGCCGTGAATGACGCGCTCCACGTCGAGATGGAGCGCGACCCGACGGTGATGGTGATGGGCGAGGACGTCGGTCGGCTCGGCGGAGTCTTCCGTGCGACGGCCGGCCTCCAGGAGCGGTTCGGCCCGGATCGCTGCGTCGACACGCCACTCGCCGAGGCGGGAATCCTCGGCACGGCGGTGGGCCTGTGCATGGCGGGCTGGCGCCCCGTCTGCGAGATGCAGTACGACGCGTTCAGCTACCCCGCCCTCGACCAGCTCATCAACCACGTGGGGCGCTACCGGTGGCGGACACGGGGCACGATGGATTTCCCCCTCACGATCCGGATGCCGTACGGCGGCGGCGTCCGAGCGCCCGAGCTCCACGACGACTCGCCCGAGACGTACTACGTGCATACGCCGGGGGTCAAAGTGGCGATCCCGGCGACGCCGGCGGATGCGAAGGGGCTCATCGCCTCGGCGATCCGCGACCCCGACCCGGTCGTCGTCCTCGAGCCCAAGCTGCACTACCGCACCGCCAAGGAGGACGTCCCGGATGGGGAGCACGTCGTACCCCTCGGCAGCGTGCGAGTAGCGCGCGAAGGCTCAGACCTCACCATCGTGGCGTACGGCGCGATGGTGCACGTCGCCGAACGCGCCGCCGACGCGCTCGAGAACGAGGCCAGGTGCGAGGTGCTCGACCTGCGCAGCCTGAAGCCGCTCGACGAGGACGGACTGCTCGTATCCGTCGCCAAGACCGGTCGCGTGGTCGTCGTGCAGGAAGCACCGCGTGTCTGCGGGTTCGCAGCCGAGGTTGCGGCCGTACTCGCCGAGAAGGCGATCTTCGACTTGCGGGGGCCGGTCGTGAGGGTGACCGGCTACGACGTGCCGTACCCTTACTGGCAGATCGAGGACGCCTACATGCCTTCGGTCGAGCGGGTCGTCGACGCCGCGCGCCGTGTGCTTGCTGCGTAGTGGCTCTCCACGAGATCCCGCTGGAGCGCCGGACGCTCCACGGTCACTTCTCGCGTGACCTCGAGCCGATCCTCACAGTCGACTCCGGCGATTCCGTCGCGTTCTCGTGCCTCGATTCCGGATGGCATCTGTCCCCAGGTTCGAAGTTCGAGCCACGCGATGAGGAGCTCGACGCCGGTCATGCGCTCGTCGGACCGATCGAGGTGCGCGGAGCACGCCCCGGGCAGGTGTTGGAGGTGCGAATCGAACGAGTGACAGTCGGCTCGTGGGGCTGGTGCGCTGCGGCAGACTGGTCGACTCCGCTCAACGACCGGCTCGAACTGTCGGATGGGCCGGGTGTCCTCCTCCAGTGGACGCTCGATGGGAAGGCGGGGATCGGTCGCAGCGAGGGAGGATGGGAGCTCGAGCTCCGCCCGTTCCTCGGCGTCCTCGGCATGCCGCCGCCCGAAGCCGGCATCCACTCGACCGCCCCGCCCCGGGTCTTCGGCGGGAACATCGACTGCAAGGAGCTCGTCGCAGGAACGCGGCTCTACCTGCCGGTTCCCGTCGATGAGGGTCTGTTCTCCGCCGGAGACGGTCACGCCCGGCAAGGAGACGGCGAGGTGTCGCAGCTCGCGATCGAATGCCCCCTCGACCGCGCCGAGCTCACGCTCAGCCTCCACGACGATCTCGAGCTTGCAACGCCGATCGGGTGGACACCCGAAGCATGGCTCACGTTCGGGTTCGACGAGGATCTCGAAGAAGCGGCCGCGGTGGCGATCGACGCGATGCTCGAGCTGATGGGGCGCGAGCACGGGGTCGGACGGGCAGAGGCACTCGCGCTGGCGAGCCTCGTCGTCGACCTGCGCATCACGCAGATGGTCAACGGTGTTCGCGGAGTCCACGCGCGGCTTGCCCACGACGCGCTCCGCTAGACGACAATTCGACGAGATGTCGACCACCGTCGTGCAGGTTGTCCTCGTCGGGCTCTTCGCTCTCACGTGCGGAGCTCTCACGCTGGCCTGGATGCGCGGGCGGCTGGGCACGGCCGCGATCGCGCTGTTCGTCGTGGCACTCGGGGTGTGGATCGCAGCGTTCGTGGCCATTGCGACCGAATACCGCGAGGCGAACAACTTCGCGACCTGCGAGTCGGACTGCACCGTCGTGCACTACGCGTCGGCCGTCGCCTTCCTCCTGCCCCCACTCCTCATCGCCCTCGCGGCTCTCGCGATGCTCATCGCCCGTGGCAGCCGTTGGCACGCGCGGCGCGCGCAGGCCAACGAGAATCACGGGTAATGGCGAAGTCGTTCAAGCTCCCGGACCTCGGTGAGGGGTTGACCGAGGGCGAGATCGCACGCTGGCTCGTCACCGAGGGCCAGGAGATCGCCGAGGACGACCCGCTCGTCGAGATCCAGACCGACAAGGCGACGGTCGAGATCCCCTCGCCGTACACCGGCACCGTCCTCCGGATCCTCGTCGGTGAGGGCCAGCTCGCGCCGGTCGGGACGGAACTCGTCCTCATCGGCGAGCCAGGCGAGGCCGTCGCCTCGGCACAGGAGCCAAGTGACACCGTGTCACAAGGGGATGGTCCGTCTTCCGCCGAGACCCGACCGCCTTCTTCGGCAACTCGAGCGCAGGCGACGCCGGTGGTGCGCCGTATGGCGCAGGAGCTCGGTGTCGATCTGGCGGGCGTGGCGGGAACAGGCCCCGCCGGGCGGGTCACAGAGGACGACGTGCGCGCCGCCGCAGCCGAGATGCAGGGAGGTCGACGCGAGCCGCTCCGGGGGGTGCGGCGCCTGATCGCCGAGCACATGGCACGTGCGCACCGGGAGGTGCCACCGGTGACGTGGGTGGAGGAGTGCGACTTCGAGCGGATCCCACTGGAGCGCCTCCTTCCGACCGTCGTCAAGGCGTGTGCCGACACGCTGCTCGAGTTTCCCGAGCTCAATGCCCGGCTGGACGGAGATGCGATCGTCTACCTCGACCGGTACGACATCGGCGTCGCCGTGCAGACGGACGACGGCCTCGTCGTTCCCGTCGTTCGCGCCGTGAACGAGAAGACGGTGGACGAGCTCGCGGCCGAGGTGTCCGAGCTCGCCGAGAGGGCTCGTGGCGGCTCGCTGAGGGCCGAGGAGCTCCGCGACTCCACGTTCACGGTCACGAGCGCGGGCAAGCTCGCGGGGCTCTTCCAGACGCCGATCGTCAACCACCCCGAGGTCGCGATCCTCAGCATCGGTCGTGTCGCGCCAAGGCCCGTCGTCCGAGACGACGAGATCGTCGTTCGGCGGATGGGAACGGTCGCGATCACGTTCGACCATCGCGTCGTCGACGGCGCGCGGGCCGCAGCTTTCGGACTTGCAGTCATAGCGCGGGTCGAAGGCAGCCGGGCGGGCTGAGCGCCCGCCCGGCTGCAACCCCTCCCCCTAATCGTCGCGCTGGTCGTCGTCGTTGATCTGGCCGCGAACCTCGCCGCCCGGGAACTTCGACGAATGGACGTTGGCGTAGGCACGCCCCGCCCGAATCGCGGCCACGATCTCCTCGAACTCGCCTGCGGCGATCCCCTGCCCCGCGGGCCCGACGACGTGATCGTCCGTGAGCGTGAACTCCACAGTCCCCTGCTGCGGACAGTCGGGGACGTCGGGCGACCCCACCGGCCGGGGGTTGGCGGAGGTCTCGCAGAGCCAGAGCGAGATACCGCCGTTCACGCTGCGTTGCCCGAAGTGGATGTGCGCTTGGCGAACGTCCCCTTCGAGCTCTGAGTACGTGAGCTTGAAATGGATCTCCTCGGCGGCGTCGTCGATCGTCGCCTCGAAGGAGCCGAGTGCCACGCTCGAGGCAGGCCCACCGGGCGCGCCTTCGAGGTATCCGGTCATCGGGCCGGTGCTCACGTTCTTCTTACCGCTGTCTGCTGTCGCATACGAGCCGATTGCCAGGACCGCGATCGCCCCCGCGACCAGCCCTGCGACACTCAGTCCGCTACGTCTGGGCATGCTTGCGCCTCCCCTCTCCGATGGTGTCGACCAGCACTACGCAGGCACGAGCTGTCCGGTTTTCGTGCCCGACTAGACTGGCCCGCGTGGGCAGCTGGTACACGATCGGCCTCTGTCTCGGTCTCGGGCTCGGTCTGTCGGTGGCGATCACGGGGATCCTGGGCACGAACGTGCTCGGGATCGGTGCGGCGGCAATCGTGGGCGCCGTCCTCGGCGGGGCCATCGGGCTTCTGATCGGGGACACGGCGGAGACCGTCGCCGGAGCCGTTGGCGGCATTCTCGGCGCGCTCTCGGCCGCTGCCGTCGTCGTCGGGGCGCTTCGGCGCGGTGCGACCCGATTCGGCGTCGGTGCGTACATGGGCGCACTCGGTGTGCTCATCTGCCTCGTCGGACTGGTTCCGGTGGCCGGGTACGTTCTCGCCGTTGTACTGCCGCTCCTGGCTGCCCGCATGCGCGGCCGGCAAGCCGCGCGCTTCGCCGGGCTTCGCACCCTGGCCAAGTGACGTCGCGAACCGACTCCGCGACTGCGCGTGCGGAGATGGTCGAACGGCAGCTTCGACGCCGTGGAATCTTCGACGAGCGCGTCCTCGCCGCGATGGCCCGAGTGCCTCGCGAGCTCTTCGTTCCCGAGGAGGTACGTGCGTACGCCTACGACGACGGCGCTCTTCCGATCGGTTACGGGCAGACGATCTCGCAGCCCTTCGTCGTCGCGACGATCTGCTCGCTGCTCGAGCTCGGCGGGGACGAGCGCGTTCTCGACGTCGGTGCCGGCTCCGGCTATCAGGCGGCCGTGCTCGCCGAACTCGCGGCCGAGGTCGTCACCATCGAGCGCATCCCCGAGCTCGCGGAGGAGGCGCGTGCCCGCCTCGTGGGGGCCGGCTACGCGAACGTCGAGGTGCGCGTCGGCGACGGCTCGCTGGGGGTTCCCGAGCGTGCCCCGTTCGATGCGATCGCCGTCGCGGCTGCCGCCCCGACCGTCCCCCCGGCTCTCTACGACCAGCTCACGAAAGGGGGCAGGCTCGTCGTTCCGCGTGGCTCGCGGTGGGGCCAGGAGCTCGTCCTCGTCGAGCGAACTCCCGACGGGCCGATGGAGCGAGCGTCGATTCCCGTCCGCTTCGTTCCTCTGGTCGGCGACGAAGGGTTTGGCGATGACTGACCGTATGGGGGGCTGTGACGACCCTCTCGCCGACTACCCTGCGATGACGGTGGAGTCCTCGCAGGTCCCGATCCATGGTCAGTATTCGCCTGCTCGCGTGCGGGCGGGCCTGCGCAAGCGCAAGAACTGGGAGCAGCTCCTCAAGTTCTGCTTCGTCGGGGTGAGCGGCTATGCAGTCAACCTGTGGGTCTTCTCGTTCCTCGTGCTCGTGGTGGGCGTCCACTACATCCCAGCGGCGGTTTGCTCGTTCCTCGTCGCCGTCACGAACAACTACACGTGGAACCGTCTCTGGACGTTCCGCGACCAGCGCGGACACGTCGCGTACCAGGGCATGCGATTCCTGGTCGTCTCGACCGTTGCGCTCGGGGCGAACCTGCTCGTCCTGCAGCTGCTCGTGCAGGCAGGGTTGACCGAAGTCGTCGCGCAGGCGATCGCGATCGTGCTCGTCACGCCGGTCAACTTCGTCGGCAATAAGCTCTGGTCGTTCGGACCTCGACGCTAATCGCCGCCGCGCTCGCGGCCGTCTCTCTTGTCCTGCCGTCGACTGGCGCCGCGCAGGCAGATCCGGACGACCTCGCGCGTCTCGACGAAGCGGATGCGGTCGAGCTGGCGCTCGCCCATCCGAAGACCGAGCGCTGGCTCGACCGCTACCCGCCGTCGCCGACGACCTCGGGCGACTTCAGGCCTGAGTCGAGAACGTGGCTCGTCAAGGTCTGGTCGGGTGAAGCGGGCCAGATTGCGGAGGCGGTCGTCGAGGACACGACCGGGAGCGTTTCGGAAGCGTGGACGGGGCCGCAAGTCGCGTGGAAGATGGCTCGAGGCCGCGAGGGCGCGTTCGGCGGGAAGACGCTCCTGAAGCCGTACGTCTGGGCCGCGTTCTGCCTGGTCTTCTTCCTCGGGCTCGCCGACCTTCGCCGGCTCTTCTCGTTGCGGAACCTCGACCTGCTCGTCCTCCTGGGCTTCACCGTGTCGCTCGTCTTCTTCGACCGCGGAGAGGTCTTCCGGAGCGTCCCCCTCGTGTACCCGGTGCTGGGGTATCTCCTCGCCCGCGGGTTGTGGGTCGGCTTCGGGCGGCGCAGAGCTCCGCTCACGTCGGTCTGGCCGACGTGGGTGCTCGCGGCGGCCACCGTTTTCCTGCTCGGGTTCCGCGTCGGACTGAACCTGGAGGCGCCGCGTGGGGTGATCGACGTCGGTCTCGCGGGCGTCGTCGGAGCGAGCAGGATCCTCGACGGAGAGGCGCCTTACGGCAACATGCCGCAGCGCGGCGATCTCAAGCCCTGCGGACCGAAGGACGCGGAGGGCCAGGTGCGAGAGCGCATCCAGACCAACGGGCGCTGCGAGGCGGCGATCGAGCGCGGTGACACCTACGGCCCGACCTCGTACCTCGCGTATGCGCCGGCGACCGCTGTCTTCGGCTGGAGTGGGAAGTGGGACTCGCTCCCGGCTGCACACGCCACGTCGATCGCGTTCGACGTTCTCGCGATCGCCGGCCTCGTCCTCATCGGGCTGCGCTTTGGAGGCAGACGGCTCGGGGTGCTGCTCGCATTCGGCTGGGCGGCGTTCCCGTTCACGGCGTATACGCTGAACGCGAACACGAACGACGCGATCATGCCCGTGCTTCTCCTGCTCGGGTTCTGGCTCGTGACGTCGGACTGGGCACGTGGCGTCTCGGTCGGACTGGCGGGTTGGTCGAAGTTCGGCGCGCTGCTCGTCGCTCCGCTCTGGGCGACGTACCCGACGTTCGAGCTCCGTCGCGTTCTGCGTTTCGCGGCAGCGTTCGTGGCCGCCACCGCGCTCGCCTTCTCGATGCTTCTCCTCGAGCCGTCGCTGTGGGACGCGGCGACGACGTTCTGGGACCGGACCATCGGCTTCCAGACCGGCCGCGACTCACCCTTCTCGCTCTGGGGCTGGGGTCAGTACCACGCCGAAGGCATTCCAGATCTCGGTTTCCTGCAGCCGGTGGTGTCGGTGCTCGTCGTCGTGCTGGCCGCCGCGCTCGCGTTCGTCCCACGTCGGAAGGGACCGGTCGAGCTGGCTGCGCTCACGGCTGCGCTCCTCGTCGCCTTCCAGCTGGCGCTGACCCACTGGTTCTACCTCTACCTCCCGTGGGTTCTCCCGTTCGTACTCCTGTGGCTGTTGCTCCCGCAGCCGAAGGCTCAGGAGACCGACTCGCGAACCGATTCGATCGACGACGCCTTGCCGGTTCCCGCGTCGCACTCGATGAGCGCGCCCTCGATCCTGACGCCTCCCTGAGCCGTCTCGAACCGAACGGGGAGACCTGTGCGCATCCGCCTGATCGCGAGGTCCGATTCCACGCCTATGACCGAGTCGTGCGGCCCCGTCATCCCTGCGTCGGTGATGAACGCCGTTCCTTTCGGGAGGACCGTCGCGTCGGACGTCTGGACGTGCGTATGGGTTCCGACGACGGCCGTGACGCGGCCGTCCAGCCAGCGTGCCAGCGCCGCCTTTTCGCTCGTCGCCTCAGCGTGCACGTCCACGAGGATGATGGGCGTCTCGCGCCGCGCCGCCTCCACGAGCTCGTCTATGACTTCGAACATCGAGGTCGCCGGGTGGAGGAACAGCGAGCCGAGCACGTTGATGACGCCCAGCTTCGCGCCGTTCGCCGTCGGCACCACGACCAACCCGCGCCCGGGCGTGGTTCGGGACGTATTCGCCGGTCGCACGACGCGGTCCGAGGCCTCGAGATACGCGCCGATCTCGGTCCGTCGAAACGCGTGGTTGCCGAGGGTGATCGCGTCGATACCGATCCCGAGGAGCTGATCGGCAAGGCGCGGCGTGATCCCGATCCCGTCGGCGGCGTTCTCGCCGTTCACGACGCAGGCGTCGACCGCGAGCTCGCTCCGTATGGCCTGCAGGCGCTGCTCGAGCGCCCGCCTCCCTGGGGCCCCGACGACGTCGGCGATGAAGAGGATCCGCAAGGTGCCGGAGCTTAGTCCTACGGCACTCCGAGCGTCGCCGACGGATAGACCTCCAGCGAGACGTTGTTCCCGCCCTCGGCGGCGTAGCGCTCGAGAGCCTGCTGCTCGAACCGGCTGATGTTCGTGACGGTTCCGAGCTTCGACGAGCCCGCCGCGACGTTCGCGCCGACCGTGAGCGCCGGATCGGGCCGCACGTTCGCGATCGACACCACGAGGGAGGGGGCGGAGCCCGGGCGCAGCTCGATCTCGGCACCGACCGTGCGTCCGGAGATCACCTGGTCGCGGATCGCGACGACCGTGCCGTCGATCGGTGAGTAGACGTCGGTACCTGCCACGGCGCCCACGTCGAGTGTGCGCAGGGGCCCGCCCGAGAGCTGGTACCAGGCCAGGCCGCTGCGCTGCGCACCCGTGATCCGTCGCCAGAGCCGCGCGAGCAACCCTTCGTTGCGCTGTGGTCCGACGGGCTTGAGGACGAGTGCGCCGTCGTCACTCCCGTGGAATCCGATCGCGGTGACGCCACCCTGCGCCACGGGTGACTGCACTCGCAGGTTTCCCACGGTCGCGAGCACCTGCGGATCGGGCGGTGCGGAGGTGACCGGCAGCGGCGCGGGCCGGCTCACCGTGGGCGAGCTCTCGTTGTCGAACGCAGTCAGCCCGAGCGTTACGACGGCGAGCACGCCGACGACCGCGGCGACCGCGAAGCGGCGCGCGCGAGCCTGAGCTCGGCGCCGATCGGCCCGCAGGCGAGCGGCGTGACGTGTGCGCGGAGTCGTCATCGGCGGGACCGTAGCAAGGTGTCGGGCGGGTGCTTTCGTGGCCTCGCGATACGATCTCGACGATGGCCGGATCCGGCCCGACGATTCAGATTCCGCGGTGGATCCAGCTCGTTGTTCTCCCTGTCGGGCTGATCCTCGCGTTCCTCCTCGCGGAGACCCTCGGCCACGTCCTCTTCCTCTTTCTGACCGCGAGCGTGATCGCGTTCACCCTGAACCCGCTCGTTCGCGACCTGACGCGCCTGAAAGTGCCGCGCGGCCCGGCCGTCTTCGTCGTATACACGATCTTCGCTGCGGTGGTCGCCGCGCTCCTGATCGCGATCGGCATCGTCGCGTTCGACCAGGCCCGCAGTGCGGCCGACCGGATCGATGAGTACGTCACCGAGGAGCGGGACTCGGGTCAGACGGGCGCGGAGCTCGACATCGACAGGCTCCAGGCCTGGCTCGACGACCACGGGCTCGAGCGGATCCAGATCCGCGAGCAGGTGAACGACTGGCTCGACTCGCTGAGCGCGGGAGAGATCTCGGGCTACGCCCAGGACGCGATCTCGTTCGCACAGGGAGCCGCGTTCTCGTTCGTCCTCCTGCTGTTCTCGCTGATCCTGATCGTGGTCATCTCCATCTACATGCTCCTCGACATGCAACGGCTCGAGCGCTCGATCGACTCCCGTTTCCCCCCGCACGGCGGCACTCCGCTCACGCAGCGGATCGAGGGCGCCCTCTGGGGCTACCTCAAGGGGCAGGCGATCCTCTCGACCGTCATCGGCACTAGCGCGGGCGTCGGCATGTACGTCCTCGGCGCGACGGGTCTCGTGGAGGGGGCCGAGGAGTACGCGCTCCTCTTCGGCCTGTGGACGGCATTCATCGAGGTGATCCCCTACATCGGCCCGTGGCTGTCTGCAGTGCCGCCCGCGATCTACGCGCTCTTCGCGGACCCGCCGTGGGGAATCGTCTGGGTCGCGCTCCTGTTCTTGTTCATCTACCAGGTCGAGGGGCACATCGTGGTGCCGAACGTGATGGCAAGCGCGCTGCGGCTCCATCCGCTGCTCGTCATCTTCGGGCTGTTGGCCGGAGGCGAGCTGTACGGGATCGCCGGAGTGCTCGTCGCCCTGCCGACGATGGCGGGCGGGCGCGCGATCTGGGAGTTCTTCCGGGAGCGGATCAGGCTCGAACGCTGGGACGAGGGAGCGCCGGAGGTGCCGGTCGAGGTCGAGCTGGAGCCTCCGAAAGCGGCGAGCGGATCTCGCTAGCGTCTCCGCGGTGTGGGACACCATCGCAGCAGCCGCCGCGTCCGAGAGCCCGCTCTGGGGTGAGGCGCTTCGACCGGCGGGCGAGCAGGAGCGCCAACCGGTCTTCTCGCCGCTGGCTCCGTCCGTTCACGCGCTCGGGCTGGAGACGATCTACGAGGGCTACCTCGCCCACTACGGGCGCCCGCGCATGTTCGACCCCTCCGACCGAGACACGGCGCTCCTGCTCGGGGACTACCTCTACGCCCACGGCCTCGTCGTCATCGCCGAGACGCGCGACGTCGCGGCCGTCGGCGACCTCGCCGAGCTTATCTCGCTGTGCGCGCAGGCCCGCGCCGCAGGCCGCGACGGCGACGGCGCCGCCTGGGCGGCGACGGCCGCTTCACTCGGCGCCGGCGGCCTCGAGCTCGCACGGCGCGCGCTCCGGGAACGAGGCGACGCAAGCGTCCTCGACGCGGTAGCTCGAGCCACGGCCGGCGACGGCCCGGTCGACTCGGCCCTCGCCGCACACGGCCGCTTCGTCGGATAGAGTCGCCGCGATGCTCGCCGCGTTCTTCGACCTTCTCGCTGCCTCCGAGAAGTCCGCCGCGGACGAGGGTCGCGACATCATCCTGTCGATGCTCGTGGTCGGCCTGATCTTCGTTGCGGTCGCGATCCTGGGCGACCTGTACCAGCGCGCCAAGCGCAGGCGTCACTCGGGCGCTCACTAGACCCGCCTCGTCAGCCGTCCCGCATGATTCACCGGCGATGCGGTCGGCGCTTCCGTTGGGCACCGTCACGTTCCTCTTGACGGACGTCGAGCGGTCGACCCGCCTGCTGCGCGAGCTCGGCGCCGAGGCGTACTCCGACGCACTTGCCGAGCATCGGCGCGTGATCCGCGAGGCCTCCGTCGCCGGGGGCGGAGTCGAGGTGGACACGCAGGGAGACGCCTTCTTTTTCGTGTTCCCGACGGCACCGGGAGCCGTCGCTGCTGCAGCCGCGTTCACGGATGCGCTCGACGCGGGCGAGCCGGACGACGTCGGTCGCATCCTCGGTGCGATCTACCCGTTCCTCATCTCCTACGGGCACCTCACGGAAGCGCGCGGCTGGACCGACGCGGCGCTCGCGACCCGTGCGGGTCTTTCCGCTGAGGGTCTGGCCGAGCTGCTCATGGGCCGCAGTGAGGTCGCGCGCTTCTCCGGCGACCTCGATCGGGCGATCGCGCGCTCAAGGAGGAGCTTGTGGGCGTGCAGGCGGATCCGAAGCGGCCCACCTGGAGGGCGGCCACTCTTGCGGACCTCGCAGAGATCGCGCTCGATCGGGGCGAGTTTGCTCGCGCCCACGAGTACGCCGAGCAGAGCGCCGCGGCGGGCAGTGGCACACGCGCGGAGCTCGTCTTCGCGGAGCTCGCGCTCCGAACCGGCGATCTTCGGGCCGCCGAGGTGCACGGGCTCTCGGCGCTCGCGAACCTCGAAGAAGGAGCATTCAACTACGCCACGGCCCTCGAGTGCCTCGGCGAGGTCTCCCGCCGCTCCGGAGGCGCCCTGCGTGCCCGTGAGCGCTTCGTCGAGGCGCTCCGTGCGTTCGCGGCCCTCTGCGACGCGGGCGGCGTTGCGGACTCCTCGACGGTCTCGGGCGCACAGCCGCCGCGACGGGTGATCTCGATCGTGCCGGCCGCCTGCTCGGCGCCGCCCGGCGGTTGCGGCAGGACTGGGGTAGGTCCCCATCCGGTCCGACGTGCCGCTACCCGACCTTCCCGGCGCGGCGCATGTCTGGGGCGAGAGGCTGACGCTCGACGACGCGGTCGGGTATGCGCTCGGCTCTCTGACCTAGACCTGGCACCGCACTCGTCGCATGATTCGGGCCGCAATGCGGCGCGACCTTCCTGCTGGCACCGTCACGTTCCTGTTCACGGACGTCGAGGGCTCGACGCGGCTCCTCCACGAGCTCGGGGCCGAGGCCTACGCCCGGGAGCTCGCCGATCATCGGCGGGTGATCCGTGTGGCGTGCGCTGCGGAGGGCGGGGTCGAGGTCGACACTCAGGGCGACGCGTTCTTCTTCGCCTTCCCGACCGCTCCGGGGGCGCTCTCGGCAGCCGTTGCCATGACCGATGCGCTGAGCTCGGGGTCCATCAACGTGCGGGTCGGCCTGCACACGGGGACGCCTCTGCTCACCGATGAGGGGTATGTCGGCACGGATGTCCATCGCGCCGCACGCATCGCCGCGGCAGGCCACGGCGGACAAGTTCTCGTCGCGGCTTCGACAGCCTCCCTGGTCGACCACGAGCTGGTCGATCTCGGGGAGCACCGCTTCAAGGACCTCGCAGCCCCTGAGCGCGTCTACCAGCTCGGCGCGGCCTCCTTTCCGCCTCTGAAGTCGCTCTATCGCACGAATCTGCCGGTCCCGGCGAACCCGCTGATCGGACGGAAGAAGGAGCTCGTCGACGTTCACCGCCTGCTCAGCGACGACACGACGCGTGCCGTGACCGTCACAGGTGCGGGCGGGATTGGCAAGACCCGCTTTGCGCTCGCGGCAGCGGCCGAGGCGTCCGACCGGTTCCCGAACGGCGTGTGGTTCGTCGACCTGACGCCGGTTCGCGACCCGGGCCTCGTCCTGCCGACGGTGTCACACGCCATGGGCGTGGAGGGCAACCTCGCTCGCGCCTTGCACGGCGCGCGCTGCCTGCTCTTGCTCGACAACTTCGAACAGGTCGTTGCCGCAGCCCCGCACGTGGCGAACCTGCTCGCCTCGTGCGCCGGCCTTCGCGTGCTCGCAACGAGTCGCGAGCCGCTCCGGATCGCGGCTGAGCGCGAGTACCCTCTCCGACCGCTCCCCGAGGCGCCTGCCGTCGAGCTGTTCAGGCACCGGGTCGCCGCGGCTGTCCCCGATACGGAGGTGGAGTACACGGTCGCCGCCGAGATCTGCCGCCGGCTCGACGGCCTTCCTCTCGCGATCGAGCTCGGCGCGGCGCGCGTGAGGGTGCTCGAGCCCGAGGATTTGCTCGAGCGTCTTGAGGATCGACTGCCGGTTCTCGTCACGCGGGCCCGCGATATTCCCGAGCGGCAGCGGGCGCTGCATGCGACGATCGAGTGGAGTTACGACCTCCTCGATCCGGACGAGCAGCGCCTCTTCCGCCGACTCGCCGTCTTTCGCGGTGGGTCGACGCTCGAGGCAATCGAGGCGGTGGCCGGCGCCGGCGCCGAGCTCGTCGAGTCGCTGGTCGACAAGAGCCTCCTCCGGCTTCGGCGGGGGCGCTTCGTCATGCTGGAGACGATCCGCGAGTTCGCGCGCGACGAGCTTGCCGCGTCGGGCGAGGACAGCGAGGTGCGGTGCAGACACGCCGAGTTCTTCCTCTCCGTCGCCGAGAGCGCGAATCTCAATGCCGGAGATCTCCGCCCAGGCGGCCAGCGTCTCCACGTCGTGATAGCGGAGCAGGACAACATCCGGTCCGCCCTTTCCTGGGCGATCGCGGCAGAAGACATCGCCCTCGGACTTCGTATCGCGACGGCGATCGAGCAGTTCTGGGTCGTCAACGATCCGACGGAAGGAATGCGATGGTTCGCAGCGCTCTTGGAGCGCGGGGGCGAGGTGGACGACCTGCGTCTACTCGCTCACGCACTCCGTGCATACGCCAGCTCCACGGACGTCGCGGGCCACGACGAAGAGGCACACCGCCTCTACGAACGGAGTCTGGCGCTGTTCGAGCAGCTCGACGACGAGCGCGGGCGGGCGGTCCTGCTGCACCGCCTCGGCATCCAGGCGATGCGACGGCAGGACCTGAGGCTCGCGCGTGAGCTGGTCGAGGCAAGCCACGTCATCCACGAGCGACACGACGACGCCTGGGGACTCGCTCAGACGATCGGGACCCTCGGCGCGATCGAGCGCGATGCGGGCAACGTGGCGCACCGTACGAACTCATCGCGCAGAGCGCCGAGCTCTCCAGAGACGTGGGCGTGCTCTGGTGGCACTCAGGGATGCGCATCGAGCTCGCCGCGCTCTCGCTCGAGGCGGGGCAGAT
Organism: Gaiellaceae bacterium; assembly: GCA_048594925.1. Classification (GTDB taxonomy): domain Bacteria; phylum Actinomycetota; class Thermoleophilia; order Gaiellales; family Gaiellaceae; genus GMQP-bins7. Next base: position 21,072 of record JBMDXR010000023.1, read on the forward strand.
AGACGAAGCGGACGTCTCCGCCCGCGAGTCGCTCGAGCTCGCGCAGGGGATGCGCGACTACGGCGGCCGCGTGTTCGGCGTCGGCATTCTCGCCTGCGTCGCCGCGGAGCGAGGCGACGCGGATCGCGCCGGGCGCCTCTGGGGAGCGATCGAGGACGCTCGCGTCGGCGCTCCGCTCGGCGGATGGCTCCGCCATCGCGCAGCATGCGAGGCGCGCCTCGTTCGGCTGGCGGACGCCCGGTTCGAGGCGTCGCGCGCGGCGGGGCGCGAGCTGTCCCTCGACGAGGCCGTGGAACATGCGCTCGCGTCCATAGACTGACTCGGTCGTGCCGAGGGCACCACGAGATCTCCGCGACTGGATCGCGCTCCTGGAGCGCGAGGGCGAGCTTCGGCGCATCTCGGCCGAGGTCGATCCCGACCTCGAGATCACCGAGATCACCGACCGCGTGGTCAAGTCCGGCGGGCCTGCGCTCCTCTTCGAGAACCCGAAGGGCTCGCAGCATCAGCTCCTCATCAACCAGTTCGGCACGGAGCGGCGGATGTGCCTCGCGCTCGGCGTCGAGACGCTCGACGACGCGGCGGCGAAGCTCGGCGACGTCCTCGACATGCAGCCGCCGCAGGGTGTGCGCGAGAAGGTCAAGGGCCTACTCAAGCTGAAATCCGTTGCCGACTCGCTCCCGAAGACGGTTTCGCGAGCGCCCTGTCACGAAAGCGTGCTCGAGGGCGACGAGGTCGATCTCGGCCGGCTTCCGATCCAACGCTGCTGGCCGGGCGACCCGGCGCCCTTCATCACCCTCCCCGCGGTGATCACGAAGGACCCGCACACGGGCGGCCGCAACGTTGGCATGTACCGGATGCAGGTGATCGACGAGCGCTCGACGTACATGCACTGGCAGATGCACAAGGACGGGAGGGCGGATCTCCTCGCCGCCGAGGACGGTCGCATCCCCGTCGCGGTCGCGATCGGGCTCGACCCGGTCACCGCCTACTCGGCGAGCGCGCCGCTCCCGAAGCACATCGACGAGCTCATGCTCGCCGGTTTCCTGCGCGGCGAGCCGGTCGAGCTCGTCCGCTGCAAGACGGTCGACCTCGAGGTGCCAGCGCACGCAGAGCTCGTTCTCGAAGGGCATGTCTCGAAGGACGACGTCGGCATCGAGGGCCCGTTCGGCGACCACACGGGCTACTACTCGCACGCCGAGGAGTTTCCGATCTTCCGGCTCTCGGCGATGACCATGCGCCGCGATGCGATCTACGCGTCGATCGTGGTCGGCAAGCCGCCGGCCGAGGACGCGTGGTTGGGCAAGGCCACCGAGCGGATCTTCCTTCCGGCCGTCCGGATGACGCTGCCCGAGATCGTGGACTACGACCTGCCGATCGCGGGTGCGTTCCACAACTGCGTCATCGTGTCGATTCGCAAGGCGTTTCCAGGACACGCCCAGAAGGTCATGCACGCGCTCTGGGGTCTCGGGATGCTCTCGCTGTCGAAGTCGATCGTCGTGGTGGACGAGCACGTGAACGTCCACGACTACGAAGACGTCTTCTTCCGGGTCACCGCGAACGTCGATCCGAAGCGCGACGTCCTCATCACCGAAGGACCGCTCGACCACCTCGATCATGCACCTGGCCGCCAGTTCTACGGCGGCAAGCTCGGGGTCGACGCGACCCACACGCTGCCCGAGGAGGACGCTCGGCCGTGGCCGGAGGAGATCGTCATGAGCGACGACGTGCGCGAACTGGTCACTCGGCGCTGGGGCGAGTACGGACTCTGACGCTTCCCCTTCACGCGCGTCGTCCTCACGTGGTTGAATCCGCCGGAGGCCCGCTTTGAGCGCTCACGGACCCGACACCACGCACGGACCAGGCCCGAGCCTCTGGCCGATCGGCTTCGCGATCGGAGTCGCCTGTCTGTTGCTCGGCCTCGTCCTCTCCTGGATCGTCGCCGCGATCGGTGCGGTGCTCGCGGTCGTGTTCGGGATCCTCTGGGCGCGCGACGTCACCCGCGAGGTCCGCGAGGAGGTGCCGCACATCCAGCCCGAGAGCCGTGCGGTAGCCGACGCGGCCTCGGCGACGGCGACACCGGCTGCACCCGCTGCACCGCTTCCGGCGTACACGCGCTCGCGCTTCCTCGAGGCGTCCACCTTGGGCCTCGGAGCTGCGATCGGAGCCGTCGTCACGCTTCCCGTTCTCGGCTTCACGGTCCTCCCCTCGTTCACGAACCTGGAGGAGGACGAGGTCGACCTCGGGCCGCTCGAGAACTTCCCCGAGGGCGAGTACGTCATCGCGTCGTATCTCGCGCACCCGAACGTGGGCGAGGTGAGCCGCCGCACCGCCTTCGTACGGAACAACGGCACCACGGACGGCGGCGAGCCGAGCTTCACGATCCTGTACAGCCGGTGCGTCCATCTCGGCTGCCCGGTGCAGCCGAACGGGCCGATCGACGAGCAGGCGCGAAAGAACGTCGACGGCGTCGAGCTTCGGCCCGTGCTCGCGCAGTCGTTCGGCTGTCCGTGCCACGGCGGACTGTACGACGCGGAGGGCAACCGCCAAGCCGGCCCCCCGGTCCGGTCGATGGACCGGTACACGTTCTCGATCAGGAACAACCGCCTCGTCCTCGGCGAGCTCTACGCCGTCGGGAACGTCTCCGGGACGGGCGCGAGCGCGACGATCTCCCGGTATCCGTGGTCGGTCCCCGGCACGCACGTCGACGGCGTCGAGGCGTGGCTGTATCCCATCGTCCCGAGCCAGGTGACGGGGTGAGCTGATGGCCGCCAAGTCGAAGCGCCAGCAGATCGTCGACCTCGCGGTGCTCGCGCCGCTCGACTGGATCGACGAGCGAAGCGGGGCCGTCCGCGGGACGAAGTGGTTCCTCTTCCGCAACGTCCCGCGCGACGTCAGCTGGGGTCAGACCCTCGGCTCCGCCGCGCTGACTGCGTTCATAGTGCAGGCGCTTACCGGCGCGATCCTCGCGCTGTACTACAAACCCGCGTCCGAGATCGATCCGGTGACCGGTAAGCCAGTCGCGTACTCCTCGATCGAGACGATTACGGACGAGCTCACGCTCGGCTGGCTCGTTCGTGGGATGCACAAGTGGGGGGCGAGCATCTTCATCATCCTGCTGTTCCTGCACATGGGGCGGGTCTTCCTCTTCGGGGCATACAAGTATCCGCGCGAGCTGAACTGGGTCGTCGGGGTCCTCATCCTCGCGACGGGGATGCTGATGGGCTTCACGGGCTACCTCCTCCCGTGGGACCAGACGGCGTACTGGGCGACCGCCGTCGGCATCAACCTGAACGGCACGGCGCCCTTCCTGGGGCCGTGGCTGGCCCAGTTCCTCGCCGGAGGGCCCGAGATCGGGGCGGACGTGCTCCCGAAGTACTACTCGTTGCACATGCTGCTGCTACCGGGCGCGCTCATCGCGCTGATCTTCGTCCATATCTACCTCGTCACGCGGCTCGGCGTCGCGTCGCCGCCGTGGTCGGGCGAGGCGGCCGGACGTGAGCGCGCTCCGGTCGAGCCCGCCGGTGCACGCGCAGGCCTCGTCCGCGGCTCGGGAGGCGGCGACTGATGGCGCGCGATCTCGGCGAGCTGAACCGCGAGGACTACGCCCGCTACAAGGACGACGTCAAGAAGGAGGGGAAGCAGTTCTTCCCGTTCGCGCTCTGGCACGACACCGTCATGTCCTTCCTCGTCGTGGTCCTCATCGTGGCGCTCACGGCGATCTGGTACTACGACGCCGACGGTGTCGAGTCGGGGCTCCTCGGCCCGTGGTACACGGAGCCGGCGGATCCGGGGACGACGGACTTCATTCCACGCCCCGACTGGTACTTCTACTTCCTCTTCTACCTCCTCCGGATCTTCGAGTGGCCGGAGACGGTGTTCATCGCGACCGTCGGCATCCCGACGATCTGCCTCATCCTCCTCATCGGGCTGCCGTTCTACGACCGCCGTCGTGAGCGGCGACCGACTCACCGTCCCGTCGCGATGGTCGCGGCGGTCCTCACGATCCTGTCCATGGCGGTCCTCACGTGGAAGGGGGCGACGGCGAAGGAGGCGCTCGGCTCCGAGCTCGTCGCGCTCGTACCGGAGTGGGCCGAGGAGCAGGGCTTCGCCGGGCAGGAAGAGCCGACGAATGGCGCCGAGCTGTTCGCGCAGACGGGGTGCCTCAACTGCCACACGTACCTCGGGCAGGGTGCCGGGAGCCTCGGCGCGCCCGACCTCTCGGAGATCGGGCAGACGAACGACACCGCCTACTTCGTCCAGTACCTCTCGAACCCGGCCCAGTTCGGGAACACGGTGATGGGCTCCTACTCCTACCTCGGGGAGGAGAACCTGGCGGCGCTCGGGGCTTTCCTCGAAGCCTCCAAGGGCCCACAGAGCGGCGACTGACGTAGGCAGATCCCTGCGCAAGTCCGGAAATCCGCTAGCGCAGATTCCGCTCGCGCGAAGACCCCTTGAAGGCGTCCGCTTCGCGGCCGCTATGCCTGTTCCTCTCGGCCGCCGCCGCGCGACGCAGCGGTAGCCTGCCCCTGTGCGCGTGTTCCTCGGCGTGACGGGCGCCTCCGGCGCTCCCTACGCGGAACGACTCCTGCGCGCGCTCGCGGTGGTGGACTGCGAAATCGGCCTCGTCGCGTCGCGCTCAGGGATCGAAGTTCTCGCGACCGAGCTCTACCGCGACCCCTCGCTCTCACGTGAGGAAGTGCTCGAGCGCTTCGTCGGAAGCGCCGCGCCGCAGGTCACCGTCTACGGCGAGAACGACTTCCGAAGCCCGTACGCAAGCGGCTCGGCGCGGGTCGACGCGTACGTCATCTGCCCTTGCTCGATGGCGACCGTCGGGACGGTCGCGTCAGGGGCGATGCAGAACCTCATCCACCGCGCCGCCTCGGTCGCGCTGAAGGAGCGGCGGAAACTCGTCCTCGTCCCACGCGAGACGCCGCTCTCGTCGATCCACCTCCGCGGGCTCGCGACCCTCAACGAAGCGGGCGCAGTGATTCTGTTCGCTGCGCCGGGCTTCTACCACGGAGCGGAGACGATCGAGGATCTCGTCGACTTCGTCGTCGCACGCTGCCTCGACCAGATCGGGATCGACAACGCCCTCGTGAAGCGCTGGGGCGAGTCGTGACCTACGAGTCCGGGACACTCGCTCCCGACTCCGTACGGGGGATGTTCGACCGCATCGCGCCCGTGTACGACGCCATGAATCGCGTCATGACGGCGGGTCTCGACCGGCGCTGGCGCCGGCTCGCGGTCGGCGAGGTCGTGTGGCCGGGCGATCGCGTGCTCGACGCCTGCTGCGGCACGGGCGATCTCGCGGTGGAAGCCGAGCGCCGCGGTGGCAGGGTGGTCGGCCTCGACTTCTCTCGCCCGATGCTCGAGCGCGCGCGGAAGAAGTCGGGTGCGATCGAGTGGGTTGAGGGCGATGCGCTCGCCCTTCCGTTCGCCGACGGAGAGTTCGATGCGGCGACCGTCGGCTTCGGCGTCCGCAATCTCGTGGATCTCGAGGGAGGATTTCGCGAGCTTGCACGGGTGCTGCGCCCGGGCGGAAAGCTCGCAGTCCTCGAGATCACGCGTCCGAAGGGCGCCCTGCGGCCGTTCTTCCGTCTCTGGTTCGACGTGCTCGTTCCGCTCGCCGGGCGCGTGCTCCCTGGCGGGAAGGCGTACACGTATCTTCCCGCGAGCGTCCGGCGGTTCCCCGGCCCGGACGACCTGACGGCCCTGTTCGAGCGCGCGGGGTTCGAGGACGTGCGGTATCGCCTCCTCGGTGGCGGCATCGTCGCCCTGCACGTGGGGGTGAAGCCGTGACGGCTCGCGCTCCTGATCGCCTCGGGCTTCCGCCCGGCGGCACCGGGCTTCGCCCGAGGCTGACGCCGCTCGCGGCAGGATGCTTCGCGCTCGGCGCTCGTCCGTACGTCTTGTACTGTCCTGCGCGCCTCGCGCTCGCCTCCCTTGCGAGCGACGCCTCATGAGCGTGAGCGCGCTGGAGGTCGTCCGTGCGGCACCGGGGCTCGACGACTATCTCGCCGAGGTCGAGTCGGAGCTCACGCGTGCCGTCGAGCGCTATCCGGGCCTCGTCTCCGAGATCGGCACTGGTGCTCTCGCGGCCGGTGGCAAGCGACTCCGGCCGGCGCTGGCGTTCCTGTCGTCCTCCCCCGACGACGCTCCACCCGTTGCGGCAGGTGTTGCCGTCGAGCTCGTCCACATGGCGACGCTCGTCCACGACGACCTGATCGACGGGGCGAAGGTCCGCCGGGGACGAGCGGCTGCCTGGAGCGAGCACGGCGAGGACGCTGCGAAGGCCGGGGGCGACTACCTGTTCGCCCGCGCGTTCTCCGTGCTCGCGGGTACCGGTGACCCGAGCGCCGTGGCCGTTCTGGCCGGCGCTTCGCTTGGCCTCGCACGCGGTGAGGCGATGCAGCGGCGCCAGCGCCACGACCCGGAGACGACCATCGACGACTATCTCGAGCGCTGCGTGCTCAAGACCGGACAGCTCTTCGGAGCGGCGTGCGTCCTGGCGGGCGGGAGCGGGGCGTACGGTCGCCTGCTCGGCGTGGCGTTCCAGATCGCCGACGACGTCCTCGACTGCAGCGGCGAGACCATCGAGACGGGCAAGGTGCCGGGCACGGACCTCCGTGACGGCACACCGACGCTTCCGCTCCTTCTCGCCGCCCAAGCGGACCCGGTCGTGCGCGAAGCACTCGCCGGCGGGCCCGTGGAGGGGGCGCTCGTGCGCGTGGCGGCGACCGGTGCGCTCGAGCGATCGCGTGAGCTGGCCCTCCACTACGCTTCCGAGGCCAGGTCCTGCCTCGACGGCGCCGCGCGGCGGGACGAGCTCGAGGCGCTGACACGGGCAGTGGTGGAGAGGAGGAGCTGATCGCAGTTCTCGCGGTATCGACCCTGGAGCCGATCCGGGAGAAGATCGAGGCCGGAGCGCGCCTCGACTTCGACGACGGCGTCGCGATCCTCGAGTCGGACGACCTCCTCGAGCTGGGCGAGCTCGCTGATCTCGCCCGCCGACGGCGCGGAGGCACCGACGAGGTGTACTTCGTCCAGAACCTCTACGTCAACCAGACGAACGTCTGCCGCGTGAAGTGCAAGTTCTGCGCCTTCGCGGCCACGCGCAAGCAAGAGCACGCCTACACCCTCACGACCGAGGAGCTCGTCGAAGACGTGCTCGCGCAGCGGGAGGTGACCAGCTTCACGGAGATCCACATGGTCAACGGCGAGAACCCGCACGTGGACTTCGGCTTCTACCGCGACACGATCTCCGCTCTCCACGAGGCGCTTCCCGACGTGCATCTCAAGTGCTACACGGCGTCGGAGATCCACCACATGACGACGCTCTCCGGGCTGACGCACGAGGAGGTCCTGCGAGAGCTGAAGGCCGCGGGGCTGGGATCGTTGCCCGGTGGCGGCGCGGAGGTGTTCGCCGATCGCGTCCGCCGGCTCGTCGCCCCCGGCAAGGAGTCGCCCGAGATCTGGTTCCACGTGCACGACACCGCGCACGCGCTCGGCATCCCGACGCACTGCACGATGCTCTACGGGCACGTGGAGACCTATGAGGAACGGGTCGACCACATCCTCCGCCTGCGCGACCAGCAGGACCGCTCGGGCGGGTTCCTCGCCTTCATCCCGCTCGCGTTCCATCCCGAGAACACGGTCTTCGAGCGGCGTGGCTGGCGCCACACGACCGGTTCGGACGACCTCAGGATGCTCGCATTCTCCCGCCTGATGCTCGACAACGTCCTGAACGTCAAGGCCTACTGGATCATGATGGGCATGCCGCTCGCGGCCGTCGCGCTCCACTTCGGGGCAAACGACGTACAGGGCACGGTCGTGCGCGAGGAGATCTTCCACGCGGCCGGCGCCCGCACCGAGACGGAGCAGAAGATCGAGCAGCTCGTCCGCTTCGTTCGCGAGGCTGGGCGCATACCCGTCCAGCGGGACACGCTCTACAACGAGATCAGGCGTTGGCCGTGAGCACTCACCCTCGATGAGCCGGGAAGGCGCAAGTGCCAATAAACCGAAGTCGCCGCCCGCCGCCGGGACGCCGATCTGGGTGTGGGTCGTTTATGCCTTCGGGATCATGGCGGCCGCCATCTTCGCGTTCTCGGTGCTCTTCACAGCAGGCGCGCTGCTCCTCTCCGACGACGTCCCGGTCACGCTCGACGTGTCGTTGCCCGCGATCGTTCTCTGGGGCGCCCTGATGGTGGCCGCCGCGGCGACCTGGTACGTCCGAAGGAGGCAACGGCGATGAGGTTCACTCACGAGGGTGGGGCGTCGCTCGCAAGGGAGGCGAGCGCGAGGCGCGCAGGGCAGTACTCGTGGTACGGACAAGCGCCCAGCGCAAAGCATCCTGACGCGAGCGGCGTCAGCCTCCGGCGGAGCCGGGGCTTGCCCGCCGTGAGCAGGAGGCGTCCAGGCTCGTGAGGCTCGGTCGTATCTCGTACGTGAACATGGCGCCGGTCTTCTACAGGCTCGAAGCCGACGTCGAGGAGGTCAGCGGCGTCCCGACGGAGCTGAGCCGAATGTTGCTCGACGGCGAGATCGACCTCGCCCCCATCCCGTCGATCGAGTACGCGCGCAACGCCGACCGCCTTCGAATCCTGCCGCGCCTGTGCGTCTCGTCGGAGGGAGCTGTCGACTCGATCCAGCTCGTGACGCGTATTCCGTTTGGCCAGGTGCGCTCGGTCGCCGTGACGCCCGAGAGCGCAACATCGGTCGTTCTCACGCGCATCCTCCTGCCGAGAGCAGAGATCGTGCCGCTCGGGATGGATGCCGACGCGACGCTGCTCATCGGCGACGCGGCGCTGCGCAGCGCCTTCGAGGATCCGACACCGCACTTCGACCTCGGGCGACTGTGGTTCGACCGCATGGGGCTGCCGATGGTATTCGCCGTCTGGGCGGCAACCGAGCCGGTCGCGGACGGGCTCCTCGATCTCGAGCACGCACTCGTCGCGTCCGTGCGCCTGGCGCGCTCCGAGCCCGAGCGCCTCGCGCGGCATGCGAGCGAGACCTACGGGTATCCGCCGGGCTTCCTCGCTCGCTACTTCGAGAAGCTGAGGTACAGCTTCGGGCCCCGCGAGCGGGCGGGTCTCTATACCTTCCTCGAGATGGCGCGCGACGCCGGAGCACTCGCCCACGTGCCCGAGCTGCGGTTCGTGCGCGAGGAGGTGGCCGCGTGACCATCACCGAGCCTCGCGCCGAAAGCCCAGTTGACACTGCGTCACAAAGGCCGTTGCCCGCGGTCGAGGTCGTCTTGGAGAAGGCGCTCGACGGCGAACGCATCTCGGACGAGGACGCCGTCGCGCTCCTGCGTTCGCGCGACCTCGTGGCGGTCGGCCGCATCGCCAACGAGATCCGCAACCGGCTGACCGACCCGTCGAAGGTGACGTTCATCGTCGACCGGAACCTCAACTACACGAACGTCTGCGTCACCGACTGCGACTTCTGCGCCTTCTACCGCCGGCCCGGCGATGTGCGCGAGGGTTACCTCCTGCCGAAACCCGTCATCTACAAGAAGATCGAGGAGACGCTCGCCATCGGCGGCACGGGGCTCCTGATGCAGGGAGGCCACCACCCCGATCTCGGGATCGAGTACTACGAGGACCTCTTCAGCTCGATCAAGGCGCGCTACAAGATCCACCTCCATGCCCTCTCGCCGCCCGAGATCCAGCACGTCGCGCGGCGCTCGAAGCTCAGCGTCCCGCAGACCCTCACGCGTCTTCGCGACGCTGGTCTCGACTCCGTGCCCGGCGGTGGTGCCGAGATTCTCGTGGACCGCGTGCGCCGGATCATCGCGCCGAAGAAGACGAAGTCGGACGAGTGGCTCGACGTCATGCGCCAGGCCCACAGGCTCGGCATGTCGACGACCGCGACGATGATGTACGGCCACGTCGAGACGCTCGAGGAGCGTGTCGAGCACATGCGCCGCATCCGCGATCTCCAGGACGAGACCCGCGGCTTCCGCGCGTTCATCTCGTGGACGTTCCAGCGTGACGGCAACCGCCTCGAAGACCTCGTCCCCGAGGACACGCGGCCGACCTCGTTCGACTACCTCCTCACGCAGGCCGTCTCGCGAATCTACCTCGACAACGTTCCGCACATCCAGTCCTCGTGGGTCACCCAGGGCATGAAGGTCGGGCAGGTGGCGCTCGGATTCGGCGCGGACGACATGGGCTCCGTGATGATCGAGGAGAACGTCGTCTCCGCGGCCGGCACGACGTATCGCACGACCACCGACGAGCTCGTCCATCTCATCAGGGCGATGGGCAAGACGCCCGTGCAGCGGGACACGCTCTACCGCGAGGTCAAGGTCTTCGCCTGAGCCAGAAGCCGGCGAAGCTAGTCGGGTCGTGCCGCGACCTCCTGAACGAAGCCCTCGAGCAGTGTCCAGTATGTCTCCGGGTCGTCGAGCCACGGGAAGTGGCCCGCACCGGGGACGACCTCGAGCCGTCCGACGCCTTCCGGCAACGCATCGGCGATCTCCCGTGAGGCCTCCACGGGCGTACCGGCCTCGAGCTCGCCCACGCACACGAGCGTCGGGCGGTCGATGCGCGACACCTGATCGACAGCGTCCAGCTCACGCATCAGCTGCATCCCGCGCAGCCCCACGTGCGGGTTCCTGATCCTCCTGGCTAGCTGAGCGTCGTCCGGCACGTTGGGGCCGAACGCCGCGAAGCACTTCGTCCACTCTTCGGGACCTACGACGGCCTCGCCGAAGTGACGTCGCGCGATCTCGGCGACCTCGTCTCCTCCCGCCCGTCGGAACCCTTCCGCCAGCCGCTCGAGGTCGAAGCGCGCCATCGTTCCCTGGAGGATCAGTCCTCCGGCGTGGCCGGGGTGCCGGGCCCCGTACAGGAGCACGACCCAGCCGCCCATGGAGTGGCCGAAGACGATCGGCCGCACGATCCCGAGGGCATTGCAGAACGCTCGGATGTCGTCTGCACACGCTTCGTACGTCCAGTTCGCGGCCTCCCCCCACTCCGAGCGGCCGTGTCCGCGCAGGTCGAGGTACACGACCTGCGCGGCGCGTGTGAGGTGGCCGAAGTGGGGCTTGAAGTACGAGTGGTCGTAGCTTCCGGGGCCGCCGTGAACGAGTACCACGGTCGGCCGTGCCAGCATCGTGTCGCCGTCGGGGACCACGAGCGGGCCGTCGACGTCGAACCAGAGGCGAATTCCGTTCACCCGGACGTGCATGCGGACCTTCTTTCGGAGCTCGACGGCGGCCGAAGCCTATCGTTGTTCGGATGCTGTAAGACCCTGCAAATACGCAATTCCGGTTCGGCTACCCTCGTCCAGTCGTGTCTCGCCCCGCGATACCCGCAACGCTCGTCGCCGTCGTCGTGATGGGCGCTCTCGCCGGCCCTGCGAACGCCCAACCCACCGCTCTCTTCCCGGGGGCGACGTACGAGTCCGCGATCCAGTTCACGCCGCACGGGCCCGTCTCCGTCCACGTGGTTCGCGGGCCGCGCCCAGTGGGCCTGTACCGGCTGCGCCCCGTACTCTCGAACGAGTCGATCGTTCAGCGCGAGACGGTCTCGTCCATGCAGAAGCGGCTCTCGGGCCAGGCGACCTCGGTCGGCGTGAACGGCGACTACTTCGCGCCCGCAGACGGGCGGCCAAGCGGCATCTTCCTTCGCGACGGCATCCTCGCGACGGCGCCCAACCCATCCCGCTCGAGCGCCGGGGTGACGCTTGACGGGCTGCTCGACGTCCGTAAGGTCAGCTTTCGCGGCACATGGCGGGGGACGGGTCAGCGTCGTGCCCTCAACTTCCTGAACAAGGCGCCCGGGACGAACGGGATCTCGCTCTTCACGTCCGACTGGGGTCAGGTGACGCCGCGGATCCCCGGCGCGTTCGCCGCGGTGCTCGGGTCGTTCCCGCCCACGACACCGAACACCGACCTCGCCGTTCCCGTGACCTCGACGTCGGCGGGCGGCTCGGTCCGGATAAGCCCGGGCACGGCGGTGCTGGTCGCGCGTGGCAACGCCGCCGCAAAGCTCCAGTCCGAGGCGCTGCCGGGAACCGTAGTTACGCTGCGACTCATCCTCCAGCCGGACTGGTCGGTCGTGTCCGACGCGATCGGTGGTGGTCCCGTGCTCGTGCGTGACGGCCTGCCCGTGTACAGGTCGAACGAAGCGTTCACGACCTCGCAGCTCGCGCCTCGAGGCCCCCGTACGGCGGTCGGCCAGCGTGCGGACGGCGGGATCATCCTCCTCACGACCGACGGGAGGCAGCCGGGCTTCTCGGTGGGCATGACGAACTTCGAGCTCGCGCAGGCGCTCGTGCGCTTCGGCGCGGTGCGCGGCATGAGCCTCGACGGCGGCGGCTCGTCGACGCTCGCCTTCGAAGGGACGGTTCTGAACTCGCCGTCCGATGGAAAGGAGCGAGCCGTATCGACCGCGCTCATGCTCCAGTACTACGGCGTGTACGCCCCTCCGCCGCTCGAAACCGTCATGTCTCCGAACGGCGACGGGGTCGCCGAGGAGCAGAAGCTCGCGTTCAAGATCGTGCGCCCATCGATCGTGACCGCGACCCTCACGGCGCCGGACGGGTCGATCGCTTGGCAGGAGTCGGGGCCGCGGGAGCCTGGCACCTACGACGTCGCGTTCCCACCCGCTCCGCCTCCGCCGCCCGAGGGCCAATTGCCCCCGGAGCCCACCGAGCCTCTACCCCCGGCCGAGGGGCGCTGGACGTTGACCCTGAACGCGACCGACGATCAGGGGCTGGGGTCCGCCACGACGCGGCGCTTTGCCGTGAACTCGACGCTCGCGTCGCTTCGTATCGCGCCGACCCGGGTGCTCGTTCGATCGACGGGCGGGCGAGCCGACATCGGCTGGTCGCAGGCCCGTGCCGCGCGCGTGGCGGTGACGATCGAGACGCGCGAGGGCGTCGTCGTACGAACGGCGACCAATACGCAGCTGCAAGCAGGCGCACAGTCGGTCACGTGGGACGGGCGCGCCGGGAACCGGAAGCCCGTCGCGGGCGGTGCCTACGTGGTTCGGGTGACCGCGGCCAACGAGCTCGGAGCGGTCTCGTTGACGCAGTCGTTCACCGTTCGTCGGGTGCGCTGACGTACGTTGTCGCGAGGCCGATCGGGGTAACCGTGGTGGTGAGTGGCCGGTAGTCCGGTCCGTACCAGGCACTCCATCTCGACACGCCGCAGTTCTCGGGTGACGTCCTGGTCTCGAACAACGAGAAGTGCAAGGAGCCCGCGGGTGTCGGTGGGCTCAACATCTACGACGTCTCGAATCCGGAACACCCGACGCCGCTCGTCGAG
>JBMDXR010000024.1:0-14311 GCA_048594925.1 Gaiellaceae bacterium
GCCCGGGCGTTTTACCGGCGCGGGGGCGCCCGGTGCCGCGCCCCCACCGCACGGCACACGGCCGCCTACGCGCCCGAGCGCACGCGCTCGATCTGCCGTTCGATCTCCTCAACCGTGGTCGGCCGATCGAGTACACGCACCGCGAAGATCCCGATTTCAAGCGCCCCAGACGCCGCCGATGTAGAGGATCCACGGCTCCCACTCGCCGGGCTGGCTGTCGTTGCCGAACCGTTCGAAGGCTCCGTTGTCTTGCCACTCGATGAGCGCTCGGATGAGCGTGAGGACGGCCATGCCGTGCACCCAGGCCGCAACGTGGAACTTCAGCCGCCGGACGCGCTCGAGCCGCGCTCGTGCAAGGCGCCGGAGCTCAGCGGCCGGCGCTGAACCTTGCCGATCCGTTGGAGCCTCAGCCGCTCGAGGCCCAGATCGACCTCGGCCTGCGTGGGCGGCCGCTCCAAATCCGTGCCTCCGCCGGCTCGTCGCGACGCAGCAGTGCGTCGCCGCCGAGGGCGACGAGTCTCATCTGACGAGCCCTTCGGTTGCCAGCCCTCGTGTCAGAGCGAGCAGGAGTGCCTCCTCCGTCGCGAGGCGGTTCGCCGACTCCTGCCAGACGACGGACTGAGGACCGTCGATCACGTCGGCCACGACCTCCTCGCCCCGCTTCGCCGGCAGGCAGTGGAGGAAGATGGCGTCGGCGTTCGCGCGCGCCATCAGCTCGCGGGTCACCTGGAAGGGCGCGAGCGCCCTCGTGCGGGCATCGTGCTCCGCCTCCTTGCCCATGGAGGCCCAGACATCGGCATAGACGGCGTCCGCTCCCGATACGGCAGCGACCGGGTCGTGCACGACCGCCAGCTCGGCACCGGTGGAACGGGCCGCGCTCCGGGCATCGGCGAGGATCTGCGGGTCCGGCAGGTAGTCCGACGGGCAGGCGATCGTGACGTCGAGCCCGGCGAGGGCACCGGCTTCGAGCAACGAGTGGGCGACGTTGTCGCCTCCGTCACCCACGAAGGCGAGCCGACGGCCTGCGGCGCCACCGAGTGTCTCCTCGACGGTGAGCAGGTCGGCCAGCGCCTGGCAGGGATGGTGCTCGTCCGAGAGCGCGTTGACGACCGGTACCGTGGCCCACCGCGCCAGCTCGTTCACAGTCTCTTGCGAGAACGTCCGGACGACGATCGCCGCGCAGTAGCCGGAGAGCGAGCGCGCGGTGTCCGCGATCGACTCGCCCCGCCCGAGCTGGAGCTCCTGTGGCGACAGCGCCACCGGCGTTGCTCCGAGCCGCGCGATCGCAGCGGCGAACGAGACCCGGGTCCGGGTCGACGGCTTTTCGAAGATGCAGGCGACCGTCTGCCCGTGGAGCACGCCCTCCCAGCGATCCGGCGCGGCCTTCATCCTGACCGCCAGGTCGAGGAGTTGCCGTAGCTCGTCCTTCGTCAAGTCGAGCACGCGCGTGAAGTGGCGAGGTGCGGCGCCGGGGGCCCTGTCTTCGCCTTCGGTGGGTGTCATCGTGGTCGCCATCGCCCTCACCCCGTCACGACCTGCTCGCCGCGCTGCGCCTTCGCCTGCGTGACGATCCGAGCCAGCACTTCGGCGAGCGTCGGCGATCCGACTTCCTCGAGCTCGTAGCGGACATGCCGGATCGGATGACGCGAGTCGATCAGCCGCGCCAGGTCGATCGGCGTGCCGGTGACCACGACGTCGCAGTCGGCGGCGTTGATCGTCTGTTCGAGTTCGTGCAGCTGCTCGTCCGAGTATCCCATCGCGGGCAGTACGTTGGTGAGCTGTGGCCAGCTCGCGAAGACGTCCGCGATGGAGCCGACGGCGTACGGTCGGGGGTCGACGATCTTCGCCGCTCCCGCCGTTCGCGCAGCGACGAGGCCTGCACCGAACGGCATCTCGCCGTGCGTGAGCGTCGGGCCGTCCTCGACGACGAGCACGAGCTTGCCCAGCAGGTCCGGCCCGAGCTCGAGCTTCGGCGGCGACTTGGCGAACACGACGGTCGCCAGCGGATTGGCGATCTCGACGTTCGCGAGGACGGTCTCCACGTTGTGCGCCTCCGCCGAGTCGACCTTGTTGATGACGACGACATCCGCCATCCTCAGGTTCGTCTCTCCCGGGTGGTACAGGAGCTCGTGCCCGGGCCTGAGCGCGTCGGCGACCACGATCAAGAGGTCCGGCGCGAAGAACGGGAAGTCGTTGTTGCCGCCGTCCCAGACGACGACGTCGGCTTCGTCCTCGGCCTGCCTGAGGATCGCCTCGTAGTCGACGCCGGCGTACATGACCATGCCCATCCGGACCGGCTCCTCGTACTCCTCACGCTCCTCGACGGTCGGGTGGGAAGCGTCGATCTCCTCGAGGGTCGCGAATCGCTGCACGCGCATCGCCTCGAGATCGCCGTACGGCATCGGATGACGGACGAGAGCCACCTTCAGCCCGGCATCGAGCAGCGTCCGGCCGATCTTGCGGCTCGTCTGGCTCTTGCCGGATCCGGTCCGCGTCGCGCAGACCGCGACCACCGGCTTGGTGGAGTGCAGCATCGTGGCTTCCGGGCCGAGCAGGCGGAAGTCGGCGCCTGCGGCGAGCGCGATGGAGGCCGTGTGCATGACGGTCTCGTGCTTCAGGTCCGAGTAGGCGAGGACGACCTCGTCGATCCTGTGCTCGCGAATGAGGCGAGTCAGCTCCTCTTCGGCCCGAATCGGGATCCCCTGCGGATAGCGCTCCCCAGCCAGGGCAGGTGGATAGACGCGATCGGCGATCCCGGGAATCTGCGTCGCCGTGAACGCGACGACGTCCGTATCGGGATCGTCGCGGAACACGACGTTGAAGTTGTGGAAGTCGCGTCCCCCGGCTCCCATGATGATGACCCTGCGCATCGGTTTCTCCCTTCGGTGCGGCCCAGGCCGGAGCCGGGGCCGCACGTCGTTGTCGCTCAGTGCTTGCCGTTGCCGACCAGCTCCCTCTCCGCCGGCGCGTTCGCCTTCGATGGAGGCGCGATCAGCGCGAAACCCAGGCCGGCGACGACGGTGTCACGCGTCAGCTTGGCCCAGGAGAAGAGTTCGCCTGCGAAGACGAGAGCGAGCAACATCAGGCCGAGCCCCGTGAAGACGAGAGCGACGATCGAGGCGGGGCCCGCTTCGCCGGCAAGTACGCCGGGCAGCGTGAAGATCGCGGACCCGACCATGTTCCCGATCACGAGCGCAGTCGCCATCCACAAGCCCAGCGATCGCTTGAGCGGGCGTGGTTGTGCGCTTCGACCGCTGTGCCGGTCGAAGTCGATGTCGAGATAGCGGCCATGGCGGCCTCCTCGCTCAGGAGCCCTTCGGGACGTCGCCCACGAGGTAGTCGTGCCCGACAGGAATGCGATGGGCCGCGAGCCTCTTGCGGCGGGCATGTATCTCGAGGGTTCCGTGCGTGTAGAAGGCGCTGACGCGGTCGCCCTCGGCGTCGTCCGGTAACCGAAACGACTCCTCGAGCCGCTCGTGCAGCACGAACGGCTTGCCGTTCGAAGCAGCACGGTCGCCGTGCACCGTCACACGATGTCCCGTTGCTTCCACCTCGAGCTCCTCGCAGGTGAAGTCCGAGACGTCGATCTCGATCACGTACTCGGCGGCCTCCTCGTGTACCGAGATGTGACGGGGCGACGGACGACCGACGGCGACCGCCTCCATCACATTCATCCGTCCTCCTTTCCGCTACCCGGAAGGTCTCGCAGGACGTGCGATCGCGCGTCGGTGAAACGCCCGAGGCGCGGACGGGAAACTACGCAGCTTCAGGCCGTCCCCGCATGCTGCGATCGTTACGGGTCCGCGATCAGTCCGCGACGATCGCGCCCGTGCCGGTGACGCTCCGAGTGACCTTCGACGGGTTTCCGCCGTAGACGATGGTTCCGGTCCCTGGAACGGATGCGTCGATGCTGCTCGTCGCGGTTACGACGATGCGACCGGTTCCGTTCAGGACGGCGCTCACATCGCCGGCGACGAGCCCTTGCAGCTCTGCATCGCCCGTCCCGCCGAGCTCGACCGAGAGCTGTTCGGCGACGCCGGTGGCGTGGAGAGCACCGCTTCCCGACAGGGACACCGTGAGTGACTGCGCGCGGATGCCCGTCACGGACACGACGCCGCTGCCCGGCAGCGCAAGGCCATCCAGCGACGGCACGGTGACGTCGACGCGCATCGGAGTCTCGGTCGTGAAGCTTCCCGGTCTGTTGCCGACGACGAGCTGCCCGGCGACCACCGTTGTCGTGACACCGTCGATCAGATTGTCGTCGGCGCTGACGACCACGGCCTGCGGGCCGCCAACCGTGATGTGAACCTCGTTACTCCCCGAGAGCTCCACGCCGGTGAACGGCGGAAGGTCGCGATTCTGCACCGCGGCCACGCCCGACCCGTGAACGCTGCTCGACGTCGACGAGCGGTCGAAGACCTCGTACCGAACGAGCAATGCGAGAACCGTTACCGCGAGGATCGCGATGACGACGACGAGCGCAGCAGTGGTCCTCCGCGACGCGCGCCCCGTAGATGCATGCGTTGGAGCCAATGTCATGACGACTCCTTCGGTAGGACAGGTCCAGCATCTCCGGGCGCCGCCGCGCCCGCATCCGTGGCTGGTACTGCCTCGCTCGCCGCGAAGTACTGAGCTACGAACTCGACGTTCGAGCGCCGACGGACGCGGACAGGCGCGGCGCCTCCGAAGCCACGGCACGACCGTCGAGCATCGACACGACTCGATCAGCGCGCGCTGCCACGTTCGCGTCGTGCGTCACGAGGAGCATCGTGAGGCCTCGGCGTCGCCGAAGCTCGTCGAGCAGCTCCAACACGCGGGCTCCCGCCTCCGAGTCGAGGCTTCCGGTCGGCTCGTCGGCCAGCAGGATCGGTGGATCGTTCGCGAGCGCGCGCGCCAGCGCAACCCGCTGACGCTCGCCGCCCGAGAGCTCGGGTGGACGATTCCGCCCCCTGCCGGACAGGCCGACCGCGGCGAGCAGGCTCCGCGCCCTCGCGCGGCGCTCTCGCCTCGAGAGACCGAGCTCCAGCATCGGTATCTGTACGTTCTCCTCGGCCGTCAGCGACGGCAGGAGGGTGTGCAGCTGGAAGACCATCCCTACGTGCCGGGCTCGGTAGTGGCTGAGGTCGTGCCCGGACACCAGCTCGTGTCCAGCCACCTCGATGGAGCCATCGTCCGGATGATCGAGGGCGGCGACGAGATGCAACAACGTCGACTTCCCACAGCCGGATGGGCCGACGATCGCGACGAACTCGCCCTCCGCGACGTCCAGATCCATGCCGCTCAGCGCGACGATCCGTCCGTCGTCGAACGACTTGCGCACGTTCCGGACTCGGATCGCGGCCTCACTCATAGCGAAGCGCCTCCATCGGGGACAGGCGCACCGCGCGCACGGCGGGGTACAGCGCACCAACGAGCGCCACGACGACGCCGACGAGGAGCGCCCGCGCGAAGACGTCGAGCGAGTACGTCGGCTCGAGGAACGACGAGACGGCCGGTACGAGCAAGACTGCGCGCGTCGCGAGAACTCCCAGCACCCCGCCGATCACCGCGGCCACGAAACAGAGGCCGAGTGCCTCGAGGAAGATCATTCGGATGATCCGCGAGCCGCGCCATCCGACGGCGCGCAGAACGCCGATCTCGCGCGTGCGCTCGAAGACCGACATGATCATCGTGTTCATCACGCCGATGGCGCCGATCCCGACTGCGAGCAGCGAGATCGCGAGATTGGCCGCGTCGAGGATCTTGAAACCCTGATCGACCTCTCCGTAGTCGGCCGACTCTTCGAGAGCAGCCAGCTGCGGATGCTCGCGCTCGATCGCGAGGGCGACCTCATGGGGGTCGGCACCGTCGTCGGCGGTGACGTGAATGGCAGTGACGACGTTTGCCCTGCTCGAGATCCGCTGCGTTGTCGCGAGCGGCACGATCGCCCCAACGTGACGCCACCTGTCCCCCACGCGGTAGATGCCGACGACCTCGAACGGCTGTTCGTCGAACACGACCTGCGAGCCCACGTCCGCCCCGAGCTCTGCCGCCGCACCCGCCCCGAGCATGACCTCGTCGAGCGCTCCCGGAGCAAGCAGGCGACCGTCTAGCAGCTCCAGCGACTCCCCCGAGAGTGATTCGGGGACGTAGCCGAACAGCAGGAAGAACGGATTCGAGCCCACCTCGGCGACCTCGAGCATGAATCCGGTCGCCCGTTTTACGTCCGGACGGGCTGCGATCGCCCGCACATCGGCCTCGGGCACCGCACTGAAGCTCAGATCCGATGCGCCTTCCTGGGCCACCATCAGATCGGCGCCGCTCGCGTGGATGAACTCGCCCGACGACCCTTTCAGGCCACCCGTGATCGCGCCGAGCGCGACGACCGTGGCGACACCAATCGCAATGCCGAGAATCGTCAAGAGCGTCCTGACCCGCTGCCGAAACAGGTTCTTGAAGACGAGCGTGCCGAGTGACATCGCAGTCAGCGTCGCGGAGAGCACGCATGTCGGCATCCGGACGCGCGCGGAGTGTCGTCGCGGGTAACCCGCACGCTGAGAGCGCGGATCGCGGACAACCCGCACCCGGTTTCGTGGACCTACGGATGGCAAGAAGCATCGACGCGGCGAGTCTGTCGGCATGTACGCACGCGCGATCGACGACGCCGAAGCTCGCCTCGTCCAGCTGCGCCATGACGAGTGGGCCCGGTTCGGGCTTACCGCGCTTGCGCTGGGTGCAGCGCTCGCGCTGACCCAGCTCTACCGTCCGCTCGCACTGCCCGTGCTCATCGGCGGGATGGCCGTGGGGGCGCTGGGCGTGAGAACGCTCTGGCTCCGGTGGGACCTCGTGGAGCGCCTCTCCGGTGAGCAAGATGCCTACGTCATCCCGGAGGTCCTCGCCTCCGCCGCGCGCGCGGGCGACCTGAGGCAGCGGCGGTCGTACGCGGCCTCGATCCGGTTCTGGCTCGAACATTCGCCGCCCGGCTGCGAACAACGAGTCGCGGCGTGCGCCGACGTGCTCGAGGAGCTCGCGCGCGAGCTCGAAGACGACGCGGTCGAGCTCGGGACCGCGTCCGGGGTGGCCTGCAAGCGACTTCTCACCGACCCTGCGCTCAGCGCGCTGTTCAACCCCGGGCTCCCGCCGGAGGACCTGCGGTCGAGCGTGGCGCAAATTCGTTCTGGACTTGCGGCCCGGCCGAGAGATCTCGAGGGTGGCGCCAGATAACGACCGCGGTTCGGAGGGCGCAGGCGTCGACCTCTACTGGCTGCCTCTCGGCGCCGGCGGCCACTCGGTCCGTGTGAACGGGAGGGTCTTCGAGGCGGCCGCTGCGTGGCTCGAAGGACGAGACCGTTACGACCTCTACCACTCGGCGCTCGAGGTGTCGGTGCCGGGTGAACGCTTCGTGATCGAGCAGGCGCCGGCATCGGGCCGAGGCACCGAGCGTGGCGTCGTCGCGCAGGGTGCCGTCGGAGCACGCGTCGCCGCTCGCTTCCGGCTCTTTCGCTACGAGGTCAGGCGCTGGCGCGACGGCGTGATACCCGACATCGCGGAAGCCGTCGACAGCCCTCGGCGCCTGACCGGAGAGCTCCAATGCTGCCGGCAATTGCTCGGGCTCGTCCCGGTGGTGCCGACACCCGTCTGGGGACGGGACGAGCTGGGCACGGGCGAGATGTGGAACTCCAACTCGGTCGTGTCCTGGCTCGTGACCCGTGCGGGACTCGATGCCGAGTCGATCGCGCCGCCACGCGGCGGGCGAGCGCCGGGCTGGCGCGCAGGGATCGCCCTCGCGCTCCGCAACCGAGCGTCGTCGGCGAACGGGCGCGAGTAGTCTGCGCCGACAGATGCGCTTGGCCGTTCTCACCGGCGGCGGGGATGTCCCCGGCCTGAATCCGTGCATCAAGGCATTCGTGATGCGAGTCCACGGTTCCGGGCACGAGGTCGTCGGCATACGCCGCGGCTGGGCCGGCCTTCTCGAGTGCAATCCAGACGACGAGGGCAGCATCGCGGAGAGCGTCCAGCCTCTCGATCCCTCCACCGTGAGGACGATCGACCGAACCGGTGGCACCGTCCTGCACACGTCGCGGACGAACCCTGCGAACGTCCGCAAGCGCGAGGTTCCCGAGTTCCTGGCCGATCGGGCAACCGGCGACGAGCCGGGCGACTTCACGGACCACATCCTGCGGGCCATCGAGCACCTCGCGATCGACGCGCTCGTCCCCATCGGAGGTGACGACACGCTGTCGTACGCGCTCCGCCTGCACGACGAAGGCGTGCCCGTAATCGCGATTCCGAAGACCATGGACAACGACGTCCATGGCACCGACTACTGCATCGGCTTCTCGACGGCCGTGACGCGCGGAGTCCAGTTCATCCACAACCTCCGCACCAGCGCGGGAAGCCACGAGCGTATCGCCGTCGTCGAGCTCTTCGGCCGGTACAGCGGGGAGACGTCGCTGATCACCGCCTATCTCGCAGGCGTCGACCGCGCCGTCATCTCGGAAGTCCCGTTCGACCCCGACCACCTGGCACGACTTCTCCTTCACGACAAGCACTCGAACCCGTCGCGCTACGCGATGGTCACCGTCTCGGAAGGGGCAACGGCTGCGAGCGGCGAGCTCGTGCTCTCGGGCGACGAGGACGCGTACGGGCACCGCAAGCTCGGCGGTGTCGGGCTCCTGCTCGGCGAGCTGCTGAAAGAGCGCACCGGCGGCGACATCATCTACCAGCAGCTCGCGTACCTGATGAGATCGGGCAGCCCCGACTCGCTGGATCTCATGGTGGCGACCAACTATGCGGTCATCGCCGCGGACCTCGCACTGGAGGGCGACGCGGGACGGATGGTGTCTCTGCGGAACGGCAGCTACACCACCGTGCCGATCGCGGCGACGAGGGCGGGCGTGAAGCGGGTCGACGTGGACGAGCTCTACGACATCGAGGAGTATCGCCCGAAGGTACGCCACGTCCTGGGCAAGCCGATGTTCCTCTACTGAGAGTGGCCACGCTCGGAGTCCTCACCGGCGGAGGTGACTGCCCGGGACTGAACGCGGCGATCCGGGCGATCGTTCGCGGTGCGATCAAGAGCGGCTTCGAGGTCGTCGGGATTCGCTACGGCTTCCGTGGACTCGCGGAGGGCGAGACCGTTTCGCTCGACCGTCACGCCGTCGCCGGGATTCTCCCGCGTGGCGGAACGATCCTCGGCTCGTCGAGCTACGACTGCTTTCGAGAGGCGAACGGCGTCTCGCTCGTCGTCGACACGGCGCGTGCGCTCGAGCTCGACGGCGTCGTCGTGATCGGTGGTGAGGGCACGCTTGCAATCGCCAACCGCCTTCATGCGGAGCACGCGTTTCCAGTCGTCGGCATCCCGAAGACGATCGACAACGACATCGCCGGAACGGACGTCACCATCGGCTTCGATACGGCCGTGCACGTCTGCACCGAGGCGATCGACCGCCTGCACTCGACCGCGGAGTCGCACAACCGTGTCATGGTCGTGGAGGTGATGGGCCGCAACACCGGGTGGATCGCCGCCGCGTCCGGCCTCGCCAGCGGAGCCGACGTCGTCCTCGTCCCCGAGGCACCGTCGACGATAGAGGAGGTCGCGGACCGCGTTCGGAGACGGCACGCGCAGGGACGGGACTTCTCGATCGTGGTCGTCGCGGAGGGATATCGCCTGACGCGGACGTCGGGAGTCCAGGAGGACCCTGTCGTCCAGGAGCACGACCAGTACGGGTACGAGCGCCTCGGCGGCATCGGACGGGTGGTCGCCGACGAGCTTGCGTCGCTCACCGGCTTCGAGACACGGGTGACAGTGCTCGGGCACGTCCAGCGCGGCGGGACACCGACCGCGAGGGACCGGATCCTCGCAACACGCCTGGGGCTCAGGGCCGTCGAGCTCGCGGCTGCGGGCACGTGGGGGCGCATGGCCTCTGTGCGGGGAGACGAGATCGTCGACGTCCCGCTGTCGGATGCGCTCGAAGCCCGAAGAGAGGTGCCGCGCGCGTGGATCGAGGCAGGCCGCGTGGTCGCGTGACGAAGCTAGACGTCCGGGGGGCCCGCCGGGATGAGCGCGGCCAGGTCGCCGGTCGACACGAGCACCGCGTCCACGCCGGAGCGCTCGAGCTCCGACACGTCCTCCGCCGTGGCATCGTGGAGCTCCGCGATCGCGAGCTTCCCCGCAGGCACGTCGTGCAGCAGCCCCAAGAGTACCGTGAGCGGATCCTCGTCCGCGTCCTCGGCCACGGTGAGGAGGAACACCTCGGGATCGAAGTAGTGCAGCGCTCGCTCGAGGTCCTCGGACTCGGTGACACGGACGACACACTCGAGCCCGAGCGCGTGAGCCTCGTCCCACATCGCGAGGTCGGGCTGGATGACGACGGCGTCAGCGGCCGCTCCGCTCGCGTCGAACATCCGGCCGAGGTGCAGAAGCGGGAGCTGCGAGGAGACGCGGACGGCGTTGACGCCTGCGCCTGCAGCGAGCCCATCGGCGCCCTGCGACTCGGCAGATCGGGCACTCGCCGCGTCCGAGACCTCCACGATGAACGAGATCCCGTCGCCCTCGGCGATCGCCTGGCTGAGCTTGCTCACGAGACGGGATCGTAGTCGGCGAGTGCAAACCCGGTGTCACAGCATGCGTCCTAGTTCTTCGATGCGTCTCGCCGCGCTCGCGCTCGTCCTGTTCTTCCTCGTCGGCACGGCTGCGAGCGCACGGCTCGTGACCGGCACACCGCGGAACGACCGGCTCACGGGGACGCCGCGAGCCGACGTCATGCGGGGACTGGCCGGGCGTGACCTCCTGCTCGGCGGTGCCGGAGCCGACTTCCTCCAGGGCGGCCCCGGCGCCGACAGGGTCGACGCAGGCCCTGGGAGCGACCTCGTCGCGATCTCGTACGACGGGGCCCGGGACGTGGCGCGATGCGGCCCGGGTGCAGACGTCGTGAACGCCGATCTGCCGGACCGGGTCGCGCGCGACTGCGAGCTCGTCGGGAGGCGGGTCTCGAGAGACCCGTACACGACTGCGGACTCCCAGCACGAGACGGAGGTCGAGCCGGACAGCTTCACGTTCGGGAGCGCGACGGTGGCAACGTTCCAGGTCGCACGGCGCGTGGACGGCGCGGCCACGAACGTCGGCTGGGCGGCGACCGGGAACGACGGCGCGACCTGGCGAAGTGGGCTGCTCCCGGGCTTGACCGTGGCAGGCGATCCGGCGGGCGAAAATCAGCGCGCGAGCGATCCCGTGGTCGCCTACGACGCCGCGCACGGGGTATGGCTCATCTCGACCCTTGCGCTGTCCGGCAACACGACGAGGCTCGCGATCAACCGCTCGGCTGACGGCTTCACGTGGAGCGGGGCGCTGGCTGCGGCCGAGGAAGAGGTGCGCGAAGGCATCGCCTTCGACAAGAACTGGGTCGCGTGCGACAACACGCCGACGTCGCCGTTCTGGGGGCGCTGCTACCTCGTCTACACACACTCCTCCGACCGCGACATGCTCGCCGTCACGTGGTCGGACGACGGAGGGGTCACCTGGTCGCTGCCGGTCGACATCGGAGCGAGACCTGCGGTCGGCGTGTTCCCCGCGATCCGGCCGACGGGCGAGCTCGTCGTCGTCTACCTCTGGGAGCTGGGCCAGTTCGGGATCGCCGCCTCGCGCTCGGCGGACGGTGGCGCGACCTGGAGCCAGCCTGTTCGGATCGCCGATGTGGACGCCGCCTGCGCGATTCGCGGGTTTCGTGCGTTTCCGCTGCCGTCTGCCGAGGCGGATGCAACCGGCCGCGTCTGGGCGACGTGGCACTCCTGCAGTCCGGGAGCACCGGGAAACACGGTTCTCGTCGCTCTGTCGGCGGACGGCGTGACGTGGTCCGCGCCGAGAGCGGTGACGCGGGGACGAAACGCCGTTCTGCCCGCGATCGGAATCGATCCCGCGACCGGCAGGGTGGCGATCGCGTACATGCGCGCGAGCGCCGCCTCGCAGATCGACGTCGAGCTCGTCGAGTCGGTGCGCGGAGGTTCGGCCTGGAGCACGCCGCGGAGGCTCTCCGCGCAGTCGATGGAGCTCACCTGGATGGCTCGAACGACGTCAGGCCGCATGCTCGGGGACTACATCTCCGTCCACTACTCGAGCGGCCGTCCCCTCGTCGTGTGGGTGCTCGCCTCGGAGCCCGTCGGCTCGAGCTTCCGCGAGGCGGTGTACGCGACGCGCGGCTAGCTCGGCGCGAGCCGGTCGACGAGCCAGTCTGCAACGACAGCGGCGGTTCGCTCCGGCGCGTCCGCGAAGAGGTCGTGTCTCGAGTCGATCTCGACAATGCTCGCGCGGGGCACCAGCTCGCGAAATCGAGCGGTGTCCTCCCCGGTCGGGTTCTGCGTCGCGAGGACGAGCAGGATCGGGACGTCGAGCGTTCCGAGCGCCGTGTGCGTGCTGCTCGGCTGCTCCTGAAGGAGCCCGTGCCACACCGCCATGGCGGCCCGCCTGTCCGACCGCGCGACGACGGCGGCGCCCTGCTCGACCATTCCGGCGCGCAGACGCTCCTCGAGCGCCGGACGCCAGGTCGGATGCTCCTCACGAGCGCTCGCGAAGAACGCGTCCCAGCTCGGAAAGCGGTAGCGGGCAGCCTGATGGTGGAGCTGCGCAAGGAGATCCTCGAGCGGGACCGCAGGATCGCCGGGGATGTCCGTATGACCGGCGTCGAGGAGCACCAGCGCGAGGAGCCGGCCAGGGTGCCGGACGGCGAGGTGGACGCCGATCGACGCGCCCCACGACCAGCCGACGTACGCAAAGAACTCGATCCCCAGCGCGTCGGCGACGTCCGCGACGAGATCGGCAAGGCACGAGGGCCGGTAGTCCTGGAGATCCTCGAGCGGCGGCGAGTCGGCGACACCGGGCGCAGCGATGGAGAGGACGCGGTACGCGCGTCGCGCCCATATCGGCCCGGCTTCATTGAGCTGCAGCGCCCCGAAGGGGTTCAAGCCGTGCCAGAACAAGAGCGGTCTCCCGAGCTCATGACCCCACTCGCGAACGACGACCTCCGCCGAATCGACCGAGACCGTCCTCACCAGCGGTTCGTCTGATGCTCGAGAAGGGATCGTCGGCTGCGGTCTTACAGACCTATCGGGTGCCAGACGGTCTTGAGCTCGAGGAACGCTTCGATCTCCCACGGGCTCTGAGCGTCCGCACTCGAGCGGATGACGCGCTTCACGTTCTCGGCCGCGGCGCGCTCGAGCTCGGCGAGGTCGCCGTCGATGCCCGTGAGGTCGATTGCGTTCACGTCCATGTGGCTCGCCAGCCAGGGCGCGAGCTCGTCGGGGAAGCCGGTCAGGACGTTCACCGTCCCCGCCGGGAAGTCCGAGGTCGCGAGCGCCTCGGCGAGCTCGACGGCGGCGACCGGGTGCTCCGCTGACGCGACCGCGATGACCGCGTTTCCTCCCACCAGCGCCGGGAGCAGTCGAGAGACGAGACCAAGAAGCGGCGGCTCCGCAGGCGCGAGGATTGCCACGACGCCCGTCGGCTCGGGGATCGTGAAGTCGAAGTACGGCCCGGCCACGGGGTTCGCGCCCCCGAGCACCTGGGCGAGCTTGTCGGCCCAGCCTGCGTACCAGACGGTTCGGTCGATCGCAGCCTCGACCTCTTCCCTCCCGCTGCATGCGTGCTCGAGGTCGGCGGCTCGCGCCTCCATCATCTCGGCGAGCCGGTAGAGGACCTGACCGCGGTTGTAGGCGGTCATTCCCGCCCACGCGGGGAACGCGGAGCGCGCTGCCCGGACGGCGTCGCGCGCGTCCTTGCGCGAGGCACGAGCGATGTTGTGGCCTCCGGCCTCGAACGTCCGGCCCGACTCCGAGCGCGGGAACGCGCCGCCGAGGTACAGCTTGTACGTCTTCTTGACCGAGAGCCTCGTCACTCGTCGAACCTCAGGTATGGCTCGAGGCCGTGGCGGCCGCCCTCGCGGCCGAAGCCCGACTCCTTGTACCCGCCGAACGGGGAGGTCGGGTCGAAGCGGTTGAAGGTGTTCGCCCACACGACACCCGCACGGAGCCGCTCGACCATCCAGAGGATGCGGGAGCCCTTCTCCGTCCAGACACCCGCGGAGAGCCCGTACGGGGTGTTGTTCGCCTTCTCGACCGCCTCGTCCGGCGTCCGGAACGTGAGCACGGAGAGCACCGGCCCGAAGATCTCCTCCTGCGCGATGCGGTAGCTCTGCGCGACGTTCGTGAAGAGCGTCGGCACGAACCAGTACCCGCGCTCCGGCAGGCGGCACTCGGGCTGGAAGATCTCGGCGCCCTCGTCCTCACCGCTTGCGACGAGCTCCCGGATCTTCTCGAGCTGCGCCTTCGAGTTGATCGC
>JBMDXR010000025.1:0-1580 GCA_048594925.1 Gaiellaceae bacterium
GACGTCGCCGTGCATGCCCCAGGTGTCGCCGAGAAGTACGGTCGATGCGAGGCTCACGTCTCCACCTCCTCTCTCTTCGGAAACGTCGGCGCGCGTCCTCTCAGGCGTGCGCCAGCTCTACTTCCTCCGCTCTCGTCGAGCGTGTCTCGCCGAGCGGCGCGCCTTCCCCGAGCCGCGCGCGCTCCTCGATGAGCTCGAGCGTCCGCGCGGTGTTCGCGCGGATCTCCTCGATGCCGCGAAGCATCCGCCTGGGCGGGAAGTCGTCCGGCATCTGCTCGAACATTCGCTGGCAGGCTCCGAGCATCCGGGCGTGAAGCCTGGGTGCAAGGGTGCGTGCGGCCATCACGGTCACGCCCAGGAGAGCGCCAGCGATCACCATGCGTCTCATCGTTCTCGCCTCCGATCGCGATCTTGGGCTCGGCCCGTCAGGCGTGGCCGGCGCAAATGCCGTGGTCGACGACTCGTTTTCGTCGAGGCATCGAGGGTGCCACCGCGCCTTGGGCTCTCCATCCGTACTTTGCACTGATCGGCACTTCGTGACGAGGTGTCACGTGCCGGCTCTCGACGCGGGCTTCCCGCAACGGGATTCAGTAGCTCCGTCGGATGGTCGGGCGACGCGACGGATCACACTTCGCGGATAGGCGCAAGGAGGCGCGCGTGACACTTCTCGGGAGGCTCGGTCATCGGCTCGTGGCGACGGAGGTCGTCAGCCTCTCACGACTCAAGTGGTTCGCGATCGTGCTGCCGTTCGCGGCGCTCGTGGTGCTCGTCGTCCTGCTCCGCTCCTCGCTGCACGACTGGCTCCACGAGTCCCCCGGCATTCTCTTCCTGGCCGCGTTCTTCGCGGTGTGCGTCTTCGTCTTCGCGTCCGTGATCTTCGCCCTGATCGAGGATCTCGAGGGGCGGATTCTCGGCCAGAACGCGGAGCTCTCCGCGCTGCTCACCGTCGGCCGGGCGTCCGCCTCCTCCGTCGAGCTCTCGACGATGCTCGACGAGGCGCTCGACGCGACCGTCCTGGTGACGCCGGCCGAGGCGGCCGAGGTCTGGCTCGTGGAGGGCGGGGGGCTGACGCTCCAAGGGTTCCGGGGAGTCGGGCGGGAGGCGTTCGTGTCGCGGTCGCGGCTGCTGATCGGGGAGGGGCTGCCCGGCATCGCAGCGAGGGCGGCCTCGGTGGTGATCGTCCACGATCGGACCGTCGATCCACGCTTCGAGCTCGACGAGGTCGGTGCACTCGGTCTGCAGACCTTCTGCGCCGTCCCGCTTCGCCGCCCCACCGGGACCATAGGGGTGCTGGCCGTGGCCGCCCGGGATGAGACCGCTTTCGCGGGCGAGGGCGAGGCGCGTGTGCTCGAAGGGATCGCAGAGCGAGTCGCCCTCGCGATCGAGAACTCGCGCCTGCACGAGCAGGTCCTCGACCGCGCCGTCCTCGAGGAGCGCGAGCGCATCGCCCGCGAGCTCCACGACGGCCTGGCTCAGGTGCTGGGGTACATCAACACGCAGACCCAGGCCGTCAAGAAGCTTCTGGAGACGGGCAGGATCGCCGAGGCGACCTCCGAGCTGAACGCGATGGGCGCCGTCTC
>JBMDXR010000026.1:0-99909 GCA_048594925.1 Gaiellaceae bacterium
ACCGCACGGTCCCGGTTAGGGGGGGGCCGCGGTGGCGGGTGCCGGGCGCGCCGGCCGGGGCGCACGCCCGCGGCGCCGACGACGTCCTCGGCCGGCCGTTCGCCTACGAGGAGCTTCTCGCGCGGATTCGGGCGCTCATCCGGCGCAGCTCGCCGGCTGCCGGAGACGTCATCGTCGCTGGGGATCTGGTGATCGACCGACCGACGCGCCGCGTACGGGTGCGCGACACGTCCGTGCTGCTCTCTGCAAGGGAGTTCGAGCTCGTCGCGAAGCTCGCCTCGGAGCCGTATCGCGTGTTCACGAAGGAGGAGCTGCTGAGGGAGGTGTGGGGCTATCGCGCGCTCGGTCGTACCCGAACGTTGGAATCGCACGCTTCGCGTGTGCGCAAGAAGCTGTGCGTGGATCCCGAGGACCGCTTCATCGTGAACGTCTGGGGCGTCGGGTACAGGCTCCTGGACTGAGTCACCGCTCGAGTTTCAGAGCGAGAACGATCTCGCGGTTCTCGTCGAACTCGCCCGTCGGTGTGAACCCGATGCGCCGGTAGAACGGTTCGGGTCCGTCAGTCGCCAAGACGCAACTGGTCAGGAGCTCCGTCGCTCCGTTTGCGCGAACGAGTTCGGCGACGAGCGCGACCGTCTCCCGGCCGTACCCGCGCCGTTGGTGTCGTTCGTCGATCAGCAGCTTCCACAGGAACCACGGCCCAATGATCCGCGGGGGCTCGGGAGTGACATTCCAGCTGAGCATGACGAAGCCGACGGGGTCATCGTCCGCGTAGATCGCCCGATACCAGGGATTGCCTTCCGGGATCTCCTCGGCGTCCATGAGGGCTCCGGCCACCGTGCCGACGAACCGCTCCTGAGTCGGCGCGACGCGGACGGCGAGGATCGCACTCCGATTCTCCTCGGTGATCTCGCGAAGCGTCACGGCGCTCACGCCGGGAGAGTACGGTCAACGAGCACCCTCGAGCTCGAGGAGCATTCGCTTCCGCTCGAGCCCGCCCGCGTAGCCGGTCAGGTCACCGGTCGAGCCGACGACACGATGGCAGGGCAGCACGATCGGGATACGGTTCCGGTTCATCACCGTGCCGACCGCCCTTGCGCCCTTCGGGTGACCCACCCGCTGTGCAAGCGCCCCGTAGGTCGTCGTCTCGCCGTACGGGACTCGTGCGAGCTCGTGCAGCACCGACACGGTGAAGGGAGGAAGCGCCCGGAGGTCGAGCGAGAGGTCGAAGACCCGGCGCCTGCGGGAGAAGTACTCGTCGAGCTCGCGACGCACCGTGTCGACGGCGCGCGGCGAGCGGAGAACGGCCGGACCAGCGATGCGCGCCAGTCTGTCGAGCTGGCTTTCCACCTCGACGTCGTAGGAGATCGACGCCACGCCCCGGTCGGAGGCGGCTACGAACAGCGGGCCGATCGGCGAGTCGACGACGTCGAATCCGACGTCGAGCAGTCCGAGTGTCGTCGCCGCCTCGCGGAAGCGGCTGTCGAGGTCAGGTGAGACGGTCATTTCGTCATCCTCCTTCGAATGCGGCGGACACCCGTCGACGTGGCCTGGCGAGCCGCGTCGGGCGTCGAGCCCAATGCCGCCGCGATCTGGTCGTACGAGAGGTCGTAGCCGTACCGGAGCACGACAGCCGCCCGTTCCTTCGGCCCGAGGCCGTCGGTGAGATCGGAAAGCTCGGTGTATGCGGGGTGAGCGTCGTCAACGGCGGTCTCGACGAGCTCGTCGGCAGGACGCATGCGTCGGAGCGTGTCGAGCGTGACGTTCTGTGCGATCGTCAGCACCCACGCGCGCAGGTGCTCGCCGTGTTCGAGCCGGGCGTATGCCCGGAGCGCCCTCAGGAAGGTCTCCTGGAATGCATCGTCGGCGCGGTCCGCACCGAGGCGCCGGCGGAGGAGCCGGAGCACCTCTGCTCGGTGCTCCTCGTAGAACCTCTCGAAGGGTGGGATCGCCACGGCTTGCATCATCCTCGTGAAACGCTTCCGGGCGCCGATTTGTGAGCATGCCCGTATGCGAACTCACCCCGCTGGGGAGCCGCTCGCAAAGGAAGCGAGCGGGAGGCGCGCAGGACAGTACGAAAGGTACGGACAAGCGCCGAGCGCGAAGCGTCCTGTCGCGAGCGGCGTAAGCCTCCGGCGGAGACGGGCTTTGCCCGGCGGGAGCGGGAGGCGACCGGCGACGTGAGAGCGGCAGTCGTCGGGCATGTGGAGTGGCTCGAGTTCGTGCCCGTGGAGAGCGTCCCGCGGCCGGGAGAGATCGTCCATGCGACCGAGTCGTGGGAGCAGGCGGCGGGCGGAGGCTCCGTCGCAGCGGTGCAGTTGTCCCTCCTCGCCGACTCGGTGGACTTCTTCACCGTCCTCGGGAACGACGAGCGAGGCCAGCGGGCGCGCGCCGAGCTGGAGGCGCGTGGGGTTACGGTGCACGCGGCGGTCGTCGAGGCACCACAGCGGAGCGGCTTCGTGTATCTGGACGACGCGGGGGAGCGAACGATCACGACAATCGGACGCAAGCTCCATCCGCGCGGCCACGACGACACGCTTCCGTGGCACGAGCTGGGACGCTGCGACGCCGTCTACCTCTGCGCGGGGGATGCCGACGCGGTCCTCCTCGCACGAAATGGGAGGGTCCTCGTCGCAACTGCGCGTGAGCTCTCGACGCTGCGCCAGGCGTCGGTGGAGCTCGATGCCCTCGTCTCGAGCGGCAAGGACGAGGCCGAGCGCTACCACCCGGGGCAGCTCGACCCCGAGCCGCGCCTGGTCGTGACGACGTCGGGCGCCCTCGGCGGCTGGGCGCAGCCGGGTGGGCCGTACACGGCCGCACCGCTGCCCGACGATCCGGTCGATGCGTACGGGGCTGGGGACTGCTTCGCGGCAGGACTCGCCTTCGCGCTCGCCGCTGGTCTCGCGGGCCTCGAGGCGCTCGACTTCGCCGCACGCTGTGGCTCGGGCGCGCTCGCCGGGCCGGGCGTGCACGCGGAGGTGGTGCCGTTGTCGTAACTCCGTCGCGTGCGAGTGGGCGGCGGGGGTTGCGAAGTGGGGGAAAGTGGAGTAAGGTGGGGCTCGGTGGGAGATCAGGAACCCCGGCCCAGCGCATGTTCTACGGAACCCACGAGCACACGATCGACGACAAGAACCGGCTCACCCTGCCGGCGAAGTTCCGCGACGGCCTCGGCGGCGATGTCGTCCTCGTCCGGGGGATCGACCGGACCGTGGACGTCTATCCGCGCCAGAGCTGGGAGGCGAGCGTCGAGCGGATCACTGCGCTCGACTCCCTCACGAGAGAGGCGCGCGAGATGAAGCGATTCGTCTTCGCCGGCGCAACGGTCACCGACGTCGACAAGCAGGGACGTGTCGTTGTCCCGCCCGACCTCGCTCGACACGCGGGGCTCGGCAAGGACGTCGCCGTGGTCGGCGTCCACGATCACATCGAGATCTGGGATCGCCCGCAGTGGGCGACACATGTCAGCGCGATCGAAGGGAGCGTCGGAGATGTTGCCGAACGTGCAGCGGACAGACGCGGCTGATCACGTTCCTGTGCTCGCGGAGGAGGTGCGCGAGCTCCTCGACGTGCAGCCGGGAGAGACCGTTGTCGACGCCACCTTCGGCGCGGGCGGGCACTCACGCCTGCTGGCGGCAGATCTGAAGGGAACCGGAAAGCTGGTCGCGATCGATCGCGACCCCTCCGTCAAGCCGTACTTCGACCGGGTCAAGGCCTCGGCACGTGGCGTGCAGGCGCGGTTTCTCCGCGGCGACTACGGAGTCGTCCTCTCACAGCTCGCGGGGAACGGTGTACGAGCCGATGCCGTTCTTCTCGATCTCGGCCTCTCCTCGATGCAGATCGATCGTCCGGAGCGCGGGTTTTCGTATGCGACGGACGCGCCGCTCGACATGCGCATGGACCCGTCGGACGAGCCCAGCGCCGCGGGCGTGCTCGCGAGCTACGACGAGCGGGAGCTGGAGACGATCTTCCGCAGGTACGGGGAAGAGCGGTACGCGCGCCAGATCGCTCGCGGCATCGTGCGCCGCCGAGACGAGTTCCCGATCGAGCGGACGGGCCAGCTCGTCGACGTCGTGCGCGCTTCGATCCCTGCCCCGGCCCGATTCGGCGACGGTCATCCGGCGAAGCGTGTCTTCCAGGCCCTGCGGATCGAGGTGAACCACGAGCTCGAGTCGCTCGAAACCGGTCTGCCGGCGGCCTTCGAGATGCTGCGGGCCGGCGGGCGGCTCGCGGTCATCAGCTTCCACTCGCTCGAGGATCGAATCGTGAAGCGGTTCCTCCGCGATCGGGCCCGCGGCTGCACCTGTCCGCCCGAGCTTCCGGTGTGCGTGTGCGGGCGCGAGCCCGAAGCCCGCATCCTCACGCCGAAGCCGGTTCGGCCTTCGGCACACGAGGTCGACCTCAACCCGCGCGCGAGCTCGGCACGCATGCGGGCCGCGACTCGCGTCTGATGTCGACGATCGCCCAGACCGCGCGTGCACCTCGGGCTCGAGCGGCCTCGGCACGCCGACGCCGCACATGGGCGCTGAGCGGTGGAGTCGTCTGGATCGTCCTATTTGCAGTGCTTCTGGCGGGCGTGGTGACCGTCAACGTTGCAGTGCTCCGCCTGAATCTCCAGCTCGACGAGGCCGGGCGCGAGCGGACCGAGCTGCGGAACGATGTCGCGCGCCTGCGCTCCGAGATCTCGAGCGCGGCGGCGACGAGACGTATCGAACGCCTCGCGGAGGGTGAGCTGGGGCTGGTCGAGGTGGCGCCCGAGGACACCACCTACGTCCAGCTGAATCGATGAAGCCGGCCGCCACGAATCGGCGGATCACGCTGCTCGCGTCGGCGTTCCTCCTGCTCCTCGGCGCTGCGCTCGTCCGCGCGGTGTGGCTCCAGGTCGTCAAGGGCCCGGAGTACGCGGCGATGGCATTGCGCCAGCATCGCGAGACCGTCGTCGTCCCCGCCGCCCGGGGGACGATCGTGGATCGAAACGGCGAGCCGCTCGCCATCGGCAAGCTCGCGACGACGGTGTACGCGAACCCGAGGCAGGTCGACGACGCGCGCGACCTGACGCTCGCCGCCGGCAAGCAGTTCGGCCTCGATCCAGCCGTCCTCTATCCGCAGCTCTCCGACCGCTCGCGCGGCTTCGTCTACGTTGCGAGGAAGGCCGATCCGCGCAAGGCCAAGAACCTCGAGGCGCACGACTTCGCCGGCCTGGGGTTCTATCCAGAGGAGCTTCGCTACTACCCGCAGGGGCCGGTGGCGGCGCAGGTGCTCGGGTTCGCGGGGCTCGACAACGTGGGGCTCGAAGGGCTCGAGCGCTCGCTCGAAGGATCCCTCGCCGGCAAGCCGGGGAGCCAGACGATCGTGAAGGACCCGTTCGGCCGGGCGCTCGACGTCGTCGAGACGAAGCCGGAAACGCCGGGCAAGAGCGTTCGACTAACGATCGACCACCAGATCCAGGCGAACGCCGAGGAAGTTCTGCAGGAGACCGTCCGCCGCTGGGGGGCGCGTGCGGGTACTGCGATCGTGATGGATCCGCACACCGGCGACGTCCTCGCCATGGCGACGGCTCCTCGCTTCAACGCGAACCGTTTCCCGACGACACGCGCGGATCGTCGGCGTAATCGAGCGGTGACCGACACGTACGAGCCCGGCTCGACCTTCAAGCTCGTGACGGTGGCTGCCGGTCTGCAGGAGGGGATCGTCAGCCCGAGCACCTCGTTCAGGCTCCCGCCCACCATCAAGGTCGCCGACCGAGTGATTCGCGAAGCGCACACCCGCGGCACGGAGCGCATGAGCGTGAAACAGATCGTCGAGCTGTCCTCGAACATCGGGACGATCACCATCGCGCAACGCCTCGGGGAGGGCCGACTGGCGTCCTGGGTCGATCGCTTCGGCTTCGGCTCGCAGACAGGGGTCGACTTCCCGGGTGAGTCGGCGGGCTTCGCACTGCCGCTCGACGAGTGGTCGGGGTCCACGATCGGCACCGTTCCGATCGGACACGGAATCGCGGTCACTCCGATCCAAATGGCCCGGGCGTACTCGGTGATCGCGAACGGTGGCGTGCTCGTCCGACCACACCTGGTCGGGCGAATCGACGGCCGTGACGTGTCGGGCAGGCGGGGGCGTCGGGTCGTCTCGCGTCGCGTCGCCGACCAGATGCTCTCCATGCTCCGGGGGGTCGTCCTGGAGGGTACGGGTACCGAGGCGGCGATCCCCGGCTACACGGTGGCGGGCAAGACCGGCACGGCCGCCAAGATCGACTCGAACGGCCGGTACTCCACGTCCCGCTACGTCGCGTCCTTCGTCGGGCTCGTCCCCGCGACGAAGCCGAAGCTCGTGATCATGGTCATGCTCGACGAGCCGCACGGCGACATCTACGGCGGCGTCGTCGCCGCGCCGGCCTTCCGCGAGATCGCGCGGTTCAACCTTCAGCACCTCGAGATTCCGCAGGACGCGCCGCGCACGGCTCCGAACCGCTGAAGCGGCTTCCCACGCTGCATCTAGCCTTTTCGCGGTGCAACTCGATGCCCTCATCAGGGCTCTCGCGCCGAGCGAGGTGACCGGGGGCAGGCCGGTCGCGATCGCCGACCTCGCATACGACACCCGGCGCGTGTCCTCCGGGGCGCTCTTCTTCTGCGTGGTAGGCGAGCACGTCGATGGACACGATCTCGCGTGGGAGGCCATCGAGCGGGGGGCGGTCGCACTCGTCGCGGAGCGGCGACTGGACGTCGACGTCCCCCAGCTGATCGTGCCGTCCGTTCGCGAGTCGATGGCGGTTGCGGCCGATGTCTTCTTCGGCGAGCCGACGAAGGAACTCGAGCTCGCCGGCGTCACGGGAACGAGCGGGAAGACCACGACGGCGTTCCTTCTGTACGCGATGCTCGAGGCCGCCGGTCGGCGGCCCGGGCTCGTCGGGACGATCGAATGGCGCGTCGGCGGCCAGTCTCGCGGGGCTCCGTTCACGACGCCCGAGGCGATAGACCTGCAGCGGCTGTTTCGGGAGATGCTGGACGAAGGCGACCGCAGCGCGGCAGTCGAGGCCTCGTCGCACGGCTCGGCCCTTCGGCGCTTGGACCGGGTCCGGTTCGACGCCCTGGTCTTCACCAACCTCAGCCAGGATCACCTCGATCTGCACGGCACGATGGAGGAGTACTTCCAGGCGAAGCGCGGGCTGTTCACGGGCGCACAGCCGCCGCCCGCGGCGGTGAACGTGAGCAACGAATGGGGACAGCGACTCGCGAGCGAGCTCGCGGACGCGCACCGCGCTCCGCTCGTCACCTTCGGCCTCGTGGACGGCGCGGAGATCCGTCCCGAGGGGCTCACGGTCGAGACCGAGGGGACCCGTTTCAGAGCTGCGGGAATCGACGTCGAGACGCCGCTTCGCGGCCGCTTCAACGTGGAGAACGTGCTCGGGGCCGTCGCAGCCGGGTTGTTGCTGGACCTGGACGAGGACGCGATCGCGAGCGGGATCGGCAGCGTCACGGAGGTGCCGGGACGGTTCGAGCTCGTGGACGAGGGCCAGCCGTTCGCAGTACTCGTCGACTACTCTCACAAGCCCGGTTCGCTCGAGACCGTGCTGCGTGCCGCCCGTGACCTCGGGCCCGGACGGGTGATCGTCGTGTTCGGAGCCGGAGGCGATCGGGATCGCGCGAAGCGCCCGCTCATGGGCAAGGTCGCCGTCGAGCACGCCGAGGTCGTCATCGTGACCTCGGACAACCCGAGGTCGGAGGATCCTCTCGCGATCATCCAGGACGTCCTCCAGGGAACGGGCGTCGACGTGGAGATCGATCCCGATCGCCGCAGCGCGATCGCGCGTGCCATATCGCTCGCCGAGCAGGGCGACGTCGTCGTGATCGCCGGCAAGGGGCACGAGCAGGGTCAGGAGGTCGCAGGCGTCGTGACCCCGTTCGACGACCGCGAGGTCGCTCGCGTGGTGCTGCGAGGCTCGACGTGATCCCGCTGCGCTGGGAGGAGATCGCGGAGCTCGGGCTCGGCGTGCTCGAGGCCGGCACGACGGGCTCGACCGTCACCGGCATCAAGGCCGACTCGCGCGAAGTCGGCCCGGGCGATCTCTTCGTCGCACTCAACACCGGTGTCGAGTTCGTCGCAGACGCCCGCGCGCGTGGCGCGGCAACCCTGGTCCCCGACGATCAGGAGGACGCGCTCGCGGCACTCGCTTCGCTCGTCCGCTCGAAGAGCGACGCGCAAGTCGTCGCCGTCGTCGGCTCGGTCGGCAAGACGACGACGAAGGACATCCTCGGCGCGCTGTGCGCCCCGCACGTCCCGACGGTCTGGGCGGAGCGGAGTCTCAACAACGAGATCGGCCTTCCTCTCACCGTGTGCCGGCTCGAGTCCGGCACGCGCGTGCTCGTCACGGAGATGGGGATGCGCGGGCTCGGTCAGGTCGCGACGCTCTGCACGATCGCGCGCCCGCACGTGGTCGTCGTTCCGCACATCGGGCCCGAGCACCTCGAGCTCTTGGGCAGCGTGCAGCGCGTGGCCGAAGCCAATGCGGAGGCGGTTGCGTCGCTGCCCGCGGGTGGCACGGCAGTCGTCCCCTCGCGCGCGACGGCCCTCGAGCCGTACCTCACACGCGACGACGTCAGGTTTCGCCGTTTCGACCCGGACGACGTCGAGGCGCGCGGAGAGACGACCAACTTCTCGATCGACGGCAGATACGTGCCACTCGAGCTTCCGTTCACGCAGCGTCACCTCGCGCTGAACGCACTGGCTGCGCTCCACGCGTACGCGGCGCTCGGGCTGCCGCTCGAGCGAGCAGGCGAGGGGGTCGCAGAGATCAGGCTCTCGCCCTGGCGAGGGGAGGAGATCTCGCTGCCCGGCGGAGGGTTCGTCGTGAACGACGCCTATAACGCGAACCCCGACTCGATGCGTGCCGCGCTCCTTCACCTCGCAGAGCAGGCGGGCGCTCGCCGCCGAATCGCGATCCTCGGCGAGATGGCCGAGCTCGGCGCGTCGTCCGAGCGCTATCACCGCGAGATCGGCGAGCTCGCGGCGGAGCTCGGCATCGCGGTCGTCGGCGTCGGAGAGGCGTCGAGGGTTTACGAGCCGATCGAGTGGGCGGAGAGCGTCGAGGAGGTGCGCCAGCTCACGCGGTCCCTCGTCCGGCCGGGTGACGCGGTACTCGTCAAGGCCTCCCGAGCCGTGGGTCTCGAAGGCATCGCCGACGACATCGCGAACTTCGCCCGAGCATGGTCCCTGTCCTGATCGCGGGCCTGATCGCGATGGTCGCCGCTGTCGTGATCGGGCCGAAGTTCATCGAGGTTCTTCGTGCGCGGAACCTCGGTCAGCAGATTCGCGCGGAGGGACCTGCCACGCACGTCGTCAAGCAGGGGACGCCGACGATGGGAGGCCTGCTCATCGTCGGGTCGGCCGTCCTCCCGTTCCTGGCTGTCTCCCAGTACACGGCGGAGGGGCTCACCGTCCTCTTCATCGTGCTCGGGTGCGCGCTGATCGGGTTCACGGACGACTACCTCAAGCTGCGTAAGCGCCACTCGCTCGGGTTGCCCGGTCGCTGGAAGATGGTCGGACTCGCGCTCGTGACGGTCGTGGCCGCGCTCATGCTCCAGGAGACCGAGTCGTTCTCGGAGTCGCTCTACGTCCCCGTTGTCAGCTGGGACCTCGACCTGGGGATCCTCTTCTATCCGTTCCTCTTCCTCGTGATCGCCGGTACGGTGAACGGCGCGAACCTGACCGACGGCATCGACGGGCTGGCCGCCGGCACGGTCGTGATCATGCTCCTGACGTTCCTGGCGATCGCCGGCATCGGGTGGCTCCGCTCTGGCGATCCCGGGGCTCGGAGCGACACGTTGCTCGACATCGCCACCCTGGCCGCGGCGCTCATCGGGGGGACGATCGGTTTCCTCTGGTACAACGCCTTCCCCGCGGAGGTCATCATGGGGGACACCGGTTCCTTCGCCCTGGGTGGGGCGATCGCGGGCTTCGCGGTCGTGACCGGGACCGAGATCCTCCTTCCGCTGATCGCGGGGATCTTCGTGATCGAGGTGCTCTCGCTGATCATCCAGGTGATCAGCTTCAAACGGACCGGGAAGCGCGTGTTCCTGATGGCGCCGATCCATCACCACTTCGAGATGAAGGCGTGGTCGGAGACGAAGGTGATGGTGCGCTTCTGGATCGTCTGTGCGATCTTCTGCGCGTCGGGCTTCGCCCTCTTCTATCGCGACTTCCTGCAGTTCGTCTCCCCCTGAGATGACCGTCGCCGAGCTCGGGGGGAGGCGCGTACTCGTCGTCGGCCTCGCGCGTTCGGGGACGGCGGCGGCCGAGGCGCTCGTCGCGTGCGGAGCGACCGTCGTTGGCTTCGATCGGGACGAGGGGCTCGACGTGAGGAGGCTCCGCGAGCTCGGCGTCGAAGTCCGCCTGGGACGCGAGGAGGAGACGCTGTTACAGGGGATCGATCTCGTCGTGAAGAGCCCGGGGGTACCGGGCGAGGCGCTGCTCGTCCGGGCCGCGCGCGAGCGTGCGGTCTCGGTCTGGAGCGAGATCGAGCTCGGAGCGCGCCTTCTCTCCAACCCGATCCTCGGCGTCACGGGGACGAACGGCAAGACGACGACGAGTGAGCTTCTGGGCGCTGTCTTCCGCGCCGCACGGAAGCCGGTCGAGGTCGCCGGCAACGTCGGGCGACCCTTGACGTCGCTCGTCGGGGCCGTGTCCCACGACGCGTGGGTCGTCTGCGAGCTCTCGTCGTTCCAGCTCGAGGACGTCGAGACATTCAACCCACGCATCGGCGTGCTGCTGAATCTCGAGCCCGATCACCTCGACCGCCATGGCACATTCGAGTCCTACGCGGACACGAAGCTCCGCATCTTCGAGCGACAGTCGCAGGAAGACGTGGCAGTCGTTCCGCGAGGCTTCGAAGACGTACCCGGAGCGGGTCGCCGCGTCGAGTTCGCGGCTGACGACCGGCTTCCGGCGGAGCCGCGCATACCCGGCCCGCACAACCGCGAGAACGCCGCAGCCGCGACTGCAGCCGCGCGAGCAGCGCGAATCGAGGACTCGGCGATCGCCGAGGCACTTCGCTCGTTCGAGGGCGTTCCGCACCGGATCGAGCTCGTCCGCGAGCTTCGCGGTGTTCGCTACGTGAACGACTCCAAGGCGACGAACGTTGCCGCAGCTCTGCGTGCACTCGCGTCGTTCCCGGACGCGCGGCTCCACGTGATTCTGGGTGGCCGTGGCAAGCACGAGTCCTACGCGCCGCTGGCCGCGGCGTTCAAGGCAGGCGACCAGGCCTACCTGATCGGCGAGGCGGCTGGCGACATCGCGCGGGCCCTGACCGAGGCCGGCGTGGGATTCATGCGTGGGGGAACACTGGAGTCGGCGCTCGGCGCGGCCGCGTCGGCCTCCGCTCAGGGAGACGTCGTCCTGTTGTCTCCTGCTTGCGCGAGCTTCGACCAGTTCCGCGACTTCGAGGCTCGCGGAGATGCGTTCCGTAGTCTCGTCTCGGAGCTGGCGTGAAAGGCGACGGCCACACCGACCAGCGCGTCGTCGCGTTCGTCACGCTGGGCCTCGTCGCGTTCGGGCTCGTGATGGTCTACAGCGCGACCTCGGCATCGGCTGCGCTCGGAAACGGCGATCCGATGAGCTACCTGAAGCGCCAGGCCGTGTACGCGCTGATCGGCGTCGTCCTCATGACGCTCGCCTCGCGTTTCGACTATCACCGGCTCCGGTACGTCGCCCCGCTGCTCCTCCTCATTGCGCTCGTGCTGTGCACCGCGGTCCTCGTGCTCGGGCCGGCCATCAACGGCGCGCGCCGCTGGTTCATCCTGGGGCCTGCGAGCTTTCAGCCATCCGAGCTTGCAAAGCTCGCGCTCTGCCTGTTCGCCGCAGTGTACCTCGCGCGCCGACATCCGCCGAGGACGTTCGGACAACTCGTCAAGCCGCTCGGCCTGCTCACCGCGATCTTCTGCGGGCTCATCGTCGTCGAACCCGATCTAGGTACCACGATCACGATCTGCGGGATGATGCTCGCGATCTTCCTCGTCGCGGGCGTGCCGGTTCGGCTGCTTGCCGCGACGTCTGTCCTGGCTGTGGGAATGGGGCTCGCCGCGATCTGGATCGAGCCGTACCGTCGCGCACGCATCTTCAGCTTTCTCGATCCGTGGAGCGACGCGCAGGGTGCGGGTTTCCAGATCGTGCAGGCGACGATCGGAATCGGCTCCGGCGGCTTCACTGGAGCCGGACTCGGCGAGGGCGTCGGCAAGATCTCCTACCTCCCCGAGGCACACACGGACATGATCTTCGCGGTCGTTGGCGAGGAGCTCGGTCTCGTCGGCGCCACGCTCGTGATCTGCGCCTTCGCGGTCCTCGCGATCGCGGGCTTCCGCCTCGCGATGCGGTGCCAGGACCCGTTCGGGAAGCTCCTCGCGGCCGGAATCACCGCGCTCGTATGCGGGCAGGCGGCGATCAACCTGGCCGCGGCACTGGGCATCGCGCCTCTGACGGGCATCCCGCTGCCGTTCGTCTCGTACGGCGGCTCGAGCCTCGTGGTCCTACTCGCCGGCATCGGCATTCTCCTTAACATCGCCGTCAATGGCAGGGTCGTCGGGGCTTCGGTGCGTGATCGCGGCGGGAGGAACAGCCGGTCACGTTCGACCCGCACTCGCGGTCGCCGAGGCGCTGCGCGAGCGCGGGGTGACGGTGACGTTCGCAGGGTCGCCCGGCCGCGTCGAGTCGCGGCTCGTACCTGAGGCTGGGTTCGAGCTCGACGCCTTCGCGGTGTCGGGGTTCCCGCGGCGCATCGGCGTCGGGCTCCTGCGCTCGCTCGCGCAGGCGGTACGCGCACCGTTCGCGTGCAGCCGGATCCTCTCGAAACGGCGTCCCGACGTCGTCCTCGGTGGAGGGGGCTACGTCGCCGGTCCGATGGTTCTCGCTGCCAGGCTCCGAGGCACCCCCGCCGCTCTCACCGAGGCCGATGCGCACCTCGGCCTTGCGAACCGGCTCGCCGCGCCTTTCGCTCGCCGGGTGTTCCTCTCCTATGCGATTCCAGGCCGGAGCGGCCCGAAGTACCGGGTGGTCGGCCGACCGATACCCGAGGCCCACCTCGGCGTCGACAAGGCCGAGGCGCGCGCTCGGTTCGGCCTTCCCTCCGAGGCGCCCGTCCTCGCCGTCTTCGGCGGCCTGGCAGGAGCGCAGGCTCTGAACGAGTTCGCCGTGAATGCCTTCGGCGAGAAGGGGCCGGCCGTGTTGCACGTCTCCGGCGAGCGGGACTACGCAGCCGTGCGTCCGTCCGTGCGCCGCGACGATTACGTGCTCGTCGCCTCCACGGACCACTTCGGAGCGGCCCTGGCAGCCGCCGACGTCGCGGTCTCGCGTGCGGGAGGCACGGTCTGGGAGCTCGCCGCCGCAGGCACGCCCGCGATCCTGGTCCCGTATCCGTACGCGACTGCGGATCATCAGACGCTGAACGCCAAGTACTTCGAGGCCGGCGGGGGTGCGATCGTGGTCGACCAGCGTGAGCTCGAGCGGGTCCCGTCGCTGGCCAAGGAGCTGCTCGGCGATCCCGCAAGACTGGCCCACATGAGCGCGGCGATGCGCTCTCTCGCGCGTCCGGACGCCGCGGCCGTCGTGGCCGACGAGCTCATCGCGCTCGCCGAGGCGGGCCACCGGTGAGCGAGCTACCGCTCGCGGGGCGGCAGCTCTTCTTCGTCGGCATCGGAGGGGCCGGGCTCTCCGCTTACGCGAACTTCGCACGCGCCTGGGGCGCCGAGGTTCGCGGGTGGGATGTCGGAGAGACGATCTTCCTCGACGCGCTGGACGGAATAGTGGTGGACCTCGGAGGTGACCCGAGTCCGCCTGCGGGCTGGGAGGTCGTGCTCTCGACCGCGCACGTTGAACGATCGCCGGGGCGCTCGCGCGCGGAGTTCCTCGCCGAGCTCGTCTCCCTTCGCCGCTCGATCGTGGTCGGGGGAGCGCACGGAAAGACGACGACTGCGGCGATGGTGG
This sequence comes from Gaiellaceae bacterium, assembly GCA_048594925.1. GTDB lineage: Bacteria > Actinomycetota > Thermoleophilia > Gaiellales > Gaiellaceae > GMQP-bins7. The sequence continues at coordinate 13,966 of JBMDXR010000026.1, forward strand.
CGTACGTCCTTCGCGAGCTCGGGCACGATCCGGCGTGGATCGTCGGAGGCGTGGTCCCGCAGCTCGGGGGGAACGCAGGCGTGGGGGAGGGCTGGCTCGTCCTCGAAGGCGACGAGTCCGACCGCTCGATCGCGCTCCTCCGTCCGGAGATCGCAGTCGTCACGAACGTCGAGCTCGACCATCACGCGACGTACGGCTCGGAGGCGGAGCTCGGGCAGCTCTTCGCCGACTGGCTCGAGCGTGCTCCGCAGGCGGTGCGCGGGTGGGAGCTCGAGCCCGTGGAGCTCGCCCTTGCGGTCCCGGGAGAGCACAACAGGCAGAACGCGGCCGTCGCGCTCGCGGCGCTCGAGCTCGCCGGTGTCGACCGCAACGACTCGCAGCGCGCGATTCTCGGATTCAGCGGCGTCGGCCGACGCTTCGAGCTCGTGGGCGAGCGCGGCGGAGTTCGCGTCATCGACGACTATGGACACAACCCCACCGAGATCGCGGCGACGCTGCGCACGGCCCGGGAGCTCGAGCCGCATGCGCTCGTCGCCGTCTACCAGCCGCACGTCTACGAGCGGACGCGCCATCTCCATCAGGAGCTGGGCGAGGCTCTGGGCCTGGCCGACAGCGCGATCGTGACCGATGTCATCGGTGGTCGCGATGCGCCCCTTCCCGGGGTTACCGGGAAGCTCGTTCTCGACCACGTGCCGCACCCGACGCGGTGCGGCTGGGCTCCGACTCTCGACGCCGCCGCTGCGTTGGCGATCGCGTGGGCTCGCCCGAAGGACGTCGTGGTGACGCTCGGTGTCGGTGAGCCGTGGCGGATCGCGCGCGCGATCGTCGAGGGCCTCGCCGACTGATGGAAAGGGTCGAGCATGGGTTTCCGGTCGCGCGGCTCACGACGATCGGGACCGGAGGCCCGGCCCGCGGTCTAGCGCGACCGCGGACGCTTCCGGAGCTGTCCGACGCACTCCGGTTCGCGCGGGACGAGGGGCTCGAGGTGTTCGTCATCGGCCTGGGCTCGAACGTGCTCGCCTCCGACCAGGGAGTGGAAGCGCTCGTCGTGCGACTCGAGGGCGAGCTCGCGACGGCCGAGGCGGACGGCGGCAGCGGTGCGTTGTTCGCTGGTGGAGGCGCTGCGAATGCCGTGTGCCTCCATCGCGCGCGAGAGGCGGGGCTCGGCGGGTTCGAGTTCGCGTGCGCGATTCCGGGGACTGCCGGCGGCGGAGTCTTCATGAACGCCGGCGCCTACGGGCGTGACTGGTCGGATGTCCTGACGCGCGCGCTCGTGGTCTCTGTCGACGGAGACGAATGGAGATCGCCCGCGCAGCTCGGTCTCGAGTACCGGCATTCGTCGCTTGCCTCGGGCGAGGTCGTCGCGCGCGTCGAGTACCGCCTCGAGCCGCGTTCTCCAGCTGAGATCAAGGCCCTCGTCGCCGACCTCGTCGCCCGGCGCAAGGACACGCAGCCGACGAACAAGCGCACTTTCGGGAGTGTCTTCAAGAACCCGGCGGGCGAGCTCGGGGCGGGAAGGATGCTCGAGCTCTGCGGCCTCAAGGGCCACCGGGTCGGTGGTGCCGGGATCTCACCGAAGCACGCGAACTTCATCGAGAACGCCGGGGGCGCGACGAGCGCAGACTGCATTGCCCTGATGGTCGAGGCGCGCCGGAGAGCACGCGAACAGTTCGGTGTCGAGCTCGAGCGCGAGGTCGTCTTCGTCGGCCTACCGGAGCTGCCCGCCCTGACGTAGGAGGGGCCGTACGGGCGGCGAATCCCGGCACATGGCCGGGGGACGAAGCGTGCGCGGATCGCGTCGGCACGCTGCTGCTGCGGCTTCGAGGAGCGTCGTCGTCCCGTTTCCGCGAGGTGCGGCCGGTGCTCGCCTTGATCTGGTGCGCCTCGTCCCCTCCGGCCGCTCGCTGCTCGTCACGTTCGTGATCGTCCTTGTCGTCGGCGTCGGCTACTGGATCGCCTACGCGACCCCGGTGTTCGCGATCGAGCGGGTCGTCGTACGGGGAGCGCCGCCGGAGCTCTCACGCGAGGTGACCCGCGCAACACGTGATCTCGTCGGGCGGAGCCTCGTCGCGGTCGACGCCGATCAGATTGAGGGTAGGCTGCGCGCGCTTCCGGCCGTTGCCGGTGTGTCCGTCGACCGCGCGTTCCCGGACACCCTCGTGGTCAAGATCGCGCCTGAACGGGCAGTTGCAGTGGTCCGCCGCGGTCGTTCGGCCTGGCTCTCGACCGGTGCAGGCAAGGTGATCCGCGAGATCGAGACGGGCACGGAGCGGCATCTGCCCCGACTCTGGCTGGCTCGCGGGGCGACGGTTCGGGTCGGCGGCCAGATTCCAGCGGGCCTCGTTCCCGCGACGCGTGCGCTCGCAGAGGCGCACGCGGCTGGCCTCGGCGGTCGCGTCAAGGGAGTCAGGCTGGCCGGCGAGGAGCTCACGCTCGTGCTGCGACGCGGCCTCGAGCTCCGGCTGGGGCGCACCGCGGATGTCGGCATGAAACTCGCCATCGCGCATGATGTCCTCGGGCTCGTGGACAGCGGGACGACGTATATCGACGTCAGCGTCCCCCAGCGCCCGGTGTCCGGATAGCAAGCCTCAACTCTCAGGTTGAGGTTGAGATATGCCATATTGGCGATCGTTGACATTGGCCCGAAGGAGGCCTACCCTCGGGATCGAAGGGAGTCCGGAAACCGCACGTTCAATGAGAACTTCAGCTTGAGGTGGGTTGAGAGATGAGCAATCAGCTAGGGAGCTACCTCGCCGTCATCAAGGTCGTCGGCATCGGCGGCGGGGGCACGAACGCCGTCACGCGGATGGTCGAGGCCGGAGTCTCGGGCGTGGAGTTCGTCGCAGTCAACACCGACGCGCAGGCGCTCCTCATGGCCGAGGCGGACGTGAAGATCCACATCGGTTCGAAGGCCACGCGTGGCCTGGGCGCGGGCGCCGATCCGCGCGTGGGGCTCGCGGCGGCCGAGGAAAGCCGCGACGAGCTGAAGGAAGCGCTCAAGGGTGCGGACATGGTTTTCGTGACGGCCGGCGAAGGCGGCGGCACGGGCACGGGCGGCGCACCCACCGTCGCTCAGATCGGTCGTGAGCTCGGCGCGCTCACGGTCGGCGTGGTTACGAGGCCCTTCGCCTTCGAAGGGAAGCTGCGCGCCGACCAGGCCGAGCAGGGAATCCAGTCACTTCGCGAGAGCGTGGACACCCTGATCGTCATCGAGAACGACCGTCTTCTGCAGGTGGTCGAGCGCTCCACTCCCGTCACCGAGGCGTTCCGCATGGTCGACGACATCCTGCGCCAGGGCGTGCAGGGCATCACCGACCTCATCACCGTGCCCGGCCTCATCAACCTCGACTTCGCGGACGTTCGGACGATCATGCGCGAGGCCGGGTCCGCGCTCATGGGGATCGGAGTCGCGCGCGGCGACAATCGCGCGGTCGAAGCCGCGCGCGCCGCAATCTCGTCCGCGCTCCTCGAGACCACGATCGACGGCGCGACGGGGATCCTGCTCAACATCACCGGCGGGCCCGACCTCGGGCTCGCCGAAGTCGACGAGGCCGCCCAGGTCGTCACGGACGCCGCCGACTCGAACGCGAACGTCATCTTCGGCGCCGTGATCGACGAGTCGATGGGCGAGGACGTGCGCGTCACGGCGATTGCCACCGGCTTCGGCGGACGTCCAAGGCGACGGCGCGTCGAAGCGCCGGCGACAGTCGCCGCCGCGTCGTCCGAGCGCCCCTCGTTCGACGCGCCGAGCGTGCGCGACGTCGAGATCGACATTCCGAGCTTTCTGAAAGAGGACTAAGGTTCTGCGCAAGGCCGGATGCTCGCCAGGGCGAGAATTCCGGCCTTGCGCAGACTCCTGACGCGGCTGCTTTCGCAGCCGCGTCGCCGCGCCGACTCAACCGCCTCTCGGCCGACGTAAGACGCCGCGGCGCTAGAGTCGCGGTCGGTGGAAGCGACGCTGCAGCGCACGCCGCTCTACGAGCGCCACGTCGCGCTCGGCGCGCGAATGGTTCCGTTTGCCGGCTACGAGATGCCTGTGCAGTACGAAGGTGTCATTCCGGAGCACAAGGCGGTTCGAGCCGACGCGGGCGCGTTCGACGTCTCGCACATGGGCGAGATCCACGTGGACGGACCGACCGCGCAGGTGTTCCTGCAGTCGTTGCTCTCCAACGACATCGATCGCCTCGAGGACGGCGGTGCGCAGTACACGCTCCTCACGAACGAATCGGGAGGGATCCTCGACGACCTGATCGCGTACCGCTTCGGCCACGGCCAGTTCTACCTCGTGGTGAACGCGTCGAACCGTGGGGCCGCATACGACTGGCTGAAGGAGCGCGAGCCGCGCGGCTGCGAGGTTCGCGACGCGTCCGACGAGTACGGGCTCGTCGCCGTACAGGGTCCGAGGTCGCTCGAGCGTCTCGGCTTGCCGGACGCACCTGCTTTCACGCATGTGATGGGCGAGCTGGACGGCATCGAGGTGATGGTCGCGCGAACCGGCTACACGGGCGAGGCCGGAGTCGAGCTCTGCTGCGCCGAGGAACAGGCGACGGCACTCTGGGACGCCGTCCTCGCGCGCGGCGTTACCCCATGCGGTCTGGGCGCACGCGACACGCTGCGCCTCGAGGTCTGCTACCCGCTCCACGGGAACGACATCACGCCGGAGACCGACGCAATCTCGGCCGGGCTCGGCTGGGCGTGCGCGCTCGACACGGAGTTCACCGGCGTCGAGGCGCTCCGCCGCATCGAGGAGGAAGGCCCGCGCCGCAAGCTTGTCCCGTTCGTGATGGAGGAGCGTGCCGTCCCGCGACAGGGAATGGCCATCGAAGGCGGCGGCGAGGTCACGTCCGGCACGCACTCACCGATGCTCGACATGGGCATCGGGATGGGGTACGTGCCTGCCCAGGCGGCCGCGCCCGAATCGGAGCTCGTCATCGACGTACGCGGCAAGCAACGTCGCGCGCGGGTCGTGAAGAAGCCGATCTACCGGAAGGAGAACTGAAGTGGTCGCTCCAGGAACCACACGCCCGCTTCGCGCGGCTGCAAACACTTCGCGCGCCGTCGTCCCCGGTCGGCCACGTACCTTCTGGTACGCGGCCTTCCTGCGTCCCAGGCCTGCTCGGATTTCGCCGGAGAATCAAGCGTGTTGTTCCAGGAGAGACCGCTAGTGCCCGCGCCCGAGAGCTACCCGGACGACCTTCGCTACCACCCCGAGCACGACTGGGCGCGGGTCGACGGTGACGAGGCGACACTCGGCATAACCTGGTTCGCGCAGGACTCGCTCGGAGAGCTCGTTCACTACGAGGCGCCCGATGTGGGCGCCACGGTGACGAAGGACGAGTCGTACGGCGAGGTCGAGTCCGTAAAGGCCGTCTCCGACATCGTCGCGCCGCTCTCGGGCGAGGTGCTCGAGGTCAACCAGAAGGTCGTCGACGAGCCCGAGACGGTGAACGAGGACCCGTACGGCGAGGGCTGGCTCGTCCGGATTCGCGTATCCGACCCATCGGAGGCGGACCAGCTGATGGACGCCGAGGCGTACCGCGCGCACGTCGCCGAGCAGTGAGCTACCTCTCGCTGACCGACGCCGACCGCGCTGAGATGCTCGCGGCGATCGGCGTCTCGTCGCTCGACGAGCTGTTCGAGCAGATCCCGAAGGCGGTTCGGTTCGACCGCGAGCTCGACGTCTCCGCGGAGCTCACCGAGGTCGAGCTCGTCGCGCATCTCTCCGAGCTTGCAGCGCGCAACGTCCACTCCGGCGTCGAGCTGTCGTTCCTGGGGGCAGGGATCTACGACCATCACGTGCCGGCCGCCGTCGACGTCCTCCTCTCGCGCGGTGAGTTCCTGACGGCGTACACGCCGTACCAGCCGGAGATGAGCCAGGGTGTCCTGCAGGCGATCTTCGAGTACCAGACCGTGATCTGCGAACTGACGCGGATGGACGTGTCCAACGCGTCCGGCTACGACGGCTCCACAGTTGCCTCAGATGCGTGCTTCGTCGCGAAGCACACGAGCGACCGCTCGAAGATCGTGCTCGCCGAGACGCTGAATCCTCAGGTCCGCCAGGTAGTCAAGACGTTCGCGCTCGGGTTCGGCCTCGACGTCGTAGAGGTGCCGCACCGCGGCGGGACGACCGACCCCGAGGAGCTGGGACGCGCCGCTTTGGACGCCGCAGCGGTGATCTTCCAGCAGCCGAACTTCTTCGGCTGTCTCGAGCCGGCGCCAGACCTCGCTGCGGCCGCACGCGACGCTGGAGCGCACCCGATCGCCCACGTCGACCTCATGACGCTCGGCGTGCTCGAAGCTCCGGGTGAGTACGGCTGCGCGATGGCGATCGGGGAAGGCCAAAGTGCCGGCTGCCCGCCGCTGTACGGCGGCCCGCACTACGGTTTCTTCGCGGCACGGCAGGACTTCGTGCGCAGGATGCCCGGCCGCATCGTCGGCGAGACGGTCGACGCCGACGGGCGACGCGCTTTCGTCCTCACGCTGCAGACGCGCGAGCAGCACATCCGCCGCGAAAAGGCGACCTCGAACATCACGACGAACCAAACGCTGCTCGCCCTCGCCGGCCTCGTGACGCTCTCGTGGCTCGGTCCCGTGGGCCTCCGGGAGGTGGGGGAGACATGCGCAGCGCTTACGCAGTACGCACGTGATCGCATTCCGCTCGAGCCGGCGTTCGACGCAGCATCGGTGAAGGAGGTCGCATTCCACACGCCGATCCCTGCGCGCGAGGTCGTCGAACGTGCGCGCCAGCGAGGCGTACATCCGGGATACGTGCTCGGCCGCGACTACGAGGGGATGGACGACGTCCTCCTCGTCGCGCTCACGGAACGGCGCACGCCGGCGGACGTCGACCAGCTCGCCGAGACGTTGCACGAGGTCTGCAAATGAGCGAGCCCGGCCGCGCCTGGCCCGACGTGCCGCTGATCTTCGAGCGCTCCCGGCCGGGGCGCCGCGCTGGCGGTGCTCCGGACTACGGTCTTCCACAGGCCGAGATCCCGCAGGAGCTTCGGCGCGCGCGGCCTCCCCGACTACCGGAACTCGCCGAGCCCGAGCTCGTCCGGCACGTCACGGCCCTCGCGGATCGCACGTTCGGAGTGGACACCGGCTTCTATCCCCTCGGGAGCTGCACGATGAAGCACAACCCGCGCGTAAACGAGCGCGTGGCCAGGTTCCAGGGTTTTCGCGACCTGCATCCGCACCAGGAGGACGAGGGTGCCCAGGGGGCGCTCGAGCTCATGTGGCGCCTGCAAGAGATCCTCGCCGAGGTCGCGGGGCTTCCAGCGGTGACGCTGCAGCCCGCCGCCGGATCGCAGGGCGAGCTGACCGGCCTCATGCTCATGCGCGCGTACTTCGCCGACCGAGGCGAGGAGCGCGACACGGTCATCACCGCGGATACCGCACACGGCACGAACCCCGCGAGCGTGACCATGGCTGGCTACTCGCTCGAGCGGGTCGAGACCGATACACGCGGCAACCTCGACCTCGACGACCTCCGCGGGAAGGTGAACGAGCGCACTGCCGGGCTCATGCTCACCAACCCGTCGACGCTCGGGCTCTTCGACGAGAACATCGAGGAGGTTGCGCGCATCTTCCACGACATCGGTGCCCTTCTGTACTACGACGGCGCCAACCTGAACGCGGTGGTCGGCCTCTCGCGGCCCGGCGACATGGGCTTCGACATCGTCCACTACAACCTCCACAAGACGTTCTCGCAGCCGCACGGGGGCGGTGGTCCCGGGGGCGGACCTGTGGCAGTCCGCGACACGATCGAGCCGTTCCTGCCCGCACCGGTCGTCGTGCGCGAGGGAGACGCCTACCGGCTTGACCACGATCGGCCGAAGTCGATCGGTCGGGTGCGCGGCTTTGCGGGTCCGTTCGGCGTGTTCGTCCGCTCGTACGCGTTCATGCGCGCGTATGGACCGGGGCTCAAGGAGATGTCGGAGGTGGCCGTCCTGAACGCGAACTACGTCCTGGCTCGGCTACGGGACGCCTACGACCTTCCGTACGACCGGCACTGCATGCACGAGTTCGTGCTGTCCGCGCGCACGCTCAAGCGCGAGCACGGGGTCACTGCGCTCGACGTCACCAAGCGGCTGATGGACTACGGGATCCATCCGCCGACGGTGTACTTCCCGCTGGTCGTGCCCGAGGCGCTCATGATCGAGCCGACGGAGACGGAGCCGAAGGAGCGCCTCGACGGCTTCGTCGACGCGATGCTCGCGATCGCGCGCGAAGCGGCCGAGTCACCCGAGGTGCTCAAGGAAGCCCCGCACGGTCGTCCCGTCCGCAGGCTCGACGAGGTGCGCGCGGCCAAGCAGCCGGTGCTGCGCTACCTGTTCGACGAGCACCCGGCGCTCGTGAGCTAGGCCTTCGCGGGCTCCCAGAGCTCGAAGCGGTTGCCCTCGGGGTCCGCCGCCCACCCGAAGCGGCCGATGCCCTCGAGCAGCTCGACCCGCTCGTCCACTTCGACACCGGCGTCACGGAGTTGCCCGAGCATCGCGTCGAGATGCTCCACCGTGAAGTTCACCATGCCCTGCTTCGCCGCCGGCCAGTAGTCCGTATGCTCGGCAAACGGCGACCAGACGGTGTTCCGACTCTCCGGGAAGATGGCGTAGCCCTCCCCGTCCTGAACGGGGACACCGAGATGCACCTCGTACCAGGCCGCGAGCGCCTTCGGATCGCGGGCGCGAAAGAAGACTCCGCCGATTCCGGTGACGCGCTCGATGGATCCAGCCTATCGCCTGCCAGACTGGAGCCGTGCCCGATCCACGACGCTCGCGACCGCCCTTCGCTCCCGGATACGGAGTCCCGACGACGCCGGAAGGCATGCTCGAGTGGGACTGGGTGACGGGCGCATCGCCGCGGCGCGGAACTACTGGATCGTGACGACGAAGCCGAACGCGGCGCCGCACGCCGCGCCGGTGTGGGGGCTGTGGGCGGACGATGCAGTGGTGTTCAGCACGTCACGCGAGTCACGGAAAGGTCGCAACCTCCTGCGCGATCCGCGCGTCGTGATCCACCTCGAGAGCGGCGACGAGGTCGTGATCGTCGAGGGCGAGGTCGAGGGGACCTCTCTCGACGATGCGTTGGCGGACGCGTACGAGGCCAAGTACGCGCACCGTCCCGGTTCCGAACCGGGCGGGGTCTGGCTCCGACTCCGTCCCCGGTTCGCGTACGCGTGGCTCGAGTCCGACTACCCGCGAACTGCGACGCGGTTCTCGTTCGACTGACGTGGCGCGGCCGCGAGCTGCCCGCAGGCGGCCTCGATGTCGCGTCCCCGTGTCAGCCGCACCGTCGCCGGGATCCGAGCCCGCTCGAGGACTTGCTTGAAGCGCTCGATCGTCTCGCGCGACGAACCGGCGTAGAGGCCCGTTGGGTTGTAGGGGATGAGATTCACCTTGAACGACCTTCCGTCGAGCACCGAGGCAAGCGCTCGCGCGTTCGCCGGTGAGTCGTTCACGCCCGCGAGCATCACGTACTCCACGAACACCTTGCGACGGCGCAGCTCGAAGTAGCGGCGGCATTCCGCGAGCACGTCCTCGAGCGGGTAGCGATCGTTCACCGGCATCAGCTCCGAGCGCTTGGCGGGATCGGCAGTGTGAAGGGAGAGCGCGAGCCGGACGGGCTGCTCGACCTCGTCGACGAAGCGACGGAGGCCGGGGAGCCACCCGACCGTGGAGATCGTCGTGCGGCGGTGCGTGACCCCGAGATCCGGAAGACGCGTAGCCGATCCGAGCACCGCGTCGACGTTGAGGAAGGGCTCGCCCATTCCCATGTAGACCGCGTGGTTCACGGGCTCACGCCGCCGGAAGTGGAGCGCCTGGTCGACGATCTCCGATGCCGTCAGGTTCCGGCCGAAGCGCATGGCGCCCGTCGCACAGAACGTGCACGTCAGCGGGCAGCCCGACTGGGAGGAGAGGCAGAGCGACCGCCGGCCGTCGCGGTAACGCATGAGCACCGCCTCGACCGGATGGCCGTCAGCGGCTCGGAAGAGCGCCTTCACCGTGCCATCCCTGGACTCGCGCTCGGTGACGACCTCGAGCGTGGAGAACGGAACGGTCTTCTCGAGCACCGCGCGAAGCGCCTTCGGCAGCGTCGTCATCGCGTCGTAGGACGACGCGCCCCGCGCCGCCCATTCCCACACCTGACGGGTTCGGTACGAAGGCTCGCCTCGCTCGGCCAAGGTGCTCTCGAGGAGCGCAAGATCCATGTCGCGGACGGTAGCGTGCCGTGGATGATCGACCTCCGCTCCGACACGGCCACGCGGCCGAGCGAGGGCATGCGCCGCGCCATCGCCGAGGCCGTCGTCGGTGACGAGCAGAAGCGCGAAGACCCGTCGGTCAACGAGCTCCAGGACCGGGTCGCGGCACTGCTCGGTCACGAGGCGGCGATGTTCCTGCCGACCGCGACGATGGCGAACCAGATTGCCTTGAAGCTGCTGTCGCGACCGAGTGACGTCCTCATCGCCGAGCAGCACTCGCACGTCGTCATCTACGAGTACGGCGGGGCGGCTGCGCACGCGGGGCTCATGACGCTGGGCTTGCCGGGGGCACGGGGGCGGATCACGTCGGAGCAGGTGCGCCTCGCCGCCGAGCCGAGCACGAAGGTGGCGGACCAGCGAGCAGCAGTGGTCTCGCTCGAGAACACGCACAACAGCTCGGGTGGGCGTGTCTGGCCGCTCGACGAGCTCGACGACGTCGTGTCGACGGCACGCGAGGTCGGACTGGCGGCGCATCTCGACGGCGCGCGACTGCTGAACGCTGCCGTCGCGCTCGACGTCGCTCCCTCGGAGATCGCCGCGCGCTTCGACACGGTGACGCTCTGCCTCTCCAAAGGCCTGGGCTGCCCGCTCGGCGCGCTGCTCGCAGGCTCGCGGGAGCTTATGGAGCGCGCGTGGAGGGAGAAGCACCTCATGGGCGGCGCGATGCGACAGGCGGGAATCGTCGCGGCGGCCGGCGTCTACGCGCTCGACCACAACGTCGAGCGTCTCGCAGAAGACCACGCACGGGCCCGCACGCTCGCGGAGGCGCTCCGCGACGAGGGGGTTCCGGTCGATCTCGACCAGGTCGAGACGAACTTCGTCCAGATCGACGTCGCCCCCCTCGGGCTCGACCGTGCGGAGGCTCTCGCGCGGCTGCAGGCGGCGGGTGTCGGCCTCTCCGGGACGATCCATCCGACGGTGATGCGCGCGGTGACCCATCTCGACCTGACCGACGAGGACGTGTCGAGGGCGTCCGAGCTGATCCCGGAAGCGCTGCTCGCTCGGGTCGCGACCTCGTAGCGCTAGCGGAGCACGAGCGGCGGGCTCGCGATGCGACCCGCCGGATACCAGACTCGAAGCGCCGCGCCGCGGGCTGCGACGATCGTCAGCGAGAAGAAGCCCTGCGCGTTCGTGATGCGGAGACCGCCGATCGTCAGCCAGCGGCTACCGAGGAGCGCCTGGACGGCGTAGCTCTGCGGTCCGGTACCAGGACGCACCTGCCCCCACAGCCGCACGCGTTGACCCTGCCGCGAGACCTGAGCGAACGGGAGCATCGTCGCCGCTCGTGCAGGCTTCGCCTGGCCGTCGATCGTCTCGAGACCGCTCTGCCAGCGCCCGAGGTCCGGCTCGTCGCGGTAGAGATAGTGGACGAGCAGGTCGACCTTCGGAGCCGCATAGACCCGCCGCGCCGCTTCGCCGATGAACCGCGCCTGGCGTTCGAGCGAGACGCCGAAGTCGTCCGGCGGATTTGTCTGGTACGCGTACTCGGTCAGCCAGACACGCGCCGAGGGAAATGCCTGCCCGACGAGCTTCAACAGGCGCTCGAGCGTCGCCATCGTGATCGTCTTGCACGCGCAGCCCCCTGCGAACGGGGTGTCGCCCGGATAGACCGGGTACGGATGGTGCGCATACGCGTCGAGGCGTGCGCCGGCTCGATCCATGCGCCGAATGAAGTCCACGGGCGAGAGACCGCCCGCTCCGCCCCGAGGAGCCGTGACGCCTCCCGCGACACGAGCGGCTCTGTTGGCCGACTTGATGGCGCGATAGCCCGGGTTGAGGAGGCGCTCGACGTACGTCTCGGGCGAGGCGGGTTTCAGCCAGATCCGCTTGTTCGGCTCGTTCCAGATCGCCCATCGGCCCACGAAGCGGTAGCGACTGGCGGCCTCGCGGGCGAAGCCCTCGAAGTCGTCGCCGATGTCTGGCGCGACGTTCGGGCCCTGGCCGCTGTTCGCCCAATCCGGCGTGCCCCAGATCGTCACGAGCGGCGCGAGTCCTCGCCCGTCGAGAGCGCGAAGCAGGCGGTCGGCGCGACCCCAGCGGAACTCGCCCGGCTCGACCTCGATCTGATCCCAGCGCAGCGTGACGCGCACGACCTCGAGGCCTAGCCGATCGAGCTTTGCGACGCGATCCGCCAGCCGTCCGGGGCCGAACTCCAGCCACGCGTCGTCCTGGATCCCGAACTGCACACGGTTGGACGCGTCGGCGCTGCTCGTGGTGGCGAGCACCGCCGAAGCGGCGAGGACGAGCGCAAGCAGCATCCTCATGCCCGGGGTGGTACCCGCTCGGACGCTGCTCGAAGCGTGTTCTTGAGGGCTTCCTTACGAGATCCGAAAGACTCGCTAGCGCTCGCCGGCGAGGAAGAACGCGACCACCACCGCTGCGTACGCCAGGAGGAGGAGTACGCCGCGCGCCCGGCTCGACCGTCCCCCGTACAGGACGACTGCCGTGAAGGCCACGGATCCTGCGAGCGCGGCGATCTCGACCGGCCTGAAGCTCAGCGAGAGCGGGTCGATGACCCACGAGAGGAGTGCGACGGCAGGGATGAGGAAGACCGCGACCTGAGCTGCCGACGCGAGCGCGATCTCCGCGGCGAGGGCGATCTTCCCCCGGAACGCGACGACGATTGCGCCGCCGTGCTCGGCTGCGTTGCCGACGATCGCCACGATCACCGCGGCGACGAAGAACTCCGTCAGGCCGACCTTCTCGGCGAACACCTCGATCGAGCCCACGAGGATCTCCGCGACGAGCGCGGTCACGACTGTCGCGGCCGCGAGCGCTCCGAGTGCGCTGCGGAGCGACCATCCGCTGATCTCCTCGTCGCTCGCGACATGCAGCGTGCTGTGCCGTCGCAGTGAGTACCAAGTGACCGCGACGTAGACGATGAGCAGCACGACGGAGATAACCGCCGAGACCTGGGCGAGCTCGTCGGTGTCCGGCTCTCCGTCCCATCCGGGTACGGACGGGATGAGGAAGACGAGCGTCGCGAACCCGATGAGGCCGAACGACAGGAAGCTCGAGTACCGGTCGAGCGGCCCGCGCCCGCCGGCGACGAGCGATGCGCCGAGGACGAGCAGGAGGTTCGAGACCACGCTACCGGTGAGCGAGCCGCGCACGACCTCCGTCAAGCCCTCGTTCACGGCGATGAGGGCGATGATGAGCTCGGGCGCATTGCCGAAGGTCGCGTTGAGGAACCCGCCGATCCCGGGCCCTGTGTGCTCGGCTGCGTGCTCGGTCGCCTCGCCGATCAGCCAGGCCAACGGGATGAGCGAGAGCGCGGCGAGCACGAACTCCGCGGTCTCCGGGAGATCGGCGAGGTAGTGGAGGGCGATCGTGATCGGCCCGAGGAGGAGGGATGTGAAGAGGGCAGGGCGAACCACCGGCGCGGACCCTACAGACCGTTCGGCACGGGAGCCCGGTGTCGCCACTGCCTGAAAACCGGCTGCTTGTCAAGTCTTGCGGCCGGGGGCGCGAGATGAACACAATCGGGTTCGTGGAAGAACCAGTGGCGGCTGCAGAGCTCCCCCTCCGAATCCAGGACGAGGTGGCGTGCCGTCATTGCGACGTTCACTGCGAGAAGGTCGTGTACCCGGCTGCGTGCCTCCGCGTGGCCTGCCCGTTCGTCTATGCGTACGAAGCGTGGGGGCACACCTACGTCGGCTGCATGCAGAAGATCTTCGACGTGGAGATCGATCTCGACCTGCTCGAGCAGGCGGAAGCCGGCCGGGGAGGCTTCGGTGCCGTCCGCGCTCGCCGGGCGCCTCTCCCGATGTGCGAGGTCGAGGTCGTGGGGACGTACCCGCATCGCGAGGACGATCTCGGGTGCCGCGTACCCGAGTTCCACGAGCTCCCGCGGGAGCGTGCGACGTTCCGCGTCTTCGCGAGCGTTGCGGACTGAGCCGTTGCGCAGATCGAATCCGCTCTCTCGCGGAACTCGATAGCGCGAGCCCTAAAGCGGCCGCTTTCGCGGCCGGCGTGGTCTAGGACTCAAGGCCTCCTCGGCGCGCCCACCGCCGCCGCCCGCGGCGCCAGAGAGTACGAAGCAGCTCGATGTCGGCCGTGCTGAGGCCTCCCTCCGGCCACGTCTCGAGCACGGCCGGAAGCTTGCGGAACGCCGGGTGGCCGAGGAACGTCGCGAGACCGGTGCCGAGCAAACCCTCCGCGACGACCTCGTGCCGATCGCGGTTCGAGCCCAGCGTCGTCTTGGCATCGTTCACGTGCAGAAGGCGAAGCCGGTCGAGACCGATCCGTGCGTCGAGGTCCCCGATCGCGTCGTCCAGCGCCTGCGCGTTGGTCACGTCGACCCCTGACGCCCACCAGTGGCACGAGTCGACGCAGACGCCGAGCCGCTCGTGCCCGTCGACGGCCTCGCAGATCGCGCCGAGCTCGGCGATGGAGCGCCCGATCGTGCCTCCCGCACCGGCCGCGTTCTCCACGCAGAGCCAGAGCCTGTCCGTGGTCAGCGACAGCAGCTCGTGTAACGGCGGGGTAACCATCGTGACGGCGTCCTCGAAGCCGTGGCCGAGGTGCGAGCCGACGTGGAAGACGACCGCGTCGGCTCTGAGCTCCCGCGCCGTCTGCATCGTCGCCACGAGCGCGTCGAAGGACTTCGACCGCACCTCGGAGTCGCGGCTCGCCAGGTTCACGAGGTAGAGGGCGTGGCAGGCCACGTGCCGGACGCGCGCCTCGCGCCTCCGCTGGCGGAAGCGCTTGATCTCCTCGGGTGCGTGCGTGGTCGGCTTCCACATCTGCGGGCTCTGCGTGAACACCTGCACCGCGTTCCCGCCGATCTCCTCGACGCGGTCGATTGCCTTCGAGATTCCGCCGGCCGATGACACATGGGCGCCGAAGAGCATGCGACTACGCTAGTGCGTCGTGTCCGTCCGGGTTCGCATGGCGCCGTCGCCGACGGGCTTGCTGCACATCGGGGGCGTGCGCACCTTCCTCTTCAACTGGCTCTTCGCCCGCGGCCGCGGCGGCGAGTGCCTGCTGCGGATAGAGAACACGGACACGAGCCGTGAGGTCGCCGAGTCGGTCGAGCAGATCGAGCGCTCGCTGCTCTGGCTCGGCATCGAGTGGAACGGCGACACGAGGTTCCAGCTCGACGTCATGGAGCGCGCGAAGGAGGAGTCGCGCCGGCTCGTCTCCGAAGGCAGCGCCTACGAGGACGAGGGCGCGATCCGCATCCGCATGCCGGACCAGGGCTCGACGAGCTGGGACGACGCGATCAAGGGGCGGATCGAGGTGCCGAACGCCGAGCTCGAGGACCTGGTCCTGGTCCGCTCGGACGGACGCCCGACGTACAACTTCGCGTCACCGCTCGAGGACTGGCTCGACGGCATTACGCATGTCATCCGCGGCGACGACCACGTCTCCAATACGCCGAAGCAGATCAACGTTCTCCGTGCGCTCGGCGCCGAGCCGCCCGTCTACGCACACGTACCGAGCGTCTTCGGCGCGGACGGGAAGAAGCTGTCGAAGCGTCACGGTGCCGTCTCGATCGACGAGTTCCGCGCCGCCGGGTACGTCCCCGAGGCGCTCATGAACTTCCTTGCGCTGCTCGGCTGGGCGCCGGACGGCGAGACGACCATCATGTCGCGTGACGCGCTCGTCGACCGCTTCTCGCTGGAGCGGGTCGGCTCGAGCCCGGCGACGTTCGACTACGCGAAGCTCGACTGGATGAACGGCGTCTATCTGAGAGATCTCTCGCCTGACGAGTACGCGACGCGACTCGTTGCGTATCTCCGAGAGCGCGGCCTGGACTGGCCGGAGGGTCGCGTGCGCGCGGCCGCGCCAATCGTCCAGGAGAAGATCGGGCGCTTCGAGGAGTTCCCGGGGTTCGCGGGGTTTCTCTTCCACGACGTCGAGCCGGATCCGCAGCTGCTCGACCGGCGCATCCTCGACGCAGCTGCGACGGCCCTCGCCTCCGTCGAGCCGTGGCGGGCCGAGGGGATCGAGGCGGCCCTGAAACAGCTGTGCGAGGACTTGGGCGAGAAGCCCCGGACCGTCTACCTCCCGATCCGCGTCGCCGTCACCGGCACACGTGTGTCGCCCGGGCTGTACGAGAGCCTCGAGTTGCTGGGTCGCGACGAGTCGCTGACCCGGATCCGGAGGGGCTCTTAGCAGGCTAGACACACGCGACGGCGATCCGCTGGGGCCTGCGACGTGATCACGCTCGGCGAGCTGCAGGGTGTCGAGCTCGGACCGACGGCCTGGCGAGAGGTGGCGCAGGGTCGGATCGACGCGTTCGCGAGCGCGACCGACGAACCGTCGTCGCCGCCGCGGTCGCGTTCCTGCTCGGCCCTGCAGGACGCTTCGCAACCGGCAGCCCGCTCGTCCTCGACGGAGCATGGGTCGCTCGCTGACGCCGGTCTTAACAAGTCGGGGCGTTTGCGGGCATGTCTGCTACCCTCGTCCGCCGGTGGGAAGGGGTCGCAGACGATCGCTTCGATTCGGCCTGGCCGGCGTGCTGGTCGTGGTCGCTGCTGGGACCGTTGCGGCGACTGCGCTTGCGACGCAGTTCGATGACGCGACGCCTTGTCCGGCCTCACCAGTGATCTTCGTCTGCCCTCAGGGGACCGTCGACGGTTCCTACTCGATTCAGCTCGAAGGTCGAGGCTGCCCGCCCTTCAACTATGTCGTTCTCAATGGCGGTTTGCCTCCGGGCCTCTCGATGTCCTCGAGCGGACGAATCAGCGGTACGCCAACGGCGGCCGGCACCGCAAACGTGTGGATCCAGCTCCGCGAGGAGGAATGTGAGTTCCTCAAGACGGCGGAGCGGGAGTTCTCGATCACGATTCAACCGCGCGTGCTCGTCACAACGGAGAGCGCGACCGCGGGGACCGTGGGTGCGCCTTACACGCTCAACCTCACTGCCGCGATGAAGCTCGGCCCGGGAGCGACCGCGCAGCCTTCGAGCCCGTTGACATGGTCGGTTATCAGCGGTCAGCTCGCCCCGGGCCTCGCGCTCAACCCCTCGACGGGCGCGGTCACCGGAACGCCGACCACGGAAGGCGCATTTCTCGCGACCTTCAGGGCTGCGCTCGCAGATGGACGCTCGGACACCAAGAGCCTCGAGATCGTCGTGCGCAAGCCGCTCGCGATCGTCGCCTCGAAGCCGCTCCAGGCAAACGCGGTGGTGACGACGTGGGAGGTCGGCGTGCCGTTCTCCGCGAAGCTCGTCGCATCCGGCGGGACTGGAACCTACACGTGGGCCGTGACGGAAGGCACGCTCCCCACGGGCTTCACGGTCGCCCCGGACGGAACCGTGGCCGGCACGACACGGACCCCCGGCTCGTACCGTGCGACGCTCCGGCTTTCGGACACCGAAGGGCGAACCGCGGACTACGCCGCGAACTTCGTCGTGGCGCCGAGGCTCGCGGTGACCACCGTCCGCCTCAAGCCTGCGAAGATCGGGCGCCTGTATCGCGCGAAGGTCACGGCGACGGGCGGCGTCGTTCCGAAGACGTGGAAGATCGCACGCGGTCCGCTTCCGCGCGGTATCCGCTTCGACCGCAAGCTCGGCGTCTTGATCGGGACGCCGACTAAGGCCGGACGCTACCGGGTGACGTTCCAGGTGACCGACGGACTGAAGGTCGTCGCGGCGAAGACGCTGCGGATCGACGTCCTCGGCCCGCCGGCGTAGGCTTCGACGACCTCGACCACCTCGCGGACGCCTCCGGCGAGCTGGCTCGCGACGTGCGGGCATCTGCCCGTCGCGCCTCTCGCAGGTCGAAAAGTGGGGGTAGCCGCGCCGTGACGGGCCAGTCCGACACCGGCTCCCCCCGTCGTTCACGGCCGAGAGAGGTTCTGCGGCCGTAATCGGGGTGGTTCCGCGGCGCGCTGCGCGCCAAACTGCACCCGATCCGAGCCTGGTGGATAGTGCGCGCCTCGGACCCGCTCCCGCGCCGGCCGTCAAGCCCGGGGATCAAGCCGGGCCAGTTCGTCGGCCGTCCAAGGGGGAGAGGGGAAGGCCGACGCGAAGTCCCCCTCCGGCCCGGCACGTGTGCCTTCGGGGTCCGTGAGCAGGTTCCTCCGATCCGCGGTGCGAGTGCTCGGCGGAAGCGGACGCGGGGCGGTGCGGGCCTCGCGCCCTTACGGCAGCGCGGATCCTCGCTTAGCGGCCGTTGTTCGCCGAGGACTTGCCGTGCTCTTGCGATCCTTGCTGATTGGCCTGACCCGGCGGCCCGCTGTGGTCGTGGTTCTTGTCTCCGTAGCCGTGACCGGGATAGCACGCATCTTCACCTTGACCCGGCGGCCCGGTGTGGTCGTGGTTGGCGTCGCCGTTACCCCAGCCTGGGTGGCACGACGTCGGTGCCGAGACTTGAGAGGCCGACCCTCGGGAGAACGTCACGGTCACGGTGAAGTCGCCCGAGTTGTCGGGGAAGTAGTCGTCGTTCACCGCGAACACGAGAACACCACTGCCGGAAAGCTTCGTCGGACCGCTCCCCACGTGGACCCAATGCCCGCTACCGACACGGCCGACGAGCCCGTATGCCGGAGCACCCGGAAGGACGAAGCCACCGAACGAGGTGTCCGTCGAGTCCCCCGAGGGATATCCGTCGGGGCCGACGCAGTAGCCGGTGCCGGGGCAGAACGTGCCGGTCGCGGTGACGGACACGGAGCGGCCCTTCTTGAGTACGAGGCCGGTGTCGACCCCCGGGACTCCCAGCGATCCCACGGTGTACACGCTCGAGACGGCGGTTGGGCCGGCAGCTGCTGTCTGAACTGTGAGGACGAGCAGCATGGTCGCTCCGGCGAGTGTGAGGCGCTTCAGAATCTCCCCCATGAGGGCCGTGCCTTTCTCCCCTCGCCGCGTTCGCTGCGGCGCGATGGCCGCGAATCGCAAGGTCGGGGAGCCGGCCCGGCCCGTCAATCCCCCGCATGCGTCCTTCGGACGAGGGATGACGGGAAGGGCCCGACCTCGCGTCCAATCGAGGAATCCGCTCCCCAGTCGACCGCGTAGTCGCTTCCGAAGACCGACACGCGTCGCGATCTCGCGAAGCGAAAGGGGGGTGACGTGATAAAGAAGATGCTCGCCGCGCTCATAGGCGCGTCCGCGCTCTTTGCAGGTGTCGCCACGCAGCCGGCGCCCGCAGTCGTTCACGAGATCTACGCTGCGTGGTGCGCCGGCAAGGGAGAGATCGAACCGCCGGGGATCTCCGACGACACGAAGCAGAACTTCGCGGCGCCGGTGATGGCTGGTGGCGTCGTCTCGCTCGTTCCGTTCATGGGAGGCGTCCTGATCGACTTCGATTTCACGAAGCCGCAGGCGAAGATCGTTCCGGCGCCGACGGGACCCGCGATCGTCGAAATCGCACCCGGACTCTTCCTCGAGCGATTCATCCTCGATCCGACCTTCCCGGGCTTCCTGAACTGCGAGAAGCTCGAATCGCTGTCCGGGATCTAAGCCGTCGAGGCCTGGAGGGCGTGGCCTCAATGGACCGCCGCCCTCTCGCGCTTCGGTCGGTGCGGTTCTCTCTGATCGGGAGCGGCTGTCAATTGCGTGCCGAAGCTGAGAACCCTTGGAGGACGCTCACTCTCGTTACCGAATATTCGGGCCGTGCGGTTGAAGCTTGCTCTCGCAGCGATGAGTGTTCTCGCGGCCATCGCCGTGAGCGGGGCATCCGCCGCGGATTTCGAGACCGATGAGGGCCCGTGCCGAGAGACGCCGGGCGAGGCGCTGCTGCTTCGGTGTCCGACGGCGTAGGTCGGTGTGGAGTACGAGGTCGAGCTCGAGTCCGAAGAGGGCTCGGGCTGCGAGCCTTACGACTGGTTCGAGATCGTCAACAGTTCGCTTCCGGCGGGACTCTCCATGTCACGGGATGGTGTCATCCCCGGCGTCCCCACCGGCGCGGGCCTGACGCGCTTCTGGGTGGAATCACGACTTGACTGCGGCGCAAGGCGGCCCCTCCTGGTGCCAGCGCGAGGATCGATCGGAACACGAGTTCAGCATCCCGGTAGATCCCGGACTCGCGATAGTCGAGTCGTCCGTCAAGCAGGCCACCGTCGGCCAGCCTTACCTGGAGGCACTCGCGGCGAAGCAGGTCGTGAGCCTGAATCCGCCGTCCGGCTCAGACGTGCAGGCGACCTGGTCTTTGCAGTCGGGCGCGCTGCCTCCGGGCGTCACGATCTCGAAGGACGGAGTGCTGGCCGGAACCCCGACTTCGGAGGGCAGCTACCAGTTCGTCGTGAAGGCTCAGAACGGCATGCCCTTCGATACGAAGACGTACGTGCTCGCCGTGCGGCAGCCCCTCGTCGTCAGTTCCCCCTTCGGTGCCGCACGGAGGTCGAACGCCGAGGTTGGCGTTCGTCTTGCGAGAGCTCTCACGGCCGCGGGAGGGAGCGGCACGTATACCTGGTCGCTGTCCTCCGGTGCGCTGCCCTCCGGGATCGTGCTCGATGCGAGTAAAGGCACGCTCTCCGGAACTCCTCAGGCTGCCGGCAACTTCGCGTTCGGCCTCACTGCGACAGACGCCGATGGGCGCGTGGCGACGGTGAACGCCTTTCTGACCGTTGCCCGGGGACTTGCCATCAAGACGCTCCGCCTGCGGGGTGCGAAGCTGGCACGCAGATACCGTGCTGAGCTTGTCACGGTTGGAGGCGTCACGCCCGTGAAGTGGAGAGTTGTTCGCGGAGAGCTTCCGTTGGGCGTCCGGCTCTCACAGACACGCGGGACGCTTGCCGGAACTCCCCGTCGGATCGGGACGTACCGCATGATGGTGGAGGCGAGGGACGCGCTTGGCGCAAGGCCGCAGGCGACGCTCGTGCTCGTGGTGGAGGTATAGGTCTCGCCACTGGCCGTTCTCCACGGGGCGGACTCGCGGCTGGACGATCGACGCAACGACTGGCAGCACGTGCACTCCTAGTCCAGGCACTTGATCGCGTTCGCCGAGCCGCCCGACGCCGCGAGCGCGTCAGCTCGATCGGCCGGAACCGAGACTTCGTCTTCATTGCCGCAGCAGACCGATTGGGTCGGCGGGCGCAACTAGCCTGGCCCTCGCTCAGGCTGGGTCGACGTGTGCGTTGCCGAAGTACTCGCGCTCGAGCTCGGCCGCCTGCGGCGGCGACAGCCGGTTGTTCTGCAGCAATCCCAGGATCTGCGCGATCAGCTCGCCGTGGCGCGGTGGCGGTTCGGGCGGATGCTCGATGTACTTGACCTCGGCGCGGAGGGTGCCGTCGATCTCTGCGCGATCGGGCAGCGCGTCGACGACAGCCCGGAACGCGCGCACCTGGTCGAGCATGGCACTGAACGCATCGTCGGAAACCACGGTATCGAGGCTACCGCTCGCATACGTTCTCCGGGCTTCTCTCCGTCGTTCGCCTGGCTGGTGGCCGAGCCGCACGACGCGAGAGGGACGATGCGGTGGCTTCCTGGTCCCTTCTCGTCGCGGCCACCGGCGCGGCCGGGCCGCACCACCGGAACAGGCCTCGATCCGCGGGCGAGACGGCCCTTCTCGCCCTCGGAGGCCCTCTACGGCCTAGAGGCGCAAACGCGCGGTCTACGGCGATTTGCGGGGCTTTCCGAGAGAGGCCCATACGGGATTCAGACGGTGCTGGAAATCGGCACCTTTTCGGTCGCTACGTGCCACCCACGTGCCACCGGCCGAGCACGCATGAGCGCTTCGTAATCGAGTTCCCGGCGGTCGAGCACGACGTGCGCGTAGGTGCGCACATGCTCGACGGCGGAGTGTCCGAGCCACGCTGACGCCTGCGCGGCCGGAACACCGCCCAGGCGCCAGAGAGAGGCCCGACGGTGGCGAAGGTCGTGCGGGGAGAAGGCCGGGACGCCCCTCGCCTTACAGGCCCGCACAAGGGCTGTGCGGAAGGCATCCGCGCCGAAGGCTGAGAACACGCGCTCGTCGAGACGACGGTCCTCGCAGGGCGAAGCTCGGCGACGGTCGAGGACAGGATCTCTGGCACGGGCACGAAGCGGCGTCCGCGACGAAGTCGAACACGTGCTCGACGGGACACTCGATCACGATCTCGCCGTCGACGACGGTCATGCGGTCAGCCGACGGGCCTATGCTCAGGCGTCAGGGCCCCCAGGCGGTGATCCCCGAGGAGGGCTCGTCCTGCCGACTCCCAGGTCCGACCCCCGAATCACGGACGGCAGTCGGATGGGCTTGAACAGCGCAAGCAAGGGTTCAGATACCAGAGACCGCTCGTCAGGGGCAGTTGACGACCTCCCTCTGCGGGAGTACGTTCGGGCTGGCGCTTGACACGGCGTCGGCTACAGAGGGGAGAGGAAAATGGGCAAGAAGCGATTCCTCGCGGTCGTCGGAGCTGCAACCTTCGCGTTTACGGCAACCTTCGCGCTTACGGCAACCGCATCGGGCGAAGGAGTCAGCCCGGCCCAGCTCCAGCGGGCCGGCTGGGACTGCCTCAATCCCGCGGGTGCCTTCGCGGAGAACCCGAACGTCCACTGTTTCCCGCCCGGCCAACTGGCGGCAGTGAACGCCGGGACGGCCGTGAGCGCACTGCTCTTCGCGTTTGCAACTCCGGACGTGGACGCGGAGGAGGCTCCGTTCCTCGGCACCGAGCGCATACTTCGGGCCGACCACTTCCACAACCAGCCCTGTCCTACCGACCCGCCCGGCGGCCCGCCCGGCGTGACAAGCAGTCCGCCGCTCTACGAGTGGAGCTACCTCGGCCCGCGGTTCGGCTGGGATTACTACATCTGCCACACCTTCGACAGCCCCTGGTAACCAGGCCGGAGGGCGCGTCGGGCAAGCTCGGTCTCTGCAGGGGCGGAGCCGAGGAATAGATGAGCCAAGGTTGGCCCGTCGCTCGGTCGGGGCCAACCTCCTGCTGGGCGCTTGCCCGAAGCCGTATCGGCTCGAACAACGGAGGGGCAAGGGGCAGATGACCAGCAGTCCCTAACCGGGTTCAGCGGGCGAGCAGCTCGTGCGTTTCGGGTCCGCTTCAACGGTTGACACTCCTGCGTTGATTAGAGGAGACTTCGCACGAAGCCGGACGAGCGAAGGGGGACGTACATGCGGCGATACATGCTTACGGCTGTTACCGCGGCGGTGCCGCTGATCGCGGCGGCCGTGCTAGTGCCTATGGCCGTCGGTGGGCAAGGTGGACTCAGCCCAGCGCAGCTCAACGATCATGGGTGGCACTGCTTCGACCACCCGACGCTAGGCGTGCACTGTGCTGCACCTGGTCAGGAGTGGCCGCCAGTCGGGCCGACCTCTCAGCTCCTGTACTTCTTCAACACGCACGACGTAACGTCGACGGTTCCCGACTACACCGGAACCGAGACGTTGCTTCGGAAGGACACGTTCCACGGGCAGCCATGTCCTACGCAGCCGGGCGGCTGGACTGATCTCGCCGGCCTAGGCCTTAACTACTACGGCTGCCACCGGCAGCTTCCTTAAGGCCGGCGTGGTTCTACGGGAGGCCGCCGTTGCGGCGGCCTCCCGCCGGATGAGGCGCTCCCCGGGTCGACCTGAACGGCAGCGGTATGGGCTCGAACAGCGCGGACAAGGGGTGAGAGCACCGGGGCAGAGCCGGTGCAGGGACTGTGGGCGAGCAATCCCCGAGCACGTGCACGAGCCGGCCGTCCTCGTCGACGAGCAGGTCGCCGGCGTCGAGCGTCCATCCGACGGGGAGCTCGGCAGCCCCGCGATCGTCACCGTCCACGGCGTGCAGTCGAACGCGGACGAGCTCGAGCTCCACGCCCGAGAGCGTGATTGGTCGAGGGCCTGCTCGTCGAGACACCGTTTCGGCCGTGTCTCGGTCCTCACCGGTCCAGCACGGGACGCGCTCACCGACCTGTTCGATACAAACGACCCGCGTGGTTGAGCGAATTTGGCTCTACTCCGTGCCCGACCATCTCGCCGATGCGCGCCAGCGGCATCCCGCCCAGGTGGAGCAGGCTCATGCGTCCAGCGGAAGATCGCGCGGTGAGAACGTGGGGATGCCCGCCGCGGTGCACGCCCCTGTCTCGCGCGCCGGAAACGGTCCAAGCCAAACCCGGGGAACACCTGCCGATCAGGCACACGATCGTCGCACGCGCAGAGCGCCGGCGAGCATGTGGCTCGTCGAGGTCGCCCCAGGTCAGCCCCTCCAACTCACCGATGCGCATCGCGGTCGCGTCCAGGACCAGAGCGGCGGCTAGTAGCGCGTGAGCAGGAGCCGGTGCACGGCCTCGACGTGCTCGCCGTGTGCGACCGGCATGTCGCCGATCTTGGGGAGGATGCGCGCGAGTCCGAGCTTGTACGTCTGGGCGGTGCCGGCGGCGTCGTCGACCCGGGACGCCTGTCAGCGCTTGGCGGCGGTCCGAAGGGTGATCCCGTGGATGGGATCATCCGCGTTCGCGCGCAGCCGTTGCCGGATCTCCGCGCCCTTGACCGCCGCGATCGGCGACATGCAGAAGCTCTTCCGCAGGACCGCGTCCCGGCCGGCGCTTGAACGAGCCCGCGTGCTCGACCTTCGCCTCGCGACCGCCGAGCTTGAAGCGAACGAGGAACTGCCTGCGCGGCCCCTCCCCGCGGGCGATGATGTAGGGGCTACCGGGCACGCCGCTCGGGATTGTGGTGGGGGCGTCGGATGAGGGTGCGGCGCCCCTCCCCGTAGAGCTTGGTGACCTCGCGACGGGGACGGAAGATGAGCTGGTTTATGCGTCCCGGCTCGCGGGCACAGGACCTGCGTGCGCTCCGACTTGCGCACCTACTGGCGTGATCCCGGCTACTGGCGATGGTTGTGGCGGCAGCGCGTGAGCGGCGAGACGAAGCGCGCAATCGCCGTGATGGTCGCCATCGCATTGGGTATCGCCGGCTATCTGAGTGCTGAACACCTCGCTGCAACCGAGGAAGCAACGTTCACGACGCAGCGCGTCGTCACCGTCGTTCGAAAGACGCATGCGAATACGCCGCCGAAGGTCGTGACGAAGACCACCACCCAACCGGGCGAGACAGATGTTGTAACGGTGCGACGCGCCGGCCGCACGATCGTCGTTCGGGCGCCTGGAGAGACGGTCACTGAGGCGCTCACGGTGCGCGGCCCGGTTCAAGAGCGCGTAGTGACGGATGCGCGTACGAACACGGTCATGCGAACGGAGACGGTAGATCGCGTGAGGACCGTGACGACGCCGGGGATGACCGAGACGGTTACTCGTGAGGTGACAGCGCCGGCCCGCACAGTGACGGAAACGGACACCGAAGAGGTCACGGTCACCGAAGTGGTCACGGTGACGGTAACCGTGAGGCCGGGTCCTCCTCCCGATAGCGACCCCGAATGACGAAGCGCCTCGAAAGGTCGTTCCGTGAACATGATGCCCGCGTCGAAGGCGCTGTACGAAGCGGTCATCGGCAAGAGGCTGACCGTGCCTATGACACGCGAGCTACGCACGCACGCCGCGCTCACGATCGCGAGGCGCAGTCGCAGGGGATGGCGCGTCGACCGTGCCAAGCGCGAGCACCCGAATGATCTGATGGTGGCGCTTGCGATGGCGCTCGCCACTGGAGAGGCTGAGGAACCCGTGGAGCTGCTGGCATGGCTGTAAGAACGCCGTACGCGAGTAGGCAGTGGCGTGCGTTCAGCCGTGCGCTACGCGCCCTGCACCCCGAGTGTCAGGTCGAGGGCTGTGACGAGACGCGGGATCTCGTCGCCGATCACGTGGCTGGCTATGGCGACAGCACGCTCGGCTTCCGAGTGCTGTGCCGCCGACACAACGCGGAGAAGTCGAACGGCGCGATGCTCGTATACGACTCGCGGGCAGAGCGGCTTCGCGTCTGACCGGTCGGCATCTACAGTCAATAACGGCTGCTGCGGTTGCAGGCCAGAACGCAACGGCGAGGACAGCGACGGGCAAGGCGACCAATAACGGTCTCCGTCGAAAAAGCGGGATGATCTGGCTTGCGGCGAAGAGCATGGCGGGCCACAGGACGGCAAGCCACCAAGCGAACCCGACTGCTCCTGCATACCCACTGCAGAGGTCCGCCTCGAGCGATCCGCGAGCTTCTTCGCCGGACGAGCATGCAAAACCGGCGAGCCGGCCGATGATCAGTGAGACGAACACGGCTGCGAGGACCACTCCGATCGCAGCGGCACGCATCCACGCGAATATTCGCGGATCGGGATGAACCGCGCTCTGCTCCATTGCCATCCCCGCGTCTGAGAGCCAGGCTCTCGGCTCGATTCCTGGTAACGCGAGACCCGCGTTCACCCGCACCCAATCGCGCAAAAACAGCGCAGTGGAAAATCAGGATCTCGCGAGCGCTTCGAGCGTCCTGATGGCACTCTCGAGGCGAGCTTTATCCGCGGCCGCGTTCGAGAGCTGATCCCGAAGGACGCCTGCCGCGAAGTCAAGATCGGCCTTGATCTCTTCGAAGCCTTCCGCGGTCGTCGGGTCGGACGTGTCCGGCCGGAGCATCTTCGACGCCTCGAGTGATGCCTGGTAACGCTGTTCTTCCTCTGGGGTTCGGTCGATGGGACGAGTCTAGTGGGCGTCCTCTTCAAGCTTCTGCAGCAGCTCGGCCGAGTCGAGCGATCCCTCGACGAGCTCGTTCACTCCGGCGACGAAGCCCTCCCACGCATCCAGCTCCGTCTGAGCCCGGTCGTGACCGAACCGATGGATCGTCGCCATCATCTCCGGCCGGACGTAGTCGCGAAGGTTGCTCACCCGACGCTCACCCCGGTACACCGCTGTGACCTCGTGCATCGGTACGTGCGGATTCCCTGCCCAGTAATACCCGCACAGCCATCCCCACTCGAACGCGGTGTCGGCACGACTAGCCATCAGAGCATCCTTGCTCCGAGATTCCGTGCACCCACCCGTGCACCCACCATTTGCACCTTCCCGTACTCTCCCGTCCTCAAATTTGGCTTAGTAGAGCCAAACCCGTTTGCCAGAAAAGCGCCGAAAGGCCCATACGGGATTCGAACCCGTGCCGCCGCCGTGAGAGGGCGGTGTCCTAGGCCACTAGACGAATGGGCCGTGGCGGACGTCTAGGGTAGCGAATCGGCGTCGCTTGTAACTCGGGTGCTAGACGGCCTCGGGCTCGCGTGTGTCGAGCCGGGTCTCGAAATCGCGCCGGATGCTCTCGCCACTCGAGAGCACAGCCTCGTAGCGGACGCGGCGCGGCGGGAGCTTCACGATGCGGACGTTGTCGTCGCGGTCGCCGTGGCAGCGCGCGTATGCGGCAGCCTCATCGAGGGGCCGAAGGCGGTCGCGCTTCCGCTGTCCCCACACGTACCCGGACACCTAGCAGATCGAGGGCCGGAAGGAAACCTCTGGACGCCTTGCCGACCGCTCTTTGCGACGAAAATGTCGGTCGCTACGAAACGGCCCGGCGACAGCCCCATGGACTCCAGTCACTGCCCGAGCGAACGAAGTACCGACGAGCAGCGATGGCTTGGGCATGCGCGGTCGGTCCGTGGCCGAACAGTTGCCGCTCGTACGCGCCCATCTGGAAGAGGCCGAGGTACTGGCCGTTGCTCGCAGTCGTCCTCAGGCGCGACTCGCACCAGGCGACTGCGACCGCGTCGCGGCAGTTCGACCGGAAGACTCGGCAGATGGCTGCTCGCGGGGGCAACACGCCGACGCGCCTCGCGTCGCGCCGGCGAATCTTCACGCGCAGGACGGCTATCGTCTTCGTGAGCTGACGTACCCGCCGCTCCGCCTGCGCGAGGGCTGTCTCCGCCTGCCTCTTCCGCTCGCGCGAGGCCGGGAACCTGCGGTGCGTATGGAAGTAGCGGACGGTGCCGCGGTGCTTGCGAAGTGCTGCGAGCTTGCGCTCGAGCTGTTCGTCGAGTGTCGCCGCCCGCTCCACCTTTGACGTGCGTGTCGCGGACGCTGGTGCCTGCATCGCTGCCGCAGCGGCCTGCGTCGCGAGAACAGACGCAAGCAGGCCAACGATTAGGGCTCGCAAACGGTTACCTCCTGAACGGGGACAGGGGCGTGGCTCCACACGGAGTTCGGCGCAAGATCGGAAGCGCGCTAGGGCGAGGCTTCCGATCGCGCAAAGACCCTAGGGGGCCACTCGTGTCGCTCGGTAGGGCAACGCTACACGACGCGATACAAGATCCCGCCGCACCCCTTACAAATGGCTAAGAAAACGTGTCACGAGCGTAACCGGACATGACAACGCTGCGAGAGGCTGCGGGGCAGGGATTCGAACCCCAACTTCCTGGTCCAGAGCCAGGCGTCCTGCCGTTAGACGACCCCGCAACGGCGGGAGCAGTGTACCCGGTCGGTTACGACCGCTTCGTGTCGCCGATCTCGAGCCGGTACACCGGCACGAGGCGCTTCTCCGCGTCCGTATCGATCCGCGCCACGACCTCGACGTATGGCTCCAGACCGGATCCGCGAAGCTTCGCCTTGAGCAGGCCGTCGACCTGGTAGATCCCAGACGAGTTGTTCATCACGATCTCGACCATCACCGGGCGGCTCTCGCCGTCGGTGATCCGGACTTCGTCGATCGCCGCCGCGGAGAGCGAATGGATGGAGACCGAGCCTCGCTCGAACGGGATGCGCGAGCGTCCCTTCGCGAGGTCGAGCGCGTCGGCGACACGGAGGACGCCGGCTTCGAGAGACAGGGGCTCGCCGTCGGCGCGGTGGCTCGTGATCGCCTGTAAGGCCTCGGAGACGATCACCGTGCGCTCCGGCTCGTCGTAGATGCCGTCGAGGAGCTGGCGCATCTTCGGCTCGGCCAGGAACAGGCTCCAGTCTTCGTGGTCGCGACGGTGGATGGACATGCCGACGTCGTGCATCAGCGCGGCGAGCACGACGACGACCTCGGAGTCATCGGCGGTCAGGCGGTAGTCCGCCTGGGCCGACGGCTGCACCCCATGCTTCACGAGCAGGCGCAAGAGCCTGAGCGCGATGTTCGCGACGATCTGAATGTGCACCCACGAGTGGTCGTTGATCTGTAGCCGGATGACTGCGTTGACGTTGGCGACGTGCCACCACGCCTTGATCTGCGGGTCGTCGTTGACCCGCTCGAGCACGCGGCGAAGCTTCCGGTTCCCGCGTGCGGGCACCCGTAGCTGCATCGGCTCGATCGCCTCGGCCGGAGTGAGCCTCGCCTCGGCGACGACGTCGGCCGGTGGGACCTCGACGACCTCGGACTCGGGATCGGCCATGCGTGTGAGCTTAGAAGCTCACGGGTTCGCCCGGCTACGCGACGTCGGCCGCCCAGTCGCCGTACAGTCGCATGTACGGGCCGGGCCGGGCGATCAGCTCGTCGTGCGTGCCTGCCTCAACGATCCGCCCGTGGTCGAGCACGACGATCAGGTCGGCGCGGCGGATGGTCGAGAGCCGGTGGGCGATGATGAACGCGGTTCGGCCGGCAACGAGGCGGCGAAGGCCGCGCTCGATCTTGCGCTCAGTGCCGATATCCACCGACGAGGTCGCCTCGTCGAGGATGAGGATGCGTGGATCGGCGAGGAGCGCGCGGGCGAAGGCAACGAGCTGGCGCTGGCCGAGCGAGAGCTTGAAGCCCCGCTCGCCCACCTGCGTCGCGTAGCCGTCCGGGAGCGTCGCGATGAACTCGTCTGCACCGACGGCCGCAGCAGCTTGCTCGATCTCGGCGCGCTGGGCGCTCGGACGGCCGAACGCGACGTTGTCGGCGATCGACCCGGCGAAGAGGAAGCCCTCCTGCGGGACGATTCCGAGCTGCCGACGGAGTGATCCCTGCGTGACCTCACGTAGGTCGGTGCTGTCGATCGTGATGCGACCGTCACGCGGGTCGTAGAAGCGGGCGAGCAGCTTCGCGATGGTCGACTTCCCGGCGCCGGTGTGGCCGACGAGCGCGACGGTCGTGCCCGCCGGGACCTCGAGGTCGAAGTCGTGCAGGACGTCCGGGAGCTCGCCGTAGCCGAACCGGACGTGCTCGAAGCGGACATGCCCGCGGATCGCCGGAAGCTCGCTTGCGTCCTCGGCGTCCACGATCTCGGGCTCTTCGTCGAGAACGGCGGTGATCCGGTCGAGCGCCGCTGTCGCCGAGAGAAACGTGTTGTAGAGCTGCGAGAGCTGCTGCACGGGATCGAAGAAGTTGGCGATGTAGAGCGTGAACGCGAGCAGGGTGCCCGGCGTCATGTCACCGGCGACGACGAGCCAACCACCGACGCCGAGGACGATTGCCGTCGCAACCGACGAGAGGATGTCGACGGCCGGGAAGTAGATCCCGTTCAGCATCACCGTCTCGTAGTTGGCATCGCGGTATCGCTGGTTGACGCCGCGAAACGTCGTCTGGCTCGTCGGCTCGCGCGTGAACGACTGCACCACGCGCATTCCCGAGATGTCTTCGGCGAGCGTCGCGGTGACGAGCCCGAGCCGCTCGCGCACCTGCCGGTACGCACGGTTCGACCGCGACCGGAACCACGCCGTCGCGAGCGCCATCAACGGAAGAACGACGAGGGTGGCGAGTGCCAGGCGCCAGTCGAGGAGGAACAGGACGATGACCGTTCCGACGAGGACGAGCGTGTTCTGGACGAGACTCGAGATGCCGTCGGTCACGAGCTGATCGAGCGCCTCGACGTCGTTCGTGATCCTGCTGACGATCGCTCCGGTCCGGTTTCGCTCGTAGTAGCCGAGCGAGAGGCGCTGGAGGTGAGCGAAGAGCTGGATGCGGAGGTCCGCGAGCGCGCGTTCGCCGACCCAGCCCGTGTAGTAGGTCTGGGCGCACGAGAGCGCGAACGCCGCGATCCCCGCGGCGATGAACGCGGCGACGATCACGCCGAGCGTGTCGAGATCCCCCTTCGCGACCCCGTCGTCGACCGCGAGCTTGCTCAGGTACGGTGGGAGGAGGGCGATTCCGGTGTACACGACGAGCGTGACGACGGCGAGTGTGCTCCGGCCGCGATACGGCCGCGCGAGACGGAGGAGGATGCGGAGTCGCCGGCGCGTCTGTCGCCAGGACCAGTCCTCAACGCTGGCGCCCCGCTCGTCCGTCAGGTGGCTGCCGAACTGCCAGACCTTCATCCTCCGACCACCTGCTGCAGCAGCCCGTGCTCGTGGATCTCGCGGTAGACCGGGCTCGTCTCGAGCAGCTCGGCCTGTGTCCCATGCGCCGCGATCCGGCCATGGTCGAGTACGACGACCTCGTCGGCCAGGGCGATCGTCGAGAGACGGTGGGCGATGATGATCGTCGTCCGGCCGCGCATGACCTCGCGCAGGCCGGCGCGGATGTTCGCCTCGGTCGTTGCGTCTACCGAGGCCGTGGCGTCATCGAGGATGAGGATGCGAGGGTCGATCAGCAGCGCGCGGGCGATCGCGAGGCGCTGCCGCTGCCCGCCGGACAGCGTGATGCCGCGCTCGCCGACGACGGTGTCGTAGCCGTGCGGGAGCTCGAGGACGAACTCGTGCGCCTGTGCCGCGCGAGCCGCGGCCTCGACCGCCTCCGCCGGCGCATCCGGCATCCCGAGCGCGATGTTGTCCCGGATGGACGCCGAGAAGAGGAACGGGTCCTGCGAGATGACTCCGATCTCACGGCGGAGCGAACGCCGGAGGAGATCGCGCACGTCGACGCCGTCGACGAGAACCCTCCCTCCGGTCGCGTCGTAGAACCGCGGGACCAGCGTCGCCAGTGTCGTCTTGCCCGAACCGGTGGGCCCGATGAGGGCGATCGTCCGCCCCGCCGACACGTCGAGCGAGACGTCCTGCAGGACCGGCCGTGCCGGGTCGTACCCGAAGGAGACGTCCTCGAACACCACGTGGCCCGCGCCGGGTGGCAGCGCGTGCGCGCCCGGCCGATCCGCGACCTCCTCCGGCTCGTCGAGTACCTCGAAGATCCGCTCGCCTGCCGCGATCGCGCGCTGCGCCTGGCCGATCCACATCCCGAGCATGCGCAGCGGCATGACGAGCATCGCCAGCAGCAGGAAGAAGGCGAAGAAGGCTCCGATGGACAGCGATCCGGAGATCACCATCCGTCCGGCGACGAGGAGGACGGCCGCCTGCGCAATGAGCGGGAGAAAGGTCAGGAGCGGGACGTAGAAGGCACGCTGCCGGTTCGCCGCGAGTGTCTTCGTGAACACGGTGTCGGCCGCTTCGCCGAAGCGCTCGGCACGCCGTTCTTCCTGGGCGAACGACTTGACGACGTGGACGCCTGTGATCGACTCCTCGGCCACGGTCGAGACGTCCGCCAGCGTCTGCTGCACGTCGCGGAGCACCGGGTGGGAGACGCGGCTGTAGCGGAAGGCAGTCGCCGCGATCACCGGTGTGATCGCCAGCGCGATGAGCGCGAGCTGCCAGCTGTAGACGAACAGCACCGCCGTGACGACGACGATCGTGACCACGTGCTGAGCAAAGAAGATGAGCCCGTACCCGAGGAAGAAGCGGACGGACTGCAGATCGATCGTCGCCCGTGACATGAGCTGACCTGTCTGGCTGCGGTCGTAGAAGCCGAACGAGAGCCGCAGGAAGTGTGAGTAGAGCTCGTCGCGGAGGTCGTACTCGACGCCCAGTGCCTGCCGCCCCGAAATGACGCGGCGGCCGTACATCAGCGCCCCGCGGACGAGCCCTAGGAGGACGATCGCGCCGACCTCGAGCACGAGCAGCTGCGTGTCCGGATCGCCCTCGAGCTCGTTGATGATGGCGCCGGTGAGGACGGGGACGAGGATGCCCGCGATCTGCGAGGCGATCGCGAGGACCGACGAGACCGCGAGCGAAGCCTTGTACGGGCGCAGGAAGCCGAGCAGGCGCACGAACGTGCGCCACGCGTGGTGCGACGTGCTTCGCGGCTCGTCTTCGGGCACGGCTTCGTAGGGTACGGATCGTGCTCGAGGCCGTGCCCAACGTCTCCGAGGGCCGGGACACGGCCGTGATCGCGGCGATCGGGGACGCGTTCGCCACGAGCGCCCTGCTCCTCGACGTGCACTCTGATCCCGACCACCACCGCTCCGTCTTCACGCTCGCCGGAGAGCCCGACGCCCTCGTCGAGTCGCTCCTCGCGGGCATTGCGACGGCAAGCGAGCGCGTCGACCTCCGCGAGCACGTCGGCGTCCATCCGCGGGTCGGCGCGGCCGACGTCGTCCCGTTCGTCCCGCTCGAGCCCGACGGGATGGAGGCCGCCGCCCGCGCAGCTCGCACGCTCGCTCAGCGGATCGGAAGAGAGCTCGGATTACCGGTGTTCCTCTACGGCGAGGTGGGCGCAGGGCGGCGGCCGGCGTTCTTTCGCCGCGGCGGGCTCGACGAGCTCCGTCGCCGCGTCGAGGCGGGCGAGCTCGCGCCGGACGCCGGCCCGCGCCGGATCGATCCGCGCTCCGGGGCGGTGCTCGTCGGCGCCAGGCACGTGCTGGTCGCGTACAACCTCGACCTCGCGACTCGGGACGTGAGCGCCGCGATGGCGATCGCCGTTGCCGTTCGCGAGTCGTCCGGCGGCATGCCGGGCCTGCAGGCGATCGGGCTGCAGCTGTCGGGTTCGAACCGTCTCCAGGTGAGCATGAACGTCGTCGACCTCGAGCTCGCGCCGGTGCACGAGGTCGTCGAGACGGTCCGGCGTGAGGCTCGGATGCGAGGCATCGAAGTGGTGTCCGGTGAGCTCGTCGGGCTCGTTCCCGAGCGCGTGTTGCAGGCTGCGGTAGCGGCCGGCGTCGAGCTGCCCGGCATCGACGACTCGCGAGTCCTCGAGCGAGTGCTCCGTTCTAGACTCGCGGAGTGGCCGAAGCGATCGTCCTGACGGGTGAGGACCTCACCCTCGAGGAGGTGTGGGAGGTCGCGATCGGCGGGCCGAGCGCGACGCTGGCCGAGTCGGCCAAGGAGCGGATGCGGTCGGCGCGAGATCTCGTCGACAGCGTTCACGGCGAGCACACCTACGGCGTCAACACCGGGTTCGGGCGGTTCGTCTCGGCCCACATCCCGGAGGACCTCGCGGAGGAGCTGCAGCTTCGGCTCCTGCGGAGCCATGCCTGCGGCGTCGGCGAGCCCTATCCCGACGAGGTCGTCCGCGCCGCGATGCTCCTGCGCGCGAACGCGCTCGCCAAAGGTTTTTCCGGAGCACGGATCTCGACGGTCGAGCTCCTGCTCGAGTGCCTGAACCGTGGCGTCGTGCCCGTCGTGCCGGCGCGCGGCTCCGTCGGTGCCAGCGGGGATCTCGCTCCGCTCGCGCATCTCGCGCTCCCCCTCGTCGGGGAGGGTCGGGCGACGCTCGACGGTCGCCCGCTGGACGGCGCGGATGCGCTCCGCGAGGTTGGGCTCGAGCCGATCCGGCTCGCAAGCAAGGAGGGCCTGTCGCTGGTCAACGGCACGCAGTTCATGGCGGCGATGGCCTCGCTCGGCGTCGTCCGTGCGCGGCGGCTGGCAGCGACCGCCGACCTCGCCTGCGCGCTCTCGCTCGAGGCGCTGCAGGGGTCGAGGACCAGCTTCCTCCCGGCCGTGCACCGGGCGCGGCCGCTGAAGGGCCAGCAGGAGTCGGCCGCGAACGTCTGGCGGTTGCTCGACGGGTCGGCGATCATCGAGTCACACCGCTGGTGCGACAAGGTGCAGGACGCATACGCGCTGCGCTGCGCCCCGCAGGTGCACGGAGCGTGTCGCGACCTCCTCGACTACGTCGAGGCGACCGTCGTCGTCGAGCTCAACGCGGCGACCGACAACCCGCTCGTCCTGCTCGACGAGGGCGAGATCGTCTCGGCGGGGAACTTCCACGGCCAGCCGCTGGCGTTCGCGCTCGACGCGCTCGCGATGGCGGTCGCCGAGCTCGCGAGCATCTCCGAGCGCCGGATCGAGCGGCTGGTGAATCCCATGCTCTCGGAAGGGCTGCCGCCGTTCCTCGTCGAGGAGGGCGGGTTGAACTCGGGGTTCATGATCCCGCAGTACGTCGCAGCCGCGCTCGTCTCCGAGAACAAGGTGCTCGCCCATCCGGCCAGCGTCGACTCGATCCCGACGAGCGCGGGGCAGGAGGACCACGTGTCGATGGGGAACGCCGCCGGCCTGAAGGCGCTGCGCGTTCTCGACAACGGCGAGCGGGCCCTTGCGATCGAGCTGCTCGCGGGCGCACAGGCGATCGAGTTCCTCGCGCCGCTGCAGCCCGGCGACGGGGTTCGTGCGGTACACGACGTCGTCAGGTCGCTCTCGCCCCGTCTCGACGAGGACCGTTCCCTGAGCACGGACATCGAGCTCGTCGCGCATGCGATCCGCTCGGGCGCGGTCGTCGCCGCGGCGGAGGCCGAGGTCGGCGTCCTCGCGTGAGCGAGCCGGTCTTGAGTGACGCGGTCGAGGCTCTCTGCGGTGACCTGAGCGCAATCCGGGCCCCGCGCGGAGCGGCGCTGAACGCGAGGACCTGGCAGGCGGAGGCGCCGCTCAGGATGCTGCTGAACAACCTGGATCCCGAGGTCGCCGAGCATCCGGAGAAGCTCGTGGTGTACGGGGGAACGGGGCGGGCCGCGCGCAGCCACGGCGCCCTCAGGGAGATCGTTCGCACGCTGCTCCGTCTCCGAGAGGACGAGACGCTGCTCGTCCAGAGCGGCAAGCCCGTGGCCGTCTTCCGGACCGGCGAGTGGGCTCCGCGCGTCCTCATCGCGAACTCGCTGCTCGTGCCACGCTGGGCGACCTGGGACGAGTTCAGACGGCTCGAAGCCGCGGGCCTGACGATGTTCGGCCAGATGACGGCCGGAAGCTGGATCTACATCGGGACGCAGGGGATCCTCCAGGGCACCTACCAGACGTTCGCAGCGGCCGCAGAGCAGCACTTCGGCACGTCGGACCTCAGCGGACGGACGATCCTGACGGCCGGGCTCGGCGGGATGGGCGGTGCGCAGCCGCTCGCCGCGACGATGGCCGGCGCGTCGGTCCTGTGCGTCGAGGTCGACCCGAGCCGCATCGAGCGCCGCCTCGAGACGAGGTACCTGGACGAGGTCGCCGACTCGCTCGACGACGCGCTCGGACGGGTTGGGGGCGCCGCGGCGGAGGGGCGGGCCGTCTCGGTGGGACTCCTGGGGAACGCAGCCGACGTGTTCCCGGAGCTCGCGGCCCGTGGTCATCACTTCGACCTGGTGACGGACCAGACGGCGGCGCACGATCCGCTCACGGGATACGTGCCCGCCGAGGTCCCGTTCGAGGAGGCTGCTGCGCTCCGCGAGCGCGACCCCGAGTCGTACCTGCGGCTGGCGCGCGAGTCAATCGTCGCGCATGTCCGCGCGATGATCGAGTTCGCGCACGCGGGCAGCCACGTCTTCGACTACGGGAACAACCTCCGGGGGGAGGCGTACCACGCGGGTCTCGCCGATGCGTTCTCGTATCCGGGGTTCGTCCCCGCGTACATCAGGCCGCTGTTCTGCCGTGGGATCGGGCCGTTCCGGTGGGTGGCGCTGTCGGGCGATCCGGCGGACATCGCGGCGATCGACCACGAGCTCGCCTCGCTCTTCCCGGACGACGCACTCCTGCAGCGCTGGCTCGAGCTCGCGCCCGGACGGGTAGCCTTTCAGGGGCTGCCCGCGCGGATCTGCTGGCTCGGCCTCGGCGACCGGGCGCGGGCCGGCCTCGCGATCAACGAGCTCGTTCGGTCCGGTGCGGTATCGGCGCCGGTGGTCATCGGCCGCGACCACCTCGACGCGGGCTCGGTCGCCTCTCCCTATCGCGAGACCGAGGCGATGCGAGACGGCTCCGACGCGATTGCCGACTGGCCGATCCTGAACGCGCTCGTGAACGTCGCCGCCGGCGCGACCTGGGTGAGCGTCCACCACGGCGGGGGCGTCGGGATCGGAAACTCGATCCACGCGGGCATGGTCGTGGTCGCCGACGGCAGCGACGACGCCGCTGCGCGGCTCGAGCGCGTGCTCACGACCGACCCGGGCATGGGCGTCGCCAGACACGCCGACGCCGGCTACGACGAGGCGCTCGACGAAGCGCGCCGCGCCGGACTCGATCTGCCTTCCCTGGCCAAGTGACACAGTGTCACAAGGGATGCGCACCGGCACGTCCGTGAGATTGCTCATACGTGACCTCGCGCAGGTCGCGACGCCCGCAGGGAGCGGCGCGCCGCTCCGTGGTGAGGCATTGGGCGACGTCGAGATCACGGAGGCCGCATACGTGCTCTGCGAGAACGGCGGGATCACCGCGGTGGGCCGAATGCGCGACCTCCAGCCGATGGCAGGAGAGCTCCTCGAGCTCGACGGCAAGGGACTGTCCGCCGTTCCGGGCCTCGTCGACTGCCACACGCACGCCTGCTTCGCCGGCGACCGGGTGGAGGAGTTCTCGCTGCGTGCGGCAGGTGCGTCCTACGAGCAGCTCCACGCGCGCGGTGGCGGGATCCTCTCCACCGTCCGCGCGACCCGTGCGGCGGGCGAGGGGGGCCTCGCGGCCGCACTCGAGCAGCACTCGGCGTGGATGCTGCGCGCCGGAACGACGACGTTCGAGGCGAAGTCCGGATACGGGCTCGACCGGGACACCGAGCTCGCGCAGCTCCGTGCGATACGTGCTGCGGGCGGGGTTCCGACGTGGCTCGGCGCCCACGCCGTCCCTCCCGAGTTCTCGGAGGCGGGCCCCGATGCGTACGTGGACTTCCTGGTCGGGGAAGTGCTCCCCGAAGCGGCCGAGCTCGCCGAGGCGGCCGATGTCTTCCTCGAGCGGGGCGCCTTCGACGCCGACCAGGCGCGGCGCTACCTCTCGGCGTGCCGGGATGCGGGGCTCGCGCTCCGGCTGCACGGCGACCAGTTCACGGAGTCCGGCGCGATCCAGCTCGCCGTCGAGCTGGCGGCCCGCTCGGTCGACCACCTCGAGGCGACCGGCCGCAGCGGCGTCGCTGCGCTGGCCGCAAGCGACGTCACGGGCGTTCTTCTCCCCGGAAGCGCGCTCTTCCTCGGGAGGCCGATGCCACCGGCGCGGGCACTCGTCGACGCGGGCGCCGCAGTCGCGCTCGCGACCGACTTCAACCCGGGCAGCGCGTTCTGCGAGAGCCTCCCGCTCGTGTGCTCCCTCGCGGCGACGCAGATGGGGCTCGCGCCCGAGGAGGCGCTCGGCGCGACGACGGTGAATGCCGCGCACGTCCTGATGCGCTCCGAGCGCAAGGGGAGGCTCGCGGCGGGCTACGACGCGGACGTCGTGCTCGTAGCGGCCGAGGACTGGCGCCATCTCGCGTACCACCTGGGCGGCCCGGTGGTACACACGGTGGTCAGAGGCGGAAGGATCGCCTGGAGCAACGCGGCATAATCGGCGAGATGGCCACGAAGAAGCAGCGGCGCCGCCGGGCGAAGGAGCACCGCCACGACTACGTGTGGGTCGACGACGAGGGGAACGAGCTCGACGCGACGGAGGCGCAGGCGGAGAAGCGGACGTCGCAGGCGACCGCGACGCGCAGCAGACGTGATCCGCAAGCCCCCTCCTGGACCCGGACGTTGAAGCGCGGCGCCATTTTCGCGCCGATCATGTTCGCCACGGTGCTGCTGCTTTCGCCCGACCTGCCGATGGCCACGAAGATCTCGAACACCGCCCTCATCCTCGCGATCTTCATCCCGTTCAGCTATTTCATGGACCGCGTCTTCTATCGCTCCTTCCAGCGGCGCGCGGCGCGCCGCGAGCGGGCCGACGGACGGCGCGGGAGCTGACAAGACTGCGACGGGATGGCGCTCAGCGCCGAACAGCTTTCGCTCGGACCGATCGGGACGAACTGCTACGTCGTGCGCGACGTCGCCGGTGCCGATGCCGCCGTCGTCGACCCGAGCGGGGACGCGACCGAGCTGCGCCTGCACCTCGCCCGGCGCGGTGCACGCTGTGCCGGAATCCTGGTGACGCACGGGCACGTCGACCATCTGCTCGGCGTCGCCGACCTCGCCGAGGGGACAGGGGCACCCGTGTACATGGCCGAGGGGGAGCGCATGCTCCTCGAGCGGCCGAACGCGATGAACGCGCTTCCGGGATCGACGCTGCGCGCATACACGCCCGATGTGCTCCTCGCAGGCGACGAGACGATCGAGGTGGCGGGGATCGCGTTCGACGTGCTCCCGGTTCCCGGGCACTCGCCGGCCCACGTCGCGTATCACTCCGACGGCCACCTGTTCTCCGGCGACGTCCTGTTCGCCGGCTCGGTCGGGCGCACGGACCTTCCCGGCGCCGACTGGGACACGCTGCTCGACTCCATCCGGAGGCTGGTCGAGACACTGCCTCCCGAGACAGTCGTCTACCCCGGCCACGGGCCGACGACCACGCTCGGAGAGGAGTTGGCACGGAACCCCTTCCTCGGCGAGCTTCGGGCGGAGCTCACGGGGTGAGCCGACCGCCACGGATCGAGCGTCCTCGCGGTACCCACGACGTCACACCTGCGGAACAGCCGCTCTGGCGGAGGGTCA
Organism: Gaiellaceae bacterium; assembly: GCA_048594925.1. Taxonomy (GTDB): domain Bacteria; phylum Actinomycetota; class Thermoleophilia; order Gaiellales; family Gaiellaceae; genus GMQP-bins7. Next base: position 53,450 of record JBMDXR010000026.1, read on the forward strand.
CGTCGGAGATCGAGCGGCTGTGCGCGTTGTACGGCTACCGGCCGGTAACGACACCGGTCTTCGAGGACACGGCTCTGTTCGAGCGCACGTCTGGCGCGGGCTCGGATGTCGTGCAGAAGGAGATGTACACGTTCACGGACCGTGCGGACCGCTCGCTCACGCTTCGTCCGGAGGGAACCGCTCCGATCTGCCGCGCCTACGTCGAGCACGGCCTCCATCGCGAGCCGCAGCCCGCGAAGCTCTTCACGATCGGGTCGATGTACCGCTACAGCGCGCCCGGCCGCGGCCGCTATCGCGAGCACTGGCAGGCCTCGGTCGAGGCGATCGGGAGCGACGATCCCTCCGTCGACGCCGAGCTGATCCAGCTCTACGACATGCTCCTCGGCCGTCTCGGCGTCACGCGCTACCAGCTCGAGCTCAACTCGATCGGATGCCGGGAGTGTCGACCGACCTATCTCCTGCGGCTGCGCTCCTGGCTCGACGCCAACGCAGCGCGACTGGACGACGCGACACGGGAGAAGGCGGTGACGAGCCCGTTGCGCGTGTTCGACAACTACCACGCGAAGCCGGACGCCGTGCGTGCGGCGCTCGACGAGGCCCCGAAGATCGGCGAATCCTTGTGTGGTGCGTGCAGCGAGCGCTTTGCCGTCGTCCGCCGAGATCTCGACGCGGTCGGGGTGCGATACGGGCTCGTTCCGACGTTGGTTCGCGGCCTCGACTACTACTCCCGCACGACGTGGGAGTTCGTCGGTCCACTGGAGAACGAGAACGCGACGATCTCGGGTGGAGGCCGCTACGACTACCTCGTGGAGGAGATCGGCGGCCCGCCGACCCCCGGGGTCGGCTTCGGGGCCGGGATCGAGCGACTGATCCTGGCGATGGAGGAGGAGGGCGTCGCGGAGGCCGACGTGCCGCCCACCGGCGTCTTCTTCGCGTTCGAGGCGAATGCGCCCCGCGAGCAGGTCGGCGCCTGGCTGGCCGAACTGCGGCGGCGGGGGATCTCTTGCGACACCGACTACGCGGGCAGGTCGCTGAGGGGACAGCTGACCCAGGCGGGTCGGCTCGGCGCCGGGGTCACCGTTGTCGTCGGGGCGGCAGACGCGACCATCCGACGCGCGGGCACGGCAGACGAGACCGTTCCGCACGCCGAGGTACTCGCGAGACTGTCGGGATGAGAACGCCCGTGTCATCGCGACCGTCGATACACGTTCCCTCAGGCGCCGGCGAGGGGCGTGCATGAGCTGGCGCGACCTCAGGTGCGGCGATCCGCGACCTACACACGTCGGCGTGGAGTTGACGCTCGCGGGCTGGGCAGCCAGAAGGCGCGATCACGGCGGGCTCGTCTTCGTGGATCTCAGAGACCACACGGGAGTGACGCAGCTCGTCGTGAACCCCGAGCGGGCGCCGGCGGCGGCCGAGGTGGCGAAGGAGGTCCGCAACGAGTTCGTGCTCCGCGCCCGCGGCGAGATCGTCGCGCGCTCGGCCGAGACGGTCAACCCAGCGATGCCGACCGGCGAGGTCGAGCTGCAGGTCGACGAGCTCGAGATCGTTTCGCGCTCCACGCCGCTTCCGTTCCAGCTCGACGAGGAGAGCGTGGACGAGACGGTACGGCTGCGGTATCGCTGGCTCGACCTGCGCACGGAGCGAATGCAGCGCAACCTCCGGCTCTCGGGCGTCGTCGTCTCCGCGATCCGCAGGCGCATGGAGGAGCTCGGCTTCGTCGATCTCTGGACGCCGAGCATGACGCGCGCCACGCCCGAAGGAGCTCGCGACTTCCTCGTCCCGGTCCGCCTGCAGCCCGGGTCGTTCTTCGCGCTGCCGCAGTCGCCCCAGATCTTCAAGCAGCTGTTCATGATCGCGGGCTTCGACCGCTACTACCAGATCGCGACATGCTTCCGGGACGAGGATCTGCGCGCCGACCGGCAGTTCGAGTTCAGGCAGCTCGACGTGGAGATGGCGTTCGCTCAGCGGGAGGACGTGCTCCGGGTACTCGAGCAGGCGGTGCGCGCCTCGTTCGAGGCGCTGGAACGGGAGCCTCCGCCCGCGCCGTTTCCGAGGCTGAGCTGGGACGAGGTGATGCGACGGTTCGGGTCGGACAAGCCCGATCTGCGGCTCGACCTCGAGATCCAGGACGGCACTGAGGCGACCCGCGGATCGCAGCTCGGAATCTTCGCCGATGCCGCCTGCGTCCGTTTCCTCGTCGCGCCGAAGGCGTTCACCCGGGGCGAGCTCACGCGTCTCGAGGAGCTCGCGAAGGAGTGGGGAGCGAAGGGGCTGGCCTACCTCGTCGTCGATGAGACGGGCGAGGTCCGCTCACCGATCGCGAAGTTCCTCTCCGAGGCGGAGCTGGCGGCCTTCGCAGCGCCGCCCGGCTCCACGGTGCTCTTCGGCGCCGGTGAGCCTGGCGCCGTTGCGCGTGTGCTCGGCCTGCTCCGGCTCCATCTCGGCCAAGAGCTCGGCCTGATCGACGAGAGCCGGGACGAGTTCCTCTGGGTCATCGACTTCCCGCTCTTCGAGTGGGAGGAGGAAACCTCGAGCTGGACGTTCAGCCACCACCCGTTCACCGGAGTCGCGGAGGGACACGAGGAGCTCATCGAGACGGACCCGGGCGCCGCGTCGAGCATGGCATACGACCTCGTCTGGAACGGCATCGAGCTTGGCTCCGGCTCGATCCGGATCCATCGCCAAGACGTCCAGCAACGAGTCTTCCGTGCGCTCGGGCTCAGCGACGAAGAGGCGCAAGAGAAATTCGGCTTCCTCCTCGACGCGCTACGGATGGGGGCGCCGCCGCACGGCGGCTTTGCGATGGGGCTCGACCGCTTCGTCATGCTCATGGCGGGCGAGCCGAACATCCGCGAGGTCATCGCCTTCCCAAAGGTGTCGAGCGGCGCGGATCCGCTGACGGGCGCGCCGGCGCCCGTCCCGGACGACCAGCTCCGAGAGCTCGGGATCACGGTAGTTCCGCCGACGTAGCCGCAGCTTCCGCGACACTAGGCTCGTGCAGGACGCCCTCGCTCAGAGGCTCATCCTTCTCGCCGCGGTCGCGCTCCTCGCCACGGTCGCAGCCGTCGCGATCGTGGCGCAGCGGGCGACGGACGAGAGTGCCGCCGCGCTGACGAGCGCGCCGGCGCCCGCAGGCTGGAACATCGCGTTCGCGGGCTCGCGCGGGCCGACCGGCGACGCTCAGCGAACGACGTGTGGCCAGGTCCTCTCGCCCGAGTCGCTCGGCGTGACGCAGCCCGTGCTCCCGTGCGGCGCGAAGGTGATCCTCCGCGCCGACGGCAAGCAGATCCTCACCGAGGTCATCGACAACGCGCTGGTCGAGCCGGGCCGCCAGCTCGAGGTCACCGAGGAGCTCGCCGAGATGCTCGGGATCGAGGGGACGGTCGAGCTCGAGTGGCGCTTCGCGACGAGCGGCAGCAGCTAGGATCCGAAGCGCTCGACCCTGTGCGTGGCCGCGGCTTCAACGTGAACCAACAGACACGTGAAGGGAGCCCGCGTCGGAGATAGGCGTTGCTGACGCTCCGCACGGCACCCACCTGGCTGAGCCAGGTTCGCAACGGCCGTGGTTCATCGGCAGGGTGGAGCACGCCCTGGGTTGTGCTCGTGACCGGAAACCGGCTAGCGCCGATTCCGGTCGCGCGAAGATCCCTGATCCGGTTGCTTCGCGACCGGATCGTCCTGACTCACGAACGAGGTCGCTAGCCTGACTCGATGATCGAGGTCTTCGGAGACGCCACGCGTGGCGGCGACTGGGTCGCGGTCAAGCTCGGAGTCGAGGGCGAGCGGATCGTCGCTGCCGACGCGTCCGGGCTCGACCGCGACCTCGTCGGGCTGACGCTCCTGGAGGCGGCCGCGGTGGGCGGCCATCCGCTCGCGGTGGAGGCACTTGCGTCCGCGATCGGACAAGTCTTTCTCGCTGCGCCCCAGCCGGGGCGCGTCGTCGTCGCGATGAGCGGCGGAGTCGACAGCGCGGTGGCCCTCCTTCGCGCCGGGCGGGACGGGGTGGGAGTCACGCTGCGCCTCTGGCAGGATCCGGCGGCTCCCGATACGGAGCGAGCCTGCTGCTCGCCGGCCGCCGTGTCTGCTGCGCGCATGACGTGCCACGCTCTAGGGCGCCCGCACGTGACCCTCGACCTGCGCGAGCAGTTCAAGCACGCCGTGGTCGATCCGTTCGCCGAGGAGTACGCGGCCGGGACGACGCCCAATCCGTGCATGCGCTGTAACGGCGCGTTCCGGTTCGACGAGCTCGTCGCCTTCGCTCGTCGTGCGGGTGCGGACGAGCTGTGGACGGGCCACTACGCCCGCATCGTCGAACGCGACGGCACTCGTCTGGTCGCGCGCGGCGTCGACGAGCGGAAGGACCAGTCGTACATGCTGGCGGCGGTCGATCCTGTGCTCCTCGAGCGGATCCGTTTCCCGCTCGGTGAGCAGACGAAAGAGGAGACGAGGAAGGAGGCGGTAGCCGCCGGGCTCGCCGCAGCGGGGAGGGCCGAGAGCCAGGAGGCCTGCTTCCTGGGCGGCGACGACTACCGGGCCTTCCTCGAGCGCCGGGGGCTCGCGACCTCCATGGGCCCGATCGTCGACGTCGAGGGGGCCACGGTCGGATCGCACGAGGGCTACTGGAGGTTCACGCCGGGTCAGCGTCGCGGTCTCCACGTCGACGGGGGCAGACCGCTATACGTCCTCGGAACCGATGCTGCGACGAACACGGTCATCGTCGGTCCGCACGAGGAGCTGGCGACGACGACCGTCGAGACGCGCGGTCGGCTCTACGTCCCCGTCATCCGGGCCGCGGTGAGGTTGCGCTACCGCTCTGCCCCGGTATTCGGGTCCGTCGAGCTCACTGCGGACGGGTTCTCGATCGAGCTCGAAGAGCCCGTCTACGGGGTTGCGAAGGGGCAGGTTGCGGTCGTGTACGAGGACGACGCGGTTGTCGGAGCGGGCGTCATCACGGGCGCTCTCTAGCTCGTTCCAACTAGGATCCGCCGCTATGAACGTGCTCTCATCGACGTCGAGCGACGTGCTCGACTACGCGCTGGCCGCGTTCTTCGTCGCGAGCGGCGCTGGGCTCGCGTACATGCTGATCCGCATGGGCGGCACGTTCGCGCGGCTGTCCTCTTTCATCAGGGGCACCGAGCGCGACCTGCTTCCCGTGATCGTGAAGGCCGGAGGGACCGTCGATCGTGTCAACGACCAGCTCGACAAGCTCGACACGGTCACCGACAGCGCGGTCGCGATGGCGGACAACGCCGACACTGCCGTGCGCGCGGTCTCGACGGCGATCACGACGCCGGTGAAGAAGGTGAGCGGATTAGCCGCTGCCGTGTCGCACGGTGTCTCCGCGTTCCGTGCGCGACGCGACCCGGGCGAGGCCGTCCGCGTGGCAAAGGACGCCGCCGCGCGCCGCGAGAGCGAGCTCGACGAGGAGCTGCGCAACGCCGGAAAGGCGGAGGCGGACGGCCCGCCGCCCGCTGCCTAGCCGCCACGGCCGTCCGCGAACCCGTTCGTAGAATCCTGGGATGCGCACGAGTGCCGAGCTGCGCGAGGGTTTCCTCTCGTTCTTCGAGGAGAAGGGTCATCTCCGCGTGCCCTCCGCATCGCTCGTTCCCCGGGCAGACGACCACTCGACACTGCTGACGACAGCAGGAATGCAGCCGCAGATGCCCTACTTCCTCGGCCGCGAGGCGCCGCGCGCGCCGCTGACGACGACCGTGCAGAAGTGCTTCCGCACCGCCGACATCGAGGAGGTCGGCCTGGACGGCCACCACCTCACCTTCTTCGAGATGCTCGGGAACTTCTCGTTCGGCCAGTACTTCAAGGAAGGCGCGATCGAGCTCGCGACGGAGTTCGTCCAGGAGCACATGAGGCTCGATTGGGATCGGGTCTGGGTGACCGTCCATGCAGGCGATCCGCAGCTCAAGCTCGGGCCCGACGAGGTCGCGATCGACCTCTGGAAGCGGATCGGGATGCCGGCGGAGCGGATCGTTCCGCTGCCGTCGGCCGAGAACTTCTGGTCGGTCGGGGGCCCGGGCCCGTGCGGCCCGGACTCGGAGATCTACTACGACCGGGGCGAGGAGCACGGGTGCGGCGAGCCCGACTGCGCGCCGGCGTGCACGCGCTGCGAGCGCTTCCTCGAGTTCTGGAATCTCGTGTTCATGGAGTACGAGCTGCACGCGGACGGGACGTTGACGACGCTCCCGCAGCAGAACATCGACACCGGGCTAGGCGTCGAGCGCGGCGCCGCGGCCCTCCAGGACGTCATGACGGTCTACGACACCGACGGCTACCGGACCATCATGGACTGGATCGCGGCCGAGTCGGGCGTCGCGTACGGAGACTCGCCGGCAGCGACGAAGGCTCATCGCATCCTCGCCGACCACGGTCGCGGGATGACGTTCCTCGTCGGGGACGGCGTCACGCCGTCGAACGAAGGCCGTGGGTACGTGCTGCGCCGGATCATCCGCCGGGCGGTGCAGCAGGCCCAGCGAATCGGGCTCCACGACGTGCATCGCGTCTCGGGCGTGGTCGTGGAGCAGATGGGCGAGGCCTATCCGGAGCTGCCGGAGCGTGCCGACGAGATCTCACGCGTCGTGCGACTCGAGGAGGAGCGGTTCCTCGAGACGCTCGAGCGAGGGCTGCGGCTCTTCGAGGAGCTCGCCTCGGGCGAGTCCATCACGGGGGAGCAGGCATTCACGCTCGCCGCGACGTACGGGTTCCCGCTCGAGCTCACTGTCGAGCTCGCCGAGGAGCGTGGCCAGACCGTCGACGTGGACGGCTATCGGATCGAGATGGACCGCCACCGCGAGGTGTCGCGCGCAGGTGGCGCCAGCGAGGTGCAACGCGCTGCCGAGTTCGCGGCGCGGGCTGACTTCACGACCGAGTTCGTCGGGTACGCGAAGACCGACGTCCTCACGCAGATCGGCGCTCTCGAGGTGCTGGAGGACGGGCTCTTCCTCGCCAAGCTCCGCGAGTCGCCGTTCTATCCGGCGGGGGGCGGTCAGGTGACGGATGCCGGAACGATCGAGCTGGACAACGGCTCCGCGACCGTCGCGGAGCTCGTCGACGCCTATCGGCTCGAAGACGATCAGGCCTTGCTGTTTCGGGGTTCCGGCTTCGTGGTCGGAGACAGGGTGCGGGCGCGTGTGCCGTGGTCGGTCCGCTTTCCGACGATGGCGAACCACACGGGAACACACCTGCTGCACCAGGCGCTGCGCGACGTCCTCGGCGACCACGTGCGCCAGGCGGGCTCGGCCGTTCGGCCGGACAAGCTCCGTTTCGACTTCACGCACGACAGCGCGCTCTCGGCCGACGAACGCGAAGCCGTGGAGCGGCGAGTGAACGAGCTCGTGTTCGAGAACCGGCCGGTCAACGTCTTCGAGACCCCGATCGACGAGGCGCGCCGGCTCGGCGCGATGATGCTCTTCGGGGAGAAGTACGGGGACGTCGTCCGCGTGGTGGAGGTGCCCGGGTACTCGGTCGAGCTGTGCGGCGGCACGCACGTGCGCTCGAGCGCCGAGATCGGCCCGTTCGTCCTCCTGTCGGAGAGCTCGGTGGGTGCGGGCGTGCGGCGCATCGAGGCGGTGACCTCGGGTGCCGCCTGGGCGACGCTGGACGAACGCGCGCGGGAGCTCATCGACCTCCGCAGAGAGGTGGAGGCGTTGCGGAAGGCGCCGAAGACGGTGACGGGCAAAGCCAGTCTCGAGCTCACATTCGAACCGCAGGTGAAGGGCGACGTCAACGTCATCGTCCAGCCGGTCGACGGCCTCGACGCGGACGAGCTGCTCGAGCTCTCCGACCGCTACAAGCAGAAGCACGCCCCGGCCGCAGTCGTTCTCGGATCCAAGGAGAACGGGAAGGTGCATCTCGTCGCGAACTTCGACGCAGCAGTGGCGGAGCGCGTGAGCGCATCGGATGTGGTTCGAGAGGCCGCGGCGATCGTGGGCGGGGGCGGCGGCGGTCGTCCGACGATGGCGCGCGCCGGAGGCAAGGATCCCGAGAAGCTCCCGGACGCGCTCGCGGAGGCCGAGCGCCTCATCCTCCAGGCCCTGTGAAGGTGATCGCCCTCGACTACGGCGCCGCGCGCACCGGCGTCGCCGTCTCGGATGCGACCGGCACCATCGCGCGCCCGGTCGGCGTCGTCGAGCGCGCGGCGACCGAGCACGGCCTTGCCGAGGTCGTCACGATCGTGAGCGAACACGAGGCCGAGCGGGTGGTCGTGGGCATGCCGCTGACCTTGCGCGGCGAGCGGGGGGAGCAGGCGCGCGACACCGAGGCGTTCGTCGATGCGCTGCGCAAGGTCGTCGGCGTTCCCGTCGAGACGTACGACGAGCGGTTCACGACCGCGATCGCAGCGCGGAAAGGAGGAGGCTCGGACGAGGACGCGCGGGCCGCCGCTCACCTCCTCGAGAGCTACCTCGCGAGCGCACCTCGATGAGAAGGCGCGTGGCCGCACTCGGTGCGCTCGTTCTTCTCGCCGCCGCGCTGGCAGGGTGCATGGGCGACGAGGCCGCGGCGCCCGTCGACACCGTCGCCCCGCTTCAGAGGCTACGGGTCATCTTCCCCGAGGGCTTCACCCGCCGCGACATGGCCGATCGGGTCGACGCGGTGCGCGAGATCGCGGTCGACAAGCGGGGCGTCACCCCACGCCTCACGAAGACCGGCTACCTGCAGGCCAGCGGCGCGGCAGTGCCGCCGGCCGAGTTCAGGAAGCACCGGAAGCTGAGCTCGATCGAGGGCTTTCTCTTTCCCGCGACGTACGAGTTCACGGAGCTGACGTCGTCGGGGAAGCTCGTTCGCGACCAGCTTCGCGCCTTTGGGCGTCAGTGGCGGAAGGTGAAGCTCCGCTACGCGCGCTCCAAGAACCTGACGCCGTACGACGTCCTCATCATCGCGTCGATGATCGAAAAGGAAACCGTCGCGCCCGAGGAGCGGCGGCTCGTCGCGGCAGTGATCTACAACCGCTTGCGGAACCGGATGCCCCTCGGCATCGACGCGACGATCCGGTACGGACTCGACGTTCCGGGCACCGAGCCGCTGAAGCGGTCGGACATCGAGAGCAACAGTCCGTACAACACGCGAAGGCGGCTCGGTCTCCCGCCGACGCCGATCTCGAACCCCGGGCTCGCTTCGATGCGGGCTGCCGCGAGGCCCGCCGCCTTCGACTACCTCTACTTAGTGCTCAAGCCCGACGTCGTGCACCACTTCTTCACCGCCAGCGAGTCCGAGTTCTGCCAGAAGTCCCTCGAGTACGGCTTCGGCGGCTGCTAGCGCCCTCGGAGGTCCACGAGGAGCCGCTCAGGCGGCTTGTCGCTTTCGCGGATAGATTCGCCGCCATGCCCAGCTGGTATCGGGATCTCGCGGCACGGGAGCCGAGTATCCACGTCCCGATAGGAGAGGCGCTTCTCGCGGGCGGGGAAGGCGTGGTCGTCGCATGACGGTCATCTCGGGAGCGACGACGCTCGTCGGCATCGTCGGCTGGCCGGTCGAACGCTCGCTCTCGCCGCGCATGCACAACGCAGCCTTCGCTGCGATCGGGCTCGACTGGGCGTACGTCGCGCTTCCGACGCCGCCCGAGCGCATCGAGGACGCCGTCCGCGGGCTCCAGGCGCTCGGCTTCGCGGGCGCGAACGTCACGACGCCGCACAAGCTCGCGGTGACCGAGCTCTGCCAGACGGACGTGCCGTCCGTGAACACGCTCGTCATTCGCGACGGGCGCATCGAGGGCTGGACGACCGACGCGGCGATCCTGTCCGCTCTTCCCGCCGTGAGCCCCGTCGTCCTCGGCGACGGTGGGACGGCGACAGCATTCATGCAGGCGCTTCCGGATGCCCGGCAGTTCTCGCGGCGGGGGGTGTGGCCGCCGGAGGTCGCAGACGCGGACGTGATCGTGAATGCGACATCCGAACGCGCCGAGGTCGTGGTCGAGGTCGGAGCGGGTCAGACGCTCGTCGACCTCCCGTATCCCGAGACGGCGACTGCCGCGGCCGCCCGTCGGGCAGGGGCCAGCGTCGTCACCGGCCTCGAGGTCCTGGTTGCCCAGGGAGCGGCGTCGTTCGAGCTCTGGACGGGTGTCGCCGCGCCGGTCGGGGTCATGAAGGACGCCGTGGGCGTCGCTGCATGACGCTCGAAGATCGCGGCGAGCGCCTGTAGGGTCACGCCGTGCGGATCGCCGTCCTGAACGGGGTCAACCTGGACGTGCTCGGACGGCGCGATCCCGAGCTCTACGGGGGCCTCGGGCTCTCGGAGCTCGAGACGAGGATCTACGAGTGGGCGCTCGAGCTCGAGTGCGCCGTTCGGTGTCGCCAGACGAACAGCGAGGGTGAGTTCGTCGAATGGTGCCACGAGGCGTACGACTGGGCGGACGGGGTGATCACCAATCCCGGCGCGTGGTCGCACTACTCGTGGGCGATTCACGACGCGCTCGAGCTCTTCACGGTGCCCGTCGTGGAGGTTCACCTCTCGAACGTCGACGAGCGCGAGGAGTGGCGGCGCTTCTCGGTGCTCGAGGACGTTGCGTCGGCCCGCTTCATCGGAAAGGGCCCGGAGGGCTACCGCGAGGCGTTGCAGTTCCTCGTCGGAGGAGGAAAGTGAGCCGTATCGGGCGTCTGGCGGCGTCGCTCGAGGAGCCGCTCCTCGTCGCCGGGCCGCCGTACGTCCTCGGAGGGCAGGCGAACGTCCGCTATCTCACCCGCCTCACGAGCTCGAACGCGGCGGTGCTGGTCGAGCCCGACGGAGGCGCGACCCTGTACACCGACTTCCGGTATGCGAACCGGGCGCGCGCGCTGGACGGCGTCGAGGTCGTGGAGACGGCGCGAGGCCTGCTCCCCGCGGTCGGCCAACTGCTCGCCGGTAGGCGGATCCAGTTCGAGGAGGAGCACCTTCCGCACGCGCTGTACCGGGTCCTCGTCGATGCCGGCGTCGACGCGGTTCCGAGCACCGGTCTCGTCGAGAGGCTGCGCGCGGTCAAGGACGCCGACGAGATCGCGACGATGCGCCGCGGCGGCGCTCTCTCGGACGAGGTCTTCGCCGCGCTCGCGCACGAGCGCTTCAGCGGACGGACGGAGCGCGAGCTCGCCTGGTGGATCGAGCGGAGCTTTCGCGAGGGTGGCGCGGAGGGTGTCTCGTTCGAGGCCGTCGTGGCGGCAGGCCCGATCGGGTCCTCGCCGCATGCCGTTCCGGGAGACACACCGATCGAGCCAGGCGTCCTCGTGACGATCGACGCGGGGTGCGTCCTCGACGGCTACTGCTCCGACTGCACGCGAACCTTCGCAGTCGGCGAGGTGCCGGCGCGACTCGCGGAGCTGCACGGTCTCTGCCTCGGCGCACAGCTCGCCGGGCTCGCCGCGGTCGCTCCTGGTGTGTCCGGCCGTGACGCCGACGCCGCTTCGCGCACGCTGATCGAGGGAGCGGGTCTGGGCGAGGCCTACGGCCACGGCCTGGGGCACGGCGTGGGGCTGCAGATCCACGAGGCGCCGGCGCTGCGGCCCGAGTCCACGGATGTCCTCGAGGCGGGGAACGTCGTCTCGGTCGAGCCCGGGATCTACCTGGCGGGCGACGCGGGCGTGCGCATCGAGGATCTCGTGCTCGTCACCGAGGACGGATGCGAGCGGCTCACGCAGTTCACGAAGGAGCTGCTGACCGTCGACTGACTACACTGGCGCGCTGTCGTGGCCGAGACCGTGAACACGAATCAATTTCGCAACGGGATGCACATCGAGGTCGACGGAGGCGTCTGGCGCATCGTCGAGTTCCAGCACGTGAAGCCCGGCAAGGGCGGCGCGTTCGTGCGAACGAAGCTGAAGTCGCTCGAGGCGGGCTCCGTGGTCGATCGGACGTTCCGCGCGGGGGAGAAATTCCCGCGCGTCCACACCGAGGTCAGGAACGTCCAGTTCCTGTACGACGACGGTGCGGAGGCGCACTTCATGGACGAGGAGACGTACGAGCAGTTCGGCCTCCCGCACGCCGACGTCGCCGACGAGCTCGCGTACCTGCCGCCCTCGAGCTCGGTGCAGATGCTCGCCGTCAACGGCAAGCCGTCCGGAATCCAGCTGCCCGCCTCTGTCGAGCTGAGCGTGACACGGACGGAGCCGGCCGTTCGCGGCGACACGGTGACGAACGTGACGAAGCCCGCGACCCTCGAGACCGGAGCCGTCGTCCAGGTGCCGCTCTTCGTGGACACCGGCGAGCGGATCAAGGTCGACCCCCGCGAGGGCCGCTACATCAGCCGCGCCTGACGCCGCAAGCCGCCGAGCGCTCTCCGCCCGGCCGAGCCTGCCTCCGCGACCGGCTGACGACGCTCGCGGCGCGATCTGCGGGCTCGCCGCCTGTCCTTACCACCTGTACCGTCCTGCGCGGCTCGGCGCTGCTTTCCCGCCCGCGTAGGTATGGCCTGGCTCGCTTGCGAGCGCCGCCCCCTGCGAGTCGTGCGAATCGCTGTGCGCATGACGGCGCCTCGCTAAGGTCCCGGCGGTGCCGAAGCTCGTCGACACGACGATCCGACTGCTCTCGCAGGAGCCTCTAGCGGGCAAGCTGCCGACCGCGGAGGTGCTTCGCGTCGCCGAGATCCTCGATACCGCTGGGTTCGCGTGCCTCGAGATCTCCGGAGGCGGTGTGTTCGACGCCACGGTGCGACGCCGCGTCGAGAGCCCGTGGGAAAGGATCCGTGCGATCAAGACGCGCGTCTCCACGCCGTTGGGAATCGCTCTGCGTGGGCGCTTCCTCGTCGGCTCGCGTCCCGTCAGCGACGACATCGTCAGCCGCTTCGTCTCGTGCGCGGCCGAGAACGGGATCGACGTCTTTCGCCTGCACGATCCGCTGAACGACGTCTCCAACCTGCGCGAGGCGGGCGCGGCCATCACGAGCGCGGGTGGCGCGTTCCACGCAGGCCTCGTCTACGGCCCGGGACGCACGGGTGAGACGGACACGCTCGTCGCGCAGGCTCGGAAGCTGCCGGACCTGGGCGCCACGCGGATCCTCGTGAACGACCCGACCGGCGCTCTCGTTCCCCACAAGGCCCAGGAGCTCGTCGGCCGGATCAGGGAAGCGAGCGGGCTTCCGGTCGGCTTCTACGTTCAGGGCTCGGCGGGCGTGGGACTCGCGTCGGCGCTCGCCGCGGTCGACTCGGGCGCGGACCTCATCGCGACTGCGGTATACCCGCTCGCGCTCACGCTGCACCGCGTCTCGGGGGAGTCGGTCGCGGAGTCTTTGCAGGGACTCGGCCACGCGCCGGGGCTCGACGTCGACAAGCTGTGGGAGGCCGCGGACGTCATCGACGAGTACATCGGCGACGAGCCGGTTGCGCAGGTGGCGCCACGCATCGCAGTCCGTGCAGCCGAGTACGACCTTCCAGCCGGACTCGTTGCTGCTCTCGAGGTGCACCTCCGCGCGCATGCCGCGGCAGACCGGCTGCTCGAGGTGCTCGAGGAGGTGGGTCGCGTCCGCGCGGAGGCGGGCTGGCCGCCGCTCGCGGCGCCGATCGGCCAAATCCTCGCATCGCAGGCGCTTCTCCACGTGCTCGAAGCCCGCCGCTACGGCTCCGTCATCGACGAGTTTCGGGAGCTCGTGCAGGGCGGCTACGGCGTCACGCCGGAGCCGATCGATCCGACCGTCGAGCGCGCCGTCGAGCTCCTCGCGCCGCGCGTCCAGTTCACGGAGGATCCGCTGACCACCGAGGACGTCCGCGAGCAGGCCGAGGGCCTGGCCGCGAGCGAGGAGGAGCTCGTCCTCATCGCCATGTTCGGCTCCGATGCCGAGGAGCTGCTGCGGGTGATCCGCGCGCGCCACACGCGGGAGACGCTCATCGCCGAGGACGCCGACGCTGAGCGTGGGGAGCGCATCAGAGAGCTCGTGAAGATCGTCCAGGAGAGCGGCGTGGGGGAGATCGAGATCGAGGACGAGGGCATGCGCGTCTCCGTCCGTCGGGCCGACGAGCCCGTGAGCTCCGTCTCGCTTCCCGCCGCCGCGAGCGTGGACGTGGGGTCGGCCGACGCAGGTGTCCCGACAGCACCCGAGGACGGGATCGTGCGCGTCGAGTCGCCGATGGTCGGGATCTTCTACCGTGCCCCGAGCCCGGGAGCCCCCGCGTTCGTGGACGTTGGTGACACGGTCGTTCCCGGCCAGGTGCTCTGCGTGCTCGAGGCGATGAAGCTCTTCAACGAGTTGAAGGCCGAGGCTGCAGGTGTCATCAGCGCGATCCACGCCGAGAACGCCCAGGCCGTCGAGTACGGCGAGCTGTTGTTCGAGATCGAGCCCGTCCTCACACCGCCCGCCGTCTAGGAGGAGCCGTGTTCGATCGAGTGCTCGTCGCGAATCGGGGCGAGATCGCGGTTCGCGTGATCCGCGCGCTCCACGAGCTCGGAATCGAGGCCGTCGCCGTCTACTCGACCGCGGACCGCGAAGCGCTCCACGTCCGGCTCGCCGACCAGGCCGTGTGCATCGGACCGCCGACCGCGAGCGACAGCTATCTCAACATCCCGAACGTCGTCGCCGCGGCCGAGACGACGGGCTGCCAGGCGCTGCACCCGGGCTACGGGTTCCTCGCGGAGAATGCCACCTTCGTTCGTGCTTGCGAGGAGAACGACCTCGCGTTCATCGGCCCGTCTGCGGACGTCGTCGAGCGGATGGGGGACAAGGTTCGCGCGAAGGGAGCCATGCGCGAGGCGGGGGTGCCGCTCGTGCCCGGGTCCGACGGTACGACAGGCCTGACGGACCTGCGACGAGCCGCCGAGAAGACGGGGTTCCCGGTGCTCCTCAAGGCGTCCGCGGGTGGCGGCGGAAAAGGCATGCGGCTCGTGTCGTCCGCGGGCGACCTGGACGACGCGTTCGCATCGGCGAGCGCCGAGGCGCACGCCGCTTTCGGGGACGGCTCGATCTACGTCGAGAAGCTCGTCGTGCCCGCGCGTCACGTGGAGATCCAGGTGCTCTGCGACTCCGCCGGGGGAGTCCTCACTCTCGGCGAGCGCGAATGCTCGATCCAGCGTCGCCACCAGAAGCTCGTCGAGGAGTCGCCATCGAGTGCGCTCGACGACGAGACGCGTGAGGCGATGGAGACCACGGTCGCGCGTGCGTGCTCGTCGATCGGCTACCGGAACGCGGGGACGTTCGAGTTCCTCGTCGGCCCGGACGGCGCGTTCTACTTCATCGAGGTCAACTGCCGGCTCCAGGTCGAGCATCCGGTGACCGAGCTCGTGACGGGGATCGACCTCGTCAAGGAGCAGGTCCGCATCGCGGCCGGCGAGCAGCTCGGGGTGACCGGTCGCGCGGCACGCCGTGGACACGCCATCGAGATCCGCATCAACGCCGAGGACCCCGCGCGCGGATTCGTACCTGCGCCGGGAACCGTGACCCGGTTCGTTCCGCCGCTCGGACCAGGCATCCGCGTCGACACCGCAGTCGACTCCGGGACGGAGATCCCGCCGTACTACGACTCGATGATCGCGAAGGTGATCGCCTGGGAGGAGACCCGAGACGCGGCGATCGCACGGGCAGAGCGCGCGTTACGGGAGCTCGTGGTCGAGGGGATCCCGACGACACGTGACCTCGCCCTCGACGTGCTCGCGTTGCCAGAGTTCCGGCGTGGGGAGTACTCGACGTCGACGCTCACCGAGCTCGAGGGCCGCGCACCTTCGCTGGTGCCGTCATGACCGCGTCCACGAGTCGCAAGGTCGCCCGCCGGCAGGCGCTGTTCCTCCTCTACCAATGGGATCTCACCGGACAGGAGCTCGCCTCGTTGTTCGAAGGCGAGCCCGACGACTTCGCCCTCTCGCTTGCGGAGGCCGTCGCCGCCCGAGCCACAGCGCTCGACCGCCGCATCACGGCAGCGTCGCCCGACTGGCCTGCCGACCGCCTAGGGACGCTCGAGCGCAATATCCTGCGCATCGGCGTGTACGAGCTCGAGGAGGAGACGGTGCCGCGCGAGGTGGCGATCAACGAGGCGGTGGTCCTGGCGAAGCGCTACGCGACCGAGGACGCGTCGCGGCTCGTCAACGGCATCCTGGCGCGTGTGGCACGCGAGGAGGAAGCGGCGTGAGCACGGTGGACGACGCGCTCACTCGTGCTGAGGAGCTGCTCGGCGTGCTCAACCAGAAGCGCGACGAGCTCGAACGTCTCGCGACTGCTGAGGACGTCGACGGCGGTGCCGCTGTGGAGCTGATCGCCGAGCTCGCCGAGCTCGCGCGCCGGATCGAGGCTGAGCTGACGCGCGCACGGAACCTGGCGGATGCGGCCGGCTGACGAGCTGCGAGAAGCCGTCGAGACGTATCTCCGCGCGCTCTCGTTCGCTCCCGAGCTCGGCCGCCTCGACGATGCCCTGCGGTACTCGCTCGAGTCGGGCGGCAAGCGCATCCGCCCGGTCCTGTGCCTGGCCGTCGCGGAGGCGGGGGGTGCCGAGGTCGACGACGCGTTGCCGGCTGCCGCCGCGCTCGAGCTCGTTCACACCTTCTCCCTCGTCCACGACGACCTGCCCGCGCTGGACGATGACGACGAGCGCCGTGGGCGGCCGAGCGCGCACATCGCGTTCGGGGAGGGAGTGGCGCTGCTCGCCGGCGACGCGCTCATGGTCGAGGCGGTCAGGCTCGCGCTGACCTACGAACGAACCGACATAGCCGGCGAGCTCGTGGACGCGACGCTCGGGATGATCGGCGGCCAGCATCGCGACATCACCGGCGACGACGGCGACCTCGAGGCGCTCCACCGGCTCAAGACAGGGCGTCTCTTCGTCGCCGCGGTGCGCATCGGGCTCGACGTGGCTGCGGTTCCCGAGGCGCAACGCGCGCCCTGGCTCGCTTTCGGCGACGACGTCGGGCTTCTCTTCCAGGTCGGCGACGACCTGCTCGACGGTGACGGATACGTCGAGCGGCTCGGACAAGGTGGCGCCGCCGAGTTCGCCGAGCAGGCGGCCGACCGCGCACGCTCGCGTCTCGACGAGCTCGACCTGGACACGACCGTGCTCCGTGAACTCGTCGACGTGCTCGCAGTTCGCACCGGTTGAGGGGTAGACACGGCCGAGTCCGTGACTACGCTGTGACACCTCCCGACCAGACCAGGTCGCCTGGCACGCCCTCGGTTTCGCATGCGGCGACCGTCCCTTCCCCTCTATGTCGACCAGCCCTCGCAGCCGCCTGTTCTCGTTCGCCCTGGTCGCAGTGGTGGCTGCCATGCTCGCCGGCCCCGCCGGGGCGATCGTCGACGAGAGCGAGCGTGGACCGCAGGCCGGCGTCACACCCCCGACGAAAGGAGAGCGCGTTGCAGTGGTGGCGCTCAAGGCCCTCGGCGTCCCGTATCGCTGGGGCGGTGAGTCTCCAGCCAGCGGATTCGACTGCTCCGGGCTCGTCCGTTGGGCCTACAAGCATGTCGGCGTCGACTTGCCGCACAGCTCCTATGCGCTGTACAGCCAGGGGCGACGCGTTTCGGAGTCGGGCATGGAGCCGGGCGACGTCCTCTTCTTCGAAGGCCTGGGCCACGTGGGCCTGTACCTCGGCCGCGGCCGGATGGTGCATGCGCCGCAGGCGGGTCGAGATGTCGAGGTCGTCCGTCTTTCGAGCACCGGCTACGGCGCGCGCCTCATCGGCGCGCGCCGCGTCGTTGCCTGAGAGCCCGCGCGAGGGCGAGTCGTTATCTCGCCAAGGTTCAGCGGGACAAGACCGACGCCTGAGCAAGGGCGCGCACGACACCGACCTCACCGAGTTGTTGGAAGTGATCGAGGAGTCGGGTGCAAGATGCGATCGTCCTCTCTTCAGTTGGCGTCGAGCGCTGTGAGCGTGGCGAGACGCAGGGCAGTCGTCGCGAACTCGACCGCTTCGCAGAGTCTGCAGGCCCGCTTCGTACAAACGCCGACTTCCTCCACGCGCTGCTCGACCGCGTGCTCGTTCACCGCGACGACCAGTCGCCGCAAGGATCTCGCAGCGCCTCTGTCCGAGCGCGCGTGGAGATCGTGCTCACGGGCGACTCGATACTCAGGCCGATGTTCTGGTCGAGACAGACATACCCGGCCGGCCGTACCTGTTGGGCATGTAGCGGCCGTCCTCAGCCTGAGCCGTCGGTGTCGACCGTGTACAGCTGCCACTCCCCGGGCACGCCTTCGAGCTCGTGCCGGCCGCGGTCTATGAATGCGATCCCGGAGCCGACGACGAGGTCCTTCACCGTGCTCGACGCGAGCACTTCGCCGCGCGCCGCCTGCGCCGCAACGCGTGCGCCAATGTGGACGGCGATGCCCTCGACCCCGGTGGCCGCGAGCTCGACCTCCCCTGTGTGGAGCCCCGCGCGGACGTCGAGGCCGAGTAGCGCCAAAGCGTCCCGGATGGCCGTGGCGCAGTTCACCGCACGTGCCGGACCGTCGAACGTCGACAGCGTGCCGTCGCCCTCGATGCGGACGACCTTGCCGCGGTGCCGCTCGAGCTCCGCGCGCACGATCCGATGGTGCTCCGCGAGTAGTTCCGTCCAGCGCCGGTCGCCGAGCTCGGCTGCGAGCCGGGTCGAGCCCACGATGTCGGTGAAGAGCACGGTTGCGAGGACGCGATCCGGCTCGCGGACGCGGCGTGAGCCTGTGAGGAACTCCTCGACCTCGTCGAGGATCGCGTCCATGTCGCCGGCGAACGGAAAGTGATCGTGCCCGGGCAGCTCGGTGTATTTCGCGTCGGGGATGTGTTCGGCGAGATAGCGCCCCGACTCGACGGGGATCACACGGTCGTGCGTCCGATGGATCACGAGCGTCGGGACGCGAATCGCGGGCAGCACTTCCCGGACGTCGATCTCCATGGTTACGCGAAACCACGCGCGGGCGGACGAGGGCGTCCCGGCGAAGCGCTGGGCCTGCGCATACCAGGCCTGGAACTTGTCGTCGTCGACGAGCGAGGGCGCGATCGAGCGCGACCCGAAGCCGATCCTTCCCCACCGCTCCTCGTATCCGTCGAGGATGTGCTGCTGCGTCTCTTCGTCGAGTCCCCACGGGTAGTCCGGCGCCCATCCGCGCCGCGCATACGAGGCGCCGAGCACGAGCGCCGACGTGCGCTCGGGGAAGGTGGCCGCGAACAATGCGCACATCGGACCGCCTTCGGCGCCGCCGAAGAGCGCTGCGCGCTCGGAGCCGACCGCGTCGAGCACGACGCCGATGTCGTCCATCAGCTCCTCGAACGAACCGAGCGCGAGGATCCGGTCGGACAGACCGGTCCCACGACGATCGAAGACGATGAGCCGGGAGAACGACGCCATCCGCTCGAAGAACGTGGCGTACGCTGGCCACCACTGATTCTGCTCCAAGTGAGAGAGATACCCTGGGGCGAACAGGAGGTCGATCGCCCCATCGCCGTGGATCTGGTACGCGATGCGCAGGTCGCCGCTCTTCGCGTAGCGCGTGTCGACTGCCACGGGCGAAGTCTCCCCGAATAGACTCGCTCCGTGCGGCTCTTCAGCCAGGACGTCAAGGTCCAGGCGCTCTCGCGCGCGCCGCTCTTCGAAGGACTCTCGAAGAAGGAGCTCAAGGAGCTCGCTCGGGTGACGGAGGATCTCAAGGTCGAACCCGGCACCGTGCTCTGCCGTGAGGGCAGGACCGGACGCGAGTTCTTCGTCATCGTCGACGGCGAGGCCGACGTGACGAAGGACGGAAAGCGGATCGCGACACGGTCGAGCGGCGACTTCCTCGGTGAGATCGCGCTCCTCGCGACGACGAGGCGCACAGCGACTGTGACGGCGACGACGCCGCTGCGCTGCTTCATCCTCACGAGAGCGGACTTCCGCCGCGTGCTCGACGAGAACTCGCGTATCCAGCAGAAGGTCCTGGCGGCGCTCGCGGAGCGCCTGGCCTCGTACAGCCAGCCCCAGGACGTGTAGCAACAGTAATCGCGCGCGCGTCCTTTTCCGCGCGCACGACGCCATGCTGGTCGAAGCCGGCGACGTTTCTCGGCCAGAGCGCCTGTTGCTCCGCCCTGGCGTGGGTGTGCGGCGCATGGGGGGAAGGCGCCTTGCGGCCGAACGCTGGACCCGGCGGGCTGCGCCATGGCCTACCGAGCGCCTAATTCCCGTTCGAAGGAGAAGTGCGCGGGGGGCGCCGTCGTCACCCAGCTCGTCCCAACCGGCTTTCGGAATGAAGCTCAATCTCCGCCACCGCGTGCAGGCCGTGTTCGCATACGAGAATGGCGTCGTGCCCTCGCGGCCACGCCTGGGCCCGCCGCCGTCATCATTCGTCCGTCGTGGCGACCGTCGACCGAGGCATCAAGCCGCTGCTGCTTCATCCCAGGCTCCGCACGCTCGAAGAGGGTGACGGGAGACGCGCGAGCTACCTCGAGCTCTTCTTCGACCTCGTCTTCGTCGTCGCGATCGCCCAGCTCGCGCACGAGCTGACGCTGGATCACTCGCTGCGCGGCTTCGGCGTGTTCGCGGCCCTGTACCTGCCGGTGTTCCTCGCGTGGCAGGGCTTCAGCTTCTACGCCGATCGCTTCGACACCGACGACGTCGTCTTCCGGCTCGTGATGTTCACGGCCATGCTCGCGATCGCGGCGCTCGCGATCCAGATCCCGGACGTCTCGCACGGCGACAGTGCGGGATTCGTCGTGGCCTACCTCGTCCTGCGCTCGCTCATGGTCGGCCTCTACCTGCGGTCGTACCGCCACGTCCCGGAAGCCCGCCCTCTCATCGCGCGCTACGCGTGGGAGTACTCGGTCGCCATCGCGATCTGGGCCCTGTCGCTCGCCTTCGAGCCGCCCGCGCGTTACGTCCTCTGGGCCATCGCGCTCGCGTGGGAGCTGAGCATCCCGACGCTCGCGCGCCGGCTCTTCACTGCGATCCCCGTGCATACGAGCCACGTTCCGGAGCGCTTTGCGCTCTTTACGATCATCGTTCTCGGCGAGACCATCGTCGTGGTCGCCCTCGGAACATCGGGATCGGACTGGGAGCTGGCCGCCGCCGTCGTCGCGGTACTCGGGTTCGTCGTCGCGGCCGCCCTCTGGTGGGTGTACTTCGGCGGCGGAGGCGAGGTGACGATGCGGCCGTCGCCTCCGGCAATCCTCGTCTTCACGCACGTCCACATCCCGCTCCTCGCCGCGCTCACCGCCGTCAGTGCCGGGATCGCGGTCTCGATCGAGGACGCGTCCGCCGGGAATCTCGACGCCGGGACCCGGTGGGCGCTCGCGGGAGGCACGGCTCTCTACCTCGCCTGCGTCACGATCGCGCAGCGTGCCACCGCTCAGGGCGTGTTGCACGGGACGGAGGTCGCTCGAGCTGTCGCGATCGTCGTGCTCGTCGGGTTGGCGCTCGTGGGCGTGTGGCTCGATCCCGTCGCCTTCATGGTGTTGACGGCGGCAACGCTCGTCGTCCTCGTCGCGTTCAAGCTCTGGTCGGCGCAGCGAGTGCTCCGCGTGGCCGCGTGAGGAAGAAGCGCCTGGACGTCCTCCTCGTCGAGCGCGGGCTCGCCGAGTCGCGATCCCAGGCCCAGGCGCTCATACTCGCGGGGCTCGTCCGGGGACACGACAAGCCCGGGGAGCAGGTCACCGAGGACGCAGAGCTCGAGGTCGAGAGCCCGTCGCGCTTCGTCTCGCGCGGAGGTGAGAAGCTGCAGAACGCGCTCGACGGGCTCGACGTGGACGTCGCGGGGCGCGACTGCGCGGACGTGGGCGCATCGACGGGTGGGTTCACGGACTGTCTGCTCCAAGCCGGTGCGTCCCGGGTAGTCGCGATCGACGTCGGCTACGGCCAGCTCCACCCGCGGCTTCGCTCGGATCCTCGCGTGACCGTGCTGGAGCGGGTCAACGCCCGCACGCTCACAGGGCTGCCGTTTCCCCCCGAGCTCGTCGTCTGCGACGTCTCGTTCATCAGTGTCACGAAGGCCCTGGCGCCGGTGCTCCTTCTCGCCGCACCGGACTGGGAGGCCCTCGTCCTCGTCAAGCCGCAGTTCGAGGCGGGGCGGAGCGAGGTCGGCAAGGGTGTCGTCCGTGACCCTGCCGTGCACCGAAAGGTGATAAAAAGAGTCGTCGGAGCCGCACACGCCTGGGGTGGGGTGACGGCCGGGGTCGTAGACTCCGGACTTCCCGGCCCGAAGGGGAACCGGGAATTCTTCGTCCACCTGAAGCATCGACCCGGCGAACCGAATCCCGATGACATCGACCGCTGGATCGCCGACGCAGTCGGCTAGGCGCGTGACGCGGGCCGCCGTCGTCACGCACGGCACGCCCGGTCAGATCGGATCCGGCTTCGCGCGTCTTCAGGCCGTCGCCCAGGAACACGGCGTGGAGCTGGTGATCCCTCCCGACGAGGCGGAGAAGCACCGCATCGAGGCTGCGGTGGATCCCGGGTCGGCCGATCTCGTGGTCGTTCTCGGTGGCGACGGAACCGTCCTTCGTGCCCTGACCCGCTTCCTCGGGACGGGTGTGCCGGTCATCGGAGTCAACTTCGGCCGCGTCGGGTTCCTCAGCTCGATGGGGCGACGCGATCTCGAAGCCGGACTCGCACGCGTCTTCACCGGTGAGTACGAGGTCGTCGAGCTGCCGACACTCGAGCTCGAGCACCCGGACGGCCGCGCAGTTGCGGTGAACGACGTCGTCGTCGCGAGCGCCTCGCTCGGTCGCATGATCGAGCTCGAGCTCGCCGTCGGTGGGGAGGAGCTCGGACGCCAGCCGTGCGACGGGATCATCTGCTCGACGCCGTCCGGCTCGACCGCGTACAACCTGTCGAACGGCGGGCCCGTGCTCATGTGGGGGCTCGAGGCGATCGCCCTGACCTACGTCGCGGCACACTCGCTGCACGCGCGCCCGCTGGTCATTCCGCCCAGCTCGGACGTCATCGTGTGGAACCGCTCGGCGGATGTCGAGGCAGGCGTGCTCGTGGACGGACATCGCGTGTCCACGCTGGGGAAGGCGGACCGCGCGGTCGTGCGCATGGCCGCCGAGCGCTCCCTCCTCGCGACGCTCCCGGAGGCGACCTTCGTGCGCCGCTATCGCCAGAGCTTTGCCTCGTAGTGATGGCGCTCGTCGAAGGCATTCATCACGTGTCGTTCGTCACGGACGACATCGACCGGCTCGTGGGCTTCTACGAGCTCGTGTTCGACGCTACGAAGACGCTCGACATGACAGAGGAGGGCGTGCGCCATGTCTTCCTCGAGGTCGGGTCCACGACGGTGCTTCACCCGTTCCAGATCCTGGACGGGCCACCACTTCCGCCCGCTCCGGGAGTGATGTTCCAGCGCGGTCGTCTCGACCACTTCGCATTTCTTACGACGTCCGAAGCGACGTTTCGAGAGCTTCGCCGACGGATCGAGGCAGCGGCAGCTGCCGACGGCGACGTTCGCGACATGAAGACGGCATGGATCATGGGATTCCACGATCCCGACGGGGTCTATGCGGAGGTGATCTGGCGAAAGCCCGGCCTGCCTGACTCGGAGACGCTCCAACGCGTCGCCTGGACGACCGTCGATCTGAGCGAACCCTTCGAGACGCGTGCTTCGTAGGCTCCGAATCGAGAATCTCGTCCTCATCCGCGAGGCGCAGCTCTCGTTCGCGCCCGGGCTGAACGCGGTGACGGGCGAGACGGGCGCAGGAAAGACGATCTTCGCCCAGGCGATCGGGCTGCTCCTCGGGGCGCGTGCCGATGCGTCGGCGGTGGGCGCCGAAGGCACCGAGGCATACGTCGAGGCCGAGCTCGACGTCCCAGAGGGTCTCTTCGACGAGGAGGAGCTCGCGGCACTCGCGGAGCTTCGCCCAGAAGGTGAGGCGGGGCTCGTGATCGCACGCCGCGTCTTCGGCGACGGGCGCACGCGCGCCTACGCCTGGGGACGCGCGGTCGCGCGGGAGGACGTGGCCGCGGCCGCGGAAAGGCTCATCGCCATGTCGGGCCAGTTCGAGCAGCGTCGACTCGCCCGTCCCTCGTTCCAGCTGGACGTGCTGGACGCGTTCTGCGGTGCCGAGCAGCTGGAAAGGCGCCACGTCTCCAAGCTCGCCTGGCGAGAGCTCGGCGTTGCTCGCCGGCGCTACGCCGAGCTGACGCGCAATGCCGACGCAGTTGCCTTTCGCCTCGCCGAGCTCCAGGCGCTGGTCGACGCAACGCACGGTATGGCGCCCGGCGACGAGCCGGAGCTGCTCGCACGACGCGAGCGCCTGAGGCACGTCGAGGAGCTCGCGGATGCCGCGAGCGCGGCCGCCTCGGCGATCGCCCCCGAGGAGGGTGACGGCGCCGCGTCGCTCACCGCTCTCGCGGAGAGAGCCGTCGCCCCGTTCGAGCGGATCGCGCCCGAGCTGGCGAGAACGGCCGACGAGCTGCGAGATCTGTCCATCCGGCTCCGCGAGACGGGCGGCGAGCTGCACAGCTTCCTGGCGACCCTCGACGCCGAGCCCGGTGTGCTCGAGAGCGTCGAGGAGCGGCTCCAGGCGATCGCCGACTTGAAGCGCCGCTTCGCCGTCTCGTCGTACGACGAGCTTCTCGAGTTGGCGGCGCGGGCGGAGAACGAGCTCGACGAGTCCGCGGTCGGCGGCGACCCCGTGGAGGCGGCTGCAGAGTCGGTCGATCGGGCGGAGGCGCGAATGAACGAGCTCGCCTCGGAGCTGCGGGAGGCGCGCGCGACCAACGCGGCCGCGCTCGGACAGGCGGTCGCCGAGGAGCTCGCCTCGCTCGGCGTTGGTGAGGGCGAGTTCCTCGTGGAGCTCCGCGAGCGCGAGGTCGGTGCGACGGGGGCGGACGACGTCGCGTTCCTCGTCCGCCCGAACGCCGGGCTCCCGTTCGCGCCGATTGCCGAGACGGCGTCGGGCGGGGAGCTCTCGCGCATCGCTCTCGCGCTCGCCGCCGTGGCGGGAGGCGAGACCCTCGTCTTCGACGAGATCGACGCGGGCATCGGCGGCGTCACCGCCCATGCGGTCGCCGCGACGCTGCAGCGCCTCTCCGAGCGCGCGCAGGTGCTCACGATCACGCACCTTCCCCAGATCGCGAGCGTCGCCGACTCCCATTTCCGGGTCGAGAAGGTCCCCGGCGACCCGACGCACACGCGGATCGAGGAGCTCGACGACCTCCTCCGTCGCGAGGAGGTCGAGCGCATGGCCGGCGGCGCCGAGTTCATCGCCACGCTCACTGAAGGCTGATGGATCACACCCGCAGCGGCCCGACGCGGACGCCTCCAGGGATCCTCGCGCGATCGGAGTCCGCGCTTCAGCGGATTCCGATCTTGCCCGACCTCCCTAGGTGCTACGGTGAGACCCCGTGGCCAAGTACGTGTTCGTCACGGGTGGTGTCGTCTCCGCGTTGGGGAAGGGCATCGTGGCCGCCTCGCTCGGCCGGCTGCTGAAGGCGCGCGGCCTCTCCGTGTCGGCCCAGAAGTTCGACCCGTACCTGAACGTCGATCCGGGCACGATGAGCCCGTTCCAGCACGGCGAGGTGTTCGTGACCGAGGACGGCGCCGAGACCGACCTCGACATCGGCCACTACGAGCGCTTCATCGACGAGAACCTCTCACGGAACGCGAGCCATACGGCCGGCGCGATCTGGGACTCGGTCCTCCGGCGCGAGCGCAAGGGTGAGTTCCTGGGCGCGACGGTCCAGGTCATTCCGCACATCACCAACGAGATCAAGGCGCGCATACGCCGGGCGGAGAAGGTCGCCCCCGCGGACGTCGTCATCTCGGAGATCGGCGGCACGGTCGGCGACATCGAGTCGCTCCCGTTCCTCGAGGCAATCAGGCAATTCCGGCGCGAGGTGGGCCCGGAGAACGTCCTCTATCTCCACGTCACGCTCGTGCCGTTCATCGACGCCGCCGGCGAGCTGAAGACGAAGCCGACGCAGCACTCCGTGAACGAGCTCCGGCGCATCGGTATTCACCCGGACGTGGTGGTCTGCCGCTCGACGGAGACGCTGTCCGACGACATCCGGGAGAAGATCGCGCTCTTCGCGGACGTCGACCGGCGTGCGGTGATCGGCGCTCCCGACGTTCCGGACGTCTACCTCGTCCCCGAGGTCCTGCAGGCGGAAGGCCTCGACACGCTCGTCTGCGAGAAGCTCGGTCTCGACGGACCGGCGGCGGACCTCGGCGAGTGGGGTGAGCTCATCGAGCGCACTCGCGAGCTGCGCGAGGACGTCGAGATCGCGCTCGTCGGGAAGTACGTGAAGCTCCACGACGCCTACCTCTCCGTCCACGAGGCGCTGAAGCATGCAGGCGTCCACGCGGGCTGCCGCGTCCACGTGCGCTGGGTGGACGCCGAGAACATGTCGTACGACGAGGCAGTCCACGAGCTCGAGAGGGCGGACGGCGTGCTCGTCCCCGGTGGGTTCGGGTCGCGAGGCTGGGAGGGGAAGATCCTCGCCTGCTGCGTCGCCCGCGAGCAGGAGATCCCGTACCTCGGCATCTGCCTTGGCATGCACGTCGCCGTGTCCGAGTTCGCGCGGCACGTCTGCGGCATGGACGGCGCAAACTCGACCGAGATGGATCCGGAGACGCCGTTCCCGGTCATCGACCTGCTCCCCGAGCAGAAGGAGATCGAGGACCTGGGGGGCACCATGCGGCTCGGTGCGCAGGCGGTCGAGCTGGAGGAGGGGACGCGCGCTCGCGAGACCTACGGCGAGCCCGTGGTGCACGAGCGGCACCGTCATCGGTACGAGGTGAACAACGAGCTTCGCCAGCGCATCGTCGATGGGGGCCTCGTGGTATCGGGGACGTTCCAGGACGGCCGGCTCGTCGAGATCGTCGAGCTCCAGGAGCACCCGTGGTTCGTGGCCAGCCAGTTCCACCCGGAGTTCAAGTCGCGGCCGACGCGGCCCGCTCCGTTGTTCCGCGAGTTCGTCGCGGCGGCGCTCGAGCGTGCACGCGCACGCTCGGCGGTTCGTGCAGCCGCCACCTGATCCGGAAGGCGTCGTTCACCTCAACATCGCCGCGGCACTCGTCCGGCGCGACGACGAGATCGTGCTGTCCTGCAGGGCGAGCCCGGCGGAGACCGCTTCTGGTCGCTGCCTGCGGGCCGCGTGGAGGCGAGTGAGCTCGTCACCGAGGGGCTCGTGCGCGAGCTACGGGAAGAGACGGGGTTGGAGATCGTCGATCCCGGCCGGCTCGCGTACGTCCTCCAGATCGACAACCGCCGCCCCGCCCCGCTGCTGCGTATCGAGGGCGGGACGCGGGAGGCGGCTACCTCTCGACCGTCTGGACCTTCGACGTGCGGCGTGGCGCGGGACGCTACGCTCGGACGATCCGGACGGCGTGGTGTCGGCGCCCGATTCATGCCCTTTTCGGAGGCAATCGGGTAGCTCGAGTTGCTCGAGTGGCAGCCGGCGGCGGTCTCGTATCTCCACGGCGAGCTCGAGCCCGGCTCGATGATGCGCCAGCGCTGGCACGCGGATGGAACGATCGAGGAAGTCGCACGGCTCAGGCCCGATGTCTAACCCACCCGGACGGGTGTCGCGTAGGCGCACTCGCGTCCGGAATGCTGCCCGGATCCGCACGCTGACCGTGAGCGCCGCCCTGTTCTGGACCCTGGTTGTCACCCCGGCTGCCGTCGCTCAGACGGCGAACGTGCCCAACAGGTTGACGTCGGAGCGCGTTCATGTCGAGCATGCCCCACGCGCGCGGTCGCCCAGTAGCGGCCCCTTGCTCCCGCCGTCGACGACGGATCCCGACGCGACCCCGCTGTCGGGAGACCCCGCCCGCTGGGGCGTCTGGCTGACGGTGCTGGCGCTCGGAGGCGTTGCGGTGGCCTTCGCGATGCATGCGGTCGCGCCGACGGCGGCGCTCGTGGCGCCACGCGTGCAGAGCAGGAGGCCGAGGCCTGCGAAGCCTCCTGCAGGTGATCGGCCCGGTGATCGGCCACCCTCGAGCACGCGGCGGGCACGGTGCACGCCGTTGCCGACGGTCGCGGTCGCCGAGCCCGGCATCGAACGCGAGCCTCGCCGGACCGTGATTCGGCGGACGGGCCTGCTTCGCTCCAGCTTCGTCGTCGTCGCCGAAGAGCCGGGCGGGAAGGTCAGGCGGGTCGCGAGGTCGAGGAGCTTCTGGAGAATGGGGCGCTCATCGCGCCGTGAGCAGGCGGCCGAGGATGCGTGGAGCAGTCTCGTCGACGATCTTCGCTCGAGCGGCTGGGAGCCGGACTCGATGCATCGCTCGGAGGTCCGCGTCCTCCTTCGGCGCGTCGAC
Source organism: Gaiellaceae bacterium (assembly GCA_048594925.1). Lineage (GTDB taxonomy): Bacteria > Actinomycetota > Thermoleophilia > Gaiellales > Gaiellaceae > GMQP-bins7. The sequence goes on from JBMDXR010000026.1 coordinate 81,537, forward strand.
GATCCGGAGAGCTCGTCCATCCTGGCGAGGATCGAGCCCTACACGCACGCAGCGGATTAGTCGGACGCGAGCCGAGCTGTCGCGACGATCGCGCGTTCGGCGGGCGTCTCGCCACAAGCCCTCGCTCACGGCGCGGGTACGTTATGCGCCGCGTGCAGGAGTCGCTTCGCTCACCGTATCTCGACTTCTTCCTGGAGCTCTGTGCGCTGCCGAGCCCGTCCGGGAGCGAGCGCGCCGTGGCGGATCGCGTCGGCTCGTACCTCAGCGACCTCGGGCTCGAGTGGGACGAGGACGACACCGCTGTCGGCCTCCGCGGCGACACCGGAAACATCTACTGCCGCATTCCGCCGACGGATGGCGGGCTGGGGACGCCGATCTTCCTCTGCGCGCACACGGACACGGTGCCTCCCGAGGCGGCGATCGACCCGATCCTCGACGATGGGATCGTTCGAAACGCCGCGGGGACGATCCTCGGCTCCGACAACAAAGCCGCGGTCGCCGCGATGCTCGAAGGCGTCAGGCGCGTCCTCGACGAGGGCCGGGAGCACGCCGGCATCGAGCTCCTCTTCACACCGCAGGAGGAGATGTCGCTCCGCGGTGCCGACGCGTTCGACCACACGCGGCTGGTGGCCACTACCGGCTACGTCTACGACCAGGGCGCCGCGATCGGCGAGATCGTGCTCGGGTCGCCGCATGCGCGGCTTCTCGACTTTCGCTTCCACGGACGAGCGGCGCACGCCGGAATGCATCCCGAGGACGGCAGGTCGGCCGTAGCCGCAGCCTCACGGGCGATCGCGGACTTCCGTCTCGGCCGTGTGGACGACGAGACGAGCGCCAACGTCGGCGTCATCTCCGGCGGAACTGCACGGAACGTCGTGCCTGAGTGGTGCTCGTTCACTGCAGAGGTGCGTTCCCACGACGAGCGGAAAGCGGTCGACCTCGCGCGCGAGATGCTCGAGAGCGCCGGCTTCGCTGCGAGTCTCACCGACTGCGAGGTCGAGTCCGAGGTGCGACCGAGCTTCCCCGGCTATCGATTCCGCGAGAGCGACCCACCCGTGCGCCTCGCGGTGGAGGCGCTGGCGCGTGCGGGCTACACGGCGTCCTTCGCGCTCAGCGGCGGCGGTGCCGACGCGAACGTCTTCAACGCGCGTGGTCTGCACTGCGTGAATCTCGCGAACGGGATGATGGAGATCCACACGCCAGACGAGCACATCGCCGTCGCCGATCTCGACGGCATGGTCGAGGTCACACTCCAGCTCGTCGCGGTCGCGGCCGAGACCGAGCTCGTCAGCTGACCTCGAGGACGAGGTCGAGGGTGGAGATGTCTCCCGACTCCAGCATGCGCCAGATCGCGGCCATCCCGTCCTGGAAGTCGGGCGAGCTGCGCGCAGCTTCGACCTGCTCGAAGTTCCGCCAGCCCTCCCCGAGGCTGACGAACCGTCGTGGGTTCTCCCGATCGCGCAAGAGCATGAACTTCAAGTCGGGGTACTCGAGCGCGAGCCGGTCCGCGCTCTCTTGCCAGCGGCGGGCGAACTCGTCCTCGCGTCCTTGCTTCACGACCCAGACGCCAGAGGTGTACACGGCTCCTCCTTGATCGACCGCAGAAGTCTCGCGTATCCGGCGGAGGGGGGCGCTATCGTCCCGCCCGCATGCGAATCGGCGTGGTGAAGGAGATCAAGCCCCAGGAGTACCGCGTCGCCCTCACTCCGGCGGGCGCTCGCGAGCTCGTACAGGGAGGCCACGGGGTGCTCGTCGAGACGGGCGCCGGCGTCGGCAGCGCGTTCGCCGACGAGACCTACGAGCGCGCGGGGGCGACGATCGCGTCGGTGGACGACGTGTGGGCGGGCGCCGAGCTGCTCCTCAAGGTCAAGGAGCCGATCGCAGTCGAATATCCGCGACTCCGCGAGAACCTGACGCTCTTCACGTATCTCCACATCGCTGCGGACGAGCCGCTCACGCGAGCGCTCCTCGACTCCGGGATCACCGCGATCGCGTACGAGACGGTCGAGACGGACCGCGGCGCGCTGCCGCTCCTCGCGCCGATGAGCGAGATCGCCGGCCGCCTTGCCCCGCAGGCCGGCGCGGACCAGCTCGAGAAGCCGAAGGGCGGTCGCGGGATCCTCCTCGGCGGCGTCGCGGGAGTGGCGCCGGCCCACGTGCTCGTGATCGGCGGTGGGATGGTTGGGTACAACGCTGCAGTCATCGCGCTCGGCATGGGAGCCGAGGTGACGATCCTCGAGCGCTCGGTCGACCGGATGCGCTCCCTCGAGCAGATCTTGAGCGGCCGCGTCCAGCTGCTCATGTCCTCGGCGCTCCAGCTGGAGGAGTCGATCAAGGACACGGACCTGACGATCGGCGCCGTCCTGATTCCCGGCGCGCTCGCACCGAAGCTCATCACGCGAGAGATGCTCGGGACGATGAAGGAGGGGTCGGTCTTCGTGGACGTCGCAATCGACCAGGGCGGCTGCGCAGAGACCTCGAAGCCGACGACGCACGACGATCCCGTCTACACGGTCGACGGCGTCATCCACTACTGCGTCGCGAACATGCCCGGCGCGGTGCCGATCACGTCGACGCGGGCGCTGACGAACGTGACGCTCGCCTACGTCGAGCAGCTCGCCGACCTCGGCGCGGTGGGAGCCGTGACCGCGAATCCGGAGCTTGCTCGCGGCGTGAACACGTTCGGCGGCAAGCTCACCTACGAGGCCGTCGCCGAGGCGCACGACATGGAGTACACGCCACTTGACGATGCCCTCACGGCCGGCGTGGCCTGACGCAGCGGATGAGCACTCGTAGCGATGCGGCTGCGAAGCAGCGCCTTCAGGGGGCTTCGCGCGACCGGAAGTCGCGCGCTAGCGAGCTTCCGGTCTTGCGCACTAACTCGGTGCTTCGCGCTTCGCCCTGCGGAAGAGGCGGCCGCCCGCGCTCTCCTCGCCGCGTCGGGGCGAGGACGATTCGGGCTTGTCCGGCTTCTTGGGGTTCCGCTCGGTCGGGAAGATCCTGATCACCGCGTACGTCACTCCCGCGGCGAGGCCGACGATTCCGACGATGTAAACGGCGAGGAGCAGAAGCCCGAGGACGTCGTCCAAAGCGGCCGTAGAATAGCCCGCGCAATGCCGCGGGCGTGCGTCATCGTGCTCGACGCCGTCGGCGCTGGAGAGTTGCCGGATGCAGGGGAGTACGGGGACGAAGGTTCGAACACCCTCGGCAACGTGGCCAGCGCCGTCGGAGGCCTCGACCTGCCCAATCTCGAGGCTTTCGGGCTCGGCAACGTGCTCCCGCTCGAGGGGTGCCCGCCGCAGCCCGGCGCACCCGCGGTGGCCGGCCGCCTGTTCGAGCGCTCGAAGGGAAAGGACACGACGACCGGGCACTGGGAGCTCATGGGCGTCGTGACCCCGACGGCCTTCCCGACGTACCCCCACGGCTTCCCCGACGACGTCATCGACCCGTTCATGAACCAGACCGGCCGCGGTGTGCTCGGCAACAAGCCCGCGTCCGGGACGGAGATCATCCAGGAGCTCGGCGAGGAGCATCAACAGACGGGGAAGTGGATCGTGTACACCTCTGCGGACTCGGTCTTCCAGATCGCCGCGCACGAGGAGACCATCCCGCTCGAGGAGCTCTACGACGCGTGCCGCGTCGCCCGCGAGATCCTCACCGGGCGCCATGCGGTCGGCCGCGTGATCGCGCGGCCGTTCACCGGCGAGCCCGGCAATTACGAGCGCACGGCGAACCGCCACGACTTCTCGCTCGAGCCTCGACGCCCGAACTACCTCACGTCCGTACGGGAAGCCGGCAACACCGTGTACGGCGTCGGGAAGGTCCCGGACATCTTCGCCGGCTGCGACATCGACGATGCGTTCCCGACGAAGTCGAACGTTGACGGCATCAACCGGACGATCGAGCTGCTCGAGAACATCGACGAGGGGCTCGTCTTCGTCAATCTCGTCGAGACCGACATGCTCTGGGGGCACCGCAACGACCCGGTCAACTTCCACCGCTGCCTGCAGGACTTCGACCGGCGCTTGCCCGACATCCTGGAAGCGCTGCAGACAGGCGACCTCCTCATCCTCACCTCCGACCACGGCTGCGACCCGACGACCGAGTCGACCGACCACTCCCGCGAGCACGCGCTCCTGCTGGCCTATGCGGCGGGGAGGAACGCGGCGGGTCGGATCCACGAGGAAGGCGAGTTCGCCGACGTGGGTGCGACGGTGAACGCGTGGCTCGGCGGAAAGTCGCCCGGGAAGCGCCTTCCCGGCCGCGTCATCGAGCTATGAAGCTCAACGACCGGAGCTACGTCCGCGATCAGTACGCGACCGAGGCCGGGCTTGCCGCTCGGAAAAGTCTCTATGCAGAGGTGACGGGACCGGATGCGCGCGAGATCGCGTTCGAGGCCGTCGCCGAGGTCGACCCCGATTTCGTCCTCGAGGTCGGGTGCGGCGAAGGCGAGCTCGCCGAGCGCATGACGCAGGAGCTGGACGCCGACGTCGTCGCGATCGACCAGTCGGAGCGGATGGTCGAGCTCGCGCGTGCGCGTGGGGTCGATGCTCGGTTGGGTGAGGTGCAGGCGCTTCCGTTCGACGACGCGTCGTTCGACGTCGCCGTCGCGGCCTGGATGCTGTACCACGTGCCCGATCTGGACAGAGCAGTCGCCGAGCTGGCGCGCGTGCTGCGTGCGGGCGGTCGCCTGGTCGCGGCGACGAACGCGGCCGATCATCTGATCGAGATGTTCGAGCTCGCCGGAATCGATCGCTGGGAGCTTCCGTTCGGAGCGGAGAACGGCGCAAAGATTCTCGGTCGGCACTTCGCATCGGTCGAGACGCGCGATGCCTCCGGCGCCGTCAGCGTGCAGGATGCGGAGCAGATCCGCACGTACCTGCGTTCGTCGGTGCGGTTGCGGGAGGGCGCAGATCGCGTTCCGGAGCTCGACGAACCCCTGGTCGTTCGCCGTCGACCGGTCGTCTTCGTCGCGGAGAAGGCAGCGTGATCCAGCCCGCCGAGCTGATCGAGCGGAAGCGTAACGGCGAGGAGCTCTCGGACGAGGAGATCTCGGAGCTCGTCTTCGGCTTCACACGCGGCGACGTGCGCGACTACCAGATGGCCGCCTGGTGCATGGCGGTGTACTTCAAGGGGCTCACCGGCCGCGAGACACATGCCCTGACCGACGCGATGATCCGCTCCGGCGAGACGATCGAGCTCGGCGCCGCGCTCGGCCGGCGCGTCGTCGACAAGCACTCGACCGGCGGGGTGGGGGACAAGACGTCGCTCGCCGTCGGCCCGATCGTCGCGGCGTGCGGAGTTCCGTTCGGGAAGATGTCTGGGCGCGGGCTGGGCCACACGGGCGGGACGCTCGACAAGCTCGAGTCGATCCCCGGGTTCCGCGTGGAGCTCACGATCGACGAGTTCGTCTCACAGGTGCGAGAGATCGGTGTCGCGATCATCGGGCAGACGGGCGACCTCGTCCCCGCCGACAAGAAGCTCTACGCACTGAGGGACGTCACGGCGACGGTCGACATCGTGCCGCTCATCGCCTCGTCGATCATGTCCAAGAAGCTCGCGGCGGGGGCCGATGCGATCGTGCTCGACGTCAAGGTCGGCGACGGCGCGTTCATGAAGTCGATCGACGACGCGCGCATCCTCGCCGAGCAGATGGTCGATCTCGGCAAGCGCGCGGGCCGCCAGGTGGTCTGCCTGCTGACCGACATGGACCAGCCGCTCGGCGCCGCGGTCGGGAACGCGCTAGAGGTGCGCGAGGCGGTCGAGACGATCTCCGCCGAGGGGCCACCCGACTTCAGCGAGCTCGTGCTCGAGGCCTGTGCTCGGCTGCTCGCGCTCTCGGACCTCGGCGTCGACGCCGTCGAGGGACGCGAGCTCGCCGAGAAGGCGACAACGGACGGATCGGCTCGCGAGATGTACGAGCGGTGGATACGCGCGCAGGGTGGCGATCCGGACCTCGAGGCGCTTCCCCGCGCGCCCGTGATCCAGGAGGTCCGCGCGCCGTACGCCGGAATCGTGACCAGGCTCGGGGCGCTCCCGATCGGCATTGCGGCGCTCCAGCTGGGAGCGGGGCGTCGAACGAAGGACGACCCGATCGACCACGCGGTCGGGATCGTGTGCAGCGCGAAGCGCGGGCAACACGTCGAAGCGAGTCAGGTGCTGGCGGACGTGCACGCGCGGGACGAGGGCACTGCGGCGAGTGCGGTCGAGGCCGTGCTCGCGGCGTACGAGCTCTCGGACCAGCCGCCGCACTCGCACCGCGAGATCCTGCTCGACATCGTCGCCTAGCCGTTCCTCCTCGCCACGAAGACGACGAAGTCGTCGTCTGCCGTCGGCTCTTCCTCGACATGGTCACCGTGAACGACGATGTCGTCGAAGCCGGCTCGCTCCAGCATCAGGAGAAGCTCGTTCCTGAAGTAGAGGCCGATGTCGAGCCTGTGGACCTCCTCGGCGACGACGACGCCGTCTCGCCACATCGTCGCGCGCATCTCGAGTACCGCGCTCTGCTCGAGAGGATCGAGCGCGACGATGCGTGAACGCAATCCGTACTCGGTCCTGTCGGAGGCAGACCTACTTGCTCGGGGCGGCTGCTCGTCCTCCGGGAGAGACGATCGCTTGTCCTTCAGCCAGAACTGCCACTGCCTTGCGTCGGCGCACGGGAGCTCGATGTCGAGAAGCAACCTGCCACCCGGCTCCAGGTATTCACGGAAGCGGCGTAGCGCTTCGAGGTCTCGCGTTCGATTGCTACCGAGCCCGAAGGCGCCGCAGACGAAGATCGTGCGGTAGCGGCGCGGCAGGTCGAGCTCGTGCATCGGCTGTATGTAGAGATTCGGCGAGAGTCCCTCGCGCTCCGCTTTCTCTCGACAGAGGGCGATCATGTCCGCGGAAGCGTCGCAACCGTCGACGTCGAATCCGGCCCGCAGGTAGGGCAGGAGCAGACGACCCGTCCCGCACCCCACGTCGAGCGCCGGCTGCCCGTCGTCCTCGATGAACTTCTGAAAGTACGGAACCTCGTGCGGCCGGAAGTCGTCGTTGAACTCCGACCACCACCTGGCGATCAGGCCGTGATGCCATGTCTGTGGGTGCTCGGCCATCCGGCCGGGGAAGCTTACGATTCGGCGATGCCCGAGCTGCCGGAGGTCGAGACGGTCCGGGCGCAGCTCGCGCCGCGTCTCGAAGGCCGTACGCTGAGTCGCGTCGAGATCCTCGACCCGCGCCTCACTCGCCCGTACGACTTGTTCGAGGTGGCCGAGGAGCTCGAGGGAGATCGTGTCGTAGCCGTCGAGCGGCGTGGCAAGTACCTGATCCTCCGCCTCGAGAGCGGGCTCGGCCTGCTCGTGCATCTGCGGATGACGGGGAGCTTCGGCTTCGTCCCGGCGACGCACGAGCGGGCGGTCATCGAGCTCGACGACGGTGCGCGGCTCGTCTACCGCGACGTGCGGCGGTTCGGGACGTGGCTCGTGCTGGAGGACGCCGACCTCGAGCCGTACCTCGCGACGAAGAACGGGCCCGAGCCGCTCAGCCCGCGATTCACCGCGCGTTGGCTGGCCGGCCGGCTCGCGCGTCGGAAGGCGCCGCTGAAGGCGGTTCTCCTCGACCAGCGCGTCGTCGCCGGTCTCGGGAACATCTACGCGGACGAGGCGCTCTGGCGGGCCCGTGTCAACCCGCTGAGGCGGGCGAACGGCGTGTCGGCGGAAGAGGTCTCCCGGCTCGTCCGCGCGATACGTGCCGCGCTCCGAGCCGGGATCGATCGTCAGGGCTCGACCTTGCGCGACTACGCAGCGCCCGACGGCGCTGCGGGATCGATGCAGGACGAGTTCCGCGTCTACGGCCGGGATGGGCTGCCGTGCCGTCGCTGTGGCACGACGATCGCCAAGACACGCGTCGGCGGCCGCGGCACGTGGTACTGCCCGCGGTGCCAGCCGCTCGAGTCGTGACCCACGAGGAGCTCGTCGAGGTCGTCGCGACGGGGCGATCATCGGCCTCGTGCTGACGGGGTCACGGGGGAGGGTTCGCGTCTTCGTGGGCGCGACGTTCGCGCGCGGATCGGCAGGAGTCGTCCCTAGACTTGACCGCGTGGGGCGCACGTACAAGACAGAAGCGGTCGTGCTCCGGTCGTTTCGGTTCGGCGAGGCCGACCGCGTGCTCCACCTGTACACGCTCGATCGCGGCCGCATCGGCGCGATGGCGAAAGGCGTCCGGAAGACGAAGTCCCGGTTCGGCGCGCGGCTCGAGCCGTTCTCGCACGTCGAACTGCTGCTGCACCAGGGCTCGGGTGAGCTCCACACGGTCACCGGCGTGTCGCTCGTCGACGCGCACCGGCCCGCCCGCGAGGACTCGTACCGCCTCTCGGTGGGCCTCGTCGGTGCCGAAGCGATGCTGCGGCTGTTCGTCGAGGAGGAGCGGAACGAGCGCGCGTTCGAGGCTCTGACACGCTTCCTTGCGGCGGTGGACGCCGTTCCGGCCGGCTCCCGCGGCCGCGCGGCGCTCGACCCGCTCGCGCTCGCGTTCCAGCTGAAGCTCCTGTGGCTCTCCGGCTACGTCCCGCATCTCGAGGGCTGCGTCGAGTGTGGGGGTACGGATGCGCTCGTCGGCTACCTCCCGCGGGCCGGTGGCGCCGTGTGCTCTCCGTGCGCGCCGGACGAGACGGTCTTCCTCTCTCCGGAGGCGTTTCGCGGGATGAGCGCGCTCATCTGGAGCCCGCTCGCCGACGCGCACGGTCTGGGGATCGGGGAGCGCGGGCTTCGCGAAACGCTGGCCGTCGTCGTCGCGTCGTACGAGTTCCATGGCGGGTTCAGGCTCCGAACGCTGACGGCGTGAAGCGAGAGCTCGGCGACGGATACGAGCTCGACGACGATCCGGCACGGATCGACCGCGAGGCCGTCCATGCCTACCTCGGCGGCGAGTCCTACTGGGCGAGGGGTCGGCCACGCGAGGTCCAGGACGCGCTCATCGACAACGCCGAGCGAGTCGTCGGCCTGTACAAGGACGGGCGGCAGATCGGCTTCTCGCGGGCGTTCTCCGACGGCCACGTGCTGTCCTACCTCGCCGACGTCTACGTCCTCGACGAGCACCGCGGACGCGGCCTCGGCGTCGAGCTCGTGCGCTTCTCCGTCGACGAGGGCCCGCTTTCGGTCACGAAGTGGTTCCTCCACACGCGGGACGCGCACGAGCTGTACCGACGCTTCGGGTTTGGTGGGCCGAGCGAGCGCGTCATGGAACGGACCACGACCGGGAACCGCTGACGCGCCCGAGGTGTAGAGCGACGTGTGCGTCGTCGCCGCGATCGCCCTCTCCGCCGTCGCCGTCATCGGCTTGGCGGGGTGGACAGCGGCGCCCGCCGGATCTCCCACCGCGACCTGCGACCGGGTCGTCATCCCCGGCGAGCCCGTGTCCTGCCGGCCCAAGCGCGTCGTCCTGGGCGTGGTGGCAGTGCCGCCCGCGTACGTTCCGCAGACCGTCGACTCGGGCGATCGGAGGTGGCCCTAGTGGAGCAAGGCGGGGCTCGTCGTCCGCGCCGGCACTCCGCCGGTGCTCGTGAGCGTGCCAGGGCGCTGGAGGAACCGGGTCGCGATCACCTGGGGAAGCACGTCTGCCGTGGGCGCGTTGCGCATCGCTCCCTGTTCGTCCGGGATCCTGAACGGCTGGAATCCGCGGGAGGCTTCTTTCTGCGAGCGCGTGCCGGATGCGTTCCGCTGATCTTCCGCGTAGAAGACCGAACGGCGACCGCCCGCTTCGGCGTCGGGCGCCGCCGCGGCTAGTCCGGCTTCGGCGTCTTCCAGTCCTGGGCGAGCTCGTCGAGGACGAACGCGCGCGCGCCTGAGATCGGGATCCGCTCCTGCGCGAGCGAGTCGCGGTCGCGGATCGTCACCGTGTCGTCCTCCAGGGTCTGCTCGTCGATGGTGAGCGCGTACGGCGTGCCGATCTCGTCCTGCCGCCGATAGCGCCGGCCGATCTGGCCGGAGCCGTCGTACTCCGCGACGACGGCGCGCCGTAGCTCCTGGTAGAGCGCCCTCGCCTTCGAGGACATGTCCTCGCTGCGCGGGATCAGCGGCAGCACGGCGACCTTCACCGGCGCGAGGGCGGGGTGAAGGCGCAGCACAGTGCGCTGTCGCTCCGCCACGATCTCCTCGTCGTAGGCGTCGACCATGAACGCCAGCATGGAGCGGTTCACGCCCGCCGCGGGCTCCACGACGTGGGGCGTGTAGCGCTCCTCGCCTTCGACCCACTCGAGCTTCGTCCCCGATGCCTCCGTGTGGGCGGTCAGGTCGAAGTCACCTCTGTGCGCGATTCCCTCGAGCTCTGACCAGCCGATCGGGTACAGGTACTCGATGTCGCTCGTCGCCGACGAGTAGTGCGAGAGCTCGTCGGCCTCGTGCGGGCGCACGCGCAGGTGGCTCTCGCGGACACCGAAGCGGGTGTACCAGCGGAGTCGCTCGTCGACCCAGTACCGGAACCACTCCTGCGCGTCGGCCGGCGGCACGAAGAACTCCATCTCCATCTGCTCGAACTCGAGCGTGCGGAAAATGAAGTTTCCCGGCGTGATCTCGTTCCGGAAGGCCTTGCCGACCTGGGCGATGCCGAACGGCGGCTTGCGCCGAGCAATCTGTGCGACGTTCTTGAAGTTGACGAAGATTCCCTGGGCCGTCTCTGGGCGCAGGTAGGCATCGAGGCCCGTCTCCTCGACTGCGCCGATCCGCGTCTTGAACATCAGGTTGAAATGCCGTGGCTCGGTGAGGTCGCACTCCGGGGTCTGCCCGGGCTTCTTGCTCGGCTTTCGGCCGCAGAAGACCTCCTCGTGCTCCGGATCGTCGAGATGGTCGGCGCGGAAACGGAGCTTGCAGGTGCGGCAGTCGACGAGCGGGTCGGTGAAGCCAGTCACGTGGCCGGAGGCCTCCCACACCTGCGGGTGGAGGATGATCGACGAATCCAGCGCCACGATGTCGTCGCGTTCGCGCACCATCGCCTCGAGCCACCGTGCCTTGACGTTCTCCTTCAGGAGGACGCCGTAGTGGCCGTAGTCGTACGCCGAGCCGAGACCGCCGTAGATCTCCGAGGAGGGGAAGACGAACCCGCGCCGTCGCGCGAGCGAGACGATCTTGTCCATGGTCACGACGTCGGGCACGGAGGCGAACCGTACCGCCTCGTTTCGGTGGAGCCGGTGGACTAGCGGCGCGTCCCGAGCGTCAGCAGATACTCGCGGTGATGAACGACCCCGTCGCCCTCGCGATGGCCCTCGAAGAAGTCCACCCACGTCCGATGGAATTCCTCACGGCTATCCTCGTCGAGGGCCTCGGCAGCCGTCTTCGTCGGTCCGTATGACGACGAGAAGAGCTCCCAGTATTCCTCGCCCGACGAGACGACGAGCGTCGAGACGTGCTCTTCGAACTCGAGGTCGAACGCGTCACCGAGGAGCTGCCGGACGTGATCCTCGGCTCCCCAGGCGAAGGGGCTGCCCGCGCCGGGTGCGGGTGCTGGCGGCAGAAAAGGCCCCATCATTCGGAACATCTGACCTAGGCCTCCCTCCGGCGTCCAGCTCGCGAGCGCGATACGCCCACCCGGCCGTGTCACGCGCGTCAGCTCGCCCGCGATGGCGGCATGGTCGGGCGCGAACATCACCCTGCAGGTCGAGGTCAGGACGTCGAAGCGCGCGTCGTCGTATGCCATCTCCTCGGCGTCGCCGACCTCGAACTCGACGTCGACGCCCTCCTCGGCTGCCCGCTCGCGGGCGGTGTCGATCAGGGCAGGAGCGAGATCCTGGCCGGTGACCTCGGCGCCGCGCTTCGCGGCGAGGATCGCGACGGCCCCGGTGCCCGTAGCCGCATCGAGCACGCGCTCGCCGCGTTCCGGATTGACCCGATCGATGACGAGGTCGTGGATGTCGCGGATCGTGTTCGTGATGCGCTCGTACGACCCGTTGCCCTACATCACGCTCTGGCGCTGCTTCAGCTCTGCGAATGCCACGTCGTCCCTCCTTCGTCGACGGCTCCTCAGCACAAGACGGCGTGGGCGATAGCCTCCTTCCCGATGAGCAACTACGACGGCGACCGCGTCCCGGTCGAGCTCCACATCGTGTCCGACTCGACCGGGGAGACCGCCCAGCGGCTCGTCCTCGCGCTCGAGGCTCAGTTCCCCGATCAGCCGTTCGAGGAGATCCGGCACCCACGTGTCGAGAACGTCGACGATCTCCACATCGCCGTGCAGCAGGCCCGTGGACGGCCTGCGGTGATGGTGTACACGCTCGTCGAGCCGGAGCTCCGCGACGCCATGCGCCAGCTCTGCAGGCGTGCGCGCGTGCACTACTGCGACGTGCTCGGGCATCCCATCGACTCGATCTCGCGTGTCGCCGGCATGGCCGCTCGAATGGAGCCCGGCGCCCGCGCGCCGCTCGATTCGACGTACTTCAAGCGGATCGAGGCGATCGAGTTCGCCGTGAAGTACGACGACGGCGTGGGGAAAGGCCTCGACGAGGCGGACATCGTCCTCGTGGGGGTATCGCGGACGTCGAAGACGCCGCTCTCCATCTTCCTCGGCTACCTGGGCCACAAGGCCGCGAACATCCCTGTCGTCCGCGGCATCGATCCTCCCGAGGAGCTCTTCGAGATCGATCCGGCGAAGATCGTCGGCCTGACCATCGGCGCCGAGCGGCTCGCCGACATCCGCACGGCGCGCGTGAAGAGCATGGGCGCGCCGCGGAAGCGCTACGCCGAGCTCGAGGCCGTCTACGGCGAGCTCGAGGAGGCTTCGAAGCTCCATCGCAGGCTCCGCTGTCCGGTGATCGACGTGTCGGAGCTCTCCGTCGAGGAGACGGCGATGCGCATCATCCGACTCGTCGAGCGACGAAGGCGCTCCGCGGCGAAGGCATGAGCGAGGAACGTCCGGCCCCGAGCCCGTACGGAGCTCCGGGCGAACCGCCTCTGCGCGACCCGTTCCGGCCGCCGCCGGGCGGTCGCGGGGACCTCCGCGAGAAGGGCTGGGTCCCGCGGCGGCGCTTTGCGCTCTGGTGGGTGCTGCTCCTGCTCGGAGACCTCGTCTTCTACGTCGTCCTGACGCCGATCTGGCTCGGGCTCAGGGCCGCCGCATGGATCGCAGAGCTGCGCTCCCGGGGCACGCGGATGATCAGTTCTTCGGATCGATCCGGAAGACGTCGCCGGCAAGCGATGTGACGTAGACGCGCCCGACTCCGTCGACGCCGAACCCTGTCAGCTGGGGCACGACGAGCCCAAGCTCGCCGGAAGCCGTCACGCGTTCGCCGGTGACCACGATCGAAGTGATCGTTCCCAGACAGAAATCGCCGTAAAGGTAGCGGCCCGAGAGTGCTGGCAGCCGCGGGTCGCGGACGACGACGCCGCCGATGACCGCGCACGCGCCGTTCTCGCGCGGGTACTCGAGAAGGGGTGCGACGGGCCGATCGCACGAGGCCGTGGCGTCGAACACCAGTGTCCCCTCGAAGCACGGCCAGCCGAAGTTGGCCCCGCGCCCCGCATCGGCGACAACGTTGATCTCCTCGCGCGACGTGCTTCCGACGTCTGGCACATACAGCGTGTACGTGTCGGGATCGATCCAGAAACGCCACGGGTTTCGGAGACCGTACGCCCAGACCTCGGGTCGGGCCGCCTGGGCGGCGACGAAGGGGTTGTCAGCGGGCACGACGTACGGATCGCCGCCACGGGGGTCGAGGCGAATGATGTCGCCGAGGAGCACGTCGAGCCTTTGGGCGAACGCACCCGCCCGGTTGAGGACGCCTGGGTCGCCGTCACCCACGGATGCGTACAGGTTGCCGTCAGGCCCGAACTGCAGCATGCCGCCGTTGTGGTTCTCGTACGGCTTCGGGATGGTCAGCACGGGGCGCTCTGAAGACAGGTCGACCCGATCGGGATCAGCGGCAACGCGGAACTCCGCGATCCGAAGATCTCCGTACGGCCCCTCGCGGGTGTTGTAGAAGGCGTAGAGGAGCCCGCTCGCTGCGTAGTCGGGGGCGAAGGCGATCGAGAGCAGCCCGGATTCGCCCATGGCCGTCACCTTTTCGCGAAGGTCCAGGAAGGGCTCGGGGAGGATCGCGCCGTCGCGAACGATGCGGACCGTGCCGACCTGCTCGACGACGAATGTCCTGCTCGTGTCTCCATGGGGCGCCGTGACGAGCACCGGCTGCTCGAACGAGCCGACGTCGGTCAGCATCGCGATGTCGGAGGTGTCCACGGGAGGTGGCGGCGGGGGAGGCGGCGGCGGCGTCGTGGAAACGCCGAACGACCCCTTCATTCCGAGCCGAGCATGCCCGGGTACGGAGCAGAGGAAGCGGAATGAGCCTTTCTTCGGAAACGCGACAGTGAGCACCTGCTTCTGACTCGGGCGAAGTACGCGCGTGCGCTTCTTCCGGATTACGAAGTCGTGCATCGCGGCGCCACGGTTCGTGACGACGAAGCGCACGGTCGAACCTGCAGGCACCGAGCGGCGCGAAAGCTTGAACGAGAAGTCGCGGGCTTCGACGCGGATCGTGTGCATCCGTTCGGGCTTCGACGAGGCTCCTCCAACGAGCGAGACGCCACCAAGGACGGCCGCCGAGAAGGCGGCGAGACGGAGGGTGAGGCTCGGGACGCCTGCCACCTGCGCAGGCTACTCCCGACGCCCGCTGGCGCTCCTCAGGAAGTCGTCGACGTCCGTCCCCGACCGAGGCGAACGAGCCGAGGCGGGCGAGCTGCACAGGGTAGAGCCGGCGTCTCCAGCCGTACGTCCGGAGCGAGAAGAGGATCAGCGAATTCCGGCTGAAGAACACGTTCCGGAGCGTCTCGCGGTTCCCGCCCCCAGAGCTCCTCGCGGCGGGCGAGCGGCTGAAGGTGCGACGCAGGAGACAGGGGAACATACGCCGATAGGCAAGTCCAGCCAGACGACGACGTCGGCTGCTCCAGGACGAGATCGCGAGCTTGCTGCGGTAGCTGCCGTCGATTACCCAGGAATCGCTGCCGACGATGGGCACGACCTTCGCGCGGAGCTCGTCGGTAGTCGCCTCGACCCAGTCGGGACCGATGTGGTTGAGCGCATCGAGCTCGACGAACGGCACGCCGAGCCGCTCGGCGGGTGTCCTCCCGAACGTCGTCTCGCGCACCCCGGCGCAGATGCCATGACTGCGACGCGCTTCAAAGCCTTCGGGGCTCGAGTGGGGTCTCTCCGTGCGTTTCGACGCGATAGGCAGTCGCCGTCTGAGTCACCGCGACGACCTCGAGGAGCTCGGTGTCGATGAAGTGCAGCGCGGCTCCGTCGTCCGCGGCATAGCCGGGTGGAAATCCGTTTGCGACGAGCTCCTGGTAGACCGGTCGGCGGAGCTCCTCGCCGTCGTAGTGTGGACACGCGCTCCCCGGGAGGAAACCGAGGCCGTCCCGCATGCCCTCGAGCTGCGGGCCGAACGAGTCCGTGACGCTTGCCTCGAACCAGCAGATCATGCCGGCGCTCCAGCCGCAGAGCAGGATTCCGCGTTCCCATGCCTCCCGGAGAATCCGGTCGAACCCGTGGACGCGCCAGATCGCCAGCGCGTTCGCCGTCGAGCCACCCGACACGTAGATCGCGTCCTGGGCGAGCGCGTGCTCGCGGAGGTCGGCTCGCGGCCACGGGTTGAACGAGACATGGCTCGCCTCCGTCCGGTGCGCGAACGACTCGTAGAAGCGCACGAGCTGCCCATCCTCGTCGCCGCTCGCCGTCGGCACGTAGCACACGCGCGGGCCTCCGAACTCGAGGATCGCATCCTCGAACACGGGCGAGTGGCCGCCCATCGCAAGGATCCTGCGTGACACCCGGCCGAGTGTAGAACCCCCCTGTGATAGCCGTTCGTCGACAGGTGGCTCGGACGAGCCCTCGGGTGATCGGGGGCGTCTGCCGATGCACTCGAACAACGGCACGAACCTCGTGCCGACGAACGGAAAGGAGGGGACGATGATTGGAGCGAGACTCTCCGTCGTCGCGCTCATCGCGTTGCTCGTCGTGGTAGCCGGAGCGCAGGCCGCAGGAAACGAGCAGAGCGGGCCAACGGTCGGCGACTGTATGTCAGACGTTCTCTACGGGAACGAGCCGAACATGGCTGACAGTAGCCCCGGTGGGCCCGCCGAACAGGAGCCGGGGACGCAGGCAGGGAACGTGCTCCCGACCCAGTCGCCGGGGCCATGGGTGAACAACGCGAACGACCCGGAGAACCCAACGCGTGGCCGCTCCGCGGGTCAGTGGATGCAGGAAGGCATCGACATTCCCGAGCTCTGCCGCGACGCAGTCGACTCCTGACACACAACCCCTCCTGAGACGAGAGTGGGCAGGACTCGGGAACGTTTGGGGGAGCGCCTGCCGTCGCCCTCCGGCGAGCGCCCCCCGCTTCCCGAGCGACGCGCCACCCCAGGCGTTGGGCGCAGGTGCGGCCAGCGCTCTTGAGTCAACATCTTTGTCGCGACTGCGATCGTCTACGCGATCGTCGACCTCCGCTCGAGCCTCGACCATCCGCTCGGTGACGCCATCGAGACGTTGATCCGTCGCGAGGGCCGCCGATCGCGTCGTCGAGGAGGTCCGCCGCGGACGATCCCGAGCAGCGAGCCACCTGCGGATCGAGGAGCGCAACCGGGAGATTGGTGGGCTGAACCAACGGCTGCCCTGTTACCGTCGCCGCGATGATGGTCTCCGTCGGGGACGTCGGCTCTTCGTGGACATCGATGGTCCGAAGCTCGTTCCTGGGCGAGTCGATGCGCGAACGGCCGACCATCGTGTTGCTCAACGGCAATGGTGGCCGCTCGTCGTATGCGACCTGGCGTCGCGCGCGTAGTGCGCTTTCGAAACGCCGGTCATGGACTCGGTGGTGAGCCCGATGCCGTGATCCGTCTCGTGCGCGAGTTTATGCTCGACGAACAGGGCTAGGTCCCCCGAGAGTCGCGCGCGAGCCTCCGTTCGTGACCGCAGAGCCCGGTGTGCTCACGTCCGGTTCCGTCGCGCCATCGAGCGACGAGGACAGCGACGACGAGAGCCACCATCGCTCGACCCGGCTCTGCTGCCACGATCCTCGACAGCGTTGGTCTTGGCTCATCCGGATCGGCCCGGGGGGCGGCACGTTCAGCCTCCCTGGTGTCGTACGTGTCGAGCAGACCACGCAGATGCACCCCCGACTCGGGCACCGAGTGTCCGTGGGTCGCGTCGAATTGCGCGACCGAAGTACCCATGATTCTCGAAAGGCAGAAGCGGCTCACGCCTCCTGCAATCGCTCACGCGGGGACCGCGTGCTGGCTAGGGACTCGGCTCAGGTGGGGCCGGCGGCTACCTGAACACCGGGAACGGTTCCCACCGATCGGACCGGCCCTCGGTCGTCACGATGACGCGCCGGGAGCGTCGGCGCAAGATGGTCCGTTCGGGACGTGTCCGTTGCCGCCACCGGCGACAGGTTCCCATGTCACCCTCATGTCACACCAGCGCGCGATTGACGGCGTATACGACCTGGGCAACCACGTAAACTGGTCGTTACCGCCTCCATCGGTACGTCGTATGGTCCGACGGACAGACGTGCGACGTGTGGCATCCGCTTCGGTGTTGAACGGCGGCGGATACAGCGGTGACGTTTCCCGCTGC
Organism: Gaiellaceae bacterium; assembly: GCA_048594925.1. Taxonomy (GTDB): domain Bacteria; phylum Actinomycetota; class Thermoleophilia; order Gaiellales; family Gaiellaceae; genus GMQP-bins7. The sequence continues at coordinate 99,126 of JBMDXR010000026.1, forward strand.
GAAACGCAGCGAGAACGACGACTGCGGTTGCGACAACGATCCTGATCACGGCGTCGGTGCCGTAGTCAGCGACGAGGTCGTCCGAACCCGCGACGGATCCGCGTGCTCGATCTGTCCGAAGGATGACGGCGCGAATCGAGCTACGCTCGCGCCCGGTCCCGCCGCGGACGATGACGCACGTCGATGGGTCGACAAGATGTCTCTTCGCGACGTGTCCCTCACGTTCTCGGCATCGACAACGAACTCCGTGTCTCACCCGTGTCTCACCAGTACGCGATTTCGCGACCTACACGGCAGGGGCGACCACGTAACCATGCGGTCCTAGGTCCCTGCCTGTTGCGGGTAGATTCCCCCCGCAAATGCGCTACGTGTTCGACTTCGACCAGGACTCGGGCGGCGGTCGCGAGCTCCTCGGGGGGAAGGGGATCGGGCTCGCGGAGATGACGCAGCTCGGCGTCCCTGTGCCCGACGGGTTCACGATCACGACGGAGGCATGCCGCGCGTATCTCGCCGGCGGCGGCCAGGTCCCCGACGGCCTCGATGCAGAGGTCGATCTGCACATCGCGGCGCTCGAGGAGCGCACGGGGAAGGGCTTCGGCGACGATCGTGATCCGCTGCTCGTCTCCGTGCGGTCCGGTGCGGCGATCTCGATGCCGGGGATGATGGACACGATCCTGAACCTCGGCCTGAACGACGTCGCCGTCGAAGGTCTCGCTGCCTCTACCGGCAACCAGCGCTTCGCGCTCGACTCGTACCGGCGGCTCATCCAGATGTACGGGGAGGT